>NZ_JBPVIS010000047.1:0-506 GCF_051660965.1 Vibrio glycogenivorans | reverse complement strand
CCGCCCAGAAACGCACCCGAAGGATTGTTACTGTCGCTGCCGCTCGACTTGCATGTGTTAGGCCTGCCGCCAGCGTTCAATCTGAGCCATGATCAAACTCTTCAATTTAAGATTTTGTGGCTCAATGAATACTGAATTCATATCTAACGATATGTGAATTGACTGTGCTCGAATGATTGCTCATTCAAATTGGTCACTCAGTTCATTGAAACCTAATTTGAAGCCTAAGCTTCTAATTGGATTATCATCAACGAGTGCCCACACAGATTGATAGGTTTATATTGTTAAAGAGCTTTGCTTCTAAGGGCTTAACCCCGAAGCGGACGCGCATAATACGCTACTGACTCTGTAAGTCAACATAAAACTCTAAGATATTTCTTAAAATTCTATGGTGACTGTTTTCTATACAGAAAACGGTCAAAATTAAAGCCTGGCGATGTCCTACTCTCACATGGGGAAGCCCCACACTACCATCGGCGCTAATTCGTTTCACTTCTGAGTTCGGC
>NZ_JBPVIS010000046.1:0-506 GCF_051660965.1 Vibrio glycogenivorans | reverse complement strand
GGACGGTAGCCTTTGAAGAAAGGAGTGTGACGGCCGCCTTCGTCTTTAGAAAGTACGTATACTTCAGACTCGAACTTAGTGTGTGGGTTGATTGAGCCAGGAGCTGCAAGAACTTGACCACGCTCAACTTCGTCACGCTTAGTACCACGTAGAAGTGCACCAACGTTCTCACCAGCACGACCTTCGTCAAGAAGCTTACGGAACATCTCAACACCAGTACAAGTAGTAGTTGTAGTCTCTTTGATACCTACGATTTCTACTTCGTCACCTACAGTTAGGATACCGCGCTCGATACGACCAGTTACAACAGTACCACGACCTTGGATCGAGAATACGTCTTCGATTGGTAGTAGGAACGGCTGATCTACTGCACGCTCTGGCTCTGGGATGTAAGAATCTAGAGCTTCTGCTAGCTCAACGATCTTGTCTTCCCACTGCTTCTCACCGTTTAGTGCACCAAGAGCTGAACCTTGGATTACTGGTAGGTCGTCACCTGGGAATTCGTA
>NZ_JBPVIS010000045.1:0-519 GCF_051660965.1 Vibrio glycogenivorans | reverse complement strand
GATTGATATGGTTATATTGAGCTCACCTAGTGTCCCGTTCGTCTAGAGGCCTAGGACACCGCCCTTTCACGGCGGTAACAGGGGTTCGACTCCCCTACGGGATACCATCTTTAAGCGCATTTGCTTAAGTGTTCTTAAAAATGATTACTTCATACGAAGTGATTTGCTCTTTAAAAATTTGGAAAGCTGACGAATAACATTTTGATTTAAATGTTATTCAATAAAAGTTCTCAAATCCTATATCGAACCTTTTTATTAAGGGAACATATAGGTACCAACACACATTCAAGTGTTCTTGGAAGTAGCGAAAGCTACTTAATATTTGAGTCCGGCAAAATCGAGTCTGCATCATGTTTAAATAATTGCAGACAACTTTGGTTGTTTGATTAAACAATCTCGAGGTTTCATCTGAAACTCTTTGGGGTTGTATGGTTAAGTGACTAAGCGTACACGGTGGATGCCTTGGCAGTCAGAGGCGATGAAAGACGTAGTAACTTGCGATAAGCCCAGATTAGGTAG
>NZ_JBPVIS010000044.1:0-536 GCF_051660965.1 Vibrio glycogenivorans | reverse complement strand
CTTTTGATCAAATTATTTAGTTACTCTCTATCCTTGGGTTTCATTAATAATCTAACAATTCTGAGCTAGAGATAAGAATAGAAGGCAGCAAAAAGCCAGCTCTGCGAACAGATGTTTCAACCAAGAAGGAAACTATCGAAAAAAGAACTAGCGATGGACAAAATAGCTGACCTATTATTCCATGTCTATGAGTTTTATAAGTTTTTTATACCTAATCAGCAAAGACTTCAGCTAGATTAACGAGATGGTAAGTGAAACCGGAAAGGCCGAATGACTCGAAGGTAATCATCAGAAGAGATAAAAGATGCATAATAAAAATGCAACCAGAGTGCATATACACCATGACTGTCATATGAGCATTATTGAGGCTAGTTCTGGTTGCCCCCACTCACTCTTGTTTCATCCAAAACACACAATGGGGCATTTTTGTGTTTCCCCTTTGGCTAATGAGCTTTTTGGTTAGCCTCCGGTATTCCTCATCAAAAAGAAGGTGAAATTGGCAGTTGACCCGTCTATAGGTATAGGGTTGAAGATAC
>NZ_JBPVIS010000043.1:0-589 GCF_051660965.1 Vibrio glycogenivorans | reverse complement strand
GCTCCTCTGGTTCTAGTTCCTCAAATTTTTGATGCCATTTCACCATATCTGCCTCAGTAAACCCGGCTTCAACCATTATTTGTACCCAGCGTTCCTTTTTCACAATATTCTCCTCTAAAAGGTTAGGCTCTTGCAGCAATAGCACTACAGCCTTTTGCTGCACTCTTAAGTTCTGGATTTCTCTCTCAAGCTCACTAAAGTGGTCTTTAAGTATCTGGGCTTGAGACTCTCCCTTTCGTTCTAACAGGGCTTTTATGCTTGAAATCGACAAGCCATACGAACGATAAGACGTTATTGCTGCTAAACACTCGACTTCTTTATCCCCATACCAACGATATCCATTGTCAGAACGGTAGGCTGGGATAAGTAGCTGCTCTTTCTCGTAGTACAATACCGTCGTACGTGAGATGCCGAACTGCTTTGCGAGTTGAGTGACGGTTAGCATAAGAACTCCATTAATTGAACGAGTTGTATCTTCAACCCTATACCTATAGACGGGTCAACTGCCAATTTCACCTTCTTTTTGATGAGGAATACCGGAGGCTAACCAAAAAGCTCATTAGCCAAAGGGGAAACACAAAAATGCCCC
>NZ_JBPVIS010000042.1:0-593 GCF_051660965.1 Vibrio glycogenivorans | reverse complement strand
CTTGGTATTCTCTACCCGACCACCTGTGTCGGTTTGGGGTACGATTCCTTACAATCTGAAGCTTAGAGGCTTTTCCTGGAAGCATGGCATCAATGACTTCACATCCGTAGATGCTCGACGTCGTGTCTCAGCCTTAAAAAGAGCCGGATTTACCTAACTCTTAAGCCTACGCACTTGAACCTGGACAACCGTCGCCAGGCCCACCTAGCCTTCTCCGTCCCCCCATCGCAATTGTAAGAAGTACGGGAATATTAACCCGTTTCCCATCGACTACGCCTTTCGGCCTCGCCTTAGGGGTCGACTTACCCTGCCCCGATTAACGTTGGACAGGAACCCTTGGTCTTCCGGCGAGGAGGTTTTTCACCCCCTTTATCGTTACTCATGTCAGCATTCGCACTTCTGATACCTCCAGCAAACCTTACAGTTCACCTTCAACGGCTTACAGAACGCTCCCCTACCCAATAACTAAAAGTCATTGCCGCAGCTTCGGTGTATAGCTTAGCCCCGTTACATCTTCCGCGCAGGCCGACTCGACTAGTGAGCTATTACGCTTTCTTTAAATGATGGCTGCTTCTAAGCCAACATCCTAGCTG
>NZ_JBPVIS010000040.1:0-620 GCF_051660965.1 Vibrio glycogenivorans | reverse complement strand
TCACCACTTTGTGGTTCATGACTGGGGTGAAGTCGTAACAAGGTAGCCCTAGGGGAACCTGGGGCTGGATCACCTCCTTATACGATGATTATTGCGATGAGTGTTCACACAGATTGATACGGTTTTAGTTAGAGCAAGAAAAGGAATTTGCTACAACCAGATGGGGCTATAGCTCAGCTGGGAGAGCGCCTCGCTGGCAGCGAGGAGGTCTGCGGTTCGATCCCGCATAGCTCCACCATCTTTAAGTACATTTCCTTTGTTTAGTGTTCTTAAAAATGGTTTGTTTCTTTAAGTAGAAAGCAAATTATGCTCTTTAAAAATTTGGAAAGCTGACGAATAACAACAATCCCCTTATCTTTTAGATAAGCGTTGTTATTCAAATAAAAGTTCTCAAATCCTATTCTTTTGAATAGGTACCAACACACATTCAAGTGTTCTTGGAAGTAGCGAAAGCTACTTAATATTTGAGTCCGGCAAAATCGAGTCTGCATCATGTATAAAAATTGCAGACAACTTTGGTTGTTTAACGACAACTCCGTGGTTCGCCAATGCGAAACTCTTTGGGGTTGTATGGTTAAGTGACTAAGCGTACACGGTGGATGCCTTGGCAGTCAGAGGCG
>NZ_JBPVIS010000039.1:0-637 GCF_051660965.1 Vibrio glycogenivorans | reverse complement strand
TGGTTCAAGTCCACTCAGACCCACCAAATCTTTCCGTCTGCTGCGTCAACAAGCGCGTTGTGTACTGATGTACACGGCCTTACTTGTTTCCTTGCATACGAAAAGATTCCCAGTCTCAACGACTGTTTATGGATTTATCCATTGATGGGGCTATAGCTCAGCTGGGAGAGCGCCTGCCTTGCACGCAGGAGGTCAGCAGTTCGATCCTGCTTAGCTCCACCATCTTTAAGCGCATTTCTTTCAAATAGAAAGTTTTGAGTGCTCTTAAAAATGGTTTTCGATAGAAAATCTGCTCTTTAAAAATTTGGAAAGCTGACGAATAACAACAATCCCCTTATCTTTTAGATAAGCGTTGTTATTCAAATAAAAGTTCTCAAATCCTATATCGAAAGATGTAGGTACCAACACACATTCAAGTGTTCTTGGAAATTTGAGTCCGGCAAAATCGAGTCTGCATCATGTTTAAATAATTGCAGACAACTTTGGTTGTTTAACGACAACTCCGTGGTTCGCCAATGCGAAACTCTTTGGGGTTGTATGGTTAAGTGACTAAGCGTACACGGTGGATGCCTTGGCAGTCAGAGGCGATGAAAGACGTAGTAACTTGCGATAAGCCCAGATTAGGTAGTAACAACCT
>NZ_JBPVIS010000038.1:0-651 GCF_051660965.1 Vibrio glycogenivorans | reverse complement strand
CCCGTGCCGCCTGACTTGGACCTCAATAGTATCTGTGTGCAGAAAGAGTATCGTACGATACGCCGCGACCACACCTTCAGCTTCGATAGCAAAATGTACGTCATCGACTCGCCAGTGCGTTACTCCATCGAGAACCAAAAGGTCGAAATCCGCTGCCAGTTCGACGGCTCGTTCTCAGCTTACTTCGGGCATCGTCGCCTCAATATCACCGAGCTTGTTGAGCCGCGTAAGTGTCATGAGTATGGCAAAGAGGTCCAGCGCAAAATCGAGGCACTTGAGCTGGTTGCCGAGGTCGGTAGTGTCAGCAAAGCTGCTCGTATCTTAGGGTGCTCACGTCAGACGTTGTATACCTATCAGCAAATTATGGAAGAGGAAGGCCCATTGGGTCTCAAGCGAGTTAATAAACCGCTCAAACGCAGTAAAAACCGTATTCCAGAAGCGAGTGAAAATAGGATCATCGAGCTGACCTTATTGAATCCACATCATACGTCGATACAGCTGATGAAATTACTCAAACAAGAGGACATCACCGTGAGCATCACGACTATCCAAAAAATCTGGAAGAGAGAAGCACTCAATACTCGTGAGCTGAGAATAGAACGGTCTCAATCAGTGAATATCGATGTGTGAGGCGAGTGGGCTAAAATATAA
>NZ_JBPVIS010000037.1:0-779 GCF_051660965.1 Vibrio glycogenivorans | reverse complement strand
GAGTCCATCAAAACCCTTTGGGTGTTGTATGGTTAAGCCTCACGGGCAATTAGTACAGGTTAGCTCAACGCCTCACAACGCTTACACACCCTGCCTATCAACGTTCTAGTCTCGAACAACCCTTAAGGATACTTAAAGTATCAGGGAAGACTCATCTCAGGGCTCGCTTCCCGCTTAGATGCTTTCAGCGGTTATCGATTCCGAACTTAGCTACCGGGCAATGCGTCTGGCGACACAACCCGAACACCAGAGGTTCGTCCACTCCGGTCCTCTCGTACTAGGAGCAGCCCCCTTCAATCTTCCAACGCCCACGGCAGATAGGGACCGAACTGTCTCACGACGTTCTAAACCCAGCTCGCGTACCACTTTAAATGGCGAACAGCCATACCCTTGGGACCGACTTCAGCCCCAGGATGTGATGAGCCGACATCGAGGTGCCAAACACCGCCGTCGATATGAACTCTTGGGCGGTATCAGCCTGTTATCCCCGGAGTACCTTTTATCCGTTGAGCGATGGCCCTTCCATACAGAACCACCGGATCACTATGACCTGCTTTCGCACCTGCTCGAATTGTCATTCTCGCAGTCAAGCGGGCTTATGCCATTGCACTAACCTCACGATGTCCAACCGTGATTAGCCCACCTTCGTGCTCCTCCGTTACTCTTTGGGAGGAGACCGCCCCAGTCAAACTACCCACCAGGCACTGTCCTCAACCCCGATAAGGGGTCTAAGTTAGAACATCAAACATACAAGGGTGGTATTTCAAGGATGGCTCCAC
>NZ_JBPVIS010000036.1:0-891 GCF_051660965.1 Vibrio glycogenivorans | reverse complement strand
ACGACACCATACCGGAAACCGGATCCGTCACGACATTCGCTGAGCCTAAGACAACCGGTTTACCCAGTGCCTCAATCGGTGTTTCTGAATTGAAGGCTGCAGTATCCACTTCAAAGCGAACAATATCGTCACTGCCCGTGGTCGCATCGATACTGCCTGTCACCACCAACTCATCACTGTCTGGGCTATTGCCATTAGCTAGATTCGCCTCATCAAATGAGGCAGGACTGACCGCAGTGATAACAGGGTCCTGACCATCTTGAATATCAATATTGGCCACAGGCATGTAAGTATCACCATCACCGTCGACAATGGTGGCTGTTACAGAAGTACTAAGTATTTCTTCACTGCTATGGTCTAAATCTCGGCTCGGCTCGAAGTACATCTCACCGGTAGTCTTGATATAAACCGTGCCATCTTCGACAACAAAGTCTTGGTAGTCTGGGTCTGCTTGGTCGAGAACGAATGGGTCACTGGTCGCATCACCTTGATAGACAAAGCTCACAACGGAAGCGCCATCAGCACCTTCCGTCGACAAGAAGTCATGCACATCCGTCGCGTTATCACCCGATGTGACCGGCTCTGTCACCTCAAGGTCAGCAACCGTACTCGCTACCGTCGCCTCATCATCGACAACGGTAATCGCAATGTTGGTCTGCGGTGTCAACTCAGATGGATCGCCATCGCCATCCACGGCAAACACTGGCAAGTTAAACGACAGTTGGTCGTCTTCTGACGAGCCATCCTCATGATCAATCGGCTCAAACAGTTGAATGCTGTAATTACCGTCTTCATCGATGGATACTTGGAAGATGTCGACAACCGTATCATCGTCTAAGGTTACTGTTGCATCATAAACATAAGAGCTTATGCCACTGACTGGGTCAGTCA
>NZ_JBPVIS010000035.1:0-892 GCF_051660965.1 Vibrio glycogenivorans | reverse complement strand
TAGCCCTTAAGCTTTTAATGATACAGGTGAAGCCTCTGGAAAGTGGCGCGATACAGGGTGATAGCCCCGTAACCGACATATCATAATCAGTGAAATCGAGTAGGGCGGGACACGTGATATCCTGTCTGAATATGGGGGGACCATCCTCCAAGGCTAAATACTACTGACTGACCGATAGTGAACCAGTACCGTGAGGGAAAGGCGAAAAGAACCCCTGTGAGGGGAGTGAAATAGAACCTGAAACCGTGTACGTACAAGCAGTAGGAGCACCTTCGTGGTGTGACTGCGTACCTTTTGTATAATGGGTCAGCGACTTATATTCAGTAGCGAGGTTAACCATCTAGGGGAGCCGTAGAGAAATCGAGTCTTAACTGGGCGTCGAGTTGCTGGATATAGACCCGAAACCAGGTGATCTAGCCATGGGCAGGTTGAAGGTTGAGTAACATCAACTGGAGGACCGAACCGACTAATGTTGAAAAATTAGCGGATGACTTGTGGCTAGGGGTGAAAGGCCAATCAAACCTGGAGATAGCTGGTTCTCCCCGAAAGCTATTTAGGTAGCGCCTCGGACGAATACTACTGGGGGTAGAGCACTGTTAAGGCTAGGGGGTCATCCCGACTTACCAACCCTTTGCAAACTCCGAATACCAGTAAGTACTATCCGGGAGACACACGGCGGGTGCTAACGTCCGTCGTGGAGAGGGAAACAACCCAGACCGCCAGCTAAGGTCCCAAAGTATAGCTAAGTGGGAAACGATGTGGGAAGGCTTAGACAGCTAGGATGTTGGCTTAGAAGCAGCCATCATTTAAAGAAAGCGTAATAGCTCACTAGTCGAGTCGGCCTGCGCGGAAGATGTAACGGGGCTAAGCTATACACCGAAGCTGCGGCAAT
>NZ_JBPVIS010000034.1:0-955 GCF_051660965.1 Vibrio glycogenivorans | reverse complement strand
CTCACCACTTTGTGGTTCATGACTGGGGTGAAGTCGTAACAAGGTAGCCCTAGGGGAACCTGGGGCTGGATCACCTCCTTATACGATGATTATTGCGATGAGTGTTCACACAGATTGATGGTTTATAAAGTAAAGAGATATGAACATCCCCCAAGATGTTCAAGCACTTAGTGTCCCGTTCGTCTAGAGGCCTAGGACACCGCCCTTTCACGGCGGTAACAGGGGTTCGACTCCCCTACGGGATACCATTGGGTCGTTAGCTCAGTTGGTAGAGCAGTTGACTTTTAATCAATTGGTCGCAGGTTCGAATCCTGCACGACCCACCATTTCTTCTCTTGAAGAAATAACTCTCAAGATGGGGCTATAGCTCAGCTGGGAGAGCGCCTGCCTTGCACGCAGGAGGTCAGCAGTTCGATCCTGCTTAGCTCCACCATTCTTGACGTCTACCACAGGACGTAAAACGTATGTGGGCGATTAGCTCAGTTGGGAGAGCACCTGCCTTACAAGCAGGGGGTCACTGGTTCGAGCCCGGTATCGCCCACCATTTTTAAGCGCACTTCTTTCAAATAGAAAGTCGCAAGTGCTTTTAAAAATGGTTACTTCATACGAAGTGATTTGCTCTTTAAAAATTTGGAAAGCTGACGAATAACAACAATCCCCTTATCTTTTAGATAAGCGTTGTTATTCAAATAAAAGTTCTCAAATCCTAAGTCTTACTCTTTTGTTAGAGAAAAGATTTAGGTACCAACACACATTCAAGTGTTCTTGGAAATTTGAGTCCGGCAAAATCGAGTCTGCATCATGTTTAAATAATTGCAGACAACTTTGGTTGTTTAAACGACAACTCCGTGGTTCGCCAATGCGAAACTCTTTGGGGTTGTATGGTTAAGTGACTAAGCGTACACGGTGGATGCCTTGGCAGTCAGAGGCGATGAAAGACGTAGTAACTTGCGAT
>NZ_JBPVIS010000033.1:0-1234 GCF_051660965.1 Vibrio glycogenivorans | reverse complement strand
TGGTAAGACCCCACTTCCCTAGACACTTAATAGTTATATAATTCAACAAACTCTGAGGTGTTGTTATGAGCGGAAAACGCTACACAGAAGAATTCAAAATCCAAGCCGTTGAACAAGTCACTAAGCACGGTCATACACTTAACTCAACCGCTGAGCGGCTGGGAGTGAGCTACAAATCGCTTTGCGACTGGGTTAAAAGATATGAAAAACCAGCAGAGCAGCGTCAGCAAGAAGATGATCAAAACGCTGAAATCAGGAAGCTAAAAGCCGAGTTAAAGCGGGTGACCATGGAAAGGGACATATTAAAGGAAGCCGCCGTGTACTTTGCCGGGGAGTCAAAGAAAAGTACACGTTCATAAGCGAGCGACTTCAGCGATACCCTTTGAAAGTGATGTGCCAAATCCTTGAAATCCAACGCAGTGGATTCTATGCGTGGCAGCGCAAGCCGGTAAGTTGTCGTGCGAAAGAGGATCAACGTTTACTCGGTAAAATTAAGCAGTTTTGGCTTGAGAGTGGATGTGTTTATGGTTATCGCAATATCACTATCGATCTTCGAGGTGATGGTGAGTCTTGTGGGAAGAACAGGGTTTATCGCTTGATGAAGCAAGCCAATATAAAAGCGGTGCGAGGCTATAAGCGCCACCCATGCTTTGGTCGAGGTAAGCCTCATATAGCCGCTCCAAACGTTCTAGACAGGGGATTTAACGTTGACAAGCCAGACCGAGCTTGGGTAACTGATTTCACTTACATCCGGACGCACGAAGGATGGCTATACTTGACGGTTGTCATCGACTTATTTTCTAGGAAAGTGGTTGGTTGGACAATGAAAAGCAGTCCCAAATCTGACCTAGTCATCGACGCATTGTTGATGGCTATTTGGCGCCGAAGGCCCAAAGGCAAGGTACTGATCCACTCTGATCAAGGGGTTCAATATACGTCGGGTGATTGGAAGAGCTTCCTGAAAGCGCACAATATGGAAATCAGCATGAGCCGAAAAGGAAACTGCCATGACAATGCTGTGGCTGAAAGCTTTTTCTCACTGCTTAAGAAAGATCGCGTAAAGAAAAGAATCTACAAAACCCGCGCTGAAGCGCGGTCAGAGATATTTGATTATATCGAGTGTTTCTACAATCCCAGACGAAATCATGGTACTAATGGTGGACTGTCACCAAATGACTATGAAAGACAGTATTTTCAGGAGCTTGAGAGTGTATAGAGTTCTGGGGTCTTACCA
>NZ_JBPVIS010000032.1:0-1305 GCF_051660965.1 Vibrio glycogenivorans | reverse complement strand
GAGACTGTCCTGAATTCTGTGTAACTGTCTACACTTAAGCCGTACTGGCTAAGGATGGACAACATGGATAAAAAAGCACTTGAAGCTTTTGCTCGTGAAGCTGCTAAGTCAATCAAGACCGAATCTGATCTCGATGACTTCCGCAAAATGTTAACCAAGGTGACCGTCGAAACAGCACTAAACGCTGAACTAGACGACCACCTTGGTTATGAAAAACACTCTCCAAAATCCAGTTCTAACACCCGAAATGGGTACTCTGAAAAATCTATCATCACTGACGATGGTGAAGTACCTATCGATGTGCCTCGTGACCGTGAGTCTAGCTTTGAGCCAAAGATTGTGCGCAAGCATCAGACTCGCTTTCAGTCCATGGATGACAAGATCTTAAGCTTGTATGCCAAGGGAATGACCACTCGAGAAATCGTCGCTACCTTCAAAGAGATGTATGATGCTGACGTCTCACCGACACTGATATCTAAGGTGACGGACTCCGTTCTCGAGCAAGTTATTGAATGGCAATCACGCCCACTCGATGAGGTTTACCCCATCGTTTACCTCGACTGTATCGTGGTCAAAGTTCGTCAAGATAAGCAGGTCATTAACAAGTCGGTCTATCTCGCACTTGGCGTGAACATGGACGGGCAGAAAGAGTTACTTGGAATGTGGTTGTCTGAAACTGAGGGCGCGAAGTTCTGGCTAAACGTGCTGACAGAGTTACAGAACCGAGGCGTTAAAGATATTCTCATCGCTTGTGTCGATGGCTTAAAAGGCTTTCCTGATGCGATTAATGCTGCCTTCCCAAATACTCAAATCCAGCTCTGTATCGTGCATATGGTACGAAACTCGGTCAAGTATGTCCCTTGGAAGGACTACAAGGCCGTGACCACGGATCTTAAGAAAATCTACCAGTCAAAAACCGAGGATGAAGGACTGTTGGCACTAGAGCAGTTCTCGGATAAGTGGGATGAGAAATACCCGCAGATCAGTCGCTCTTGGACTAATCACTGGGATAATCTCAATACCCTGTTCGGCTATCCTGAGGATATCAGACGGGCTATCTACACGACGAATGCCATCGAATCACTTAACAGTGTGATCAGGAAGGCGACGAAAAAGCGCAAACTGTTCCCAACGGATGAGTCTGCCAGGAAAGTGATCTTCTTAGCGATCCAGGACGCCTCCAAGAGGTGGACAATGCCCATTAGAAACTGGCGACAAGCCCTGAACCGTTTTATGATTATGTTCGAAGAACGACTCTCTGAATATCAATAACCCCGTCAGTTACACAGAATTATTTACAGGGTC
>NZ_JBPVIS010000031.1:0-1594 GCF_051660965.1 Vibrio glycogenivorans | reverse complement strand
CTCTGAGACAGGTGCTGCATGGCTGTCGTCAGCTCGTGTTGTGAAATGTTGGGTTAAGTCCCGCAACGAGCGCAACCCTTATCCTTGTTTGCCAGCACTTCGGGTGGGAACTCCAGGGAGACTGCCGGTGATAAACCGGAGGAAGGTGGGGACGACGTCAAGTCATCATGGCCCTTACGAGTAGGGCTACACACGTGCTACAATGGCGCATACAGAGGGCAGCCAACTCGCGAGAGTGAGCGAATCCCAAAAAGTGCGTCGTAGTCCGGATTGGAGTCTGCAACTCGACTCCATGAAGTCGGAATCGCTAGTAATCGTAGATCAGAATGCTACGGTGAATACGTTCCCGGGCCTTGTACACACCGCCCGTCACACCATGGGAGTGGGCTGCAAAAGAAGTGGGTAGTTTAACCTTCGGGAGGACGCTCACCACTTTGTGGTTCATGACTGGGGTGAAGTCGTAACAAGGTAGCCCTAGGGGAACCTGGGGCTGGATCACCTCCTTATACGATGATTATTGCGATGAGTGTTCACACAGATTGATATGGTTTGTAAATGAAAGAGTGATTTTACTGTTTAGGTAAAATCAAAATTGGGGGTCTGTAGCTCAGGTGGTTAGAGCGTTCGCCTGATAAGCGAGAGGTCGGTGGTTCAAGTCCACTCAGACCCACCAAATCTTTCCGTCTGCTGCGTCAACAAGCGCGTTGTGTACTGATGTACACGGCCTTACTTGTTTCCTTGCATACGAAAAGATTCCCAGTCTCAATGACTGTTTATGGATTTATCCATTGATGGGGCTATAGCTCAGCTGGGAGAGCGCCTGCCTTGCACGCAGGAGGTCAGCAGTTCGATCCTGCTTAGCTCCACCATCTTTAAGCGCATTTGCTTAAGTGTTCTTAAAAATGGTTTTCAATAGAAAATCTGCTCTTTAAAAATTTGGAAAGCTGACGAATATTGTTTGATTAACAATATTCAATAAAAGTTCTCAAATCCTAATTTTCTTTGAAACATAAGAGATTAGGTACCAACACACATTCAAGTGTTCTTGGAAGTAGCGAAAGCTACTTAATATTTGAGTCCGGCAAAATCGAGTCTGCATCATGTATAAAAATTGCAGACAACTTTGGTTGTTTGACCTTTTGTCTTCACTTTTCAAAAGTGAAAGCAAAGAGACGACAATCTCGAGGTTTCTTTCGAAACTCTTTGGGGTTGTATGGTTAAGTGACTAAGCGTACACGGTGGATGCCTTGGCAGTCAGAGGCGATGAAAGACGTAGTAACTTGCGATAAGCCCAGATTAGGTAGTAACAACCTGTGAGTCTGGGATTTCTGAATGGGGAAACCCACTCTCATAAGAGAGTATCACTAACTGAATACATAGGTTAGTGAGGCGAACCGGGGGAACTGAAACATCTAAGTACCCCGAGGAAAAGAAATCAACCGAGATTCCGAAAGTAGCGGCGAGCGAAATTGGACTAGCCCTTAAGCTTTTAATGATACAGGTGAAGCCTCTGGAAAGTGGCGCGATACAGGGTGATAGCCCCGTAACCGACATATCATAATCAGTGAAATCGAGTAGGGCGGGACACGTGATA
>NZ_JBPVIS010000030.1:0-3129 GCF_051660965.1 Vibrio glycogenivorans | reverse complement strand
AAAGCAATGCCCTAAATCTTGTCTGCCGCCGAAATCGCGACTGGCGGCATTACAAAAAGTAGCTCAAACCGATAGCCGATAATCTGATTGCTTTTGCGTTGCTGACAAAGTTTGGGGCAAGTCTGCGTTTGATGGGGACCAGATCGTATAGAGATAGCCTGATGTGATGAAAGCAATTGTTAGTTAATAACTGCCTTCGGCACTGATTTTCGTGCTGGTCAAACCTTTCTGGCCCGTTCCATGGCAGTCGCTGCACGTTTCTACTTCATTTGTTTTAGGGTTAGTGTAAAAACCTTTCCCAATACATAGCCTACAGGAAATTCGCTTTCGACGAATCTTCCGCCACTTAATCCATGTTTCCTGTAATTTCGTCTTGGGCGCGCCATCACCATTAAGCACCTTTAGAAAATCCTTTTGATCCAAGGTGACTGGCTTTATGCGACCGAATTCCAGAGCCGATAACCAACTCCCATAAATTTCAATATCTTCGATTTCCTTGTAAGTTAGAAATGATTCAAGTTCTCGTGGGATATAGAAATCTGTTTCCAACAGTTTCCTATGCTCAGGTGGTAATTTTATCGACATTTCAGGCTCCTTCCTGTATCTATCGATTCAACTGACAATTGAATGCTAATCATATTTGGTGAGATTCGAGAGTCCTGACCATTTAGTGGTAAGACATGTGCTAGGTGTTTGATGCAGTTAACTTGGTACGCTTTCAACATCACAAATCATTGCCTCGCGAAACCTATCAGGTCAAGAATACCTGTACGCACCGCCCAGCGCTGAGCCATCCTTCACGGATTAAATAGTGTAAGGGAAAAATTTAGGCATCAATGTGCTTAGATCTTTTGCTCTAACGCAGAAAGGGGCAAAGCCGTGGCATAGTCATTTGCAAGGTGAATAACCGTTTGTTATATGCCTAGCAACTCGTTTGAATATTTCCTAAGCCCTTGAGCACCAAAGCCTTGCTCTGGTTTTTCATAGTGAAAATATGTAGACACCCATATTACTGGTGGAGTTATCGACCCTCTCCTACACTGAAGTAGTGCTCAATTCTCCGGAGAGTCACGATGCCCAAAGCTCGCTCTAAACAAGTTAGTCTGGATGATACGGCCTACTATCACTGTGTTTCGCGCTGTGCGCGCAGGGCCTACATGTGTGGCGTTGATCAGGTTACTGGTAAGAGTTATGAACATCGGCGAGGTTGGGTTGAAGAGCGTCTGCTTAAAATGGCGCGTGTGTTCGCCATTGACGTTTGCTCGTATGCGGTGATGAGTAATCATACCCACGTGGTGCTGCATGTTAATCAGGTGATGGCTATGGGCTGGAGTGCGAATGAGGTCTTGGAGCGTTGGCATCAATTGCACAAAGGAACGTTGCTGACGACTCGCTACCTTAGTGGAGAGCAGCTCGATGATGCATCATTGAAAGCGGTTATGGATATTGTTGAGGTGTATCGCCAGCGTCTATATGACATCAGTTGGTTTATGCGTAATCTTAATGAGACCATAGCCCGTCAAGCCAATAGAGAAGAAGGGTGTACCGGACGATTCTGGGAAGGGCGTTTTAAGTCGCAAGCGCTACTTGACGACGCTGCCTTAGTTGCCTGTATGGCTTATGTCGACTTAAACCCAGTCCGCGCCCAGATAGCCCCCACCCCTGAAGAGTCTGAATATACCAGTATCAAGGCTAGGGTGGATATTCTCCAGGATACTGACGGCAGTGGCCCGCGCCAACCTGAGGCATTATTTCCCTTTGTTGGTGACCCTAGGCAGGAGATACCAAAGGGGCTGCCGTTCCGACTTGAAGACTACCTGTCACTGGTGGATTTCAGTGGTCGCGTCATACGTGAAGATAAGCGTGGAGCCATAGCGGAGGTTCATCCGCCGATTTTGTCCAGGCTAGGAATCGATGAAGCGGTGTGGGGATCTTTGATTGTTTCGCTTGAAAAGGAATTCACCGGACCTATCGGCGGTGAAAAGTCTCTGCGTCAATATCAGCGACATCACGGCTTGCTGCGGATGAAAGGCGTTAGAGTCGCAAGGCGATGCTTTAAAGCGGCTTAACTTTCCATTTATCAAGCTCGATTTTCCGCTGATGAGTGCAGTGGTGAAGACCATTTTATACGATAGTGCCCAATAATCAGAAATATGGTTCTGATGATAGATTTTGTCTGATTATGGATGTCTTTATTAGACTTTTCAACTTAATACCTTTGTTGTTAACCCTCCTTGATCGCATAGGCTTGTTAATAATCTGATTGTCTACCAACTTATGAATACTTGAAGCTGTTAGCTCTATATCAAATACCAAATTACTCATTAACTTACCCTAAATCAAAATCATCGAGTAGTTTCTGATATTCAATAGCTGCCTCTTCATTCCTCTGCAGCATAAGGTCATCAACTTTACTACGTACTATATACCATTCAGACTCATTCCTTATCTTTCCTCTCTTTAGGATTTTTCCGCTTCTATCGGTTACTCGTTCTAAAAAAGCAGGCTCAAATTCAGAGCAGGCTTCGACAAAATATTTCTTAGCTTCATATCGCGATTCATCAGGCAACTCTAAAATCACATAATATGTGTCAGTTAAGCCCTGCTCTATGCCAGCTGTGACCAATGATTTTTTTATCGTAGTCTCTGGATTAGATAACTCAACATCAAGCTGTGCAAAAGACTGCTCCCAAGAAGCCAGTATCTTTTTAATACTCTCCTCAGGAACATTCTTCAAATCGCCGATTAATCTCTCACAAATCAACCTATATTTGTCATATTTAGTTTTCCTCATCACTTTCACGATTATGCTCCAATCAGGTAACCAAATTAGTTATGCCACTATAAGGTATGGGGTTAGTCGATTTAACCAATCGATAAGAGGGTTTACAATACCTTAGATTATCCATCAGGTACCAATTTAGCCAGAGCTGTAGCTAACTTTTGTCCAAAAGTGTGTTTAGAAGGGCAGCAATGACATGTGATCACCAAGCGAATCTGTCGTATGCTAATTACCAAGCGATTTTGTCGTTAAGCTAATTACCAAGGGAAAGTGACGGAACGGATTAGCGTACCTTTTAAAGTAATCAAAACCAGCTTTAAAGGGTGCTAAGGATGTTCTACATGGAT
>NZ_JBPVIS010000029.1:0-4703 GCF_051660965.1 Vibrio glycogenivorans | reverse complement strand
TATCAAGGTGACGTAACCAGCGATCCATTTATCCTCGACCAAGCAGACCCAGAGTACCAAGACTTTGCTGTCGAAGATGGTACGGTTTATATCAAGACTTCTGGCGAGATGTACTTCGAGCCGAGTCGAGATTTAGACCATAGTGGTGAAGAAATTCTTAGCACCTCTGTAACAGCCACCATTGTCGACGGTGATGGCGATACTTACATGCCTGTGGCTAATATTGATATTCAAGATGGTCAAGATCCTGTTATCACTGCGGTCAGCCCTGCGTCATTTGATGAGGCGAACTTAGCCGATGGTAATAGCCCAGACAGCGATGCGTTGGTGGTGACAGGCAGTATCAGTGCAACAACGGGTAGTGATGATATCGTTCGCTATGAGGTAGATACCGCTAGTTTCAATAGCACCTCACCGATAGAAGCACTCGGTAAGCCGGTTACATTAGGCAGTCCTTCGGTTGTCACTGACCCAGTCAGCGGCACAACGTCTTATGTTTATAACGCCACCGTCACGCTAGATGACGATAGTGTCGTTGATATATTCCAAGTCTCCATTGATGAGGATGGTAACTACAGCATTGAGCTGTTTGAGCCGATTGATCATGAAGATAACTCCCTGGAAGACGACCAGTTGTCGTTTAACTTGCCAGTGTTTGCGGTAGATAGTGACAGCGATCCGTCTGAGTTGACACCGCAGACCAACATTGCGATTACCGTTGTCGATGATGAAGCGACGGTAGCGAGTACGGTTGCTGACCTTGAGGTGACAGAGCCGGTTACATCGGGTGATAACGCGACTGAAGTGCATGACTTCTTGTCGACGGAAGGTGCTGATGGCGCTTCCGTTGTGAGCTTTGTCTATCAAGGTGATGCGACCAGCGAGCCGTTTGTGCTTGACCAAGCAGACCCAGAATACCAAGACTTTGTTGTCGAAGATGGCACGGTTTATATCAAGACTTCTGGCGAGATGTACTTCGAACCAAGTCGAGATTTAGACCATAGTGGCGAAGAAATTCTTAGCACTTCTGTAACAGCCACCATTGTCGACGGTGATGGCGATACTTACATGCCTGTGGCCAATATTGATATTCAAGATGGTCAAGATCCTGTTATCACTGCGGTCAGCCCTGCGTCATTTGATGAGGCGAACTTAGCCGATGGTAATAGCCCTGATAGCGATGCGTTAGTGGCGACAGGCAGTATCAGCGCAACCACGGGCAGTGACGATATCACTCGCTTTGAAGTGGATACTGCAGCCTTCAATTCAGAAACACCGATTGAGGCACTGGGTAAACCGGTTGTCTTAGGCTCAGCGAATGTCGTGACGGATCCGGTTTCCGGTATGGTGTCGTACGTTTACGATGCGACCGTTACGCTAGACGATAACAGCGTGGTGGACATCTTCCAGGTCTCTATTGATGAAAATGGCAACTACAGTATTGAGCTGTTTGAGCCGATTGATCATGAGAATGGCTCCTTAGAAGATGACCAATTGTCATTTAACTTGCCTGTGTTTGCCGTCGATAGTGATGGCGACCCATCTGAGTCAACCCCGCTGACTAATATCGCGGTTACTATTGTCGATGACGAGGCGACGGTAGCGAGCACGACTGCGGCACTAGAGGTGACTGAGCCGGTCACATCGGGCGATAGCGCCACGGACGTACATGACTTCTTGTCGACAGAAGGTGCGGAAGGTGCCTCGGTAGTGAGTTTTGTCTATCAAAGTGATGCAACCAGCGAGCCATTCGTTCTCGACCAAGCAGACCCAGAATACCAAGACTTTGCTGTTGAAGATGGCACGGTTTATATCAAGACGACCGGTGAGATGTACTTCGAGCCAAACCGCGATTTAGACCATAGCGGTGAAGAAATCCTCAGCACTTCGGTGACCGTCACCATTATCGATGGTGATGGCGATACCTACATGCCAGTTGCCAATATCAGGATTGAAGATGGTCAAGACCCCGTCATTACAGCGGTTGATGCAGCCTCATTTGACGAAGCGAATTTGGTGGATGGGAATAGCCCTGACAGCGATGCGCTGGTTGTGACAGGTAGTATCAATGCAACAACTGGTAGTGATGATATCGTTCGCTATGAGGTAGATACCGCTAGCTTCAATAGCACCTCACCGATAGAAGCGCTTGGTAAGCCAGTTACACTGGGCAGCCCCTCGATTGTGACTGACCCAGTCAGTGGCATAAGCTCTTATGTTTACGATGCAACAGTCACCTTAGACGATGATACGGTTGTCGACATTTTCCAAGTATCCATCGATGAAGACGGTAATTACAGCATCGAGCTGTTTGAGCCGATTGATCATGAGGATGGCTCTTTAGAAGATGACCAACTGTCGTTTAACTTGCCGGTGTTTGCCGTCGATAGTGATGGTGACCCATCTGAGTTGACGCCACAGACCAACATTACGGTGACTGTTGTCGATGATGAGGCGACGGTCGCGAGCACCACTGCTGATCTTGAGGTGACTGAGCCGGTCACATCAGGTGATAACGCGACGGATGTGCATGACTTCTTGTCGACGGAAGGTGCTGATGGTGCTTCTGTTGTGAGCTTTGTCTATCAAGGTGACGTAACCAGCGATCCATTTATCCTCGACCAAGCAGACCCAGAGTACCAACACTTTGCTGTCGAAGATGGTACGGTTTATATCAAGACTTCTGGCGAGATGTACTTCGAACCAAGTCGAGATTTAGACCATAGTGGTGAGGAAATCCTTAGCACCTCTGTGACAGCCACCATTATCGACGGTGATGGTGACACCTATACGCCAGTCGCCAATATCAACATTGAAGATGGTCAAGACCCTGTAATTACTGCGGTTGATGCAGCCTCATTTGATGAGGCTAACCTAGCCGATGGTAATAGCCCTGATAGTGATGCACTAGTGGCGACAGGCAGTATCAGTGCAACAACGGGTAGTGATGATATCGTTCGCTATGAGGTAGATACCGCTAGTTTCAATAGCACCTCACCAATAGAAGCACTTGGTAAGCCGGTTATACTGGGCAGCCCTTCGATTGTGACTGACCCAGTCAGTGGCATAAGCTCTTATGTTTATGATGCAACAGTAACCTTAGACGATGATACGGTTGTCGACATCTTCCAAGTATCCATCGATGAAGACGGTAATTACAGCATTGAACTGTTTGAGCCGATTGATCATGAGGATGGCTCGTCAGAAGACGACCAACTGTCGTTTAATTTGCCAGTGTTTGCCGTGGATGGCGATGGCGATCCATCTGAGTTGACACCGCAGACCAACATTGCGATTACCGTTGTCGATGATGAAGCGACGGTAGCGAGTACGGTTGCTGACCTTGAGGTGACAGAGCCGGTTACATCGGGTGATAACGCGACTGAAGTGCATGACTTCTTGTCGACGGAAGGGGCGGATGGCGCTTCCGTTGTGAGCTTTGTCTATCAAGGTGATGCGACCAGTGACCCATTCGTTCTCGACCAAGCAGACCCAGAATACCAAGACTTTGTTGTCGAAGATGGCACGGTTTATATCAAGACTTCTGGCGAGATGTACTTCGAACCAAGTCGAGATTTAGACCATAGTGGCGAAGAAATTCTTAGCACTTCTGTAACAGCCACCATTGTCGACGGTGATGGCGATACTTACATGCCTGTGGCCAATATTGATATTCAAGATGGTCAGGACCCTGTTATCACAGCGGTCAGTCCTGCTTCATTTGATGAGGCGAACTTAGCCGATGGTAATAGCCCTGATAGCGATGCGTTAGTGGCGACAGGCAGTATCAGCGCAACCACGGGCAGTGACGATATCACTCGCTTTGAAGTGGATACTGCAGCCTTCAATTCAGAAACACCGATTGAGGCACTGGGTAAACCGGTTGTCTTAGGCTCAGCGAATGTCGTGACGGATCCGGTTTCCGGTATGGTGTCGTACGTTTACGATGCGACCGTTACGTTAGACGATAATAGCGTGGTGGACATCTTCCAGGTCTCTATTGATGAAAATGGCAACTATAGTATTGAGCTGTTTGAGCCCATTGATCATGAGAATGATTCGAGCGAAGACGACCAACTGTCGTTTAACTTGCCTGTGTTTGCCGTCGATAGTGATGGCGACCCATCTGAGTCAACCCCGCTGACTAATATCGCGGTTACTATTGTCGATGATGAGGCGACGGTAGCGAGCACGACTGCGGCGCTAGAGGTGACTGAGCCGGTCACATCGGGCGATAGCGCCACGGACGTACATGACTTCTTGTCGACAGAAGGTGCGGAAGGTGCCTCGGTAGTGAGTTTTGTCTATCAAGGTGATGCAACCAGCGAGCCATTCGTTCTCGACCAAGCAGACCCAGAATACCAAGACTTTGCTGTTGAAGATGGCACGGTTTATATCAAGACGACCGGTGAGATGTACTTCGAGCCAAACCGCGATTTAGACCATAGCGGTGAAGAAATCCTCAGCACTTCGGTGACCGTCACCATTATCGATGGTGATGGCGATACCTACATGCCAGTTGCCAGCATTGACATTGAAGATGGTCAAGACCCAGTAATCACTGGGGTCAGCCCTGCCTCATTTGATGAAGCGAATTTGGTGGATGGCAATAGTCCTGATAGTGACGCGCTAGTGGTGACAGGCAGCATTGATGCGACCACGGGTAGTGATGATATCGTTCGTTTTGAAGTGGACACAGGAGC
>NZ_JBPVIS010000028.1:0-7005 GCF_051660965.1 Vibrio glycogenivorans | reverse complement strand
CGCACTGGCGAGTCGATGACGTACATTTTGCTATCGAAGCTGAAGGTGTGGTCGCGGCGTATCGTACGATACTCTTTCTGCACACAGATACTATTGAGGTCCAAGTCAGGCGGCACGGGTTTAAACGCGGTGCTTGAACTGGCGGCCATCACCATGACATTCTTAACCCAGTAATTGGGAATAAACTCCTCGTGTAAATAGCGATTAGCGCCGTCCATATCGGTGATGTTGTTCAGCCGCAGCTCCGGCACGAGGCGGTCCTGGAAGGTGTCGAAGGCGCGTTCTATCCGCCCTTTACCTTGCGGTGAGTTAGCGAAGATAATCTCGATACCGAGCTCCTCACAAGCCCGTTGCATTTGCGAGAAGTTACTGCGTTTGGGACCGCCAAAGATACCGGCTCTATCCACATACAACGTCTTAAACACCCCACGCTTTTCGATGTACGCACGCATCACTTTCATGCAGCCTTCAGTGGTTTCAGAGCGAAAGAACTGCGCATGGATATCACTGGTCGCATCATCAACGATAGCGATTAAGCACGAGCGCTCATTACCGAACCAGCGATGCGGACTACCATCCATTTGCAGCATCAGCCCAGGTGAAGGCATCCGCTGACGATACTTTCGAACTCGGCTACGGCGGCGCTTAGCGCGTTTGACATGGTGAATATCGTGCGCCCAAGAGCGCAAGGTCTCACGCTTAATCGACAGCCCCTCATTCTTCTCCAGAAGCTCTGAGAGGTGTTGAAGATTGAAGTCGTAGTACTTGATTTGAATGAGGCGCTGGACCTCCTTCTTGAGTGACTCAGGGATTTTATTGATGGGAGCACGACCCGTATTACCATGAATCACGAATCGAATACCTTCTTTGCGATACCGGCTCAAGTAACGTTCAACGGTTCTTCGTGATTTCTGCAGCAATTGAGTCGCGCTATGGATAGTGATTTTGCCATCAATGACTTTGCTAATGATATCGACAGTAAACTGAGATTTTGAATCCATGTAGAACATCCTTAGCACCCTTTAAAGCTGGTTTTGATTACTTTAAAAGGTACGCTAATCTGTTCCGTCACTTTCCCTTGGTAGTTAGCTTAACGACAAAGTCGCTTGGTAATTAACATACGACAGAATTGCTTGGTGATCACATTGTGATTACCAAGGGTTGTAAATTATTTTTGGACAAAACCTTGTTAGGGCAAATACTTAATTCTGCGATTATCGAATTATCTATAGTATGGCAAAGTGATGACAGTGAAGATATCCGCTGATAATGCTCTTTACAAGGGGGGAACCGCCGCTGATGGAAGAAGGGAGCGCAAAGCACTCCCCAAAAAGTTATTTCTTAAACTTGAACTGTCTTATACTTAAAACTGCTAGCACTGTCAGCAGGCCGAATGACATAGAGCCACCTGATTTAGAGCCGCTTGAGCCGCCACTACTTCCGTTATTACCTTCGCCAGGCGTACCCGGCTTCAGCTCTTCTTCTGGCTCTTCTTCATCTTTGTCAGTACCGTTATTAGAACCATCGTCACCACCTTCAGGTGGAAGGATTGGTGTACCTGGTTTACCTTGGACACTACCAGTAAGACTGAGTTGAATGAATTCAACATCTGTTAATTGAATAGCGTATGTTTGAATTGAATTATCAAGTTCGAAATCACTTGAAACCTCAATTGTCACATGGCAGCCATCTTTTGAAGCTAGAAGGCCACAATCTTCAACTACCGTGAAAACACCATCAATACTTTCGCTATTCAGGTAAGTATCAACCGTCCCTTTAGAAAAGTTTTGAATAACAAATGTCGCAGAGTTAGATTCATCAATGTCAATGCTCACTTCTGATGGGAACAAAAGACCATCAATGGCACGAACAAACCAATCGGTGTACGCATCAAAACTGATCACTTCACTTCGAAGTTTCGAACCGTCTTGCGCGCCCATGGTATTTGAGCTGATCACACCGATGATTGCACCATTGTGAACAAGTGGCGTACCAGAATCGCCGGGCTTAACAGAAACCTCTTCATTGTAGTAAAGGTTCTTGTGCCCAGGGTTGTAGTAACACTTTTCTGATTCCAGAGTACATGGCTCGGGAACTTTCAATGGGTCACCCATAATATCCAAGTATCCCGTATCAACCCACTCGTAGACAACATGAGGTTTCATCATCAGAATTGAAGTGAATTCCATCAAAACATCAGACGTGGTGCCCGTAGAATCTAGAGTCCCCCACCCACGGAAGGTGAATTCATCACCCAACTGCAGGTGGTCGTCAACACCGTTAAAGGTCTGGAATACCATCGCAGAGTCCGCATGTACAATAGGCTCATCCAACTTCAATAAACTCAGATCTTTCTGGATGTAATGGCCCATGAAATCATCACCATAACTACGATAGCGCTCAATAACACTGTCACTGTACAGATGTGAGTTATGGACATACAGATCACCTGCAAAGCCATTACTACTCCACTCTGGCTCAACCACAGAATCATGGTACGACCATTCTAGTTGCACGGCATCAGCCTCAGAATTTCCTGAGTTGGATGGAATATGCACTACATTTCGGTAGTGCTTAGCGACAGGGTTACTGCGACTTAGACCCTGCGTAATTTCAATTGGGTTTTCATCCCACCCAACCATACAGTGAGTCGCAGTAAGAATGTAATTCTCACCCAATAGCGCACCACCACAGGTCACTGTCCCAAAACCGTTAACCAAATTTATCTTAAGGCCTACCATATAATCTCGGTAGTCCTCTTGAGCAACTGGAGTACGAACTTCCTCAGCAACCGCAGCGCCTGTGAAGAGTGCTGCCGCTGCAAATAACGCTAAAGTCGATTTAGTTTTCATAATCTTCACCTTTATCCTTAATTTAATTCAATCTCCGGCAGGAGCCTCGAACTCGCACCAGAGATGCTTGTTCTCAGAGTTCCCCAATGGGGTTTGTCTGATTTAAGGCGGCAAGGTGACGTAGCAGAGAGATGCGCTTCATTTTTGATGCTGTCGGCAGAATGGAGTTAGAGGTCGGTGATATCCCTTCAATGCCATTTGCGCCTTCCTTGTCGCTTCGGGGCTCAAACATGAATACTGCCAGTGGGATTAAAACCACCGTTCCATGGCCTTCCTTGGTTACTACAACGAATAGTGTCTCACGACATTAACTATCCACAACTAAACCCAACAGAAGGTCAGGTTAAGGAGATGTAATGATAACTTACAAAGTTGTACATTTGGTTGCAGATAATATTATTGCGTATTAGCGGTGTGATTTAGATCAACCTTTAAAGGTTAAAGTTATTAAATATCAATAAGTAACACATAACAGCCCCTCACCTATAGTGTTATGAGACATCTCAAATAATATTGATTGGTGGGCTGTTTTTTGTGTGTTTTATCCATTAAAAAATCTTGGGGAAACACGACAGGCGCGTGCTAGTGATTTTAAGTCGATAAAAAAAATGGGGCAGAAATGAGTTATGCAGCCATCAAACGCACTGCCTCTTATGGGCCTTTACATCGGCCAACAAAATTGCAGTACTGCAATTTTGTCCGGTCCTGGGCTGCTCCCGAATTATCCTTGGGCTATGTTTGATGCGGGGAAGGCGGGTTTGGGGACATCTAGGCTGTTTGATTCGGTGTGTCACCCGAGTTAGCCCTCAACGGCCGTCACGGTGCCAGCCAGCAAAGTTCTGGACAAAAGTGTGTCAGGAACTTCGTTCATTTTGCTAATTGTGGATTAACAGCTATGTAGCAAAAATGTATAGTAATAACCTGAAGTTATTGAAAATGTTAACTCTACTGGTGTGATATGCTGAATAAGATAAAATCGAACTCTGCTAGGCTTTTTTGTATCAACCCAGAAACACCTCTGTATAGAGTCCCTTTGTTTTTTGCTGCTATTGCGGTACCACTTCTATTATGCCTACTTCTATATTTAGCCGTTGCTATCAATGAGAACCTCAAATTTAGTTTCACCAAAGATGGATATGATTACTTTTGGGAGATATCAAAACTACCTCTTGGTGTGCTCGCGATGGTGTTTCCTCTTGCTGGATTGATAAACCATATACACACCTCAAAACAAAAGCTTCATCGCGACAAGTCAGTACTGTTTTTTGAACATCGGCGGTATGTAAAAGAAACCATCGAAAGCTATGGTTTTGAGTTCGATAATTTTGATGCGTTCTATTGCAAAACATACCCCTCAAACGGTGTTGGAAGTTACGAGCCAAATGGGTTGAATAGCAAGGTTAGGGAATCGCTCACATCTTCGATTAAGTTGATCGACGATCAGTTTGACAACGCACAGATTGATGGCTGTTTGACAACTGAAATGATCAATAAAATTAATGTGTTTAAGCAAAATTCAATAATGTTACTGCATATCGCTTCCAAAGCATTGTTTCTGAAATTCTCTTTTCCCGAACACTCAGGTTTACACCTAGAAAACCTCAGAAAGCTTGAAGATTTCCTAATATATAGCTCAAGTACTGCCCATGCACTATCAGGGAAAACTAGAGGAATTACCGCCGTTTCAGATATTTTCCAGCAAAATAAAAAACCTGAGTATTACCTGAACTTGAGTGGCGAGTTTTTATGTGAACAGAAAAGGCTTCTCGATGAAGAAGGTACTGAGCCAATAAAATTAAGCTCATAATGGTTTCTGTGTTCTAAACACGTCTTGGGGCATTTTCGTGTTTCATACCCCATCAACAATTCTTTGGACATTCGTACGTTTGGGTTTGTCAAAGTAGGGTCGCTTTCGTTTGAGGCTAGGTAGGGAAAAGACAAGAGCATTCCCTGTTCAAAGCCTATCTTAAATTGTCGCACGATGGCGATTACGCTTTGCTTCTTCCACCGCGCACCATATCGTTGCACCGATGACAGTTCACGGTCCCACAGTGAGTAATACTAGGATCACGGACGATAACGTCAGCAATGGTATTTACAAAGCGGTGAAAGTCGTAAACCCTTACTAAGCTATTGCCAATTTTAATTTCACTTTCAATCTCGCTAACATAAGGCCTTAGACTTTCAAAACCATCTGAGCAGCTTCCTTCTTCGGTTTCGACTACTTGACCGTTTTGTACAGCCCAGCGCCGAAATAAACCTTTCCCAGCAAGTTCTTCAGCATAGTGGATCGGTGTGCAGGCTTTAAAATTGACTCCAGCAAGTATCACTACCGCTGGCAGATTTCCGCTGTAAATGGCTTTATAAGCGGAGTAAACATTAAGTGGGCTCTGATTTGCGAGCAGCAAGGCTTTGTCTTTACCTGTAATAGCAAACGAGTTCGTTGGGTGCTGTGTCCGAGCGGTGTATTCAATACCCAAAAGCAACTTTGGAATTACTCCCATCGTCGGCTCTATTTGAGATGGAGCACCCGTATAGTTTACAGAGCGCATTTCAAGTACCGATTCGTAGTCGATACCATTGTTAAGGTAGTTTATACGTGCTGGGTAGGTCTGAGCTAAATAAAAGAAGGTAGGGCAAACCAAGGTACAGCCGCTCTCCAAAAAGGCATCGATAATTGTTTGTGGGCCGCCTTGAACATCGCCAAAAGATCTAAATGAGGAGTGAAGGCATACAACTTTGTTTGCTATGTTGAGGCGTCCAAGCTGACCTATGATATCTTCTTTAGTTAGCACCTTGTTCTCCGTTTGATTCCGTGATGGTAGACGAGTTTTAGTCACTATAACGTATTCGGTTCAAGGGAGGATACTTAGTGCCTCTTGCCTCATATATAAGTTTTGATTATGTGATTATGAGCTAAGAGTGGATGTGGTTCTATCGGGGACAACACGTTTTGGGGCAGAAATGAGTTATGCAGCCATCAAACGCACTGCCTCTTATGGGCCTTTACATCGGCCAACAAAATTGCAGTACTGCAATCTTGTCCGGTCCTGGGCTGCTCCCGAATTATCCTTGGGCTATGTTTGATGCGGGGAAGGCTGGAAACAGAATGGATGTGCGCTTGATGCGTGGCGCACATCCATCTCATCAAGATGCGATTAATGCATATTTAAGAAGTAGCTCTAGTCTGTCGGTATCAGTTTCAATACCGTTTGGACCAATATCTACGGAGAGGAGCCATACCACGAGTAGAGCTAAAAGAGAGCGGTAAGGGGCAAGAAGTGATAACACTTTGATGAGCTTTTTCATTGTCTAAGTCCTTTTTCACACTGAGTCTTTCATGGTATATATTCTGCAAAAAAGCAGATACTTCTATCATCCTGACTTCTACGCCCCCTTTTCTGCGGTCGATAACATAACCTGATGCCGTAACTAGGGTCTAGACGGCGGTGCAGAGACTCCCCCGTTACTGGTAGGCAACGGGAATAAAGTGGTTGCTCGTTAAGGAGACGTGATGTCGGGGCCATCACGGCCGCAAATGTATTAGTAAACCGGGTATGGCATCGGGCCTAGTGGTACGGGATAGATTGGGTCAATTGGATTGGTAAACGGTCCACGAATGGGGCCACAGTCGGGACCGTAACCATACCCGTTAGGCAAAGAGTCGATATGTATGATTGAGTGCGCGTTTGCGCTGGCCAAAACGCTTACAGGGTCCTCAACACAAGCTGAGAGTTTTACGTTGCTGTCGCATAGGTGCACTTGAGTGGGCAATCTTGCCCCCGTTAACGGATCGCCTGCGGAGACCTCAACCCAAACCGATAGCTTTCCACTGCTGCCGTATTGGTTCATGTAAGAGGTAATTGTATGATTTGTAAGCCAGCTAGTATTACTTAACGTCTTGATACTGGCGTAGTCATTTAAAACAATATCATCATGGTCATTACCTGAGTGGAACTTTACGCCCTTGCTCAAGTTATACTGTCCGATGTCTTGAGCGAAATGCTGCTGTTGGTGTGGCAATACCTCTACCCTGGTAAGACCCCAGAACTCTATACACTCTCAAGCTCCTGAAAATACTGTCTTTCATAGTCATTTGGTGACAGTCCACCATTAGTACCATGATTTCGTCTGGGATTGTAGAAACACTCGA
>NZ_JBPVIS010000027.1:0-19483 GCF_051660965.1 Vibrio glycogenivorans | reverse complement strand
GGTCAAGTTCTTGCAGCTCCTGGCTCAATCAACCCACACACTAAGTTCGAGTCTGAAGTATACGTACTTTCTAAAGACGAAGGCGGCCGTCACACTCCTTTCTTCAAAGGCTACCGTCCACAGTTCTACTTCCGTACAACTGACGTAACAGGTGACATCCAGCTTCCAGACGGCGTTGAAATGGTAATGCCAGGCGACAACGTTCAAATGACTGTTGAACTAATCGCTCCAATCGCTATGGACGAAGGTCTACGCTTCGCAATCCGTGAAGGTGGCCGTACTGTAGGTGCTGGTGTTGTTGCTAAGATCTTCGACTAATTTTTAGTTGAGTCTTGCAGCTCTTCAATTTGATTGAAGACCGCATCTAAAAAAAGGAGAGCTTAGGCTCTCCTTTTTGCGTTTTTCAAACGCAAAAACTAAAGGAGCGAGGCCGCTTCGCTTCGGGGACGCTACGCTACGAGGAGCGAGTGATTCTTCGCTGGCCTTATGTCTAACGAAAAAACTACTCGTACCCCGTAGGGCGCTAGCCCGTCCCCGCGCCTCGGAACGAAGTGTAACTGGCTTGGCAAGCGAAACTTTCGCTTGCCAAGCCTGCTTGCATTCTGTACTATTCGCGACTCTTATTTCTCGGTCAATTTATTCGTTCCTTGCTTCCTCTGGATGACCGGGCCATTTTGGAAGCTACTAATCCGTAAGGAGCAACCTATGCGTCATTACGAAATCGTATTCATGGTGCACCCTGATCAAAGCGAGCAAGTTGCTGGCATGATCGAGCGTTACACTGGTACTATCACTGAAGCTGGCGGTACTATCCACCGTCTAGAAGACTGGGGTCGTCGTCAACTGGCTTACCCAATCAACAAGCTTCACAAAGCTCACTACGTTCTAATGAACGTTGAAGCTGACCAAGCTGTAATCGATGAGCTAGAAACTGCTTTCCGTTTCAACGATGCAGTTCTACGTAACATGATCATGCGTACTAAGAAAGCGGTAACTGAGCAGTCTATCATGCTTAAGCAAAAAGAAGAGCGTGCTGAGCGTGCTCCTCGTCGCGAAGAGCGTGCTGAGTCTAAGCCAGAAGCAGCTGCTGAGTAATTTTTTTGATGACCAATCGAATGGAGCTCAGTGGCACGATTGTCAAACCTCCTATTCGGTCTAAAAGTCCCAGTGGCATTGAACACTGTCGATTCTGGCTTGAGCATCGCTCAACCGTTATCGAAGCGGACCTACCCAGGCAAGTGTTTTGTCGCATGCCAGTGGTAGTAAGCGGACCTAGGTCACAAGCATTAACTCAGAACTTAGTATCAGGCAGTAGCATTAAGGTGGGCGGCTTTGTCGCTTATCAAACCGGCCGAAATGGCGTTGGTAAATTAGTGCTTCATGCCGACAACATCACTCAAATTTAAGATCAGGAGATAGCCCATGGCTCGTTTCTTCCGTCGTCGTAAATTCTGCCGTTTCACTGCAGAAGGCGTACAAGAGATTGATTACAAAGACGTAGCAACTCTTAAAAACTACATCACTGAAGCTGGTAAAATCGTACCTAGCCGTATCACTGGCACAAGCGCTAAGTACCAGCGTCAACTAGCTCGCGCTATCAAGCGTTCACGCTACCTAGCACTACTACCGTACACTGATAAGCATCAGTAATCGGTCGGTTTATTAAAAGAGGATTAAACAATGCAAGTTATTCTACTTGATAAAATCGGTAACCTAGGTGGTCTTGGCGATACTGTAAACGTTAAATCTGGCTACGCTCGTAACTTCCTTATCCCACAAGGTAAAGCAGTTATGGCAACTAAGTCTAACGTTGAAATGTTCGAAGCTCGTCGCGCTGAACTAGAAGCTAAAGTTGCTGAGCAACTAACTGCTGCGCAGGCTCGTGCTGAGAAAGTTAACGCTCTAGAAGCAGTTGTTATCGCTTCTAAAGCTGGTGACGAAGGTAAGCTGTTCGGTTCTATCGGTACTCGTGACATCGCTGACGCTATCACAGCGGCTGGCGTTGAAGTAGCTAAGAGCGAAGTTCGTCTTCCAGAAGGTGCTCTACGCAACACTGGTGAGTTCGAAATCAGCATCCAACTTCACTCTGAAGTATTTGCTACAGTTAACCTACAAGTTGTTCCAGCTGAGTAATTCAGATTTGGTTCACACTCGTTAGTGTTGATTGTAAAACACCAGCCCCTGGGCTGGTGTTTTTTTTAGGTTCGAGGAGCGAGTTTCACTTTGTTCCGAGGTGCGAGTAATTTACCGTGCGTGTTAAACTCCTCGCCCCTCGGAGGGCAGAGCCCGTAACCCGCGCCTCGAACCTGTATTTTCAGAGCATTAAAAAGAAACCAGAATGCTCACAGTGATCACACTATCTGAGTGGCTGAGCCCCTCCGGGACTTTATCGTGATATTCGCGGTTGTGGCTGACCTTAAGAGCGACATCCTCGGTGATGTTGTTAGAAAAGCTTAGGTTGGTATCCATACGGGTATTACTGTCACCGGCAACAACCGTCATCGTCGCTGCAAGTGTGACATTCTCGAGTGGTCGCCATTCACTATTGATGTTACCCCGAAAGATAACCTCCTGAACGATATTGGGAAAGATGATGTCGTCATCTTTGATTTCATCTAGGTTAGGCTCTTGATATCGATAACCTGGACCGACTTCTGTCTCTAGTAACAGTTGCTCGGTGTTATAGAATTGAAAACCCAAACCACCCGATAGGGTGTAGTCTTTAAAATACGCACTGTATTTAGAGTCGACGCCACGAAAGCTATTATAGAGGTAGGTGCGGGGACCTAACTTATAGTCACTCTGGATTGCGTAAGTCGCTTGACGCTTGTCTTCTTCACCGTCTTTGTACAGTAGGTAGTATTTCCATTCTCCGTAGGTACGGTGACGCCCAGAGATGTACTCGACATCGATGCGAGAGTTTAAGGACTTGGTATCGGAGTTGCCGGAGTGAGCTTGATAGCCAAACTCGATTTCATTTTTCCATGGCGAGGGGACGGTAATTGTCTCAGGCTCCTGAGCATCCTCAGCGAGTGCATTCGAGCCAATCAACAAGCTGGCACCGATAAGCAGCGTTTTACGCACCGATCATACCTCTCTTAGTGAAAACATGGATTTTAGATGAACTCAATTTTTGGTTAGTCATTGAACGGTCAATTCTACACAAGTTAGCGAGAAACATCCTCAATGCTAATTACAATTGCTCGAATACCGTTATAATGATGCACCAAGAGAACCAAGCAGAGTAATAACATGGCTGATCGACAAGCGGACTTTCGAACCTTGCCAAATTCGAAAAAGAACAAAGACGCCCAAGTGGATGCGATTAAAGTGCCTCCACACTCTATCGAGGCTGAGCAATCGGTTATCGGTGGCTTGTTGCTGGACAACGAGCGTTGGGATACCGTGGCGGAGCGTGTTGTTACCAAAGACTTTTACAGTCGCCCACACCGGTTGATTTTTGACTCAGTGAGTGACCTGCTTGAGTCAGGCAAGCCTCTTGATTTGATCACTCTATCTGAGTTTCTTGAGCAGCGTGAGCAGCTAGAGGATGTCGGTGGCTTTGCTTACCTAGCCGATCTGGCTAAGAATACCCCGAGTGCCGCTAATATCAACGCTTATGCCGATATTGTGGCAGAGCGTGCGTTGGTGCGTAATCTGATTGGTGTCGCGAATGAGATCGCCGATGCGGGTTACGATCCGCAAGGGCGGAGCTCAGAAGACCTTCTCGATCTTGCCGAGAGTAAGGTCTTTGCGATAGCAGAAGATCGCACCAACGAGAACGAAGGTCCGCAGAACGTAGACTCGATCTTGGAAAAAACTTTAGAGCGTATCGAGATCCTGTATAAGACACCACAAGATGGTGTGACTGGGGTCAATACGGGCTTTAGCGATCTCAATAAGAAGACCGCCGGCCTACAAGGCTCAGATCTCGTAATTGTGGCGGCGCGTCCATCGATGGGTAAAACTACCTTTGCGATGAACCTATGCGAAAACGCTGCGATGGAGCAGGAAAAACCGGTGTTGATCTTCTCGCTTGAGATGCCAGCGGAACAGATCATGATGCGTATGCTGGCGTCCTTGTCACGCGTTGATCAAACTAAGATTCGTACCGGCCAACTTGATGATGAAGATTGGGCGCGTATCTCTTCGACCATGGGTATCCTGATGGAGAAGAAGAACATGTTTATCGACGATAGCTCTGGTCTGACACCGACTGAAGTACGTTCGCGTGCGCGTCGTATTGCACGTGAGCATGGCGGCTTGTCGATGATCATGGTCGACTACCTACAGCTGATGCGCGTGCCGGCACTATCGGATAACCGTACTCTAGAAATTGCTGAGATCTCGCGCTCGCTTAAAGCGCTGGCAAAAGAGCTGAATGTGCCCGTTGTGGCGCTTTCTCAGCTTAACCGCTCACTAGAGCAACGTGCAGACAAACGCCCAGTGAACTCCGACTTGCGTGAATCGGGCTCGATTGAGCAAGATGCCGATTTGATCATGTTTATCTATCGTGATGAAGTCTACAACCCAGAGAGCTCACTGAAAGGGATCGCAGAGATCATCATTGGTAAGCAGCGTAACGGTCCTATCGGTTCAGTGCGCTTGACCTTCCAGGGGCAGTTCTCACGTTTCGATAATTATGCAGGACCTGCTTTTGACGATGAGTAGCTCGGTAACTAGTCCTTTAAGCTATATGAAGGCGGCCACCGCACATATTGATTTGGCCGCGCTGAGGCATAACCTCAGTCAAGTCAGGCTTCAAGCACCACAGAGTAAGATCTTAGCGGTAGTTAAGGCCAATGGTTATGGTCATGGATTGCGTCATATCGCCCAGCATGCACAAGGTGCGGATGCCTTTGGCGTGGCTCGGATTCAAGAGGCGCTTGAGTTACGTGCTTGTGGTGTGGTTAAGCCGATATTGCTGCTAGAAGGCTTTTATTCAGCCATGGATTTGCCGTTGCTGGTCACCAGTCATATTCAAACTGTGGTGCATTGCGAGGAGCAGCTCGAGGCTCTTGAGCAGGCGCAACTCGACTCGCCAGTCATCGTGTGGCTCAAAGTGGACAGCGGTATGCATCGTCTCGGAGTAAGACCTGAGCAATATGATGACTTTGTTCGTCGTTTGCATGTTTGCCCAAATGTCGCTAAGCCATTGCGTTATATGAGCCACTTTGCCAGTGCGGATGAGCCGCAAAAAACGGTTACCTCAGAGCAAATTGAGCTGTTTTCTTCGTTGACCCAAGGCTGCTTGGGCGAGCGCTCACTGGCCGCATCGGCTGGGTTGCTAGCTTGGCCAGACAGTTATTTTGATTGGGTGCGCCCAGGGATCATCATGTATGGTGTCTCACCATTTGGTGATAAAACTGCCCAGTCTATGGGGTATAAGCCCGTCATGACGCTTAAATCACACCTGATTGCAGTTCGAGAGGTGAAAGCGGGAGAGTCGGTCGGTTATGGTGGTACTTGGACCAGTACGCGTGATACCAAAGTCGGCGTGATCGCGATTGGTTATGGTGATGGCTACCCAAGAACGGCCCCTAATGGCACTCCTGTGTTGGTTAACGGTCGCCGCGTACCGATGGCTGGTCGCGTCTCTATGGACATGCTCACGGTGGATTTAGGCCCAGAGGCCAGTGACAAGGTCGGTGATGAGGCTATTTTGTGGGGAGGGGCTCTTCCGGTTGAAGAGGTCGCTGAGCACATTGAGACGATTGCCTATGAGTTGGTCACCAAGCTGACCTCTCGCGTCGACATGGAATACAGCGAATAGCCTGATGAAATGGATAGGACTTGCTAGCCTCTTAAGCGTATTTTTAAGCGGCCAAGTGTTTGCTAAGCAAAAAGATCTCGCCTTCGTCCCCTTCTTTTTTCAAACTGAATCGTTGGGTAAATCCTTCGGTGTTGCGGGCGTCGCAAAAGGGGTTGGGCAGCCACAAGCCGCTCTATTTGGCATGGGGTTATATACCGATAAAGACAGCTATGTTGGCTTTCTTTCCGCCTTTAACTACGCCTTATCGGACTCCGTTACTTCCTCTGTCCAGCTCTATCAAGGGCAATTGAATCAGACCAAGTACTATGTTGGTAATCAGGGAAATAATGACTCATCACCAGATGACTTTACCTTTACCGACGGGACTGAAAATCGTTACAAGCTCGAGTTTCGTTTTTTTCTTCCTTGGGGAGAGATCGCACAGCAAGGACTCAAAGGAGCATTCATCCCACAGCGCGATGTGCGCCGTGCCTCTCCGCTTGAGAGCGGTATCTCTTCCATTTATGTCAAACCATTTTATAGCTCGCGCACGCTTGAAAGCGACGGAGTTAGAAACGAAGCCTCAGGTGTAGAGCTTATCGCGGACTGGGATAACCGCGACTCAAATAGCCGACCCACTCGTGGCTCCCACTCGCAATTTACGACCACGATTGGTGCTGATAACTGGTCGAATGATGATAAGTGGGTCAAGCTTGAGGCAGAAACCAGTCACTACTTTTCTTTGGGCGAGCTAGGGGACTGGTTTGATCAGCAAATTATCGCCCTTAATGCCTATACCGCTGATACGCCAAGTTGGCAAGAGTGTCAGGCTGGCCAGCGTGAGTCGCGTTGTGGTCGCCCGGCTGAGCATGAGCAGGTGCGACTTGGTGGACTTTATCGACTGCGCAGTTACAGTGGCAGTCGTTTCCATGGCCGCTCAGCTGTTCATTATGCGGCTGAATATCGAGTTATCCCTGATTGGCAGCCTTTAGGGGAGATCCCTGTGATCAACTACTATGATTTGCCGTGGTGGCAATGGGTAGTATTTGCCGAAGCTGGACGCGTCGCGGACAGTTATAACCTCAAAGAGTTACATACCGATCTAAAGTGGAGCCTAGGCGGGGCGATCCGGTTTCAGGTGGAGGGCATAGTCGTTCGCACTGAGATAGCTCAATCAGAGGACGACCGAGCCTTCAGGGTGATGATAAACCAGCCCTTCTAGTTATTCTGTTCCAACTCTATTCACCTTGTAGTGTCGCAATCAAGGTTCGCCCTCCGGCATGATCGCGATGCTCCCCAAGATAGATTCCCTGCCAGGTTCCAAGCGCCAATCGACCGCGCGTAATTGGGATGGTCACGCTTGAGCCTAGCAATGATGCCTTGATGTGGGCCGGCATATCATCATCCCCTTCATAAGTGTGTCGGTAATAGGGCGCGCGCTCAGGTACATAACGATTAAAATGCTGCTCCATATCAGCGCGTACGGTGGGATCGGCGTTCTCGTTCAAGGTTAGGCTCGCTGATGAGTGCTGGATAAAAACATGTAGTATTCCAACGTTGATCGTACTTAGTTGGGTTAAATGTTGTTCAATTTCATCAGTGATCAGATGAAAGCCGCGCGGGTAGGGTGGGAGCTGGATGATTAATTGTGACCACATAGATTTTTACCTTGATTTTATTTGCACTAGATCAGTTTTTTTTGCTCAAGATTTGTCGGGTTCGTGATGTAACTCACCAACCGTGCGCTTTTACTGCTTCATAATGTCGTGACTGAAAATTTATTACAATTTGCCTTCAAGGCACTCCATTTTTTATATTTACTAAATCGGGGATTCTACCGAGGAACATGGGCGTTCACGCGTATCGTACTCCTCGCCAGGTAGAATAGAACCTACTGTAACATCGGGACAGATGACATGTTAAAAAATATCAATCCAACACAGACGCAGGCATGGAATGCTCTGACAGCTCACTTTGAAACCGCTCAGGATATGGACCTGAAGCAGTTGTTTGCACAGGACCCTGCGCGTTTTGACAAGTACTCTGCACGTTTTGGCTCAGACTTTCTTGTCGATTACTCCAAGAACCTGATCGACGAAGAAACACTTAAGCATCTATTTGCTTTAGCAAAAGACACTGATCTAACTTCGGCTATTGACGCCATGTTTAGTGGTGATGCGATCAACCAGACGGAAGGCCGTTCAGTGCTTCACGTTGCTCTACGTAACCGTAGTAACACGCCAATCCTAGTGAAGGGTGAAGATGTGATGCCAGCGGTGAATGCAGTTCTAGAGAAGATGAAAGCATTCTCTGAGCGCGTGATTGGTGGCGAGTGGAAAGGCTACACAGGTAAGGCGATTACCGACGTAGTTAACATCGGTATTGGTGGTTCAGACCTAGGTCCTTACATGGTGACTGAGGCGCTAGCTCCTTACAAGACGCACCTAAACATGCACTTTGTATCGAATGTTGACGGTACCCACATTACAGAGACACTAAAGAAAGTCGACCCTGAGACGACTCTTTTCCTCGTCGCGTCTAAGACCTTTACCACTCAAGAAACCATGACTAATGCTCACACCGCTCGTGATTGGTTCCTTGCAAGCGCGGGTGATGAAGCGCATGTTGCGAAGCACTTTGCAGCTCTATCAACCAATGCGCCAGCTGTTTCAGAGTTTGGTATTGATACGGACAACATGTTTGAGTTCTGGGACTGGGTTGGTGGTCGCTACTCACTATGGTCAGCCATCGGTCTGTCTATTGCGCTAGGCGTTGGTTTTGATAACTTTGTTGAGCTTCTAACCGGTGCTCATGAGATGGATAACCACTTTAAATCAACACCGCTTGAGAGCAATATCCCGGTTATCCTTGCGCTGATCGGTATCTGGTACAACAACTTCCACGGTGCTGAGTCTGAAGCTATCTTGCCATACGATCAGTACATGCACCGCTTTGCTGCCTACTTCCAACAAGGCAACATGGAGTCAAACGGTAAGTTCGTTGACCGCAGTGGTGAGGCAGTGACGTACCAAACTGGCCCTATCATCTGGGGTGAGCCAGGCACTAACGGTCAGCACGCGTTCTACCAGCTTATCCACCAAGGCACGAAATTGATCCCATCTGACTTTATTGCTCCGGCAATCAGTGCAAACCCAACTGGTGACCACCACCAGAAGCTGATGTCTAACTTCTTTGCACAGACAGAAGCACTGGCATTCGGTAAGTCTGAAGAGACAGTAAGAGCTGAGTTCCTTGCGGCAGGTAAAACTGAGCAAGAAGTGGCTGAGCTAGTACCATTTAAGGTCTTCGAAGGTAACCGCCCAACCAACTCGATTCTAGTTAAGCAAGTTGACCCACGAACACTTGGCCAATTGATCGCAATGTACGAGCATAAGATCTTTGTTCAAGGTGTCATTTGGAACATCTTCAGCTTCGACCAATGGGGTGTAGAGCTTGGTAAGCAGCTAGCAAACCAAATCCTACCAGAGCTAGCTGACGACAGCGCCATCACAAGCCACGACAGCTCAACCAACGGCCTAATCAACGCATTCAAAGCGTTCAAAGCTTAATTTAATTTACCTAAACCAAAAGCTGGCCCAACGGGTCAGCTTTTTTCAAAAACAGAAAGCGCGCCGACTCCGTTTCAAAGACCGATTCACTCATCAAATGCGCCAAATTCCTCGCCTCTCGCTTCTCGATTCTCGCCTCTTTTCCCATATAGAACAGAACCCTCCAATAAGTTAGCTCACTCTTGGGACCAAATCTTTCCAATCAGACTAAAATTAAAAGGCAGCGGTTAAAGCTAGATAGGAGAATATCATGAGCTTGATACCCAGAGACTCTTGGTCTGAGATCCATCGAGTGTTTGATCACTTGCCAAAATTTCGCGTTCACTCGGAGGGAGAGAACTTCTCGCCGCGAGTAGATGTAGTGGAAAAGGCAACGGCATTCGAGGTAATTGCAGATTTACCAGGAGTGAATAAACAAGACATCAATGTAACCTGTGCTCATGGGGTGTTGACGATTGAGGCACAAACCTCAAGCCATCACCAGTATGAGAGTGAAGACAAGGTGATCCACAAGGAGCGCTTTGAGGGCGTGATGAAACGCAGCTTTACCTTAGGTGAGCATCTAGAGTGGCAAGACATCTATGCTGAGTTTGAGGATGGTGTGCTGCTAGTGGCTGTACCCAAGTCGGAAGGGCACCAGGATTACGAGGCGACCGTCGAGATACATTGATTATGACTATGAAAAAGCCAGCGAGGTTATCTCGCTGGCTTTGTTGAATTTACGTGTAGTCGGTTATTCGAAACAGATCTCGATAAACGCATTTCCCCATTCAGAGGTAAACGGCATGATAATGATGGCGCCCTCGCACTTGTGACGAAGGGTGTGCCCTTTACCAGAAACCACAACCGGCGTCGCCATTTCAAACTCAAAGCCATTATCCGCTAAGATACGTTTTGCTCCGCCAGTGACCATATTGGTGATCTCCCCGACCATGTCAGTGACTTCCTCATCGATACTGCTCGGTCTCTCACCAAGCATTTTATCCATGATTTCAAGAGCCAGTTGCTCATCGAAGGTGATCGACATAGAGCCTCGGGTCTGGTCGCCGACCATACCAATAAGACCAGAGACATCACCACGGGCCACTTCATCTTTTTTGATGCGAGGTTTGAGTGGTTTTAGCTCCAATGATGCCATTGTCTTTAGGACGTTGATCAGTGAAGCGAGAAATGGATTTACAAATTCAGCGCGCATGGTTATTTACTTCTTCATTGTTGTTTTTTACACGATGAGCAGGTGCCGTGTGATTCAATGACATGATTCTGAATGTCGAAACCATGTTGCTGGGCATTGCTTTGTAGTAATGCGATAAGATTTGAGTCTTGTAACTCAACAACATTGCCACATTGGTCACAGATAAGTAGATGAGAAAAGTGTTTCTTATCGTGACCATGACTGCATGAGACATAGCTGTTTGTGGACTCAACACGGTGAATGAATCCCTGCTCCATCAGAAAATCTAAGGCTCGATAGACGGTAGGTGGCTTCGCGCTGGACTCAGTTTCACGTAGCGCGTCAAGTAACTCATAGGCACTGGATGCCTTGGGGCTTTGACAGATCAACTCATACACTTTGCGTCGCTGTGGAGTGAGTCGCACACCGCGTGCGATACACAGTTGTTCAATCTGATTAACCGTTGCTTTCAATGCTATTACCACCTTTAAAATCGAGCTTGTGAGTATAACACTAACTCACAATGATCTGAGTGGTTAGATCAAAAATAATGCTATACCCAGTAACCTCAAGATGCAGTTTCAGCGAGATTTGCTTGGTTTGCAGCCAAGGCGGTCACTTGAAGATTTAGTGGCTCTAAATCGAGAGTGACCAACGCTGGCTGCGAGCCAAGCAAACTCGCCCGAAGGGAGCCAATATACATGCTCATCTCCGCGTCAAATGACTTTGAAAGGGGTGACCATTCCTGCAGTCATCTTCCTTGATATGAGCATGTATATTGGCTCTGAAGTCTGCATCTTGAGGTCACTTGGGTATAGGCCATTCGAATAAATACTCGCGTCCAGCCAAAGAAGTTGAACGCGAGTAACGTATTGATATTGAGAGTGGTATTTTCTAGCGCGAGTTTGGCATGGGTACCACGAGTATATCCACTGGTGATTTGTGGATCAGGTGGCGGGAGTAGGAGATGATCTTGCTCCAGAAGTCTTGGTGGTGACCACAGATAAGTAGATCAACCTGATGCTCTACCACGGTTTCATGAATCTTATCGCCCAAGTCTCCCGTGCCGACTAAAAAGCTCTTGAGCGGGTAGTCCATGTAGGACTCAAACTCATTGAGCTGATCCATGGCGTTAATGGTCAAAGGACGTTGACTACTATCTTGTTTCATATCGACTAACTCATGATAAATCTCACCATGTGTCCCATCGATATGGATAAAGGATACCTCGGCATCAAGCATTTTCGCCATCATCACTGCTTTATCGATTAGGGCGTGACTCTCTTCTGCCAGTTCAAGTGCGACTAAGATGTGCTTATATTTCATGACCCTGCCCTCTTGATGAAGATACTATCTAAAGGATAGAACGAATCAGGCAAAATTTGTGTTGCTTAGGTCGTGATTTTGGAGGACAAAATAGGCAGAAAAGTCAGATTGTGAGCTGGTAGAGGTAAGGTGTGAGCGCGGTTTTGTGGCTCAGTATCTAATCGATTGTGATTCCATTTATCCAAGCACTTGGGTAACGATAGATCTTGATGTAGAATCCACGCTCCCTGACGCATTGTTGGAAAATTGAACACGTTCAGGGCTGATATCAACCGACTGTTTCGTTCCAATAAAGAACTGGAAACATAGACAGTAATACTTAAGTAAGATGGGTAAAGTGATGCAAGATAACGCTACGCAACCGACAGCAAAAACAACTGAGCGCAAGGGACAGAACGCCGATTTCTTCCACTCCAGGCTCTCTGTTGCCCCAATGCTCGATTGGACCGACCGTCACTGTCGTTACTTTCATCGCAAGCTCTCCTCGCAGACTCTGCTCTACACTGAGATGGTCACAACGGGCGCGATTATCCACGGTAAGGGTGATTTTCTCGCGTACAATCAAGATGAACACCCTATTGCATTGCAGTTGGGGGGATCGAATCCGCAAGATCTAGCTCACTGCGCCAAGCTGGCTCAAGAGCGTGGTTATGATGAGGTCAACCTAAACGTAGGCTGCCCATCAGATCGTGTGCAAAATGGTCGTTTTGGTGCTTGCTTGATGGCCGAGCCACAGCTGGTGGCTGATTGTGTGGCAGCGATGCGCGATGTGGTGGATATTCCAGTCACGGTAAAGACGCGTATTGGTATTGATGAGCAAGACTCTTACCAGTTTTTGACCGATTTTGTCAGCACAGTGGCAGAGAAAGGGGGTTGTGAGCAGTTTACCATTCATGCGCGCAAAGCCTGGCTAAGTGGCCTTAGCCCAAAAGAAAACCGTGAGATCCCACCGCTTGATTATCCACGTGCTTATCAAATTAAGAAAGATTTCCCAGATCTTTCGATTGCCGTAAATGGTGGGATTAAGACGCTTGAAGAGACCCTTGAGCACCTTGCTCACCTTGATGGTGTGATGATTGGTCGTGAGGCTTACCAAAACCCATACCTTTTGGCACAAGTTGATCAGCAAGTGTTTGGTCTTGAAACACCAGTGAAAAAACGCAAGCAAGTGGTTGAAGAGATGCTACCTTACATCGAACAACAACTGGCAAAGGGCGCCTATTTAGGTCATATTACTCGTCATATGTTGGGACTTTTCCACAATATGCCGGGCGCCCGTCAATGGCGTCGTCACATCAGTGAAAATGCCCACAAACCAGGAGCAGGCATTGAGGTGGTAACGACTGCCATGAGCAAGATTCCAGCTGACTTAGATGTTTAGGCAACAGACAGGATAAAAAAAGAAAGATGAAAACAATCCAAACAGTATGTCGTGGTTTATTGGGCCTCAGCCTTGTGCTCTCGCCCGCTGTCTTCGCTCAGCAAGACTCAGTGTTCAAACTGGGCCTTGATTACTGGTGGGGGCAAACTGAGGTGAACGAAGTTCGTCGCGATAAAAACAATGCGCCTTCTTTTTATCTGGCGTATGAGCACTCGGCACCTTACCTACCTAATGTAGGCTTTCGCTATACTACAGTCGATGCAGACTTTATGGCCTTCGATAAGTCAGACTTTATGTTTTACTACAACGTGTTGTCACGCGATGTATTGAATTTTGATGCTGGTGTTACGGTTACAAATTATGCCAACACCAAGTATGTGAATGCTGTTGACTCATCGCTAAATACTGATTTCGATACTACGACCTGGAATTTGTTTGCCCGAGCAGAGATCGCTATCCCAAACAGCAATTTCGATATCATTGGTGCGATGGAGTTTAGTGACCGCCGTAACCTAAAAACAACCGACCTCGAAGCTGGCGTCCAGTACAACATCGCCATGGAGCAGAAACGTAATGTAGCACTGCGTGCGGGCTACCGTGTTATTGACTTAGAATCGAGTGACTTCAAGATTTCGGGAAGTGATTTTGGCAAAGAGTTCATCTTCGTCAATGGTTGGTTCCTTGGCGCAGAATACCAGTTTTAACCTAACTCCTTGATGACATAAGAAGCGCCACCTCCACAAGGTGGCGCTTTTTTGTGAGAAGCGCGAGTAACTTGTCGCGCACACAAAATTCCTCGCCCCTCGAAGGGCTATGCCCGTCCCTGCGCCTCGCGACTTTTTTATTAGCTCATTCGCCAAATATGCACCATGCTTAAAGAGGTGTTTATCAGAGAGAGCGGTGTGGTATGACAATTTCGGAACTTAGAGCATTGTATCGCGAGGATCAATTGGTTGAAGCGATCATTGAGCCTTCGATCCAGGAGGGCTCGTGGGTGGTAGAGTTTCGTCATCGCAGAGGCGGTTTAGTGCTGCTAACGGATGCGCATGGCGAGGAGTGCTTGTATGAAGATATTGACCTTGCTTCCAAGTCGGCCATGGCAGTGGGCTTTCAACAGGTGCGGGTTGAAGATCTCCCTAATTATTAGTCAAATATCGCCTCAACCATCCAAAAGGTTATAAAACATTCACTTCTATTCTTTCTTGTTATTTACCAGAGTGGTTAATCTAAATGTCACGTAATGATTAGGGATATCGTGACAATGTCCAATGGAAACTCTCAACAACAAGAAGCGCCGATGATAACGGCACCTCTCAATGACCAGCAGCTCGGGCAGCTGCAGCAAACGGTCTCAGAACTTTCTTCACAGCAGCTTGCATGGGTGAGTGGCTACTTTTGGGGCTTGGCTCAAGCGCCATCCTCTGCGGCCAGTGCGCCGATTACTCAAGCGGCCACTGCTGTTGCCAGCCAGCCCGCGGGTAAGCTCACCATTATTTTTGCTTCTCAAACCGGCAATGCTAAAGGGGTAGCAGAAGCTCTCGAAAGCGAGGCCAAGGCGCTGGGTATTGAGGCACAGCTGTTTGATGCCTCTGACTACAAGGGTAAACAACTCGCCAAAGAAACGCATGTGATCATCGTGGCATCGACCAACGGTGAGGGGGAAGCACCAGATAACGCTATCGAACTGCATGAATTCTTACAGTCGAAGAAGGCACCTAAACTACCAAACTTAAAGTATGGGGTGATCGGTCTTGGCGATTCTAGCTACGAATTTTTCTGTCAGACAGGTAAGGATTTTGATGCCTTCTTATCTAGGCTAGGTGCAAGCGCCTTCCTAGAGCGTGTTGATTGTGATGTCGACTATGAGTCGGCAGCGACAGAATGGCGCTCCAAGGCACTGGAAGTCGTGAAACAAGATCTTGCTTCTGCGACGGAAGCGGAAGTTGTTCAGCTTCCCGTCGGTCAGGCGGCAGTGCAGCCTTCTGTCTATAACAAGCAAAATCCTTATACCGCAACATTACTCACTAGCCAAAAAATCACGGGGCGAGACTCAGGTAAGGATGTTCGTCATATCGAGATCGACCTCGATGGGTCGGGCATGACCTATCAACCTGGCGATGCGTTAGGGGTATGGTTTGAAAATAGCTCTGAGTTAGTCAATCAAATCCTTGAGCGTACCGGGCTATCCGGTGTGGAAAGCGTTGATGTTGAGGGTGAGAGCCTATCGCTGCATAGCGCATTAGTGAGTAAATACGAGATCACCGCAGCCAATCCGCAGTTGGTTAGCAAGTTTGCAGAGCTTTCAGGAAGTAAAAAGCTGCTCAAGCTGGTAGAGGATAAGAATAAGCTGCGCGAGTATGCCACGAGTACTCAAGTCGTGGATGTACTAGGCGAGAAAAAGACCAAACTAACAGCCGAAGAGTTGGTCGGCTTACTGCGCCGGCTAACACCACGCCTTTATTCGATTGCATCCAGTCAAAGTGAGGTAGAGGACGAAGTGCACCTTACCGTTGGTGTGGTTGAATACGCCAAGGGTGAGCAAGTACGTCAAGGCGCGGCCTCCAGCTACCTTGCCCATCGTCTGGAAGAGGGCGGTGAGGTTAAGGTGTTTATCGAACACAACAACAACTTCAAGCTGCCTCAGGATGACAATACTCCAATTATTATGATTGGCCCAGGCACTGGTATCGCGCCGTTCCGTAGCTTTGTGCAAGAGCGTGATAACCGTGGGGCTCAGGGGCAAAACTGGCTGTTCTTTGGTGATCGTACCTTTACCCAGGATTTCTTGTACCAAGTCGAGTGGCAGAAGTACCTCAAAAATGGTTTGGTTTCGCAGCTAGATGTGGCGTTCAGTCGTGACCAAGCTGAAAAGGTCTATGTTCAGCACCGAATTCTTGAGCAAGCAGAGCAAGTTTGGCAATGGATCCAGCAAGGCGCGTATATCTACGTCTGTGGTGATGCTAACCGTATGGCAAAAGATGTGCATGAGGCACTAATAGAGGTAGGCCAGCAACAGGGGCAGCTCAGTCGCGCTCAGGCCGAAGAGTTCATCAATACACTACGTAAAGAAAAACGTTATCAAAGGGATGTTTACTAATGAGTCAGCAACAAGAAGTTTTAGGTCAAGTCTTAGGCCCGCTTTCTGATAACGAGCGCCTGAAGAGCGAGAGCAACTTTTTACGTGGAACGATTGAAAACGATTTAGCTGATCGAATCACGGGTGGCTTTTCGGCGGATAACTTCCAACTTATCCGTTTTCACGGAATGTACCAGCAAGATGATCGCGATATTCGTAATGAGCGCACCAAGCAAAAGCTAGAGCCTCTGCATAACGTTATGCTGCGCGCGCGAATGCCTGGTGGGGTGATCACACCAAAGCAATGGCTGGCCATTGATGAGTTCGCTACTGACCATACCCTGTATGGCAGTATTCGCCTGACTACACGCCAGACCTTTCAGTTTCATGGTGTCCTTAAGCCTAATATCAAGCTGATGCACCAAACGCTAAATAGCATTGGCATTGACTCGATTGCTACGGCAGGGGATGTAAACCGTAATGTGTTGTGTACCTCTAACCCGGTTGAGTCGCAGCTGCATCAAGAAGCCTATCAATGGGCAACTAAGATCAGTGAGCACTTATTGCCTAAGACCCGCGCTTACGCAGAGATTTGGCTAGATGGTGAGAAGCTAGAGACTACGGATGAAGAGCCCATTCTCGGCTCTACCTATTTACCACGTAAATTTAAGACCACAGTTGTGATCCCACCATTGAATGATGTGGATGTGCACGCGAATGACCTTAACTTTGTCGCGATAGCCGAAAAGGGCAAATTGGTCGGATTTAATGTGCTGGTGGGTGGTGGCCTTGCCATGACCCATGGCGATACGTCGACTTACCCAAGAAAAGCAGATGATTTTGGTTTTGTCGCGCTGGACAAAACGCTTGAAGTTGCTGCCGCAGTGGTGACAACTCAACGAGATTGGGGTAATCGTTCCAATCGTAAAAATGCCAAGACTAAGTACACCTTAGATCGTGTTGGTATCGATGTGTTTAAAGCTGAGGTGGAAAAACGCGCTGGTATCCAATTTGAATCGAGTCGCCCTTATGAGTTTACTGAGCGCGGCGACAGAATAGGTTGGGTAGAAGGGATTGATGGTAAGTATCACTTAACCCTGTTTATTGAGAACGGTCGTCTACTGGATTATCCAGGTAAGCCGCTCAAGTCTGGCGTAGCTGAAATTGCAAAAATCCACAAAGGGGATTTGCGCATGACGGCTAACCAAAACTTGGTCATCGCGGGTGTGGCGAAGAGTAATAAAGCCAAAATAGAGAAGATCGCGATTGAGCATGGCCTGATGGATGAAACGGTCAGTGAGCAGCGCAAGAACTCGATGGCTTGTGTGGCTTTTCCAACTTGTCCGCTGGCGATGGCCGAAGCCGAACGATTCCTGCCGGACTTTGTGACTCAAATTGAAGAGATATTGACAAGTCACGGACTCAACAAAGAGGACAATATCATTTTACGAGTCACGGGATGCCCTAATGGTTGTGGTCGAGCGATGTTGGCTGAAATTGGCTTAGTGGGTAAGGCCCCTGGGCGCTACAACCTACACCTAGGTGGTAATCGTGCCGGTACCCGAGTACCGAAGATGTATAAAGAGAACATTACCGATAAACAAATTCTACAAGAGATCGATTCGCTGGTGGCGCGTTGGGCGGTTGAACGTCAAACCGGTGAGGCATTTGGTGACTTCGTGATACGTGTCGGGATCATTGAAGAAGTCATCGTATCAAAGAGGGATTTCCATGCTTGATTCTGTCACTTCACCTTTGAAGTTAGCAGAACTGCTCTCATTGACTAAGACGGAGCAAATACTCCGTCTTGCTGAAATCAATGCTGAGTTAGAGAAGCTAACCGCCGAACAAAGGGTTGAGTGGGCCGTGAGTTATCTACCAGGTACTCATGTGGTCTCCTCAAGTTTCGGCATCCAAGCCGCGTTGATGCTTCATCTACTTACTCAAGTGAAACCGGATATACCAGTGATCTTAACGGATACCGGATACCTGTTCTCTGAAACCTATAACTTTATTGATCAGTTGAGTGAAAGGCTGACTCTAAACCTCAAAGTATACCGTTCGGCGCAAAGTGCTAATTGGCAAGAAGCGCGCTACGGTAAATTGTGGGAACAAGGTATAGAGGGAATAGAGAAGTACAATAAGTTAAATAAGGTTGAGCCAATGCGTCGTGCGCTCGCAGACCTAGAGACTCAGACTTGGTTCTCAGGATTAAGAAGAGAGCAAGCCAAGTCGCGAGCGCATCTTCCAATCTTGTCGATTCAGAATGGCGTATTTAAGTTCTTGCCGGTTATTGATTGGAGCAATAAAGACGTTCATGAATACTTAGAGGCTAATCAACTGCCTTATCACCCACTTTGGGAAAAAGGCTACCTCTCCGTCGGTGATACTCATACGACTAAGAAGTGGGAGCCGGGCATGTCAGAAGAAGAAACGCGTTTCTTTGGTCTAAAACGTGAGTGTGGTCTGCATGAAGATGATGGAGAGCAGTACGGTTCCGGTATCTAATCGGAGAATTTATCGCTTGCAAGGATAAAAAGGCTGCTCCAAAGCAGCTTTTTTTGTGTCTGAAAGCGCAATTGTGGATAAGTTTGTGGATTTCACGTTTATATATGTGGGGTAAAGTTGAATAAATAAAGCTTTGAATGAAAAATGCTCCTATAACCATTATTTTTGCAAATTTATGAAAAAATCACTTGCCAACGAGAACGCGATCTCTATAATGCCACCTCGTCGACAGGGCAAGGGCTCACAAGGGTTCACAAGCCAGTCAGACAGGTCATAAAGACTAGCGAAATGAGAATTTGAATTTGCTTTTTAAAAGCAAAGAAAATTGAAAAAAGTGTTTGACACTGACAATTATCTCGCTAAAATGGCCGCCTCTTCCGAAGTGATTCAGGTCACAAAAGAAGATAGCTCTTTAAAAATATAAACCTATCAATCTGTGTGGGCACTCGTTGATGATAATCCAATTAGAAACTTCGGTTTCAACTTTGATTTCAATGAACGAAGTGACCATTACGAATCATTAGATTCGGCACAGTCAATTCAAACATTACTATGTAATGTTCAGTATTCATTGAGTCACAAAATCTTAAATTGAAGAGTTTGATCATGGCTCAGATTGAACGCTGGCGGCAGGCCTAACACATGCAAGTCGAGCGGCAGCGACAGTTACAATCCTTCGGGTGCGTTTCTGGGCGGC
>NZ_JBPVIS010000026.1:0-22679 GCF_051660965.1 Vibrio glycogenivorans | reverse complement strand
CTCGCAGTGCCAAGAGCAACCGCTTTACCGAAGGCTTCGATTGGTGAAGCACTGTTGAATGCTCCTGTGTCCACTTCAAAACGAACGATATCATCACTACCCGTGGTCGCATCAATGCTACCTGTCACCACTAACGCGTCACTATCAGGACTATTGCCATCCACCAAATTCGCTTCATCGAATGACGCAGGTGCAACCGCAGTGATAACAGGGTCTTGACCGTCTTCAATGTTGATATTGGCGACGGGCATATACGTATCGCCATCACCATCAATAATGGTAGCCGTTACAGATGTGCTGAGGATTTCCTCACCACTATGGTCTAAATCTCGACTTGGCTCAAAGTACATCTCGCCAGAAGTCTTGATATAAACCGTGCCATCTTCAACAGCAAAGTCTTGGTATTCTGGGTCTGCTTGGTCGAGGATAAATGGATCGCTAGTCGCGTCACCTTGATAAACAAAGCTCACTACTGAAGCACCATCAGCGCCCTCTGTCGTTAGGAAATCATGCACATCTGTGGCGTTATCGCCCGATGTGACCGGCTCAGTTACCTCAAGGGCAGCGCTCGTGCTCGCTACCGTCGCCTCATCATCCACAACGGTGACCGCAATATTGGTTTGCGGGCTCGATTCAGATGGGTCACCATCGCTATCCACCGCAAACACAGGCAAGTTAAACGACAACTGATCATCTTCTGACGAGCCATCCTCATGGTCAATCGGCTCAAACAATTCAATACTGTAGTTGCCGTCTTCATCAATAGAGACTTGGAAGATATCCACCACACTGTCATCGTCTAGCGTGACGGTCGCATCGTAAACGTACGACACCACACCGGAAACCGGATCCGTCACGACATTCGCTGAGCCTACGACAACCGGTTTGCCCAGTGCCTCAATCGGCGCTGCTGAATTGAAGGTTGCGGTATCCACTTCAAAGCGGACAATATCGTCACTGCCCGTGGTCGCGCTAATGCTGCCTGTCACAACCAGCGCGTCACTGTCTGGGCTATTTCCGTCGGCTAAATTCGCTTCATCGAATGACGTAGGTTCAACCGCAGTGATAACAGGGTCTTGACCGTCTTCAATGGTGATATTGGCGACTGGCATATACGTATCGCCATCACCATCAATAATGGTAGCCGTTACAGATGTGCTGAGGATTTCCTCACCACTATGGTCTATATCTCGGCTTGGCTCAAAGTACATCTCACCACTAGTCTTGATGTAAACCGTACCATCTTCGACAGCAAAGTCTTGGTAGTCTGGGTCTGCTTGGTCAAGGATGAATGGATCGCTAGTCGCATCACCTTGATAGACAAAGCTCACAACGGAAGCGCCATCCGCCCCTTCTGTCGCCAAGAAGTCATGCACATCCGTTGCATTATCACCAGAGGTCACTGGCTCCGTCACCTCAAGAGCTGCACTCGTGCTCGCTACCGTCGCCTCATCATCTACAACGGTAACCGCTATGTTGGTCAGCGCGGTCGATTCAGATGGATCGCCATCACTATCGACGGCAAGCACAGGCAAGTTAAACGACAACTGATCGTCCTCTGATGAACCATCCTCATGGTCAATCGGCTCAAACAGCTCAATGCGGTAGTTGCCCTCTTCGTCGATGGAAACTTGGAAGATGTCCACCACGCTATCGTCATCGAGAGTGACCGTAGCGTCGTAAACGTAGGACGTTACCCCAGAAATGGCATCGGTCACCACACTCGCAGTACCCAGAACAACGGTTTTGCCCAAGGCTTCGATTGGAGCAGCTGTATTGAATGTTGTGATATCCACTTCAAAACGAACGATATCGTCACTGCCAGTCGTTGCGTTAATACTGCCCGTCACAACCAGTGCTTCGCTATCGGGACTGTTACCATCAATCAAGTTGGCTTCATCAAATGAGGCTGGACTGACCGCAGCAATGACGGGATCTTGACCATCCTCAATATCGATATTGGCGACGGATGTGAAAGTATCTCCATCACCGTCAATGATGGTGGCCGTTATGGAAGTACTGAGAATTTCCTCACTGCTGTGGTCTAAATCTCGGCTGGGCTCGAAGTACATCTCGCCCGAAGTCTTGATGTAGACGGTGCCATCTTCGACATCGAAGGCTTGATATTCAGGATTGGCTTGATCGAGAGTAAACGGGTCACTCGTCGCATCACCTTGATAAACAAAGCTCACCACCGAGGCGCCATCAGCACCTTCTGTGGTTAAAAAGTCATGCACAGCAGTCTCGTTATCACCAGAGGTGACCGGCTCTGTCACTTCAAGAGCCGCTGTCGTGCTTGCTACCGTAGCCTCATCGTCCAAAACCGTCACGGCAATATTGGTGAGAGGGGTCAACTCAGATGGATCGCCATCGCTATCCACAGCAAACACTGGCAAGTTAAACGACAACTGGTCATCTTCTGACGAGCCATCCTCATGATCAATCGGCTCAAACAACTCAATGCGGTAGTTGCCTTGTTCATCAATCGCGACTTGGAAAATATCGACCACGGTATCGTCGTCTAAGGTGACCGTTGCATTGTAAACATAAGACGTCGTGCCATTGACTGAGTCGGTGACAATGAAGGGAGTGCCTAACGTGACGGGCTTGCCGAAAGCCTCTATCGGCGAGGTAGAATTGAAGCTCGTAATATCAACCTCATAACGAACAATATCATCACTGCCCACCGTTGCATCGACACTGCCTGTCACAACCAGGGCATCGCTGTCTGGACTATTACCATCCGGTAAGTTCGCTTCATCAAACGAGGCGGGGCTGACTGCGGTGATCACCGGGTCTTGTCCATCTTCAATGACAATATTGGCCACAGGCATGTAAGTATCACCATCACCGTCGATAATGGTTGCCGTCACTAATGTGCTGAGAGCTTCTTCGTTACTGTGGTCTAAATCTCGACTCGGCTCAAAATACATCTCGCCAGACGTTTTGATATAGACGGTGCCATCTTCCACATCAAACGCTTGATACTCAGGGTCTGCTTGGTCAAGTACAAATGGAGTGCTGGTCGCATCCCCCTGATAAACAAAACTCACCACAGAGGCTCCATCTGCCCCCTCTTGAGTAAGAAAATCATGAGTAATCGTCTCATTGTCTCCAACCACAATTGGCTCAGTCACTAACAGTTCAACATCATTGGGCACGATCGGCTCGTCATCAATGACAGTAACACTGATGTTGGTAAGGCTGTTGACAGTTGAGGGATCACCATCGGTATCGATGGCGAAAACAGGGATATCAAACGATAGAGAATCGTCATTATCTGAATGATCTAGTGACTCAAACAACTCAAGTGTATATTGTCCCCCCTGCTCCACCGATACCTGGAATACATCAACCACACTGTTATCATCTAGCGTTACGCTTGCGGTATAGACGTAAGAAGAAACCTCCGTTTGGGGATCAGTTACAATCACTGGGTTTCCGAGTGTAGCCGTCATCCCCAGTGCAACTATCGTATTTGCTTGGTTAAAAGCATCAACATCAATCTCAAAGTGATCAATGTCATCGCTCCCCAAGGCCACACTGATGTTGCCAGAGCCAATCAGGGCACTGGCATTTGGGTTGCTGCCATTTAAGAGGTTACTCTCACTAAACAGCACCGGCGTAATCGCTGTTATCGTTGGGTCCGCTCCATCGCGAATCTCAATATTTGCCTCTGCAGAGTAGGTATCGCCATCACCATCGACAACTGTCGCGGTAACGTAGCTGTCTATGATTTCACCTGCACTGTGATCTAAATTACGATTGGGCTCAAAATACATCTCTCCCGTCGTTTTTATAAAGATGATGCCATCTTCAACCTCGAAGGGTTGGTAATCCGTTTGGCTCTGATCCAACACAAACGGTTCACTCGTACCATCTCCATCATAAACAAAGCTAATAACTGCCGCACCATCAGCCCCTTGCTGGACCAGAAAATCATGCACTTCAGTGGCATTTTCCCCCTCCAAGGTTGGCTCAGTCACAGGTAAGGTAGCAACATCGGCGACGACAGGTTGGTCATCAGCGACCGTCACGACCACACCGGCAATGGCTGAGGGATCTCCATCGTTATCCACGGCATAAATTGGAATCGTAAAGTCGAGCGAGTCATCCTCCTCGCCCTGATGATCAAGCGCTTGATACAACTCAAAGACATAGCTGCCATCGGCATTCACTGTTATTTGAAAAACATCTATGGAAATAGCGTTATCAAGTGTCACCGTGCCCATATAAACATAAGAGACGGCCCCCGTATCAGGATCAGTCACCTCAACTGGAGCGCTCATGCTCACAGGTTGGCCTAACGAGTTAACGGGAGAGAGGGAGTTAAACTGCGTATGATCAATCTCAAAATGATCAATATCATCACTACCAACAACGACAGAAACTACCCCTGAGGCAGAAACCACTGCCCCTGATGACTGGGTACCATCAGCGAGTTCGGCCTCATTGACGACTAAAGATGAAACACTATCAACCTCCGGCCCTTGGCCATCGACAATCGTCAATTCAACACGAGAGTTTGCTTCATCACCATCATTGTCACGAACGGTAAACTCGACCTCTGCGAAAACCTGCTCTGCCTGGCTATGATCAATATTGCGGTCTGGCACAAAGCGCACAGCGCCCTCATTGGTCACAAACAAGGTGCCATATTCGACCTCAAAACGCTGCTCGCCATCGATACTCGGATCTAGGGTATACTCAGTCTCAAACTCACCGCGATATATAAAGCTGACCACAGACGCACCGTCGGCGCCATCGTTAGTGATGACTTGATGAGTAACCTGATTCTCTCCTGCAACGGTAGGCTCAGTGACCACATAGCGACCATCCGCCAGTGTTTGAGTATCGTCAGCAATGGTAACCTCAATATTACTGTCTTCACTTAACGCTGAACGGTCGCCATCGGTATCAACTGCATAGACGGGAATATCAAATACAATCGTGCCATCATCTTGCCCACGATGATCCACAGGCTGAAGTAACTCAAAGCTGTATTCACCATCTTCATTTAACGAAAGGCTCAATACATCGACTCGCTCACCATTTAGGGTGACATAACCCCGATAGATGTACTGGCCATCAACGATTTCCGGCCCATCGAGTACAACAGGCTGACCAAAGGCGGTCAGCGATGACGTCTGATTAAACGTCGCGACATCCACCTCATAGTGATCGATGTCATCACTGCCCTGCTCTGTCGTAATCGTACCCGTGCCGGTCAATAATGCAGCGTCAGGATCGTTGCCATCTGGCAGATTTGTCTCTGAGAGATTAACCCGACTCGCTCCAGTCACTATTGGGTCAGCGCCATCTTGAATATTAATCGTCAGGCTTGTTCCAACAGTGTCTTGGTCAAAATCTGTGGCAACAATCGGCAGTAAAAAAGCCTCTGTATCCGTCCCAGTTTGCGGGTGTTCCAGTGGGCCAAACTGGGTCACTGTAAACGAACCATCAAGTTCAAGCACAATTTCAAGTAAAGGCTGATCGCTATTTTCAAGAGTCAGGAGAATGCTTGTACCATCATCAGAGAGCGTCGCTACTGTCGGTTGATTATCACTCAAAATACCCGACAAGTTATCAATCGCACTGGGCTGAAAGCGAATCGATTGTAACTCATCGCTGCCAAGCTCAAGCACACTGCCAGATATTGGGGTGTTGTCTGATTCTAGAGTGGTAATCTCGGCTGGCGTGGCGGTTGGGTCAGCACCATCGCTGATGGTCACCGTGACATTTATCGGTGATGTAAGATCAATGCCCGCTTCGTCTTGACCAACAATCACTAGGTCTACAGCAAGCTGATCATCTACTATTGTGATTGCTCCTTGCTCGGGGTTTTCGATATGATCAATTGGCTGAGAGAGCGTTGTGGTGACTGACAGCAACACATCCCCATTCCCAGAAGGTTGTGCCGCTATCTCAATCCGAACTACCTCACCATCACTCGACTCGCCAATGATGGTATTACTGTCCTGATCGTAGAAAAAAGTGACTGGCGCACCGGATGAGGTGATCTCACTCGATAGCTCATCCAACAAGGTACTCAAGGTATCGGGGTCGGGAACAAAACTGGTCGGGTCTAGCGGCACCTCACCAGCTTGAATAACGCCAGAGACAGTTAAAGACTCGCCCGACGATTCACCGCTGATGTTTGCTTCAGTCATGCTCAATTCAAGCAGGCCACCACCCACCGCGGGTATCAAATTATCACGCGCCTCATCATCAATCTCTTGCTCAGCGATAGGGGCCGCGGTCTCAAAAAAGGTCGAGGCTAGCGCTTCGGCATACTTATATTCTATCGAGATAAAACCGGCGTTGGCGGCATCACTCTGAGGCTCACCGGCTGCGGTATCGAGGATTTCGGTAGGGTCAACCCCATCCAATATCGCCTGCTGAATCGCAAAAATGTCCAAGGGCTCAAAATTGGTTGGCTTAGTTGGCTCAATGGCAATATTGCCATCCACTTCAGCCGCGGCAAGGATATCTCCCGAAAGCGTCGCAACAACATTGCTGGTGAGTTGACTGACTTGCTCACCCTGAGCCACAACCAGTAATCCTCCTGCTGGTGTGATGGTGATTTCGCCAGATTGAATCACGTCACCCTTTGAAAGGGTCCGCGAACTGCCATTGGCAGAGATGGCCACGACATTACCTTCAACTTGCTCAACAATTACGTTTTGATTATTCGTTTTTATATCCATATCAGCCCCATATAGCTGCCTAAAAAAGACAGTAACCTTGCTTATCCTTTGCACGTCCATGTCAGTCATTTCTGCTTTGGACGGGGTACAAACCGAGTTTTGCTTACTTCAAGACCGTTTTACTTATTTCAAAACAAGACCTGATAGGCCCAATTTGATTGGCTTTTCGCTTCCATTGACTCTGTCTAATTGAGAGCCTCGAAGCTGTTTTACTAAATGGTTGGCTGCAAGCCGAGCAAGCCATTTATAAACAATGTCTTGAAGTTGGTTGGAGGTCACATCATTGTGCTGCGAGCATAACCTCTGCAACTTAAATACAGGGTAGGCTTAAAGAAGGGCAAATCAACAATACTTCACCCGCTGTCGAATACACTGGGTTCAAGTTTCAGGTAAAAAAAAACCAATCACACCCAAGGCATGATTGGCATTAAAAAATCAGTGTGAACAAATAGGTTCACTAACAACGTCAGTTGGCTAGGTGACCCTCGGCTTAATAAGGGTCACACATAATAATGCATGTCTTGTGCCAACTTTTAAAAGGGCCAAAATTTAGTTTAAATACCTATATCTGATTACTTTTAGACCAACAAAGTGCATATTGATAAATATGAAATTTAAAAATTCGCAGTTTGCGAATAGCATTCTGCAAAAATATGCACTTCAGGTGCGAATTGCAAACTAAAAACTCAACCAGTTACCTAAAAGCAGCGAGTTAAAAGCAGAGGCGAGAAGCGAGATCGGGCGTTGCCCTACGAGAGGTGCCCGGCTAGGGTTTCCAAGCTAGGAAAAATGATTAGTACAAAGGTTATCGGATCATTAGAAAATCTTGAACGTCACTGTCGAATTTCAACGGTGCACTTGTGAGTTATTAGGCTCTACATTTCTCATTAGAGCGAAGCAACAAGGAGTTGGTTATGCAACGACACATTCAGAAGCGACTCGCCGCGCGTGCCACCGCGGACGGTGATGGGGTTAAGATCAAACGAATTGCGGGGTTTAACCTACCAGGGTTTTCACCGTTTCTCATGATCGATGAGCTGAAGTCCGACCAATCGGCGGATTATATTGGTGGTTTTCCACCTCATCCTCATCGCGGGATAGAAACCCTGACTTATATGCTAAATGGCCACTTTCAGCACCGGGATCACCTCGGTCACGTAGGCGAGCTAAAAGCGGGTGGCGCACAGTGGATGGCAGCTGGACGCGGGATCATTCACAGTGAGATGCCGATCATGACCGAAGGCCAGTTGCACGGTTTCCAACTGTGGATCAATCAACCCGCCGACCTCAAAATGACCCCAGCTCAGTATCATGACTTTCAGCCTGAGACGATCCGTGAATACTCTGACGATAAGCTGGGGCTATTAAGAGTCATTGCTGGGGAGGTCAAGCTTGAACAGGGCGTACGTCTTTCAGGGGCGCTATCAACAACAGGTGTGCCTCTCACTGTTTGTGATTGGCAAGCCGATAAAGGCCAGCAAGCTGACCTTGAGTTGGATGAGAATAACCATGCTCTCATCTACGTCTACCGAGGCAAAGTGACACTCTCAGGAGAACACCTCGAGCAAGGAGAAGCAGCGATACTCAGCTCTGGGACACAACTGAGTTTAGCCAGTCAAGACGAGGCCGGAGCCCTTATCCTGTATGGTCAGCCGATAGATGAGCCTATTGTTCATCACGGGCCCTTTGTTATGAACACCCAGGAGGAGATCAATCAGGCTATTGCCGACTACCAAAACGGACGATTTGAAACCTATTAAACTATTAACAAATCTATTATTTTCAGCCATTTAAAATTGCAAATGAGTCTGTATACTGGGTTTAATCATTCATGACTAAACCCAGTACAATGTTAGAATCTCTGTTACAGGAAATCCCCAAGCTGCTAGGTGACTGGCAGCACAGTGTCTTGGCCATTACTTTGACCAGCCTGATCCTTTGGACCGCATGGCGTTTGATTTATCGACACCTAGGTACGCTGGCGGCGCGCACCCGTTTCCACTGGGACGAAAGTCTGCTCCATGCCGCTAAATCACCAATCAGCGCGTTGATCTGGCTTTGGCCCGCGACCTTGTCATTTCAAGTCGTGCTCGACTATTTCTTCACCAGCTCCCATAACTGGTTAGACAGCATCAAACACATCCTACTGATCCTGATCTTTATTTGGTTCTGTATTCGCCTCGTCGCTGAAGTTGAGTTGCATGCACTACAGACCCAAAAGCATGACCCATCAACGATTGAGGCCATAGGTAAGGTTGTTCGGCTGTTTTTCTTTGTTATCGGTGTTCTGACCATCATCCAAAGCCTTGGGGTCAGCCTGACTGGACTCCTCACCTTTGGCGGTGTTGGTGGCCTTGTGGTGGGTTTAGCCGCAAAAGATCTGCTGTCGAATTTCTTTGGTGGGATGATGATCTACTTTGACCGTCCGTTTAAGATCGGTGATTGGGTTCGCAGTCCAGACCGGCAAATTGAGGGCACCGTTGAGCGCATCGGCTGGCGGATGACCGTTATTCGCACCTTTGATAAGCGCCCGCTGTATATCCCTAACTCGGTGTTTAGCAATATTGTGGTCGAGAACCCATCGCGTATGCACAACCGACGTATCTTCGAGAATGTGGGGATCCGCTACCAGGACTCAACCCAGCTTGAGAACATCGTCAACGAGGTCAAGACCATGCTGCAAAACCACCCGGAGATTGATACTAACCAAACACTGATCGTCAATTTCAATGGCTATGGTGCATCATCATTAGATCTGATGGTCTACACCTTCACCAAAACCGTTAACTGGGTCTACTTCCACCAGGTGAAGCAGGACATCCTATTAAAGATGCTCACCATCATCCACCAGCACGGCGCCGACATCGCTTACCCAACCCAAACCATCGAATTGACAGGAAGCGAGCAGCTAACAGGGAGCGGGGAGCGGGGGCGGGCTATGCCCTACGAGGAGCGAGGCGTTTAGCACTCGTGGCATTTTAGGCGCTCATCGAAACAATATGTAATTCGCTTTCCCCCAATTAAAATAATTAGAGCGAGGAGTTCACCATGTGAGCCCCTCGCTCCTCGGAGCGAAGCGAAACCCGCAGTGAAACGTCCCCGCCCCTATTGTGTCCTCGCTCCTGTTTTTAAGCTTGGCGGCGCGTGTCGATTGCAGCTGCTAGTTGACGTAGTACTTTCTCAGTGTCATCCCAACCAATACACGCGTCAGTGATAGACTGACCATAGGTTGGAGCTTGACCATCGACCAAATCTTGACGACCTTCAACTAGGTGGGACTCGATCATCACACCGAAAATCGCCTGCTCTCCACCGGCAATCTGACCACACACGTCTTCAGCAACCACCATTTGACGTTGGTACTGCTTAGAGCTGTTAGCATGGCTGAAGTCAATCATGACTTTTTCTGGCAGACCTGAGGCCTCAAGCTGGCTCTTGATCGTCGCAACATGCTCAGCACTGTAGTTCGGCTCTTTACCACCGCGTAGGATCAAGTGACAGTCTGGATTCCCTGATGTCTCGATGATCGCCGAGTGTCCATACTTAGTGACCGACAAGAAGTGGTGAGAGGCACTGGCACTGCGAATCGCATCAGACGCAATCTTAATATTGCCATCCGTACCGTTTTTAAAGCCGACTGGACAAGAGATACCTGATGCCAGTTCACGGTGCACCTGAGACTCCGTCGTACGGGCACCAATCGCTCCCCAGCTGATCAAGTCACCAACGTATTGTGGGGAAATCATATCGAGGAATTCACTTGCGGTTGGCATTCCCATATCCGTCAAGTCTAGCAATAGCTTGCGACCCATACGCAAACCGTCATTGATCTTAAACGTGTCATTAAGGTAAGGGTCGTTAATCAGTCCTTTCCAGCCGACAGTGGTGCGAGGTTTCTCGAAGTAAACTCGCATAACAATCTCAAGCTGCTCACCAAGTTCATCGCGCAGCACCTTTAGGCGCTTACCGTACTCGATCGCCGCCTCGGGATCGTGAATTGAGCAAGGACCGATGATCACCAGCAGGCGGTCATCTTGACCTTTGAGGATATTAGAGATGTTCTTACGCGTGTTATACGTCGTTTTTGACGCAATCTCAGTCGCTGGAAACTTCTCTAAAACTGCCACTGGTGGCAAAAGCTCTTTTACTTTATCAATTCTTACATCATCGGTTTGAAACATTGCTTAACTCGTCCTTAATTAGAATGCTGTATAAGTTTTGTTCTATATCTAACTTATGTTTATATTTGTGCGTTAACCCGCAATGAACGTAAGTTATCTAGTAAAAAAAAGAACTTCAATCACTTTTTTGCATTAAACGCAATATTAAACCATCTTTTACAAAATAATTGTTATGTAACTAATTTTGTACACCCTCAGAAATGGCATTTAGCAAGCTGATGAGCATAACGTGTTTCCAACTCCCTCAGTGGCCTAGGTACGCTATAGGAAAACCCTTGCAATACGTCAACCCCGGTGTTTTTTAGCGCAACAGCATGTGCCTCGGTCTCGACGCCCTCTGCGACTACCCGGTACCCCAAGCTCTTACCCATCAAAATCATGGTCGTCACGAAATCAAGGTTGGCTTGCCCATCAACAATATCACGGATAAACGAGCGGTCGATTTTGACCTCTTTGAGTGGCAGGCGCTTGAGCAAAGACAGTGAAGAAAACCCCGTGCCAAAGTCATCCAAAGATAAACTGATTCCCGCATTTCGCAGCTGTTCTAACACTTGACTACACAAATCATAATCAGTGATCGCGGCGGTTTCGGTGATTTCAAAACAAAACAGAGACAAAGGCAGTTGATGATTGAGAATAGTTTGAATCGCCGATGAGGCAAAGTGAGTATTCACCAACTCTTTGGCACTGACGTTAATTGAAATCCGCTCAAGCCCACGTAGCCAGTCTGAGTCCACCAGATCCTGACAGACGCGATTAAGAATATATTCACCAAATAAGCTCATCAAACCACATTGCTCAGCAACATGAATGAACCGGTGAGGTGGCACATCACCAAACGTTATCGATGACCAACGAGCCAAGGCTTCCACCCCTACCACCTGATTGTCATCTACGCCAATTTGAGGTTGGTAGTAAACTTCCACCTCATTGCGCTTTAATGCCCCCTTAAGTTGATGCTCCATCGCGATCATATCTTCGCACGAGGCATCCATCTGCGCTTTGTAAGTCACCGCGCGATTACCGCCGGCTTGCTTGGCACGGTACATCGCCACGTCGGCTTTTTTGATCAGCTCATCGGCACTAGTGCCATCATCAGGGTACCAAGCGATGCCAATCGCAGCCTGCGCTTCAAGTAGTATGTTACCGTGAGAAAAGGGTTGCGTGATGCGACGCAATATTTGGTCTGTCAGCTCTTTAACCTGTTGACGATTGCTCACATCACAAAAGAGTAGAAATTCATCCCCGCCCAGTCGAGCAAAGAGTTGCTCATCACCAAGTGATAACGTGAGCTGTTTCGCCACATGGCGCAACAAGGCATCACCTGCATGGTGGCCAAAAGTATCATTCACCAACTTAAATCGGTTAAGATCCATTAACATCACAGCACGGTTTCTTTTACAGCCCGTATTGATGTAACCATCAATATCCGCAATGATTTTTCGCCGATTGGCAATACCAGTCAGTGAATCAAAATAGGCCATTTGATGGATTTTTTGCGCACTTTTACGCTGCTGAGTAATGTCAGTCAACGAACCAATAAACCGCACCGCTCTACCGTTGGAGTTACTCACTGCCGCCCCATTGGCCTGAACCCAGATATATTTTCCCGAAACTGTGTGCATCCTAAATTCGGTTTTGAACGGCGCATTGTGGCTCAAATGGTCGTGAATTTTGTCCTCAATATCTGAGATATCTTCATGGTGGATGAACTCAAACAGTTCACTGCAGTGAATATCAGTACGACCCGTTGGTGGTATCCCAAGCATATCTACCAAACGGCTGTTCCATGTCAGGCGATTGGTGACTAAATCCCAATCCCAAATGCCATCATTGGACGTATTTGAGACCACTTTTAGCTGCTGTAAAATTTGCTGCAGACTCTTTTGCCGCGTGGTGGCGGTATCAAGCAGCGAGTCACGCTCAATAAACAGGGCCAACATATCGAGGTAGTTTGAGAACATAGAGTAGGCCCCCACACTCTGCTCATTAGCCTGGGAATCACTGATGCTTAGCAGTTTAAAATGATCATCGACGCCGGTTTTTATCGGGATGACCATCTGCACTGAATGCTGCTCAGAGCCAGATATAGGAAAGTCCTCAACGTGCTCAGCGGCTTTGCCACTCATATCCTCGACCGTTGACTGACAATGATTGACTAAAAGCGTTTTCTCAAGATGATAGCGCTCTGCCCGACAGTGAGCCAAAAATGCCTGCTCAAACTGATAACCAAAGCAGCTTTGAGCGTCTAGAATCGAATTAAAACCATCCTTGGCTTGCGAGTAAAAGCTCTCAAAAAGCTCAGCGGGAGACTGGATCTCAGCAGCGATCATCTGCTGGCGCACCGACCGACTGCCATTGCGCTGATAACTTTGCGCACGTCCACCACATGAGCCGCGAATGACCAAAGACTGCGGATGTGACACCACCTCTGGATTAAATCTGGCCCCTTCGATTCTCTCAACCGCCCGCAGCAAAGCCTGTTGTGCTAAAACCTCAAGGTTCTGATCGATAGTGGTTAGAGCAAACTCTGACTTCTCACCCAAAAAGACGTTATCAACCCCCACCACAGCATAGTCATCCGGGACGGAGAAACCCTGTGCTTTCAGTTGCTGAATCATCCCAATCGCATTCTGATCAGCAGCACAGATCACAGCGCTGCAGGCTTTGTCCATTTGTGCTAAAGCATTGGCCCCCTCACGTCCGCCAGCAAATGAGCAATCACTGACAGAGATAAAGTCCTGGGCAATAAATCGACCATGATGCTCAATGACTTTGGCTTGAAAGGATTTAAACCGCAGGCGGATATCATTGACGTTGAGATCGCCACAAAAGGCAATTCTCTGATGACCGAGTTGGCGTAGCCAATCATACAAAAGGGCAACACCTTGGCGTTGATCACTGTACATCTGCTCAACCGGGAGCGGACTGTAACTTGCCCCAAGGGAGATAACAGGAATGCCTTGGCTCACTGCTTTATCAATGAGTTGATGGGAGGCGCTGTGTAAAACCACCAGCAGCGCATCAAGGTGAGCAAGCCCGATTGGCAAGTCATAGTTACGACTTTCCCCAGAGCGGATTAAAACCAGGTTAATGTTTAGCTTTCTTGCGTAGAGGCGAAGGGCGATACTCAGTTCGCCCATATAAAAGCCGCTCAGTAGCGGCATGATCACCCCAACGGTTGGACGGTGAAGAGTATCTTGTGTCTGATTCATTATTATAAGTTATGTGCGCCTTGCTACACCCCACATCTGCATAACCATGGCGTACATTGCCAACATTCAGGGTGTAACCAACTGATTATTTAGTTATAAGTTAATAACGACATAATTTACGTTGATTCAATCACTTTCACAGCTTATTTAGTCAAAACTCCTGACAAGCGCACATTTTATGCTGGCGTTGAACCCACAGTGCACACAAGGTTGCAACATAAAGTTACATCACAAAGTAGTGATCGATCAGTAAGGCAATGAACAGGGCCATCAAGTGATAGATAGAGAATTTAAACGTCTCTATCGCGGTTTTTTCCGTGCTAAAGTATTTGAGTTGCAAGGCGTAGTAGATAAACCCTAAGCTAAAGCCAGTCGAAACCAACAAATACAGCCATCCACTCATACCCACCAGTACTGGCAGTAGCACCACTATCGCTAACAGCACGGTGTAAAGCAGGATTGAGGTCTTGGTAAAGGCCACGCCATGAGTGACCGGCAGCATGGGAATATCGGCATTGGCGTAATCATCCTTGCGATGGATAGCCAAAGCCCAGAAATGCGGTGGTGTCCAAACAAAGATAATCATCACCAATAGCCAGGCATGACCACTCATCTCCCCAGTCACCGATGTCCAACCCAGTAATGGTGGCATCGCGCCAGCAATCCCTGCGATGACGATATTTTGTGGTGTAGCACGCTTTAGATACAGGGTGTAAACAACGGCATAACCGAGCAGACTCATAAATGTTAACCAGGCGGTTAGGGTGTTGACGCCAAACCACAACACGCTAAAGCCCACCACACCCAACAGACCGGCAAAGACACTCACGCGTAGGGTTGAGATCTCCCCCTGTGGTAATGGGCGCTTGTGAGTGCGTGCCATAATGGCATCGATACGTCGGTCAATCAGGTGGTTAAATGCCGCAGCCGATCCCGCCATTAAGCCAATGCCTATCAAGCCAAGCACCGTCTCCTGCAGTGGCAGTGCTCCATCAACCGCCAAGCACATCCCAACCACAGCCGTAAGCAACATCAACAACACCACTTTGGGTTTTGTCAACGTCCAATAGACTCGCCACTGTGATGACGACTTGCCCTGTGCCTGCACAACTAAGGTTTTACTCATTACCTATTTCCTCTCAGAATTCCATTTCTAGTCAATTACCACCCGTTAACCGCGTATCGGCGTCGTCCAGATACGATAGTTGGTGTAGAGCACAGCGATCAGCAGACTGGCTGCCCCCAGGTTATGCGCCACCGCCACCCACAGCGGCAGGTGAAAGACGACGTTAGCAACCCCTAGACACAGTTGCAGCAGTAGAGCCAGTAACACTAGCCTTCCCTCTTTTCTCAAGCTTGACCAGCGCCAGCACTGATAAGCTAAAATAAGCAACATCACCGTCGTCACGACAGCGCCAATGCGATGCACCACATGAATTGTTACTCTCGGGCCATAAGCCAATACGCCAAATTCATAGTCTTCATGCCCAGCTTGACGCCAGTCAAACGCACTAGCAAAGTCGAGATAGTTCCACCACTGCCCCTCACATATCGGTAAGTGAGTGCACACTAATGCAGCGTAGTTTGATGAGGTCCACCCACCCAGCATGACTTGGCCAACCACCACCAACAATGAAGCGGCGGCAAACCACTTAAGCCCCTGGCCCCGCTCGCCAGTAAGCCGAGCCAAGCCGTGTGGCGATGGCGAGGACTTGAGCCGCCAATAGAGTAAGGACAAACACGCCAGCAAGCTAAATCCACCCAGCAAATGCGCCATAACAACCACGGGCAGCAGCTTGAGGGTTACGGTCCACATCCCAAGCAACGCTTGAAAAATCACCAACCCAGCGATGAAGGTCGCCAGACCTCTTACTGGTGAGCGCTCTTGCCAACAACGGACCAAAATCCACGCAATCAACAGCCCAAGGGTTCCCGCAACATAACGATGGACCATCTCAAGCCAAGCTTTGTATGGCTCGACTGCGCGCTCTGGGTAGAGTTGATTGGCAAGCGCTATATCCGCTTGAGATTGAGGGACAACCAGCTTGCCATAGCAACCCGGCCAATCTGGACATCCTAGCCCAGCATCGGACAAGCGAGTGTAGGCGCCCAACGCAATCACGACGACAGCCAAGTAGAGAGTTAAACGAACAAGATCTAAAGTTTTCAATGCTGCCTCCTTGCATCAATGATTTGGGAATTTACTGACAACTACCCAACGCGTGACAGTTTGAGCAGTTTCTTAAAGTCTCGCAGCATGCCCTTCATCAACTGAGGGGTCGTCTGTGCATTACTCTGTCCAAGCGAGTAACGCATCACCCACTGCCCCAATGGGTCAATGATGATCACATCTTCCCCAACTGCAATTGCCTCAGGTAGGGCATCAACCATTTGGGTATTTATATCAGCTTGAGCGATCACCTTTGCATCGCTCTGCCCCTGAACAATCATGACTGGCTCAACCCGCTCCTGATACTTGCCCAACGCAAGATAGCTTTGTCTGAGCAGGTGCAGACGCTGCTGGCAAGATTCATCACACTGCTCAGGCACAATGTAAGCCAATTGCCACATTGGTTTTTCTGGCTGATAAGTCACGCCGAGGTTTTGATAGGTTAAACGGGGCTCAATCAATTGCCCTTGATTGGTCACGCCAGGTTGGTACCACTGATTGGCGAGGATCAGGTAGGCACTGACTGCTGGTATCGAAAAAAACACCACCAGGGCGATAAGGGTTGCTCGACCTCGCCAAACCGAATTAGAAGTCGTCATTTTGCCTCCTTAGTGGCAGTTGAATTGAGCCTTATTGCACGCCAACAACACCAAGCAACCAGCCCAAAAAGCACGCTCGCCATGGCAAACCATTGCACGGCATAGCCAAAGTGTTTACGAGAGGGCAAGGGTAATGGATTCCACGGCATTGGGTACGGCCATTGTGACACTTGAGGCTGAATGAGATTGGCCTCTATCGGTAAGTCAAACAGTCGTGACAGCTGATCAAGGTTCAGATTTTGAATCCGATAGGGGGCGATAAATTCTGGGGACAACTGACTGCTTAAGGGGTTGAGAGAGCGGCGATACACGCGCCCGACAAATTTTACTTCTCCGCGCAACCAATCCACCTGAGGCAGCACCTCTCGCGATGGCGGAGCGGACACAAACCCACGCTCAACCAACCAGTAGCGGTCGTGCGCTTCTATGACTTGATACGCGAGGTAACCCACCTTGCCCTGCCAAGTCTGGTTGTCCAGCAGCACATAATGCTCAGCAATAGCACGCCCTTCAACATTGACCCGAAAGCCAGTTGGATTACTGATAGATAAGGTACGCTCCAACGCCACTGGTGGCATCTCAGCGCGCTGGGCAAGCGTCGACTCGATCTCCTGTTTATCGTAACCCCGCTCTAATTGCCACAGTCCTAATTTGACCAATAGCGAAAACACAACCACAGTAAATACAACTGCAAACAACACTTTACCGCTTACAAGCGTTTTCCAGCGAGGTTTTATAATGGTCTTTTTGTTCAAAACCGCTTTAGTCATACTACTACTCTTTATCATCCTTAATTTAGCCTTCGCCCTATTCCAATTAGTGCGCGACAACGGCCAACATGACCAACAAAAACCTATGAGTCACTACTTGGGCCGCCGAGTGATGATCTCGGCAGTGGTGGTTATTCTCCTCATTCTCGCCTTGACCAGCGGACTGGTTGATCCAAACCAATCCCCTTATCAAGTACCGTAATAGCGCTTCTCAAGGCTAGCCTCTGCGGCAAGATACCTTTACATTGAGGACGCTCTAGCCTTTATAAGCCTAGTCTATTCATACAGATACGCCCAAGTTTTACAGGACATAGACGAAGACAAACAGGCATAACCACACCACATCGACAAAGTGCCAGTACCAACTCCCAGCCTGGAAGGCAAAATGGTTATGTGGGGTAAAGTGATCCTTGGCAATACGGGCGAGCAAGATGATTAAGAAGATGGTTCCCAGACAGACATGCAAGCCGTGAAAGCCTGTCAACATAAAGAAGGTGTTACCGTAAATACCCGATTGCAGCGTCAGTCCCATCTCCTGATAGGCATGCACGTACTCTTCAACCTGGAAGAAAAGGAAGAACACCGCCAAGACGATGGTCAGCTCGAGCCAGACGATCAAAGCAGTGCGACGATTCTTCTCTAGGCTGACGTGAGCGAAGTGCAAAGTGATCGACGACAGCAGCAGAATGACGGTGTTTTTCAGCGGTAGACCCTGCCATGGCATGGCTTCTGTCGTGACACCGCTTGGTGTAGTCAGTAGTGGCCATATAGCTTCAAAACTGGGCCACAACAACTCGTTAGTCATCGCATTATTGCTGGCACCACCAAGCCAGGGTACCGAAATCATTCGCGCATAGAACAAGGCACCGAAGAAGGCACCAAAGAACATGATTTCAGAGAAAATGAACCAACTCATTCCCTGGCGGAACGATCGTGACATCTGCTCGGAATACAAACCTGCCATGGATTCGGTGATCACGTTTTTAAACCAGCCCGCCAGCATGTATAGCAAGATGCCGAAGCCGACAAACAGGATAATCTTGCCCAATACGCCACCCGCACCTTCGCTGCCAATATTCTGAATCGTGACACCAGCACCAACAGCGACCAAAAATAGGGAAACAGCGCCGACAATCGGCCAGCGGCTCTGGGCAGGAACGTAATAAGAATCGACAGTCGTATCCGATTGAGAGCCAGTGTTTGACGTCCCAGTGTTTGAGATCATAGCGCCACTCCTTGTTTCGCTTGAGAGTTCAAAGGCGCTGCTGTGGTTTGGCTTTGTTTCGCCACCACCGGTGCAGAGTCCGCCTTGAGCGGGTCCTTAGAGACCCGATTAGAGATGTCATACAGCGTATAAGACAAGGTTAAAGTATGGATTGAGTCAGGTATGTCTGGCTCAATGTAGAATATCAGTCCCATGTCGGTGGACTCGCGCGCCGCCAGAGGTTGTTGGTTAAAGCAAAAGCACTCCATTTTATTGAAGTAACTCGCCCCAAGCCCAGGGGAAACTGACGGCACCGCTTGGCCGACCATATCAACATCTGAACGATTTTCAGCCAAATATGAGGTCTGAATCACCTCACCCGGGTGCACCTCCATCGAGGTCACCTTGGGCGTAAACCCCCAAGGCATATTGGGCGAAATGTGCGATAAAAACTCAACTTTGACAGTGCGACTGATATCCACCTGCATACCGGCAGGTGCCTCGACCGAAGCCGAGTTGGTCTTGCCGTTGATGCCAAGCACATCGCACATCACATCGTAAAGGGGGACCAACGCAAAGCCAAAGCCAAACATGGCCACGACGGCTACGGCAAGTTTGGCGACCAGCTTGCGATTTTTTTCTTGTGTGTCCATCGCCCGCCTCCTAGTCCACCTTCGGTGGCGTCTCAAAGGTGTGGTGCGGTGCAGGGCTCGGCACTGTCCATTCCAGCCCCTCAGCGCGCTCCCAGACTTTCGCCTCGGCCGCTTCACCACCACGGATGCACTTGATCACGACCCAGAGGAAGATCAACTGGGATAAGCCAAAGGCAAAACCACCGATCGAGACTATCTGATTCACATCAGCAAACTGGATCGCATAATCCGGGATGCGTCGCGGCATACCGGCAAGCCCCAAGAAATGCATCGGGAAGAACAGCAGATTGACAGAGATAACCGAGCACCAGAAGTGCCACAAGCTGAGCTTGTGATCATACATATGCCCAGTCCATTTCGGCAGCCAGTAATAGGCAGCGGCCATGATTGAGAACACCGCACCTGAGACTAATACGTAGTGGAAATGCGCGACCACGAAATACGTGTCGTGATACTGGAAATCAGCCGGAACTATCGCCAGCATAAGCCCGGAGAAGCCACCTATGGTGAATAGGACAATAAAGGCGATGGCAAACAGCATCGGCGTCTCAAAGGTCATCGCCCCGCGCCACATTGTCGCCACCCAGTTGAACACCTTCACCCCAGTAGGCACCGCAATCAGCATGGTGCAATACATAAAGAACAGCTCGGCAAACACCGGCATCCCGGTGGTGAACATATGGTGCGCCCATACCAAGAAGGACAACAACGCGATTGAGCAGGTTGCATACACCATCGAGTGGTAGCCAAACAGCTTCTTGCCGCTAAACGCGGGAACGATCGCTGAGATAATCCCGAATGACGGCAAGATCATGATGTACACCTCTGGGTGACCAAAAAACCAGAAGATATGCTGGAACATCACGGGATCGCCACCACCAGCAGCATCAAAGAAGCTAGTGCCAAAGTATTTGTCCGTTAGCACCATGGTCACCGCACCAGCGAGTACTGGCATGACGGCAATGAGCAGGAATGCGGTGATCAGCCAGGTCCAAACGAACAGCGGTATCTTAAACCAGCCCATGCCCGGTGCACGCATGTTGACGATAGTAACAATAACGTTGATCGCCCCCATGATTGAGCTGATCCCCATTATGTGCACAGAGAACACAAACAGCGCGGTACTGTCAGGGCCGTAAGTCGTCGATAGCGGCGCATAGAATGTCCAACCAAAGTCAGGACCACCACCCGGCATAAACAGCGAAGCCAATAGGATCAAAAAGGCAAAAGGAAGAATCCAAAAACTGAGATTATTCATCCGTGGCAGCGCCATATCTGGAGCCCCAATCATCATTGGGATCATCCAGTTCGCCAAACCGGTAAACGCAGGCATAACCGCACCAAACACCATCACCAAGCCATGCACCGTGGTCATCTGATTAAAGAACTGCGGCTCAACCAATTGAAGACCGGGCTGGAACAGCTCGGCACGAATGATCATCGCCATCGCGCCACCGGTTAAAAACATAATAAAGCTGAACCATAGATAGAGCGTGCCTATGTCTTTGTGGCTGGTTGAGTAAATCCAGCGCGCGATCCCCTTGGCTGGACCATGCGCATCGTGATCATCATGAGCGTGCCCACCACCAAGCACCTCGTCGGCTGCCGATTGCTTGGTCGGCTGATTAATCTGTTTGCTCATTGTGCCTCCTTGGCAGGTGCTGCTGAGCCTGTGCCTTGCTTAAATTGATTAATATCTGATGCCTGAATGGTTTCGCCGGTGTCGTTACCCCAAGCATTGCGTTGATAGGTGATCACCGCAGCGATCTCCTGTTCCGTCAGCTGATTATCGAATGCCTGCATCGCTGTTCCTGCGCGCCCATTGACAATAATATCTATGTGCTCGGAAACATCGCCAAGCGCAATCGCACTGCCTTTGATGGCGGGAAACGCCCCAGGGATACCCTCGCCGTTTGCTTGGTGACATACTGCACAGCGCCCGCCATAAACCGCTTCACCTTGAGACATCAAATCTTCCATGCTGAGATTATTGGCAAGTGCCGCCGCGGCTTGCTCTTGTTCCAGTGCCAGCTCTTGCTTCTTGCCTGCCAGCCACTGGTCATAATCGTCTTGCTCCATTGCGTGCACCACAATCGGCATAAAACCATGTGCCTTACCGCACAACTCCGCACATTGCCCGCGATACACTCCAGGCTCATCAATTTGTGTCCAAGCCTCGTTGATAAAGCCGGGGATGGTGTCTTTCTTCACTGCAAAGTCTGGCACCCACCAAGAGTGGATAACATCGTCTGAGGTAAGCAGAAAACGGATCTTCTTAGCAATTGGGACAACCAACGGATTGTCGACCTCAAGCAGATAATGGGCCCCTTTGGCTTCTAAGCCATCAATCTGCTTTTGATCGGTGGCAAGCAAACTGAAAAAAGACACACCTTCATCGAGATAATCGTAATGCCACTTCCACTGTGAGCCCGTGACCTTAACCGTCATATCCGATTGTGATGTATCCTCCATCGCGATCAAGGTTGTGGTGGCCGGAATCGCCATACCAATCAAGATAAGCACAGGGATAACAGTCCAGATAATCTCGACTTTGGTACTCTCATGAAAGTGAGCAGCCACCGCCCCTTTTGACTTGCGATGTTTAAAGATGGAGTAGAACATCACGCCAAACACCACCAAAGCAATCGCACAGCAGATATAAAAGATCAGCATATGCAGGTCATAGACCTTACCGCTTATCTCTGTCACGCCCTGAGTGAGGTTGTAGCGACTCATACTGGTTGATGGCTCTTCACTCGCGCTTGCAGTAAAAGACAACAGCCAAAAATGCACGGCAATAGCCGCAGAGGACAGTCTCAACAAGAGTCTGCGCCAGTCCATGTGAACTCGCATTTGTTTTGCTCCTTAGCGTTCCCACCAATATTGGAATTGGAAAAAGTCAGCAGAACCGTCAACCCGTGCGCTAGTCCTTATATCCCTGCTCGAGTCGTACCACCCAGTCCTAATGACTGTTACTTCACAAACAACATAAGATGTTATTTTTATGTTAATAAACGCTAGTTAAAGATACGAGAATGCGCAAGAAATCGACCAACAAAAAAGGCGAGAGGCGAGAGGCGAGAGGCGAGAGGCGAGAGGCGAGAGGCGAGAGGCGAGAGGCGAGAGGCGAGAGGCGAGAGGCGAGAGGCGAGAGGCGAGAGGCGAGAGGCGAGAGGCGAG
>NZ_JBPVIS010000025.1:0-41214 GCF_051660965.1 Vibrio glycogenivorans | reverse complement strand
TCGAGTGTTTCTACAATCCCAGACGAAATCATGGTACTAATGGTGGACTGTCACCAAATGACTATGAAAGACAGTATTTTCAGGAGCTTGAGAGTGTATAGAGTTCTGGGGTCTTACCACCAGCTATCCCTCTCACCCATGAAATCACCAGCAAACACCCCTCCAATTTGAATGGAAGAGCGAAGTTTGTTCCACGTTGCTTTAAATTGATGTGGTTCGGCAAAAAACAAGCTAGAGTTCGCGATCACGATACCCGCTCTGGGGTAGTGAAAAGACTCAAAAGAAGACTTCGATAGTTCAACTGATGAGTTAAAACAAAATCGCTCTCTACAAATAGCGATTGAGTCTTGATTGATATCAAAGCCATAGACTTTATACCCTTGCCGCTCTAGATATTGGATATCGCTACCAACACCACAGCCGCAATCCACAGCAACGCGTAGGTTAGATTCATTCAATCGCACGGCAAACTCAGTTCGTTTTGAGTGCTGGCGAGATAGTGCGACTTCGTAATACTGGCGCCAAATCTCTGCGTTTTCATCCATGAACTCAGAATATCCTCATTATTACTACTTTACGAAACAAGTAAATTGCGGGAGTAACCTTTCACTCAGTCACTTATAGTAAGAGCTCAATGAAAGGCAAGTCAAATTATGAGCTGCAGTGCTGCGTAAGCAACTGGTTCAGGCTAGTAGCAAGATTAAAGTCGGTCAGTGCATGGATAATTTAATAAATCCAACACACAGCAATCGTATTGCGATGCTGAAATGAACTTCTAGGCTCGGTTAGTTTAAAAATAGCCTTTTCTGACTCAATACTTCTCAAGAGTAAGCCACTCCACTCTGGTTTCCTCGGTCGTCACACCATTTCCTTCTCGTACGGAATGCCCCTCCTTTGTTTTGTGCCGTTTGCCCCCAATCATTACACTGTTAGAAGATCTACGATTGGAGAGACCATCGAGTTTGAACGATAAGTCTAGAGCAATATTATAATTGTTACTGCCTGAAGATATTGGGGCGATGTCAACCTTACTGTATGCTGAGCTACTATCTAGCTTAAACACTGCTGATTCATCCATATTTATTACATACACCGTTGTCGAGTTTTGGTCGTTTATCGTCCTTTCAATTTCAAACGTTAGCGAATAAATTGGGCTATGAGACGTGTCTATCGTTATTACTTCCTTAGCGGTTGCTAAAAAAGAGCACAACGCTAGAGTTACAAATATTACTGTCTTGTTTACTATCATGATCTGACCACTCCACATCCGATCATTATCCCTTAACTTGATACATTGTTATTTTATTGATAAAGCTCGTAACGTTACCGACATAATCTATAGAGCTTTTCGAGGGCACCTTACTATAAAGGTGATATCAAGGTCTAGCGCATACCAGTTATACTTTTACGACGTCGATTCTACCCTCTTGGCTTAGATGCCGAGAGAGTAGAAGGCGGATCAAGGGAAAAACTGCGCCAATCTAGTCGCCTAGCGAGATCTCATCAGACAGTAGACTATTCGTGATATGACCTTGATTGCTCTTCATGTACTCTATATCAGCAAGATAAGCTAAATGATGGCCATCACGGATGTTTGCTACCAAGGCATCATTGCCACGCTCCGCTTCTTGATGCATGAAGTCTACTAACGAACTAACCCTATCTATCATGGTCACGACCAGATTTTGGCGTTGCTCATTACTCAAGCCATACGCCTCACAAAATAGCTTCGCTCTATCAGTTTGGGAGTCCAAGTCACCCATACGATCACACTCGTTCGTTTTGAATGGAGCCCAGCAATAGACCGCATAAGCGATGTCCCATAATCTTGAAGCCGGGTGGGCGGTATCAAAATCGAATACGCCTACCGTCTGAAGCCCTTTGAGAGCGACATTGTATGGAGCGTAATCGCCATGACAAATAACTTCTATTGGCTCACGGCTTGGGAGTTGCCAGTGCATATCGTTAAACTTAGGACTCGAGAGTAATGAGACTGTCGTATCATGGTATTCGCGCAGCAATTGCGCTGCTGAAACAAGAGCTTGATTTGAGGCTATGTTGCCTTCTAATGGGTAGTTATATACCTCTCCGTCAACGAAAGATAATACTTCATTCCCACAGCTATCAAACCCATAACACTTTGGTGCCGCTTCAAATCCATTATCTCTCAAGTGCTTTAAAAGCTGATGTACAGAAAAAGACCATGCACCACTGGGGCGGATCACATTCTCTCCAGAGCGGTAAATAGAGTTTACTCGCCCACCATGAAGTTGTTCCATTTTGCTTCTCGTATCTAATAATAGTCGGATTAAGATTTGACACCTCTGGGTATGAGTTAGTATCGATACCCCGTTTACCGTGTCAGAACTGGTTAAAAAAAGCGTGATTCAGTTCTATTTAACCAAGCCTCAATAATCTCTGCGGCGTTTTCTTCAACAGATTTCTCGTGACTATTGATCTCGAAATCATACTCAGAGTATGTGTGCACGTGCTTTAAGTGGTATTCTGCTTCTCCTTGATAACGGCTTCCGATGTTGCTATCTTCGCGCTCTATCTCTCGTGTCCTGAGAACTTCGATTGGGCAGTGGACACCCACATAAAACAAATCATGCTCTGCTAGTAGGACCTTTAGCTCTTGATACCATTGATCTGATTCGATGATGTGATCTAGGATGACGTTATTCCCCGAGTCCAAGACTGCTTTTATACACAAGTGAAAAGCTTTAAAGAACTTCGGCCGGTTAATCCTCCAATCAAATTCTCCTCCATCATTTACACGCTTTGGAAGCATCCCCGCCTCAACAAACTGGTCTGATGCAAAATGCCAGAATGGGCTGTCGATTTGTGATTGAATTGCTTTGGCTAACGTTGATTTACCACTACTACTAGTGCCATGAATAAATATTACTTTGGCCATTAACTTCCTGTTCTTGAGCAGAAAAAAAATAATCTTGTGACCTACATTCTATGTGCGTAGGACATTACAATCCAAACCAGAACTTAAAAGTGTTACCGCGATCCTTGCTAGGCCTCAGAAATAGGCACCAACTAGCTTGGGCTTATTAACCGCAAGATCTGGGCTTGCCACGAAGCTCGGTTCCAATGCAGCGAGTGAATCATTATTAATTGGCAATTTATCGCACATCAAGGATTAGCTCTTGACGGAGAGCAAAGGCAGCAGATGCTCCGTGAACAGAGTAACCCTGTCTTTTGGTCGCGGCATAAAGCGCGATGTTATCGCCACTGCAATCTCTTGTTTTGGCGATAAAAATAATGCATTCCCGCCATCACCCAAAGCGCAATAGCCATTGTTTGCCGTACCAGGCATCAGCCACCAAAGGTAGCCATATCGCCTCTCCCCCCAGCAGCTATGCTCAGAAGTGCTCTGCTGTATCCATTCCTTTGACAGCAAGGATTGCCCATCCCAACATCCGTGAGCAAGGTACAGATGAGCCAGCTTAATGAGGTCTGATGTGCTTAAAACCAGCCCCCAACCTGGCGTATTTATCCCGCAAGGGTCTGTCACCCAACCGCGCTCATCAGTACCTCGAATAAACTGAAGGTGCTGCTGGCGATCACGTAAAGTAATATTCTCAACTGGTGCGATCCCAAGCGGCGCAAACAACTGCTGATTTGCAAAGTCCGCCACGCTCTGTCCAGTGGCGACGCTCAACACGCCTGATAAGACATGCAGTGCAGGTGTCGTGTATTTAAACTGCCCTATTTCGCCCTTCCCCCCGAGAAGATCTAGGGATGCGAGTGTCCAATCATTGCTTGAGTAAACCCGAGTATAAGGCTCACTTCGAAACTTATAAGGCGCGGTCATGCTTAGCAGGTGTTTGAGCCGGAGATGCGGCAGTGTTTTCTCGCCACGTTTTAGTGAGTAGTCAGGGAAAAAATCCAAAATTGGCTGCTCTATACTTTTAATATGCCCATGTTCAAGCGCAACGCCAACCAGCATCGAGGTGATGCTTTTGGTTACAGAGGAGAGGTGTACAGGTGTTTGGCTTGAAAAACCGGGGGCAAAATAGTGAAGCTCCTCGTTACCGCGTCGAGTGGCAATCAGTCCTGTAATGTTTTGGTATTGCGTGCTAATTAACTCTGCTACAGATTTATTGATGTCGCTCATCGTAATGCCTCATTGGGTGACTAATGAGGTTGAGGCTAACTAAAACAATTTAAAATTGGAAAAACAAATCCAGATGCCGTCGCGTTTATTTTAATACCAAAGGAGGCGATCACAGTAATTTGAAAATGAAATCTAATATTGGATACCTAACAGCTGAGGGGACCCGAGTCGGCATGTCTTGATTTTGCCTTGAAGCGACTTATTTATTGAGGAGCCTTTGGTGAGTTGCCGCCCCCACAGACACTCTCACCATAACCGTTTTCAGCCTGTTTGAGTTGCCACCAGACCAAACTGTATTTCTACGACATTGTCATCTGATTCCGGCCCCACCCATTGGTGGTATATCTCACGGCTTTCCCCCGTGTACTCGCCGTTGACAGCATTAATCTCTGCCAATAGTGGTTGATAACCATGTTCGAACAGCTGATGTAACCCCCCTTCAAAACTACGACTTGCACAATAGAATTCATCAAGTGTAACTAATTGAATATCATCACCATCCACTAGCTGACTAACACCAGAAACAGGAAGACAAAAATCCACGGTAAAGCTGGTTTCAGTATCTCTTGGAAGCCCGTATGAAACAAAGTGCCAAGGGCCGTTCACAGACAACCCTATTTCTTCCGCTTTTTGATAAATTTTACCGCAGCACTCAACGCTCTGTGGGCCGACTTCTGGGATAGTTACATTACGTCTAATACGTAAGACGCTACCAACATCCGTATTCTTTAATTCCATAACTACTCCTTTAGTTATAAAAAGTGCCTATAAAGGCAGCTATTTTCCTATTTACCTGTCACTCAATATAAAACTTTTTTCATGCAATGCAGTGGTGTACCGATGCATGCCATGTTACTCCAATGGAATTTTCGCTCACGCTATTAACCTTTGATATCGATATATCATTTCCTTGCCAGTCAGTTTATAGAGTCGATTTGGCATAAATAATTGTGTTGTCTAGCTCCCCCGAAGGAAGCCTTCGCTCATTGAGTAATACACCTTCAAGCATGTAACCGCAGGACTCAGCAACCGCTCTGCTTTTCACATTGCGCTCTGCAACTCTTATCTCTAAACGATTGGCACTGAGCTCATTGAAAGCGTGAGTTTCAAGTGCTTTAACCGCTTCAGTCGCAAACCCGCGCCCAACAAAAGAACTCCGTAACCAATATCCCACTTCAAAGAAAGGTACTGTTTTATCCCTAATCATGAGACCAATGACACCAACGAAACTACCTGATTCCTTCTCGATAAGAGAGTAACGCTGTTCATTTTCAAAACATTCAAAATCGCGAATAGAACGTATGGTGTCTTGTTTAGATTCTTCTTCGGTCAAGGCATGGCGCACCCATGGAAGATATTCACCAAGTTGATTTTTACTTTCTATGATCGCCTGAAGCATCAATGGCTGATAACGCATTGAGGGTGGCTCAAGTCTCAGTCTTTTAGTTTCCATTTGGATGTACACTTCGTCGTCTATTAGTTACGACGATACAGGCTGAATAAATTACAAGTCAAGTAAGTAAAATCAGGGACGATTAATCCTGACATTTTATCTTAGCCGACTAAACACCGAGCGCCTTTATGTATGCCCTTGCCTCTTTTGGACTAGTAATACGAACAAATTTAATGTGGCCGTAATCAGCATTCGCCAATAGCCTTTGATATCGAGCACGATTAGATTTGTATGTTTTCAGTGTCCATAGAATTATTGAGTCCTTACTAAAAAAGGATTTCTTGAAAGACTCAACATTCCCAGTGTTTTCCCATAATTCTTGTTGATTTATGGACCGAACCAAAGCTCTTTTAACCGCTTGATATATCGTTCTTGCAAATGAGTAATCAATCCATATCACAGTGTCGACTCTAGACCACTTAACTGCGCCAGTACGATTATAATTACCATCTAGAACCCAAGTATCACTAGCGAGTTTGCCCTCCAAAGCTGAGAAAAACTCTTCATCGGTAGGCTCTTGCCAATTGGGTTTCCAATAAATGGCATCCATCTCAATATACTGATAGCCGAGTGATGAGGCTAATTGACGGCTAAATGTACTTTTACCACTGCCGCTGGTGCCAACTACGTTAATTCTCTTCATAACCATTACTTAGCATGTCATTTCGATAGCACGTCCGGTTGTTCAGAACTGGTGTGCACCGACTACAGTGTGCTTCGCTCCATTGTAAGAAAAATATGAAACCACATAGCTACTCTACCCTTAGATGGCCGGTTCACTCAACCACTACAACCATATATACTGAATACTTCAAGCTGTACGTTACACGTGCTAGGTAGTTATCAACAATATAACAAATAAGGAGTTATTGTGTTTCTTAATGGATTTCATCATGTAGCCATTATTTGTTCAGACTACGAACGTTCTAAGTCATTCTACACTGATACCCTCGGATTAAAGATCATTGCAGAAACCTATAGAAAAGAACGCAACTCACATAAACTTGACCTAGCACTACCTAATGGTGGCCAAATAGAACTTTTTTCCTTTCCTGAACCTCCTCTACGTGTTGATAACCCAGAAGCAAGAGGGTTGCGGCACTTAGCTTTTTCAGTTAGAGAGATCGAAAAACTGGTTGGTTTCCTCGAGTCATCCGGCATCGATGTAGAACCTGTTCGTGTAGATAATTTGACCGGAAAGAAGTTTAGCTTTTTCAAAGATCCTGACGGTTTGCCGCTAGAACTATACGAACAATAATATTCCTAACTTATCAGGTTAGTAACATCGCTGACAAACTAGTATCGATTAGGAAAAGCATACATCTTTGTGGTCAAGTTACTCTCCCTAAATGCTCAGCAAGGAAGTTCATGAGTAGACGTATCTTGCTGTTATGCTGAACGTCCCGGTGACAGGCAATATAAACAGGCAGGGCTGGAATAACCAGACCACACTCTACGTACTTTAGAGTCGCTTTTTCAGCAACATCTCTGTGAGTAAATACAATACCTCCCCCGTGACTTGCCAACTCGACAAGAAGCGGCATATTGTCTGTACGAAAGGAGAGATCTTCGTTTTTTATCTCCCACCCCAACGCCGCGGCACCTTCTTCTAGCTGTTTATCTCGGTCATACCCCAGTACCCTATGATTTGAAAGATCTTCGGGTGTCTTGGGCACACCTGATTTTGATAGATATGCCTCACTGGCATAACCGCCAAGTTCAATGTCAAAAAGATGCTTTATCACAAGATCTTGCTGCTGAGGCCTAAGCATTCTTATCGCGATATCTGCATCGCGTTTATCAAGGCTTGTGATTTGATTGGTTACAACAACTTGCACTTGCAGATTAGGATATAAATCCAAGAATGCAGGCAAAATTGCTGGAAGGTAATATTGCGCAATCATCTCATTGACCGACAATCTCACACTACCAGACAATGTAATGTCCTGCCCTTGAATCAACCTCTCGAGCTTGTTCGCTGACGCTGCCATTTTTCTGCTTTCTTCTAACAGCGTTTGCCCGAAGCTAGTCAATACAAGACCACGTGTACTTCTATCAAATAAGGAACGCCCAAGCTGCCTCTCAAGTTGGTGAAGCTGCCTACTTAACGTCGGCTGAGAGGTATCGATCATGGCAGCCGCTTTAGTCAGGCTCCCACTCTCAGCTACGGCTAAAAACAAATGCCAAGCACGCCAGTCAATATTCAATTTTGCATACCCGCCTTACAGTTTACTCGGTTCTTTATATCAAACATGGATATTAAACTGATTGCAACCTGTTTATTAGAAACACTGAAACCCAGGCGTAACTCAAAGGAGGCAGAAAAATGGAAAACAATATTAGTGCTATGGTGTTTGCTAATGGTGCCCCACACACCTTAAGACTTGTTCAAAGTGATATACCCAAACCTGGGCCAAAAGAGGCAAGAGTCAAAATCGTCATTGCAGGCGTTGGATGGGCTGATGTCATGGCGCGCAGAGGGGGTTATCCGCTTGCTCCAAGATTACCATTCGTGCCCGGCTACGATTTTGCAGGCATTATCGATGCGGTGGGTGATGAAGCCCCTGAGTTAAAAGTTGGCGATCATGTGGTTGGATTGAACCCAAGTTACGGCTGCTACACACAATACTTGTGCATTACAACCGACTTACTCGTCAGGTATCCCAAACACCTCGATGCCGCTAAAGTTTGCGCTTTATCCCTAAATTATTTAACCGCACACTGCATGCTATTTGCCAAGGCAAATGTCCAACCCCAGCAAACCATATTGGTACACTCAGCGGCTGGCGGCGTTGGCTCTGCCGTCACTCAACTAGCCAAACATTTTGGAGTTAAGGTGATTGGAAGCGCATCTTCAGCAAAGTACGGAGCTGTCAAAGAACTCGGGGCAAGGCCTATCGATTCTGGCTGCAAAGATTTTGTTCACCAAGTCTACTCCTACTGCCCCGATGGTGTTGATGCAGCTTTTGACTCGGTTGGAGGTGCACACCTATATCGCACTATGCGAACTGTAAAAAAAGGTGGAATTACCGTGAGCTACGGTTTTTCAGGAGAAAGCTTTGGCGGCTTGTTCAAAATGCTCACAGGAGTCATACAACTCTCTCTATTAAACATGCTCCCAAACGGGAAGTCGGTTGTTTTTTGTGCATTACCTTCTGAGGTTGATAACAACAAAACTTGGTATCACGAAACCCTTGCAGACCTTATTAACATGCTAGAGAAAAAGGACATAGACCCAGTCATCTCAGACGTTATACCACTGGCTCAAGTACACAAAGCACATCAAAAGCTGGAGAGTGGCACAAGCGTTGGTAAAATTTTGATACGCTGTAGTGATAACCCTTATGATGAAACGGCTGGATAGAATTAAAATTTATACTTATCAGTAGGTTAAACAACTAAGACAAAATCATCAATGATGGAGTTTTGTGAGTTACTCACTCCCCTAAAAGCCCAATTATTAATGGCTTACAAGGGCATTCATGGTTTATATTCTATCGATAACTATTTCTGATAATGACTATGGATATTGCACTCGCGTGCTAGGCTTGCCTATTGAGAATGGAACCGCAGGGAATTATTGAGGCTATTGTATGAGATTGTTGATTTTTACTCTTTTTGTCAGTGCATTGTTTCACCAAACGAGCTGGGCGCAAACGGAGAAGTACTCAGAGTCTGAGCTGCTTGATCGACCACTGATGGAGCGTTATATCCTTGATGAGTTGAAGTCACTTCGCCAAGAGCAGCAGGACTTGGAGAGACGGATGGTGTTGCAGATCACTGACCGCGAACTTGAGGTCGCGGACAAATCCCTCAACTACGCCAATGTCACCGTCACCTACTTTTTTTATATTATCGCGGGTGTCGCGTCCCTTATTGCCTTCGTTGGCTGGCAGTCATTGCGCGAGTTTAAGCACAATACCAAAGAGATGGCCGACAAGCGCTTGGATGCTATTGCTAAAGAGTACGAGAGAAAGTTCCGCGCACTAGAGCTGGATCTCAAGCGTAAAACCCGGGTGATCAGCGAGAACAACAAAGAGATCGAACGGATCAACGAGATCCACAATCTCTGGCTGCGCGCCCAAAGCATGCCTACCGCAGATCAGCGTATCGATGTTTATGACGAGATTCTAACCATTCGCCCAGGTGACCTCGAGGCCTTGACCTATAAAGCCGACGCAGCGATGGAAATTCAGGAATACCACTGGGCGCTGAGCTTGTGTAACCGCGTTTTATCCCTTGATAACACAAATGGACCAGCCCTATACCAACGAGCATGCGCATACTCTCGATTAGGCGCGGAAGAGCAAGCCATAGAGGATTTGGAGCTCGCAATCGAGGCAAGCCCCTCAATCAGAGACTTGATCAATACTGAACCTGATCTCGAGGGCTTGCACGGCAACCCTCGCTTTGATGGACTGTTAGAGAAACTTCCCACGGAGTCTTAACATTATCGTTGCCATCTGATTAGTGTGGAGTGCTAAGCTTAACGCCTTTTGTCCTCACCAGCTTTTGATAACCAGAGGTAAACGAGCGCCAGTCCGCCACTTAAGATCATTAAGCAAACCGAAACCGCATTGATCACTGGCGTTGAACCCTGCCTCATGCGCTGGTACATCTCTATTGTCAACGGAGCATCTGAGCCGACCAGCATTAGGGTTGTGTTAAAGTTTTCAAATGACATGAGGAAACTCACGATGGCTGCACTCCAAATCGAAGGTCTTAAAAATGGCAAAGTGACGCTACTAAACGCTTGCCATGGCGACGCACCGAGATTGAGTGCCGCCTCCTCAACACTGATATCAAACTTCTTGTATCTGGCTAAAAGCATTAAAGTACTGATAGAGGTAATGAAGGCGGACTGCCCCACTACAACCAACACCAGTCCTGGTCGAAACCACAACCACTCCCAGTAAAACCATTGATCTACGGCATTAGCAACCTGACTCGATGCAACTAATATCGTCACACCGAGTATCACGCCCGGAATGACAAGAGGAAGCAGCATAGCAATTGACAAAAATTGCTGGCCGCGAAAGCGAAACCGGGTCATTAGATGTGCGTTACTCAAACCCAACGCGACGGATACTCCAGTTACCCCAATAGCCACGAGGGCGCTGTGTCCAACACTAGACAATAAGTTTGAGTCGTTAAACAGACCAATATTTGGCTGGGTATCGCCAAGGTACCATTGCCAGCTAAAGCCCTGCCAAGGCAAGGCTGCAAAGGCGCTATTATTGAACGAGAAAATGACCACAACCGTGAGAGGAAGAAGTAAAAACAGGGCAAATACACTTAAATAAGCCCGAAGCAATCGGCGTTGCAGGGGTGAAAATGGTACAGATTGGATCATACGCTTATCTCCCCACCGTTGATTGAAGACTGGTACCAGATAGCTTAAGCACCAGCCAAACCATGGCTGAGGACAACACCAAGAGTAAGATACCCAGCGCTCCCCCCTGCTCCCAGTTAAAGCGCAGGATAAACTGAGTGAAGATTTGCTCAGTAAACCATAGACTGTCTTTACCGCCTAAAAGGTTTGGCACCAAATAGTTCCCCAAACTAAGCATAAATACAATAATGCAGCCCGAGACCATACCAGGTACTGCATGAGGGATAACTATTTCCCTAAGCACGTCCAATCGATCACCGCCAAGATCGAAGCCCGCCTCGACCTGACTATCGTCCAGGCTTTCTAGTGCGCTGACCAAAGGCACAACCATAAACAACATGCCGTTATAAACCAACCCCATCAAGATGGTGACATCGTTATAGAGAAACTCGATGCGGGAGCTGGTTAATCCCACGCTGAGTAATAGATTGCTTAGTAAGCCTGACTCTCTCAGTATGATGATCCAACCGTAGGCCCGCACCAGTTCACTCAACCAAAAGGGCAAGATGCACAGCAGCAGTAACGCTAGTTTAGATTTTCCTGTTGCAACCTTGGCAACATAATACGCCACCGGAAAGCTAATGATTAAGGTCAACAGGGTTGCTAAACCAGACATCCACGCCGTGCGTAAGAAGGTGTTCCAATACAGGGGTTGTTCAAAAAAGACCAGATAGTTATTAAGTGTGCTCCCACCCCGCCGGTCACTTAGCGAGACCTCAACCAAGGCTAGATGAGGCAGAAAGATCAGCACGCCCAACCAGACGAGCAGTGGCGTTAAAAATACCCATAAGTAGATGTTTTTTTTCATTGACTGCCACTATCCATATTCGCTTTAACCACAATCACATCACTGGCTGCCCAACTAATCACAAAGGGCTTTGTTTGCTGCTCAATGAGCGCGTCTAATTGATTCGGCGACACTGCGACACGCACTACGCCGGCTGGGCTATCAACCATAACAGCACTGTTAGCCGCATCAAAGATTAACTCCTTGAGTGTCACCTCCATTGCAAAGGGGTGATGGTGACCAATGACTATCGATTCAGGCCTAACAAAAAATTGAGTTGTGTCGCTAACGGCGTGTGTTTGCTTTAATGTCGCTAGCAGAGCATCGTCAGGTAAGATGCGATTGTTGATCCCGACAAAGTTCGCCACGAACTCGGTCTTCGGATTAAGGTAAAGGTTTCGCGGTGTATCAACCTGCTCAAATCGGCCTCGATTCATCACCGCCACTCTGTCCGACATCACCATAGCTTCACTTTGATCATGAGTTATATAGATGAAGGTGGTGTTGAACTCCCTTTGCAAGTGCTTGAGTTCAAGTTTCATTTGCTCTCTGAGTTTTAGATCGAGAGCGCCTAAAGGCTCATCCAAAAGCAGTACACTCGGATTTAATACCAGGCATCGAGCCAAGGCAACGCGCTGTTTTTGCCCACCAGAGAGCTGAGAAATCGCTTTGCTTCCACTGCCCGGCAAGTCGACCCGTGCTAGCATCTGTTGCACTTTATGGTCAATTACACTGTTTGACTCTTTACGCCTTTTTAGCCCATAAGCGATATTTTCTTGCACCGACATATTAGAAAACAGCGCCAGATGTTGAAAGACCATGTTGAGTGGGCGTTGGTTCGGTGCAGTGTAAGTGTGATCCTCGCCACGTAAGTTGATCGTGCCACTGCTCGGCTGCTCAAATCCAGCAAGCATGCGCAACAAGGTGGTTTTGCCACAGCCTGAGGGACCCAGGATTGAGAAAAACTCGCCTTGTCTGACTGATAGGTTGACCCTATCGACCGCGGTGAACGACGCCGAAGATGCGCCGAGGAAGTGTTTAGAAAGGTCGTGGCATTGTAAAACTGATGTATCGGGACATTCTTGCATATTGAGGCTCAAACGAGAAAAAACTGAGGCGAGCCCCTTGAGAAAGGGGCTCGATAGACGACAAAGTGTTAGCGCGACGCTTTAATGCGATCTAGTGTCAATCCTTCCATCTCTTCTAGGCCCGCAGGTACGGCCGGATACCACTTAATGTTATCAATTGCAGCGGTTGGAAAGCTCTTCTGGAACTGCTTCTTAGCGGTTTCATTCACCAACTCATCCGCGCCTTGAGACGCAGTAAAGTTACCTGCTGCCTCGGTGATGCGTGCTGCAATATCAGGACGCATCACAAAGTTAATCCACTTATAGGCCGCCATTTCGTTACGAGTACCTCTAGGCAAAGCGAACGTATCAATCCAACCCAAAGCCCCTGATTGAGGTGCGATAAACTCAATACTTTGATTGTCACGATTGAGCTTCCAGCCCCCTGCATCCCAGGCCATACTCGCAACAACCTCCTCTGAGCGAACCAGGTTCAGCAGGGCATCACTGCCACTCCAGTAGGTCTTAACATTCGGCTTGCACTCCACCAATTTTTCCTCGACCCGATCGAGGATCCGTTGGTACTCTTTCGAATCGCCGTAGGCGGCAAAAGGGTCTTCACCCATCGCGAAGGCAAAACCGATCAAGGTTGGTCGCAGCAAACGGTAACTGACCTTTCCTTGATATGCATCGTCACAAAGATCGGTGTAATCACTGACGTTAGCCGCATATTCTTGGTTAACGACCAATCCGCTGGTGCCCCAAATATGTGGCACTCCGTACACCTCGCCCGAGACCGAGGTTATATCCTTGGTTGATTGCAACATCGAGGGAATAAATAAAGACGCGTCTATTTTTGACAGGTCCAAAGGCTTATAAATGTTGAACTCCTGCTGTGCCCCAGCAACGCGGTCTTGACTTGGCTGAGCAAGATCAAATCCTGAGCCATTGGTTGCTCTCAATTTCGAAATCATGTCCTCGTTATTCGACATGGTTATCTTAACCTCAATGCCAGTCTCTTTTTCAAACTGCGCAACAACGTCATCAGGAGCGTAGCCACCCCAAGTAAGAAGTCTAAGGGTCTCTGCATTGACACTAGCTGATGCGAGAACTCCGCCTAGTACAACAGGTAAAACCGATTTACTGATAGTCATGAGTCTGCCTTGTATGTTTACATGCGATTAAAATATCGTCATACAGGCAAGTGACAGTTTTATGACCAAAGACCGCCTCGTTTCACAACATTCGTCTCGATCAAAAATGCTGCTTGATATAATGATAAACTTCATCATAGTAATTGACTTTACTGCGACTGAGATGAAAGAAAAAAGGCGCATCTTTGTAGTTTTGTTTTTCATCGCACCCAGCCATCGATTCGATTGACTCCACCAGCAAGCGATATTCTCATTGGCCAATAAACATTAATTACAAACACAGTAGCTACTCCTGACCGAGCTATTAGCTCTTCCAATCCAACAATCGTATCTTCTTTTCACAAACTGAGCTTTTCTTCTGCCGTTTTCCTCAGTTTGTGACTAGAATACGCTCAGACCCGTTCCCTTCCCTTCAACGAGGAATGCCATGAGCAGCCAAAACGCCCAATCCAACGATGTTGTGATTGTCAGCAACTCTTCCGATAACCCTTTTGCCATCGACGTCGCCTACGCAATGGGACAACACGAAGACATCTCCGATGTCATTAGCATGAAGCAGTTTATGAATACCGAGTTTTGTCCACGCTTCATTTCTGATGAAGATGATATGGACAATATCGGTAATAGCTTAAACGGCAAGACTGTCGTCATTGTGAGCACAGGTAACCTAGTGACCAGTCGCCAAGAGTTGGCGATGCACAACCTGATTATCGCGCGTGCCGCTAAAGAAAATGGCGCGAGCCGTGTGGTTCTGGTTGAGCCGGACCTGTTCTTCTCTGCGCAAGACCGTGGGCCTCGAGCTGAGCTGGGTGACACCTCAAGCGAGCGCTCAGTCTCCGATATCAAAAAGTTCGATGGTCAGCCTTTCACCGCCAAACTCTATGCACAGATGCTCAAACTGGCCGGTGTCGATGATGTGATGACGGTGCATAACCACTCGGTGTCGGTGCAAAAGATGTTTAGCCAAGTGTTTGATGGTCGCTTTTATAACCTGATCCCATATGAGATTTATGCTCACTACTTGTTGAACTCAAACATCCTCAACTACGGGCCTGAGGGCGAAGGGCTAGTGCTCTGCGCGCCAGATAAAGGAGCGCGTGATTTTGTCAAAGCGATGTACAACCAGCTCGGCCTAGCCTCAGCCAAGTTTATTATGCTCGACAAAGAGCGCACCGCTGAGCGACAAGTAGAAATTACCCTACATAAAGAGAGTGAGGACACCTTTGAGGGACTAGAAAACCCAAGTATTGTCCTGTTTGACGACATGGTACGCACGGGCTCAACCGTGGTTAAATCTTGTCAATTCCTGCAAAAATTGAAGCCGCAGCGAATGCTGTTTACTGTCTCACACTTCTACGCCAGCACTGAGGGTCGTGAGCGTATGTCAAGCCCTGCACTGGGTGAGATCCTTACCCTAAACACCATGCCAACCATCCTTAACCGCGACGAGCAAGGCCGTCTGCGCAAGAAGATGGTGGTGTTAAAAATCGAGAAATACCTAGCTCAAGAACTGTGTAAGATCCTCGATATTCCGCAACGAATGGAAGAGAAGAACCCGTACAAGATCGACATGTCATCCAAGAACCCGCGCTTTCAGCGCAAGATCTGGTTCTCGGATCAACTTTCAGAGCTGTAGGTCAGCCTGAACGGCCCGTTTTGATTTTGATAAACGCTTGGTGCAGTGCAAAACACACTGCGCCAAGGGCTGCTCCACTTAACAGGTGGATCACGCTCGCACCAATACTCTCCCAAAATAGATCAAGGCTCGGTATGTGATTAAAGGTGTCTGCCTGGCTTGCACTCAGGTGCTCAAGCCATGGCAAGGCATGTGCAATAATCCCACCCCCGACAAGAAACATGGCTATCGTGCCCACCACGCCGAGTGCTTTCATCAACCAAGGGGCGAAGTTTAACAAACCCATACCTAGCTTGTGCTTCAATGAGGTCTGTACAGGATTGTGGTTAATCAGCCACAGGCCGGCATCGTCGAGCTTGACGATCAGTGCCACTAAACCGTACACCGCAACCGTGACCAAGAGCGCAACCACACTCAAACTGACCGCTTGCGTCGTAAGAGAATGGGCCATCATAGTCCCAAGGGCAATCACTACAATCTCGGCTGAAAGAATAAAATCGGTGCGCACAGCACCCTTGATTTTCTGCTGCTCATATGCGGCGAGTTGTTTGGCATCTAGCGTGGCTATCGGCAAATCCTGATGGTTTTCTGCGCTCCGCCCTCGATGACTCCACCAGTGATAAATCTTTTCAAAGCCCTCAAAACACAAAAACGCCCCACCGAGTGTCAATAGAGGGGTAATCAGCCAGGGGGCCACAAGGCTTATCAATAAAGCGGCAGGAACCAAAATTACCTTATTGAGCAGCGAACCTTTCGCCACTGCCCACACTACAGGTAGCTCTCGCTCAGTCGAAACGCCACTCACTTGCTCAGCATTGACCGCCAAATCATCACCTAACACTCCAGCGGTTTTCTTAACTGCCACTTTTGACATCACTGCCACATCGTCCATCAAGGTAGCGATGTCATCGATCAGCGTCAGCAAACTTGCCCCTGCCATAATACAGCTCCTTTAATAGGTGTCATTAACCAGACATCTGCTGTCAAATGCTGAGAGCATTGTCTTTGACTTAGTGTAGTTTATGTATCGGGCAGTTTTGAGCAATCCTATCGTGACAAGGATAGAAACCACAAGCGAGGGAGATGAGCTACATGATGCTTTGATATATTCTCTAGGCGGCGCAATTCACTGCGCCCAGTGAATTGCGCCGCCTAGTTGCTGTATTTAAGTGAAACAGTATCTTGTTAGGCCATATATTAATCTACAGTAGCCTGAAGTTAACCTTATTTATTATTTACAACCTGAAAGTTTTTAAGTAATACTGTCTGCTCGCTAACTGGACCTCGAGCAAAGACAGAAAGTTCAATTATGCCTTTCAGGTTGATTTCAGTGCCACCCTGATAACCTGCCAGCTTCCTCTTACTGCCATCAAGTAACATTTCGACCTCTTTAGTTTCACCTGGGTTGACTTGAACTCCGTAATTAAGCTGGTTAGTTTGTTGTCCTGATAAGCCAACGCTGTCAATTAACTTAAAGTAGATTTTTGCTGATTTATTGGTAGGGTTTTCTACATCAAACTTGATGCTCTTTTTGTCCTCCCAGTTCCACCAGCCTTTCTGTGGCGTAAATTTGGCAGCAGGCCAACGAGAGTACTTTTGCGCCTCAGTGACTTTTTCAAAGTTGACTTTTAGGGCCTCATCCACCATTTCTGCTTTAGCAAAGCTGTTGGGCTTCACATTTGACAGAAATACCTCAGAGTCCAACTCTGATAATTTATCATTGGCTTGTGAATGGGTTGCAATACCGGCTGCAAATATAACTGTAGAAACTAATAAAGCGATTTTAAGTTTAGCTTTGATCATTTTTTCATCCTGTTAAGTTAGTGAATATTTAAAACAATAATCATTCTATTACATGGTATTCAGGTGCCGAGTGCGCTGATTTATATTAATTTGAGTTTTATACCTCCTCTTGAGTAGAGGTGTATAATAATCCCATAAATATATAATAATTAGCGCTGATAATAAGGTTCCTAGCTTGAGTAGCCGGGAACCAAAATACTCAATATTTTTTATTAATTTAGTCTTTAGACCGCTCGCCTAGTCCATAATACTCATGGCACAGGGAGTTGATTTTTTACTTTACTTGTTGAATTTTCTTGCCGGTCTGGCAAGCGATTATTCTCCATCAGAGACATAATCTGAGACTGCTCAAGTGCTGCATCAAACACGTAAAGCTCATCTAGAGCTCCGCGGAAAAAGCGCTTTTGCTTGCCCATGTCACCATCATCATATGCAAGATTTCTCCCCATAATCAATGGCTTGGAGCGTGGATCATCCAGTTCAGTAAACACCCTTGCCAAACTCTTACCCATGGTGGGCTCAAGCTTACCATCGACATAAAGCAACACGTGGGTGGATAAGTCCGCCTCTGCCCCGCCAAACATCACTATCGCAATATGGTGCCACTGGTCATCGCGCAAATCGGTACTGCCAACAATCTCACCCTCATTGGTCCCGATCCGGATTCGTCCGAGTGGGCCACTGACTGGCAGCGGGTTCAGTGAAATCTGCCACGCTGAGAGCACATCATGCAGTCCCCAGCCCAAGATGCCAAAGCCCTGCAGCGTATCGAAGTCTTTCGGCGCTTTTACCCAGAACGCGATGGTGCGCGGTTTGTTACCACCAATGCCTCGATAATCGGTACTGAGCCAGTTGTTCTCACCATCGAAATACATGGCTTTGCCAAAAGGTCCCTCAACGAGCTCTGGAACTGGGCTCAGGTCACTCATGCGCTTATCTTTGGCGACATAACACTGCCCTGTCATACCAGGGCCACTGCAGGTGAAACCACCCTGTTCGCGCTGATCAAAGTTCCAATGCAAGTAGTTTGGGTTACTAGCAGACCTGCCCGGCAAGCTGCGCATAAATCGTTGCGGCTGGCTTTGGATGATCGCCACCTGCTGCTGTAAATCAAACGCGCGGGCTTGATCTTTAGTCAGATGTTCAAATTCATGCTCGGTGCTCGCGCGTACCTTGACCTCACCAGTCATCACATGCACCTCACTCTGACCATCAGGGTCAACCTTAACGCCAAACTCGGTACCAAGGTCAACGATATAAGAGCTTGGGGTATACACCTTAAACCCGACGGCTTGAGGGGGCACATGCGCCACCAAGCTGCCCTGATGCAGTAACACATGTTTGGTCGATTTGATTTCAAGATCGACAGGCCCCTCGAGTAGCAGCCGAACCCCATTGTTGAGCTCGAGCTCAGCGTAACCGCTTGGCAGGTTAAACTTGCCGACTTGAACCACCTGACCCTCACTCCAACTATGCTGAGCCTGATTCGCCGCCACCATACGTTGGATCACACCCACCGTACTAGAGCCAATCATTAGTGGCACTAGCATCATCACCATCAGACAAGCCACACTGGCCCATTGATACCACTGTCCCAACTTGCGTGGTTTAGCCTTGGTTGGTTGTTGCTCAAGTCGCTGGTTTAACCCAGCCATAAACTCCTGACTTGATTGTGCTTGTAGCGCATAACGCATCTGCCGGTCGATTGCCTGCTGCTCGGCTAGCGTGCTGAGCACCTCAGGGTCACGCTCGACCGCTGCAAGTAACTGATCTTCAACCTGCTCACCGGCTAAGTAATCCGCGATTAACTGTTGTTCTGATCGTTTCATCGCTTTGCTCCGTTGATCTGCTCAATAACACACTCTTTCAACCACTGACGGCACCGGTACAATCGCATGGTGATAGTGGAATGACGCAATGAAAAGCGTGTGCACAGCTCTTTGATAGATAAGCCCTCGGTGTAATGCGCTCGTAGTAGTGTTTGAAGATCAATGTCTAGCTTACGTGTGCAACCTTGCAATGCGGATAAACTCAGGTCGGTTGGTTCACTCTCCTGGACCTGTCGCTGCTGTATCATCTCTTGAATTCGATCCGGCTGTTCAACTTGCAATCGCTGTTGCTTGCGTTGATGGTTGCGAATTAAGTTGACCGCCATACTCGATATCCAACCGCGAAAAGCATCAGGCTCCTCCAGTGAGGCGAGTTTTTGATACGCCAATATCAGCGTCTCCTGTGCCAAGTCATCGACATCTTGGGGGCTATGACAGCGACTCGCAATAAAGGCACGCAAGTAGCCCTGATGGCGATAAGCAAGTTGGCTAAATGCACTCGTGTCCCCCTTACAAGAGGCACTGATCAGCCGTGCTTGTTCCGAGTCCTTTGGAGCGTCTTGGTCGCTCTTAATACTCATATCGGCGCTATCTTGGATACTACCAAGATTGGCCGGAGAACGTGTCTGCCTGCTCGGTTGGCTAGGCTCATCTTTTACGCACTGAGTCGAAGACAATGAATATTCCACTAGTTTTTGTACCTCATTCCACCAACCTCGATTGGTGACCGCAAATCGCTCACCCGCAACACCAAATGGGTGTTACTTCGTTGATCTATCCAAGAAACTAACGGCATTCATAACAACAAAAGCATCAATATTGCGTCAAGTGTATACAGTGAAGCCAGCTCACAAACATGAATAATTTCAATGCAATACATAATTTCAGTCGATAATAGCCGTGCGAAAGTCAGCGCCGTTAATCACTAAGTTTTTTCAACCGTTAACGCTAGATGTCATCAGCACATGTTAATGACACATCACATGACGTCTTTTTTGAGCATATCGACGTGAATGTGAACTCCCCCGCACTTCTCATCCAATTTACACTTCTATGCAACCCTTTTTGCTAGATACACCTTTTGAGCTCAGCGAGCTGCCAAGCCCAAAAAGCGTGGTTTCATTAGGCTTGGTCAAAGCCTACTTGTTGCTTAACTCGTTTAGCATTTGAGCGACCATTAAGCGTAATAGCAGCACCAATCAAAGTGGTGATTAGCGCGACGATACCGACAACGTATTGTCCATGAGAAGCGATGATTGCCAGGCCGAGCATAATGGCACCAATACTGGTAACACCGAGACCGATCACCATAATTCCTCGATGGTTATCACTCTTTTCTGCCGCCATTGCAGGCGCTGGTGCTTCTTGTGACTCTTGCTCTGCTTTTTGCTTGACGATCTGCTGGTATGCCTCATAGCTTGCTGAGACACGACCAGTTAGACGACCTTTAATCTCGAACAGGCTCAGGATAACAACTGGGCCCAATACGCCAAGCAGCATCTCCTCTGCCCGTCCAAGTGACAAGCCAAATAAAGTCGGCGTGACAAACTTAAACACTAAGTTAATGGTTAAACTCAACCCACTGGTGATCAATATACTTTTGCCAGTTTGATACTTAGAGAACAGCAGCCATACCGGTGGCAGGTACAGTGCACCGCCTGTGAGCGCTGCGAGAGTCATCACGACTTCAACCACGCCGCCCATATAAGGGACAAGCAGCGCAATGGATATGGTGATAAGTCCGAGTAACACAGTGATGATTCTGCCAAAGCGGACTAAGGTTTTCTGTTCACTATTTGGATAAATCACCTTGAAGACATCATTGGTAATAACCCCGGAAGTGATATTGAGCGCAGAGTTGATCGAGCTAGACGTGGCGAAGATCATACCGCCTAGCATCAAGCCCAGCATACCCATCGGCAGCACCTCTTTACACATCAATAGATAAGCACCCTCATCGGCGTTACCGCCAAGTTCCGGGTTTATGGTGCGATAGATCATCGGGGCAATCATCCACACTAGTGGACTGACAAGGTAGAGGATTGAAAATAGCCAGCCAACCTTTTTCGCATCTCGCGTTTTTTCAACGCACGTGTAGCGCTGAACGTAGGCCCAGTTACCCGCGATAAAAAACAGGTTATACAAGCCAAACGCAAACAAGAAGCCCCAGCTGTATTCTTCATTGGTCAGGTTGAAAAAGCCCTCGGGGGCGCCCTGAATAAAACCGCTGAACCCATCAACGCGATCCAGCGCCAATGGCACTACGATGATCACTGCAGCGGTCAACACCACAAACTGCAGAATGTCAGTAACGATCACCGCCCACAGTCCACCAACGGCCGTGTAAAGTAAGATCAAAAGGCCAATGCCGATGATCACTGCGCTTAACGAGATACCGGTTGAAACCTCAACCATCTTGCCGATTGGATAAAGAAATGCCCCGGTAGAAAACGTTGCGATGGTTAAAAAGATTGCGGTATAGATCTTTTGTACTCGCAGGCCCACTCGTTCTTTAATAAATTGCGCTGCAGTAAGCACATTGGCTTGTCGCCAGCGCGGCGCAATCAAGCAGCCGACAATCAAACCGGCAATACACATTGTCCACTGGATCATCACGGCAACCCAGCCTGCGGAGTAGGCTATTGAGCCCCACACCACGAACGTACCTGCCGAGAAGAAGCTCATAAACAGTGACAAGCCACTCATCCACCAGGGCAGTGCACCGCCGGCAGAATAGAAGCTCTTCATGTTTTTTCCTGAGCTCGAAAAACTCAGCCCGCAGCCCACCACCAAAATGGTGAACAGTAAAATTACCCCTAGATCAATCATACTCATCGTAATCTATATCCCTATATCTTTGCTTTAGCGCATCGAGGTGCTCACCCTCTACACTGGCTAATGAACACTTCGAAACGGATTAACTTTGAAACAGACTCACTTCGAAGCAAATTGATGCGAGAGCCGCACCCACTCAGCTCCCGCATGCAATACCGATTACTGTTTCGGCGTGTAGTAACGCACGTAGTCAATCTTCATGCTGGTACCATCAACCTCATCGGTCACTGGGCCAGCGATGTTATATTTCAGTAGCGCTAAGCTAAGCAGCATGGTGGTCTCGCTGAAACATACGTCGTTGCGCATCTCATAAAACAGCTCGCCATTGAGGTAGAAGCGGAAGTAGTCTTGGTCCCATTGCAGGCCATAGGTATGCCACTCTTCACCAAAGTTGACGTCTTGCGTGGCACTGTAGTCGGCAACACTGACCCATTTCTTGCCGTCGTAATACTCGATGGCATAGTCACTCATCAAGTTATGATAGCCACCCTCTTCAGCACCAAATTCTTGCAGCCAGCCATTGATTAACTGCACTGCGCCGATTTGTTTTGGCTCATCCCAGGTTAACTCTAAGAACTTGGCACCATCTTTTTTCGATACCCAGCGCGTCTTGGGGTTACCATCAATCGCATACTCTTCTTTCGAAGGCCAGCCCTCGCGAATATTGATCCCGTTGGTTCTGATCTTGACGTCTTTGGCCAGAGAGTGGTTTGTTGGGCCACTATCTGCCGCCGCAGTCATCACGTCCGGATAACCAGACTGACTCGGCGCTAACACACGAAAATCACTGATATGCAACGAGGCTGGGTTATTGGAGCGCAATCTTAACTTGCTGGTAGTGAAGGCCTTGTCAAACACAATGTTGTGGTCAGGCTGACCAAAGGGGGTGTGATGGAGTTGGTTATCATGGTGAACCGTGCGCCCATGCGCATTGGTCCATTTATCGGTCCAGTTATGCACATTGGTGTTGATAATGTTTGGGTAATGGCCTTCGTTTACATCGACCTCACAGGCTTTTTGCCCTTCAGGCACACCGTTCGTTGGCCAGAACCAAAATGAGTTGTTGGTGCCAGTCGCAGCGGCATACTTCATCCGCGCCTCAAAATAGCCATAGCCAAACGTGCGCTTGGTCCACACGTTACCTGTGGTCCAATCTTGACCGCCACGCGATTCCTTGCGAGCATGAAGATGAAGCACCCCATCCTTAACTTCCGCATTTTCTCGCCAGCGGCTACTCAGTACATAAGGGTTTTCAGTCGGACCATTTTGACTGATCCAGTTCTCCTCAAGCTGACTATCTGGATAATCAAACTCATCATTCCAGGTCAATTGCCATTGACTTAAATCGATCGACTCAGCCAATACCGGCGTGATTTGCAACAAACAAGCGGCTGCCCCAACAGCCAAACAGACTACTTTTCTCATTTCAATTCCTTGAACATTGATTACTACAAGCAAAGTGTTCCGGGATCGGTGAGTTGACACATGACGACGCGATTATTTTTGTGGGGGATTTGAAAATGTTAGCGTTATCACAAAAAGAAGGGGGCGGGGTTCGGGTTTCACTTCGTTCCGAGACTTAAGGTTCGAGGTTCGAGGTTCGAGGTTCGAGGTTCGAGGTTCGAGGTTCGAGGTTCGAGCAGATTGTGTGTGGGGTTAACTTCCCTCAGTAGTTTCTTGTTTTGTTTTTACAAAAAAGAGGCGATATTTGATCCGAGGAGTTTTAAGCGAGTGATGTTCACTCGTTTCTCGCCTCTGCTTTTCGCTTTAGACGCCGGATTTCATCACACGGGCCTTAAAAGCACGCCCTTTCATCTTACCAGTCTGCAGCTGCTTAAGCGCCGGTTTAACCACATCGTGCTCAACTGCGACGTAAGACACCATCGCCAGAATATTGATCTTACCGATACGCTTGCCATCAATGCCCGCTTGCTTGGTCAGTGCGCCAAGGATATCGCCTGCGCGGACTTTTTGTTTTTTACCGCCGAGGATTTGGATGGTTTGCATCTTTGGATAGAAAGGACGCTCGACTGGCTTCTCCGGCAGTTGTGCTGGTGAGATGGCGATGTCCATGTATTCATCGATACGTGCAACGCGGTAGGCTTCTTTTTCACTATAGAAGCTAAAGGCGCAGCCCTTTGAGCCTGCACGGCCAGTACGGCCAATACGGTGCACGTGAACCTCAGGGTCGCGTGATAGCTCAAAGTTAAATACCGCATCAAGGTTATCAACATCGAGGCCACGTGCCGCGACGTCTGTTGCAACCAGAATAGAGGTACTCTTGTTGGCAAACATCGTCAGGGCGCGCTCGCGCTCACGCTGCTCCATATCGCCGTGCAATTCAACCACGCTAAAGCCGCGGTGTGAAAGCTCATCTGTGACGTTTTGCACTTCTTTTTTGGTATTACAGAACACCACTGACGATTCCGGCTTATGCGTCAGCAGCAGGGCCTCAAGCGCGTCATCACGCTCTTCAGTCGTATCGAGCTGATAGAAGCGCTGCTCGATGGTTGAGCCTTGGTGAGTCGACTCCACCTTGACCATCACTGGCTGCTTTAGCACTTTGGCTGACAACGCTTCAATGTTGTTTGGGAAGGTCGCACTGAACAGCAGCGTCTGACGCTCAGCTGGAGCCTGCGCAATGATCGCATCAATCGCGTCCTCAAAGCCCATCTCTAGCATTCGGTCCGCTTCGTCAAGCACCAAGGTGTTGAGCTCGTTTAGGTTAATGCGACCTTTAGACAGGTGATCCAAGATGCGCCCTGGCGTGCCAACCAGAATGTGCGCGCCGTGTTCAAGCGAGCCAATTTGCGGCCCCATCGGCATACCGCCACACAGGGTCAGCACTTTAATGTTGTGAATGCCGCGCGCTAGGGTGCGGATCTCTTTGGCCACTTGATCAGCAAGCTCACGAGTTGGGCACAGCACCAAGGTCTGCACGCGAAAGCGAGCGACATTGAGGTTACTCAACAGACCAAGCGAGAAGGTCGCGGTTTTACCCGAGCCAGTTTTGCCTTGGCCAATCACGTCTTGCCCCTCTAGCACCACTGGCAACGCCTGCTGCTGGATCGGAGTCATATCGGTATAACCTAGGCTATCAAGCGTGCTGAGCAGCTCAGGTCTTAGGTTCAGGGATTTAAATGAAGTACTCAAAGTCTTGTCCTTTCGCGGGAGACAAATTAAGCGCGCGATATCACGCACCTAGTTAGCATAGAAAACAAAAGCCGCTTCAGAGGAAGCGGCTTGAAAAATTTATCGCTTAATCGCTGATTAACGTAAGCCGTGGAGGAACTCAGCGCGGGTTGCAGAGTTACTCTTAAAGATACCACCCAGTGCCGTAGTGGTGGTCACGCTGGTCGCATCCATTACGCCACGTGATTTAACGCAGAAGTGCGTCGCGTCAATCGTTACGGCAACATCATCCGACTCAAGCAAGGTTTGCAGCGCAACTAAGATCTGCTGGGTCATACGCTCTTGCACTTGTGGACGCTGAGCAAAGAAGCGCACAATGCGATTGATCTTCGACAAACCAATGATCTTACCGCGAGGGATGTAAGCCACCGCTGCTTTACCGTCAATCGTGACTAGGTGGTGTTCACACGTGCTAGTCAGGGTGATGTCCTTGACACGCACCATCTCGCTGACGTCCATCTTGTTTTCGATGACGGTGATCTTAGGGAAGTTCTGGTAGTCCAGACCTGAGAAGATCTCATCGACAAACATTTTCGCTACGCGGCGCGGAGTCTCTTCTAACGAGTCATCGGTAAGGTCAAGCTCAAGTAGGGATAGAATCTCACGCATATGATGCTCAATGCGCTCTTTCTTTTCGTCGCTGCCAAGCGAATTAGCGTTCATTGGCGTCTCTTGCCCTCGCTCCTCAAGTGCTGCTTTTACGAGTTTTGCCGATTCACTTAGACCTGTCATTCCACTACCTTCTGATGTTGCCCATTGCGGATGGCTGACAAGAATACTCGCATTTAATCACAATTACACCCACTATTTATTGACAAACCACCTCAAGATGCTGACTTGCATGTAATTCATGCGCAAATGGCCCCTTGAAGTCACGCAGGTTTTGCAAGGATTATGCAGCCTTTGTGCAAAGTATTATCGAGTGGTACAGTTGGTGCCACAATAACGACAAAAATAGGAAGTCTCATGGGATGCTGTGACGCACCAGGCCTGATGCCTATCGAAGAAGCCGTGACCAAAATGCTCGACGCGGTTACGCCAATCTCAACCACACTGAGCCTGCCCCTCCCGCAAGCGCTCGGCTATGTCCTCGCCGAGGATATCCTCTCGCCCATCTTTGTGCCGCCTTTTGCCAACTCGGCGATGGATGGTTATGCGATACGTATTGCTGACCTTAATGATACCGACACCCTACCAATGGCGGGTAAATCCTTTGCCGGCCAGCCTTTTGAGGGTGAGTGGCCGAAGGGCTCTTGCGTAAGGATCATGACAGGCGGTGAAATCCCGGCTGGATGTGATGCGGTTGTGATGCAGGAACAGACGCAAGTGACTGAGCAAGGCATTGTATTTACCACTCAAGATATCCGCGCACAGCAAAATATTCGCCCCGTTGGCGAAGACATAGCGAAAGGCGCAATTGTACTCTCAAAAGGCGCTCGATTGACCCCGCGAGATATTCCAATGATTGCCTCGTTAGGGATTGCTGAAGTCAAGGTTCTACGCAAACCCAAGGTCGCGTTCTTCTCTACTGGCGATGAGCTACGCGCGCTCGGTGAGCCCCTAGAGCCTGGCCAGATTTATGACAGCAATCGCTATGGTCTAGCGGCCTTGATTGAGAAGTTTGGCTGTGAGCCACTTGACCTTGGCGTGGTGCCAGACTGCCCTCAAACCCTTCAGGCCACCTTTGAGCGAGCCCAAGCGCAAGCTGACTTGGTTGTCACCTCCGGCGGTGTGAGCGTGGGTGAAGCCGACTATACCAAGGAGATCCTCCAGCAAGTGGGCACGATCAACTTTTGGAAACTGGCGATGAAACCCGGCAAGCCGTTTGCGTTCGGTAAGATAGACGATGCGCTATTTTGCGGTCTACCTGGCAACCCAGTCTCGGCGATGCTGACCTTCTATGTGTTAGTGCAGCCGCTGATCGCCAAATTGTCAGGTCACAGCCAATGGCAGGCTGATCCATTTATTCCTGCGATCACCAAACAAGGCTTCAAAAAGAGCCCAGGGCGTACCGAGTTCCAACGCGGCATCTATAAGATTGAAGATGGTCAGTTTGTGGTTGAATCGACTGGCAATCAAAGCTCCGGCGCCTTTCGCTCGATGAGTCTCGCCAACTGCTTTGTGGTGTTAGAGCGCGAACGTGGTCGTGTTGAGGCCGGTGAGACAGTTCAAATTCAGTTGTTTAACGCCAACCTATATTAGGAAGACGCAATGGAGATCCTGTCTGACCAAGAGCTTATCCGCTATAACCGTCAAATCATCCTGCGTGATTTTGATTTTGATGGCCAAGAGGCGCTAAAACAAGCCAGTATCCTGATCATTGGCGCTGGTGGCCTCGGCTGCGCCTCAAGCCAATACTTGGTCACCGCAGGGGTTGGCAAATTAACTTTGGTTGACGATGATGTGGTTGAGCTCTCCAACCTGCAGCGCCAAGTACTGCATCAAGACCAAGATGTTGGCGTGCTTAAGACCCAATCAGCTCAAGCGTCGTTGACCCAACTCAACCCGCACACGCAAGTCTCCACTATTGCCAAGCGGCTAAATGACGATGAGCTTGCACAGCTTATCGAGCATCACCAACTGGTGATTGACGCCAGTGACAACGTAACTACGCGTAACCAGCTTAATCGGCTGTGTTATGCGAACAAGACACCGCTAGTATCAGGCGCGGCTATTCGTATGGAAGGTCAGATCAGCGTCTTTACCTACCAAGATGATGAGCAGCCTTGCTATCAGTGTCTAAGTGCGCTGTTCGGTGACACCAACTTAAGCTGTGTCGAGACGGGGGTGATGGCGCCTGTTGTTGGCATCATTGGCGCAATGCAAGCGATGGAGGCAATCAAAGTGATTGCCGATTACGGGCAGGTTAAGCAAGGTAAACTATTGATCCTCGATGCTCTTTCAATGTCATGGCGCGAGCTTAACCTAAATAAAATGCCCAACTGCCCAGTGTGTGGCAATCAAAAATAACGAATAATTTAAAGCAAAGGAGTGACACCATGAGCCCGCTGGTTAGTGCAAAATGGCTAAAGGATAACCTCGATAACCCTAACCTAGTCTTGCTTGATGCAAGCATTGACTTTCAGATCCCGACTGAGCCAGAAAAGGATAAGGTCAACCTAATCCCCAATTCTCGCCGCTTCGACTACGACAGTGAGTTTTGTGACCCCAAGTCAGCATTACCTCATATGATGCCGAACGAGGCGCGGTTTAATACTTTGGCACAAGCGCTAGGAATCAATAACTCCTCGTTGATCGTTGTGTACGATAACGCGGGCACCTTTGCCTCGCCACGCGCCTATTGGATGTTTAAAGCTATGGGGCATCAAGAGGTTGTGATACTTGATGGCGGTTTGGCTGCATGGAAAGCGCAGGGTTACACCGTCACTCAATCGTATGCTTCTGATATCGTTTCGGGTGACTTTGAGGGGCAATATCAGGACCAGTGGTTCGTTGATGCCGACTTTGTTGAACAACAGATTAACTCTAAGAGCAGTACCACCATCGATGCACGAGGAAAGCCACGCTTTTTGGGAACCGTGGCCGAGCCGCGCGAGGGTGTCCGCGCAGGTCATATCCCCAATTCAATTTGCCTACACTTTGCTGAGCTTATTGATGGCTATAAGTTCAAACCTGTGAGTGACATTGAACCTTTGCTGCACTCTTTGGTGCCCGATCGCGATCAACAGGTCATCTTTAGCTGCGGCTCAGGCGTCACCGCCTGCATCCTTTCCGTTGCCGCGCAGTTATGCGGGTATCAAGACCTGCGTGTCTACGATGGCTCTTGGACCGAATGGGGACAAGACCACAACCGCCCTATCGCCTAATTTGAATGAGTCTAAGTGCAACCTATCAGTTCAGTTAACTTGATGTGACTGGACCTGATAGGTTCGTCAAAATCGATTCTGCCCAAGGCTGTATTGTCTCGCACTAAACGCTGATTTGTATTAGTCACTACTTACGATAGATATTCCTAATATGGCAATGAGTTTCTTCGGTGGTACACTATCTTTAATCCGAAGAGTTTGAGCTAACAGTTTTAAATGATCAGAAAATACGCAGAAAAAGATATAGAAAGTGTTCTCGACATTTGGCTAGAGGCATCTATTCGAGCACATGATTTTGTTGCTGCTGATTTTTGGCAGTCTCAAGTAGATAATATGCGTAATGTTTACCTGCCAATGTCAGAAAGTTTTGTTTATGAGGTCGACTCCAAAATAGTCGGCTTTTACTCACTTTACGAAAACCTTCTAGCGGCAATTTTTGTGAGCCCCAATGATCAAGGGAAAGGTATTGGTAAGCAGCTTATCAATGATGCAAAACAGCGTCGTTCATCACTAACCCTAAATGTCTTTAAAGCCAATGAATCAAGCCACCGCTTCTATATTTCACAGGGTTTTGAGGTCGTAAGCGAGCAAGCTGATGAACATACCGGCCAAGCTGAGTACACAATGTGCTTAGTTGAGTAACTTGGAAGTACCCCATTTCACATAAGCCGAGGCAGAATCCTCCATTCAGTTGCCTCAAACTTGACTAAATTTTGCTAACTTGGGTAATCTAAGAAAACTGTATACAAACTAGTAAGTTAAGCGAGCAAAGTGAACGTAAGAAAGGCGATCAAACAAGATTCAAGTAAGCTGCTAGAGCTAATTGGAGACAAAGCCGATTTCGACCGATCTATGAAAGGGTTTAACGGTGAACTCTCAACAACTAAAGAGAAAATAGAACAGACCTTATTTGGAGATTACCCATATGCTCATGCTTTGCTATTGGAAATCAATGGCGAAGTTCAAGGGTTTGCTTTATTTCACTATCGTTATTCCTCCTTTCGAGGAGAGCCGTCTATTTGGCTTGATGACCTGCTAGTTATAGGTCAACATCAGTCAAAAGGTTATGGTTCTGAGCTTATGCAGGCGCTCAAAATAGAAGCTAAAAAAACTCTAACTTCTCACATTTCGTGGACTGCTAGCCCATACAACATTAAAGCACACGAGTTCTACAAGAAATTAGGCGCAAAGATCGAACGTATGGATGGTAAACGACCGTACTTCCGTTGGGTCGTGCAAGACTAACAAACGATTAGGTATAGGGTGACTAAATCAAAACTGCCCCTTTATGCGTTATACCTTTGCTGACTCACTCCTCCTCAATCTGGGTTTGCCCTAATCACGCTAATCCAATCGGGCCTTGGTACAAGCATCAATTAGGTATATGATTGTTTTGCTGTGATATCAATGGTATGGAGGTCGGTTTTGAAAACTATGATAGGTTTAGCTCTAGGTTTTTTGCTAGTTATGCCTTTGGCTGTGCTATTTCATGAGTTAGGTCACGTTACACCTCAATTAATCGCTGGCCATTCAGCAGAAATACGTTTGGGAAGTGGAAGTGATCTTAAAGAGTTTCGGGCTGGCAAACTGAAAATTTCAATAGCACCTTTATCGATGAATATTGGCTTTGCTTCAATAAAAAGAGATGTCAGTAAAAATTTACAAATTGCCTCTTTGTTAATGGGTCCTATTGTATCTCTTGTTTTATGTGCCACCTTATATATGATTAGCCGTCATGAACTACCCTATCTAGTCCACTACTTGGTTAATTTCGGACTGTATTTTGCACTCTTTCAGTTTCTGTTTACATCCGTACCAATATACTACCCAAGCTTCTTCGGTGCTTATGAGGGTATGCCTAGTGATGGTAGGCAGGTGTTGGAGTTACTCGGGTTAATGGAGGGCCAATGATAATGAACATTACAACAGACTTTGGCAGATACTTCCCCTTACCTGACTGATCTGTTGGTCGCTAAATTGGGCAGATTTCAAATTAAAAAAAGCTAGTGGTGTTACGACGCGCATAAAACAAGCTTTTGCCCCAAAACCACTTAGGGTAAATACTCTCTCACATTGTGTTAATGTAAGTTCTCACTACAACAAGTAATGCGAGTTCTACTCAGCTAGGAACTATGCACCTTTGATGCCGCACAGTTCCCTAGCATCGTTGATAAGCTGTTGATTGTTAATTGAGCCAGCAACCGAACGATGACATTATATGAGACTTACAGGCGGCTATTCGCCGTCTAATTAGCATTAGACGCCAATATCGAAATAGGAGATTAGTCGATGAAGTTTGCATTATTTCAGTTTCCATTTAGCCAAGATCCGGTAGGTAACTACGAAGCGATAAAGGAGGCTATTTGTGAAGCTGCAAATAATGATGCTCAGGTTTTGGTCACTCAAGAATGTGCTTTGTCTGGCTACCCACCTGTGGAAATTGACTCAGTTTCCGATATCGATTTTGCGCAACAAGATAGTGTTTTCAATGAAATCATTGAACTTGTAAAGGAAAAGAAGATTTACCTATTTCTTGGTCTTATTCGTAAGATAGCGACAAAAGCTGCAAATTCCATCGCTGTCATTGCACCAACAGGTGAGGTGCAGTTTTATGATAAAAGGGCATTGTGGGGGTGGGACACTGATAACTTCATTGTAGATAGTGATTATAATGGGGTTGTTGACATTCAGGGTGTTAGGATAGGTATTCGAATTTGCTTTGAAATTCGCTTTCCTGAATACTTTCGAGAGCTGTATAAGGAAAAGGTCGATGTTGTTATCGTAAGTTTATGCGACATTCAACGCGAAGCAGATGACAACCGACTTTCAATTATTAAGTCTCACCTAGTCTCTCGTGCTATTGAAAATGTGGTTACGTTGTTCTCTGTGAACTCATCGACCTTAGAGCAAACTGCCCCTACTGCTGTAATTGACCAAAACGGGAAGTTCATTGCTCAAGCTGACCGAAACAGTAAATCGATAACTTACTATGACTATGAAAAACCAGAGCAAGGCTTTGGTGCTCAAGGGCTTAGGAAATATTCAAACGAGTTGCTAGGCATATAACAAACGGTTATTCACCTTGCAAATGACTATGCCACGGCTTTGCCCCAAAATACGTTAGATTCATTGCTCTACATGCGATGATACCCTGCTTTTTCCTTACCCTCTCTAATCCGTGAAGGATGGCTCAGTGTTTAGTTACGCATACGGATATGCTTGCCTTGTTAGGTTGCACGAATCAATGGATCGTCCACTCAGCATGTCGAATTGAGCTTGTAGCATCGATGATGCATGCTTCTGCTTATTCCCGTTGGACTCCAATTTTTAATTGTTTCAGCACATAGGGGGAGTTATGAATACTAAACATAAATTCATGAAGATAGAGATTACAGATATCGAATTAAACTCTAATGAACCATGTTCGAAAGAAACGTTAAGCCGAGTCGCCAAAGAATGCAGCGAAGCCAAGGCGCTAATATCGCAAATTGAAGCGTGTTGTCAGCAAAGCCCAACACAAAAAGAGTTACACCAAGTATTAGACGAAGTCTTTGCGTCCTATGGTGGTGGGGATGAAGGCGGGATTGAATGGGGCGGGTGAGACAAAGGCACTACACTGTTGGCACTTCATAAATCAGAAGTGCCCCATTATGTTTTATCGACTTTAAATCACTAGCACGCGCCTGTCGTGTTTGCCCAAGGTTTTTTAATGGATAAAACACACAAAAAGACGCTCACCAATCGATATGACTTGAGATCTTTCACAACTCTATTATTGAGGGGCTATTATGTGTTACTTACTGATATTTAAGCGCTTTAGTCTTAAAGGTAGATCTGCGTCACATCACTAATACGCAATAATATTATCTGCAATCAAATGTATAAGTTTGTAAGTTATCATTACATCTCCTTAACCTGACCTTCTGTTGGGTTTAGTTGTGGATAGAAGATGTCGTGAGACACTATTCGTTGTAGTAACCAAGGAAGGCCATGGAATGGTGGTTTTAATCCCACTGGTAGTATTCATGTTTGAGCCCCAAAGCGACAAGGAAGGCGCAGATGGTATTGAAGGGATATCACCTACCTCTCACTCCATTCTGGCTACAACAGCAAAAATGAAGTGCATCTCGCTTTGCTAAGTCACCTTGCCGCCTTAAATCAGACAAACCCCATTGGGGAAACTCTGAGAACTGCATCTCTGGTGCGAGTTCGAGGCTCCAGCCGGAGATGAAACAAATTTAAGGATAAAAGGTGAAGATTATGAAAACTAAATCAACATTTACGCTATTTGCAGCGGCAACACTCTACACAGGCGCTGTGGTTGCTGAGGAAGTTCGTACTCCTGTTAGTCAAGATGACTACAAGGACTTTATGGTCGCTTTGAGCATTCCATTGCAACAAGGTTATGGTACAAAAACTTGTGGTGGTGCGTTGTTAGGTGAAAATTACATTCTCACTGCGACACATTGTATTGGTTCTGGTTGGGTTGGTGACGCTATCACTATTACTCAGGGCTTGAGTCGTAGTAACCCTACTAGAACTTGGGTTCGTGATATCACTCATATCCCTTCACATTCGGGAAATACAGTAGGGGATACTTTAGAGTTTCATGGTGATTATTACTATTCCGACATTGAACCGTTATGGGTGAACGGCGAGTTTACTGGTGACTTCTATGCAAACGAATCAAATATGTACAACGACTTTAACTACGAATATTACCGTAGTTTCGGGGATGAGCCTTGGGGTGAAGATGTGCATCGTGATCTTAGCCTTTTGAAACTAGATGAGTCTATTCACCATTCAGATTCAGCCATTGTGTTCCGAACCTTTGATGGTGTTGAAGATTATCTTCAACTAGGCGAAGAGTTCACTTTCCGTGGTTGGGGCACACTGGATTCAACCGGCACGACACCTGATGTACTAATGGAGTTCACTTCAATACTGACAATGAAGCCTCATATTGTCCACGAGTGGGTGGACACCGGTTACTTGGATGTTATGGGTGACCCATTAAAGGTCCCTGAGCCATGCACCCTTGAATCTGAAAAATGCTACTACAACCCTGGTCACAAAAACCTTTACTACAATGAAAAGGTTTCTGTTAAGCCTGGCGATTCTGGTACGCCACTTGTTCACAACGGTGCGATTATCGGTGTGATTAGTTCTAACACTATGGGCGCGCAAGACGGTACAAAACTTCGTAGTGAAGTGATCAGTTTCGATGCGTACACTGATTGGTTTGTTCGTGCAATTGATGGTCTTTTGTTTCCTTCTGTTGTTAACATTGACATCGATGAAGCTGATTCTGCGACCTTTGTTGTGCAGAACTTTACCAAAGAGACGGTTGATACTTACCTAAATAGCGAGAGTATTGGTGGTGTTTTTACAGTTGTTGAAGATTGTGGTTTCCTGAATTCAAAGGATGGTTGTCATGTGACAATTGAGGTTTCAAGTGACTTTGAGCTTGATAATCCAATGCAAACATACGCTATTCAGTTGACCGATGGTGACTTCATTCAACTTAATCTTACTGGTACAGTTCAAGGTAAGCCTGGAACGCCAATCCTTCCACCAGAAGGTGGTGACGATGGAGCTAATAACGGTAGTGACAAAGACGACGAAGAGCCAGAAGAAGATCTGAAGCCGGGCACGCCTGGTGACGGTAATAACGGAAGCAGTGGCAGCTCAAGCGGTTCTAAATCAGGTGGCTCTATGTCATTCGGTTTATTGACTGTGCTAGCAATTTTCAGTATCAGACGATTCAAGTTTAAGAAATAACTTGTTAGGGAGTGCCTTGTACTCCCTTCTTCTATTAGCGGCAGTTTCCACCCTGGTAAAGAGCATTCTCAGCGGATATTTTCGCTATCATCCATCACATTGCCATACTATAGATAATTCGTTAATCGCAGAATTAAGTATTTGCCCTAACAAGGTTATGTCCAAAACTTTGCTGGCTTGCACCGTGGCTTTTTTTGTGCGAGCCATTTAGGCTCGAGTATGAATTACTGCACCTAATTAGACTATGATGGCATTTGCTCGTCTAGATTAAGCACGGTTAACGCATTACTCACACTGGTGGCGATCACATCGATCGCCCCTGTTCGCAAAGCGCCAAGAAGCGCCAAAGGCTTGCTGTTTTCCGCCGCAATCGCTATCACCTCAGAGATTGCCGAATATTCCTCAATCCCCAAACCAATCACGCGATCGTTCATCACCGTATCGGCAATTCGCCCATCGATAGTAAAGAAGTCATAGCCAGCAAAATCACCCACCACACCTTGGTGTAGGCGAGACTGAACTACCTCTTCTGGCGTAAACCAGCCCAAGTCCACCATGTAGCTGTTTTCGCTCATATCACCTATGCCCACCAAGGCAACATCGGCTCTGCGCGCGATGTCTAGTGTTTGCTTGATGGTCGAGTTTTGTAAAAAGGCATTTTTTTGTTCTCGATTCTCAGCGTAGGCTGGCGCATAAAGGGTTTCTGAGCTGCCGCCATATTTCTTAGCAAATTGACGACAGATATGGTCGGCATTATACATCCCGCCTTTTGGGTGAATACCGCCAATACCACAGACGAACTTGCAGTCTTTCTCGGTGTTCACCCCAATATGATGAGCAATTGATGACACGTTGCGCCCTTGCCCAACGGTTACCACCATGCCGTTGGCCAAACTCGCGTCCAAATAACCAGACACTAAACCAGCCACCAGCGTTCGTTGCTGCTCTTCCAGTGGGTGATCGAGTGCAATCAAGGCACGTTTAATACCAAATCGTTCAATCAAGCGCTGCTCAATCTTGGCGCTGAAGACCGGGTGATACTTAACAGTGATCTCGACGATCCCTTCATCACGCGCCATTTTGAGCATTCGACCCACTTTTGCTCTAGAAATAGAAAACTTCTTAGAGATTTCTTCTTGCGTTGCACCATCTTGATAATAGGCCACCGCAATCTCAGTCAGTAGGTCAGTCGTATTGGAATCGATTGTTGACATAGTATTTCTCAACCTCAGCGCGTCATTGTTCTATTTAAACTCCCTAGTGCTGCAGCAAATGCTCAGTAAGAATACATTTGTTCCCGCAGGGTTGATATCATTACATCTGCGCACTGACATTACAAATGCTCACGACTGGATTTTATGTCTTTTTAGTGACAACCGACTGTGATCGCTTGAGTTTTGCGCACTTTTTATCACGCCAGCTTACTTTTTTTCGTTTCAGTCTAAAATTATTTTGGTTTCCGACGTCAAGCATTGACATTAAATCTGGTTAGGATAAATATGGATTTATCAAATACTCATTGACCGAGCAATTGCTCAAAGTCAATTGAACAATGAGAAAGTAATCGCAGAAACGGGCGCTAACCATAGTAATTTCTGCCCGCTGCAATAAAAATAATTAAAGCCCGCAAGTGGTTAACTGCATTAGAGATAGGATGACGAAAATGACGAACAAGCTAGAGCAACTACGCAAACTAACAACAGTGGTCGCGGACACGGGTGAAATCGACGCGATCAAGAAGTACCAACCGCAAGATGCTACCACCAACCCTTCATTGATCCTTAAAGCGGCGCAGCTAGAAGAGTATGCCCCACTGATTGACCAAGCGATCAGCTACGCTAAATCTATCGGCGGTGACACGGCGCAGCAAGTTGAAGCCGCCTGTGACATGTTGGCCGTCAACATCGGTAAAGAGATCCTTGCCACTATCCCTGGTCGCATTTCTACCGAGGTCGATGCACGCTTGTCTTATGATACTGACGCGAGCGTGGCGAAAGCACGTCAACTGATCAAAATGTACAACGACGCGGGCATCACTAACGACCGCATCCTTATCAAGCTTGCCTCAACCTGGGAAGGTATTCGCGCGGCGGAGATCCTTGAGAAAGAAGGCATCAACTGTAATCTAACGCTGCTGTTCTCATTTGCTCAAGCGCGCGCTTGTGCCGAAGCAGGTGTGTTCCTTATCTCACCATTCGTTGGCCGTATTATGGACTGGTACAAAGCCAAAGAAGGCCGTGATTTTGCGCCTCAAGAAGACCCAGGTGTACTGTCTGTAACCAGCATCTACAACTACTACAAGCAGCACGGCTACAACACTGTCGTGATGGGTGCTAGCTTCCGTAACATCGGCGAAATTCTTGAGCTAGCAGGCTGTGACCGCCTAACTATCTCACCGGCTCTGCTTGCGGAGCTAGAAGCGGCAGAGGGTGTGGTCGACACCAAGCTTGCGCCAACGGGTGACACTCAAGCGCGCCCTGCTGCGATGACGCATGCTGAGTTCCTATGGGAGCACAACCAAGACGCCATGGCTGTTGAAAAATTGGCTGAAGGTATCCGCAACTTCGCGATTGACCAAGGCAAGCTTGAAACCATGATTGAGGCTAAGCTATAAGCCAGCTACATAAATTACCTACCAAGGTGGCAGGCACGCATGACTTAAGCCTACCACTTTGGTGAATAACAAAGAGTGCTATCAAGAGTTGCAATAAGCAAACCGCACTCCCCCTATTCTACTAAATCGGTATCACAATATGGATCGTAAACATCTCGCAAATGCTATTCGCGCTCTGAGCATGGATGGCGTACAAAAGGCCAATTCTGGTCACCCAGGTGCCCCAATGGGCATGGCGGACATCGCCGAAGTGCTGTGGCGCTCGCACCTCAATCACAACCCACAAAACCCTGATTGGGCTAACCGTGACCGCTTTGTGCTGTCCAATGGTCATGGCTCGATGCTGCTTTATTCTTTGCTGCATTTGAGTGGCTATGAGCTGCCGATTGAAGAGCTGAAGAACTTCCGTCAGCTGCACTCGAAAACACCGGGCCACCCAGAGTATGGCTATGCACCGGGCATTGAGACGACCACCGGCCCACTCGGTCAAGGGATCTCTAACGCTGTCGGTATGGCCATCGCAGAGAAAGCCCTTGCCGCTCAGTTCAACCAGCCAGGTCACGATATCGTCGACCACTACACCTATGCGTTTTTAGGCGATGGCTGCTTAATGGAAGGTATCTCTCACGAAGCATGTTCACTGGCAGGTACTCTTGGACTAGGTAAGCTAATCGCCTTTTGGGATGACAACGGCATCTCGATTGATGGTCACGTCGAAGGCTGGTTCTCAGACGATACGCCAAAACGCTTTGAAGCCTATGGATGGCATGTGATCCCGGCGGTAGACGGTCACGATCCACAAGCGGTTCACGCTGCGATTGAAGCGGCCAAAGCCGACCCACGCCCTACTCTAGTATGTACGAAAACCATCATTGGCTTTGGCTCACCGAACAAATCTGGCTCACACGACTGTCACGGCGCGCCATTAGGTGATGCTGAGGTGGCAGCCGCGCGCGAGTTCCTTGGTTGGGAGCATGGTCCATTTGAGATCCCAGCGGATGTTTACGCTGAGTGGGATGCAAAAGAAGCGGGCGCTGCAAAAGAAGCCGCTTGGGAAGAGAAGTTGGCCGCTTATCAGGCTGCTTACCCAGAACTTGCCGCCGACTTTAAACGCCGCATCAATGGCGAGCTTCCTGACAACTGGCAACAGTATGCTGACCAAGTGATCAGTGACTTACAAGCGAATCCAGCCAACATCGCCTCGCGTAAAGCCTCGCAAAATGCGCTAGAGGCCTTTGGTAAAATTTTGCCTGAGTTTATGGGTGGCTCCGCTGACCTTGCGCCTTCCAACCTAACGATTTGGTCTGGTTCAAAATCGCTCGAAGCCAATGACTTTGCTGGTAACTATATCCACTACGGTGTGCGTGAGTTTGGTATGACCGCAATCATGAACGGTATCGCATTGCACGGTGGCTTTGTCACTTACGGCGCGACTTTCTTGATGTTTATGGAATACGCGCGTAATGCGATGCGTATGGCGGCGCTGATGAAGGTGCAGAACATTCAAGTCTACACCCACGACTCCATAGGTCTTGGTGAAGATGGTCCAACCCACCAGCCGGTTGAGCAGATGGCCGCACTGCGCCTAACGCCAAATATGAGCACGTGGCGCCCTTGTGATCAGGTTGAATCTGCCGTTGCATGGAAGCTAGCAATTGAGCGCAAAGATGCGCCTACCGCTCTGATTTTCTCGCGTCAAAACCTGGCTCAACAAGAGCGTGATCAAGCGCAGGTGGCTGATATTGCCAAAGGTGGTTATGTACTTAAAGACTGCGCAGGCAAGCCAGAGCTTATCTTGATTGCAACCGGCTCTGAGGTCTCACTGGTGGTTGAAGCCGCTGAACAACTAACTGCTCAAGGCAAGAATGTGCGCGTCGTATCCATGCCATCAACCGATACCTTTGATGCCCAAGATGTCGCCTACCGCGAACAGGTTCTGCCATCAGACGTGACAGCCCGTATTGCCGTCGAAGCGGGTATCGCTGACTACTGGTATAAGTACGTTGGTTTCGATGGCCGTATCATCGGCATGACCACCTTTGGTGAGTCGGCGCCAGCGGGCGAGCTGTTTAAACTGTTTGGCTTTACTGTCGATAATGTGCTTGAAACTGCTCAAGAGCTGTTAGCTTAGCGCTGATCTATTAGTAGCAACGCTCGCCAGCAAATATTGTATTAAAAAAGCACACACCTGACAGTGTGTGCTTTTTTTTGCCATCAAAGTGGCAATGGCCGCTGCACTGATGATCAATGTTGCTTAATCACATACTGCCAGCGATAACCATAACTTATCGGGTCCGCTTAGCTGCTTCGATGGGACTCTAATCCAATCTGATAGCAGGTTGAAGGCTTGAACCGAATTGATCTGCACCAACAACTTTGATCACGTTATTGGTATCGACTAGTAACCTGTCAGGCCCTGTAGACAATCTTGTCTAGCTTTTTTCATCGTAGGCTTTGCGTGCCTGTTTGATTTCTTCCTGATGATCATCTGCCCATGTAACAAGCTGATAAAGGGGCTTAACTAGGTCTCTTCCCAACTCCGTTAGTTCATATTCAACTCGAACCGGTACTTCAGGATACACCGTCCGAGTGACATAACCCTCTCGTTCTAAATCACGCAGGGTTTGCGTCAGCATACGCTGAGAGATCCCCTCAATTCTTGATTTCAGTGCATTGAACCGATCAGAGCCGTCGACCAGGGCGAATAGAATGAGTAGTGACCACTTATCACCGATCTGCGCCACTATGTTTCGAACTGGGCAATCCTGTCTATTGTGAAAAACCCGTCTATCCGATTTCTTTGCTATCACCATTTTAATTCTCCTAAGCCCCAGTTACCCCAATGTGCCTTACCAATATATTAGTACCCTTTTAAATTGCAAGTTACTTTTGATTACTTAGGTTATTAATCTATACTTTGAAAGTATGACGACCAAAGGAGTGACTTATGTATAAAGCAATTGCGCTATCTATGCTTCTGCTATGTAGCAAAGCAGTCTATGCACAAACCGAAGACACATTGAGAATTGATTTCTTGTCGCTGGCCAAGGAAAACTGGACAGAGCAAGAGCGAAGTAATGCAGAGTTGGTAACAGATTTCGTTCAAAACCTAATGAATGATCATAATTTTGACTACATCATGGACAACTATGACGACAGTTCATATTTACAACACAACCGTAACCTACCGGATAAAATGACAGGCTTAGTCGGTTTTTTGAAGGAGTTTGTCGAGGAGTATCCTGATTACACTTATGATGTGAAACACATCCTAGTCGACGGCGACTATGTGATTTTTCATTCTCATGCAACGCTTAACAAGAAAGACCGCGGAAATGATCAAAAAGGGATGAATATTATTGATGTTTGGCGTATCGAGGAAGGGAGAATCGTAGAGCACTGGGATTCAATCCAAGCTCTTGATTTCTCGATGAAAGTCTACTCTCTGATCAGTGGTGGTAATATCGCCAATTCAAATGGCGTTTTCTGACTCATTTCAGTCGAAATATGATAGTGGCAACTAATGATAGAGTTGGAGTGGCACCCAAGTAGCCTTAAGGTGTAGGTTCATTAGGTTTAAAACGTACACACAACCCGACCCTGTAAATAATTCTGTGTAACTGACGGGGTTATTGATATTCAGAGAGTCGTTCTTCGAACATAATCATAAAACGGTTCAGGGCTTGTCGCCAGTTTCTAATGGGCATTGTCCACC
>NZ_JBPVIS010000024.1:0-41390 GCF_051660965.1 Vibrio glycogenivorans | reverse complement strand
TGCTTGGCGACCATAGCGATTTGGACCCACCTGATTCCATGCCGAACTCAGAAGTGAAACGAATTAGCGCCGATGGTAGTGTGGGGCTTCCCCATGTGAGAGTAGGACATCGCCAGGCTATTATTTATTTTCACTTTTTCGAAAAGTGAAGACAAAAGACAATATCGAACTAAAGCAGTAATAGTAAGACTTTGGTGAGATTACATATTGTGGAGAGATGGCTGAGTGGTTGAAAGCACCGGTCTTGAAAACCGGCATACGTTAATAGCGTATCTAGGGTTCAAATCCCTATCTCTCCGCCACATACTAAGCCCAAGTCGAAAGACTTGGGCTTTTTTACGTCTAAGGGACGAGAAGCGTGTACGCTATCTCTTCGAGGTGCGAGGCATTGTAATGCTCTTCCTCATTCCCCGAAGGGCATAGCCCGTCCTCGAACCTCGCCCCTGAAATGTCTAACTCAAAGAATCTTCGCGAGCACCAAAGTTAATGACATTTCCCTGCTTATCATCAAGCTTTCCCTCACTCAGCACCTGGCGAAATTTTTGAAACTGGACGAGCAATTCACGCCTAAGCAAGACGTTGGCGTGAATGGGGTTTTTACTTTGGCTGACGAGTCTGTCTAGGTGGCTCTGCTGTGCCCTCAGTCGTTGCTGCATTTGAGGTGAAGAGGCATCGATACAGGCTTGGCATAATGATGCTTTGAGCTCATCAAAGGCTTTAGGATCTTTTTGTGCGAGCTCTGCTAACTCATCAAAGCTCGGTAGGGCTGGGTGTGTCGTCATAATCACCATCCATGTCAATGACTTCACTTTAATTGTATGCAACCAGTTTTCACGCCGAGCACAATCTGTGCTCTTTCTCACAACTAAGAAGCTTTGGCTAACCTCAACTCGATGAAGCGTCCATTTTTGGGCCGCTAATCGCATTTTTTTTATTTCTACCCCTTGGGTTTGCTCGAAACACACCTCATATAAAGTCATAACAAGGTTCTGCAATGCGTTGTAATAAATGCGCTGCGAGAAATGCATTGCGAAAAGGCATTGTGGGACAATCACCTAACTAAACATGGAAATTATCAGGAGAGACGACCAATGAACATTCGTCCATTACACGACCGAGTTATCGTTGAACGCAAAGAAGTTGAATCAAAGTCGGCTGGCGGCATCGTTTTAACTGGTTCTGCTGCAGAAAAATCAACACGCGGTGTGGTACTTGCAGTAGGTAAAGGCCGTATCCTTGAGAACGGCTCAGTTCAGCCGTTGGACGTGAAAGTTGGTGACACAGTGATCTTTGCTGAGGGCTACGGCACTAAGACAGAAAAGATCGATGGTAAAGAAGTTCTTATCATGTCTGAAAACGACATCATGGCAATCGTTGAGTAATTTTTTGCTCTGATTCAAAAACGACTCAAAAAACAGAATTAAGAAAGGAAACTAAAGATGGCTGCTAAAGACGTTAAATTTGGTAATGACGCTCGCGTAAAAATGCTTGAAGGTGTAAACGTTCTGGCTGACGCGGTAAAAGTAACACTGGGTCCAAAGGGCCGTAACGTAGTTCTAGATAAATCTTTTGGTGCACCGACCATCACTAAAGACGGTGTATCAGTTGCGCGTGAGATTGAGCTGGAAGACAAGTTCCAGAACATGGGCGCACAGATGGTAAAAGAAGTTGCTTCGCAAGCCAATGATGCTGCTGGTGACGGTACGACGACGGCGACTGTACTGGCGCAATCTATTGTTAACGAAGGCCTTAAAGCTGTGGCTGCGGGCATGAACCCAATGGATCTTAAGCGTGGTATCGACAAAGCAGTTATCGCTGCGGTTGAAGAGCTAAAAGCGCTTTCTGTTCCATGTGCAGACACTAAAGCGATTGCTCAGGTAGGTACTATCTCTGCAAACTCTGACACCAGCGTTGGTAACATCATCGCTGAAGCGATGGAAAAAGTCGGTCGTGATGGCGTTATCACGGTAGAAGAAGGTCAGGCTCTACAAGATGAGCTAGATGTAGTTGAGGGTATGCAGTTTGACCGTGGTTACCTATCACCTTACTTCATCAACAACCAAGAAGCAGGCTCTGTTGACCTAGAAAACCCATTCATTCTTCTTATCGACAAGAAAGTTTCAAACATTCGTGAGCTACTACCAACACTAGAAGCGGTAGCTAAGGCGTCTCGTCCGCTACTTATCATCGCGGAAGATGTAGAAGGTGAAGCACTAGCAACCTTGGTTGTGAACAACATGCGCGGTATCGTGAAAGTCGCTGCAGTGAAAGCACCAGGCTTTGGTGACCGTCGCAAAGCGATGCTACAAGACATCGCGATCCTAACCGGTGGTACGGTTATCTCTGAGGAGGTGGGTCTTGAGCTTGAGAAGGTTGTTCTAGAAGACCTAGGTCAAGCTAAGCGCGTGTCTATCACTAAAGAGAACACAACGATTATCGATGGTGTTGGCCAAGAAGCGATGATCCAAGGTCGCGTGGCGCAGATCCGTCAACAAATCGAAGAAGCGACCTCTGATTACGACAAAGAGAAGCTACAAGAGCGTGTTGCTAAGCTTGCTGGCGGTGTTGCCGTGATCAAGGTTGGCGCTGCGACTGAAGTTGAGATGAAAGAGAAGAAAGACCGCGTAGAAGACGCGCTACACGCAACACGTGCAGCGGTTGAAGAAGGCGTGGTTGCTGGCGGTGGTGTTGCACTTATCCGCGCAGCATCAAAAATCACTGAGCTTGAAGGCGACAACGAAGAGCAAAACGTGGGTATCCGCGTAGCACTACGTGCAATGGAAGCGCCGATTCGTCAAATCACCAAAAACGCTGGTGACGAAGAGTCTGTGGTTGCTAACCAAGTTAAGCAAGGTGAAGGTAGCTACGGCTACAACGCAGCAACTGGTGAGTACGGCGATATGCTAGAGATGGGTATCCTTGACCCAACAAAAGTAACTCGTAGCGCACTACAGTTTGCCGCTTCGGTTGCTGGTCTAATGATCACCACAGAAGCAATGGTAACAGACCTGCCACAGAAAGATGCTCCAGCAATGCCTGATATGGGCGGCATGGGTGGCATGGGCGGCATGCCAGGCATGATGTAAGCCAGCCGATTAAACTAAAAAGGGTCCTCAGTGAGGACCCTTTTTTGATCTCAGCAACAATCCGTAAAATGTCGCCGCAGGTAACACCTGAAATGGACACAAAAAAGCGAGGTACATGTACCTCGCTTTTTTAGAATCTTATGAATTATAAGATGATATCGCGAACCTCAGGGTCTTTACGCTCTAAGTAGTGCGTCGACTTGATGCGACGAATAGTGCGACAGCGACCACGGATCAGTAGGGTCTCTGTTGTGGCGATATTACCCTGGCGAGTGATGCCCTCAAGCAGGTCACCCTTGGTGATACCGGTTGCGGCAAATACAACGTTATCACTGCGCGCCATATCTTCCATACGCAGCACTTTGTGCGCCTCAACACCCATCTCTTCACAGCGACGTAGCTCAGCTGCGCCGTAGATGCGGTTTTCTTCGCTGTCACCTTTTACATCGTGACGCGGCAGTAGGCGACCGTGCATGTCACCGTCTAGGGCACGGATAACGGCTGCAGAAACCACGCCTTCAGGCGCGCCACCGATACAGTACATTAGGTCAACTTCACTGTCTGGCATACAAGTCAGGATAGAAGCTGCAACGTCACCATCTGGCACAGCGAATACGCGTACACCCATTGCTTGCATCTCTGCAATGACAGCATCGTGACGAGGCTTAGCTAGGGTAACGACAACGAGGGTATCAACTGATTTACCGAGCGCTTGAGCAACATTCTCTAGGTTCTCTTTCAGTGGCTTATTGAGGTCGATGCAACCTTTAGCGCCAGGGCCAACAACCAGCTTTTCCATATACATGTCTGGTGCTTTTAGGAAGCTGCCTTTCTCGCCCGCTGCGAGTACAGCCAGTGCATTGGACTGACCCATTGCCGTCATGCGAGTCCCCTCAATAGGGTCAACCGCGATATCGACAGCATCACCACCGATACCGACATTTTCACCAATGTACAGCATTGGAGCATCATCAATCTCACCTTCGCCGATCACGATCTCGCCGCTGATCTCGGTTTTATTTAGAAGGGCGCGCATGACTTCAACCGCAGCGCCGTCCGCAGCGTTTTTATCGCCACGTCCTAGCCATTTGTAACCTGCTAGGGCAGCACCTTCCGTAACACGTGAAAAGGCCATTGCTAAATCGCGTTTCATGATGACTCCAAACAATATTTTAGGGGAAAGAAATTGGACGCGCAGATTCTAGCATAGTCGGGCGTAAACGTTTGCTTTTTTGCTTAACGCAGATCAAATCAGCGCTTATTGACAGGAGAAAGTCAGAGGTGGTTAAATCTCAGGCAGATGGCACAATTTCTTAAGATAGCAGGTGTTTCTGCACAAATGGCTAGGTAGAATGGGGCATACAGTGAAGAAAACCTTCATTCAAACGGATAATAAAGGTAGGCGATGATGTCTTTTGAAGTATTAGAGCAGTTGGAAGCAAAGATCCAAACCGCAGTTGACACTATCACTCTTCTGCAGATGGAAGTAGAAGAGCTGAAACAAGAAAAATCACAACTAGAAACTGAAGCGACAGATCTCCGTTCAGGCCGTGAAGCCTTGGAAGTAAAGGTTCAGCAGATGCAACAAGAGCATCAAGCTTGGCAAGAGCGCATTCGCGGTCTGCTAGGTAAAATGGACGAAGTTGAGTAATCGACGCCAGAATTAGAAAGAGCTGACCAAGGTCAGCTCTTTTGCTATCTACTGCTTTGTGATTAAACCACCTTTGGACGCACGCCTAGGGTGTGACATAGGGCGTAGGTCATTTCTGCACGATTGAGGGTGTAGAAGTGGAAATCTTTCACGCCCTCACGGCTTAAGATACGCACCATATCGATGGCTTGGCTAGCACCGACTAGCTGACGGGTCGTGATGTCATCATCCAGCCCCTCGAACTGTTTCGCCATCCAGTTTGGTACCTTAACGCTGTTTTGCGCAGCAAAGCGTGAGGCCTGCTTAAAGTTCGACACCGGCAAGATGCCCGGTACGATCTCGACATCAATCCCTGCTGCTACGCAGCGGTCACGAAAGCGCAGGTAGCTCTCAACATCAAAGAAGAACTGGGTGATAGCGCGATTCGCTCCGGCATCCACTTTGCGTTTTAGGTTAAGTAGGTCTGCTTGAGCACTCTTTGCTTCTGGGTGAACTTCAGGGAAAGCGGCGACAGAGATATCAAAGTCGTGGCGAGATTTGAGCAGTTCAACCAGATCGGAAGCATACATATCCGGCTTACCACCCCCCGGTGGAATATCTCCACGTAGCGCGACGATGCTCTCAATACCGTTGTGCCAGTAGTCATCCGCAATTTGGATCAGCTCTTCACGTGAGGCATCGATACACGTTAGGTGCGGTGCCGCAATCAGGCCAGTTGCCGATTTGATCTCTTTGATGATGGAATGAGTGCGGTCGCGCTCACCCGAGTTGGCACCGTAGGTCACCGAGACAAACTTCGGCTTGAGTGTTTTTAGGCGATGAACCGAATCCCACAATGTCTGCTCCATTTTCTCGCTGCTCGGTGGAAAAAATTCAAACGAAACATTGATGTTCTCATCTGATAACTCAGCGATATTTTGGTTAAGCGCATCGATATGGCTTGCGTGTGTGTAGCCCATAACATTCTCCCTGTGGTGAAACGGCACCGAAATCTGAATCCTTTAATCGACGTATAGACGTCTATATGGCTACAGAATGTAATGAAAGTGGATTAATGTCAATGGGATTGGTGTGAAATTTCTGCGTCAGATGAGAAGAAATCAATGACTGACGGAGTGGGGATATCGATGAGGGGCTGCTAAGCCAGCCCCTTTGCTTGTTTTACGCTAGATCACAGTCGGCTGGCAAGCAGATTAATATCCGATTGCAGCGCGCCGGCCGTGACTTCTCGACCTGCACCTGGGCCGCGGATCACCAGTGGATTGTCTTTATACCACTTACTCTCAATCGCAAAGATGTTGTCGCAAGGTAGTAGGTTAGCCAGAGCATGCTCGCGGTTAAGCGCCTCTACGCCGACCGTTGCGGTGCCATTTTTCTCAAGACGCGCAACGTATCTCAATACCTTGTCTTCGCGCTGAGCCTTCTCTAGGCGCTCTGCTAAGGCATCGCTAAGGATAGTGCCATTATCAAAGAAATCATCCAAACTCATGCTGCTGAGCGCCTCTGGCACCAGAGACTCTACCTTAACGCGCTCGGGCTCGATATGCAGTCCTGATTCGCGTGCCAAGATAACCAGTTTACGCATCACATCAGAGCCATCGAGATCGCAGCGCGGATCAGGCTCGGTTAAGCCCTGCTGCCAAGCCAAGTCGACCAACTCACTAAATGGAATCGAGCCATCATACTGCTGGAAGAGCCAAGACAAGGTGCCAGAGAAAATCCCTGATAGAGCGACAATCTCATCACCGCTCTCGCGCAGGTCACGCACGGTATGGTTTATCGGTAACCCTGCGCCCACAGTGGCGTTGTAGAGCCAGTGTCGGTTGATTTTGGCAAACGCATCTTGTACTTGATGGTAGTACTCGCTTGAGGCTGAGCCTGCGACTTTATTCGCCGAGATCAGGTGCATGCCTTGCTGGGCAATATCGAGGTACTGACCCGCTAATGTGGCACTGGCCGTGACATCGAGCACCACAGCGTCGTCAAAGCCGGTCATTGCACCGAGTTGCTCAATCCAGGCATTGCCATCATTAGGCACGGCTTCTTCACTAAAGTGCTCAGCCACCAAACTTGGGTCAATGCCTTGTGGGTTAAACCAGTATGTTTGGCTATCAACCACGGCAACCAGCTCAAAGCTCATGTTGTGACGTTTTTCGAGCTCTTGTTTTTGGTGGGTAAACAGCTCTAGCCAGCTTGAGCCTATGTTGCCTTTGCCACACAGGGCAATCGCAACGCGCTTTTGCGCTTGAAACAGTTGTGAGTGGATCTCAACAACGAGTGGCTCAGTATCCTGCTTGCGCGTGACGGCCACTAAGCTTAATCCCGACTCTGACTCACTGATAAACTCAATCGCAGAGCTTTTGAGTTGCTGATAGAAGCCAAAGCTGTGGGTCGCGTTTTTACCAACGCCAGCCCCCACTGCCGCGAGCAGGGAAAAGCCCTCTTTGAGCTTAATCTCCGCCTCAATTGCGGCATCTTGTAGGAAGGCAAGTGAGCCATTGGCTATCTCTTGAGTGTACGCTAGGCGCAGCATGTATTGATCGGGCTGCGAGTCATAAGACAAAGGCTCTAATTGAGCGCGCTTGAGCTTCTCAAGCACTTCTCGCTCGGCGCGTTGATAGTCGTGGTTATGAGAGAAGCGCAGCTGGATCAGCAAGACATCATCGAGTGAGGTGATAATCTTGGCTCCGCGGCCAGAGGCAAGGACACGCTCGATGCGAGTTGAGCCCGCTTCTGGTTCGTAGCTGCATCGTAGGTGCAAGTCCATGGTGCTTTGAGCAACAGGCTGCAAGGTACGGCTATGCAGCACGGGCGCAGCGAGGCGAGCGAGTTCATTGGCTTCATCGAGGCGCAATAATGGCAGCAGACAGGCATCGTTAACCAGTCTCGGGTCGGCACTGTACACACCGGCCACATCACTCCAGATCGTCACACGCGAGACTTCCGCCAGGGCGCCAATAATCGTTGCGGAGTAATCCGAGCCGTTTCGACCGAGCAATACGGTTTCACCGCGGAAGTTTTGCGCCATAAAGCCGGTAAAGACGACACGATGATGACTGTGTTGGGCCAGGAGCTCTTTGAGCAATGGATAAGACGCGCCGCGGTCGATCTCTGGCTGAGTGCCGCTTTCTGCGCGTAAAAACTGGCGAGAATCTTCTGCAACGGCTGCCAGGCCTTGTTCACATAACACTGCTGCCAATAGGCGTGCTGACCACATCTCACCATGGCCAAGCACAGACGCTCTGATCTTTGGATTAATCGGATAGGCCAGCTCCCCAAGGGCGCTAAACTCGGTGATTACGTTATCCAGTAGGCGCGCCTTACTGGCTTCATCCTGGATTAGCTCTTCGACTAATTCCAATTGGAATTGGCGCAGGGCCTGCAAGGTCTCGTGGGCGAGTCGGCCATCTCTCTCTAGGTTATCCAGAAACTCAATCAGCTGATTGGTGGTCTTGCCTGCGGCAGAAACCACCACCAGATCCTCGCTCGATGAGTAATCGCGCAGGATACTCACCGCCTTTCGATAGCACTCCGCATTGGCAAGGCTGCTACCGCCAAATTTGTGCAACTGACGCTGTTGAGTCATGTTAAAACGCCTCCTTAGCTTTGGTGAAGGCTTGTTCTAGGTCAGTAATAAGGTCTCGATGATCCTCAAGCCCGACAGAGAGGCGTAATAGGTATTGCGAGATCCCAGCTTCTGCTAGGGCTTCTTCTCCCATTGCGCGGTGAGTCATAGACGCAGGGTGACAGATCAAGCTTTCTACGCCACCTAGCGACTCGGCAAGTGAGAACAGCTCAAGTTGAGCGACGAAGAATTTCAACTGTTCGAACGAGCCGGCAAATTCAAAGCTTAACATCGAACCAAAGCCTGACTGCTGTCTTTTAGCGATCTCATGGCCTGGGTGACTCTCAAGGCTTGGGTGGTGCACTTTGCTGACTAGTGGCTGCTCGACCAGATAGTTGAGGATGTGCTGTGAGCTCTCTTCATGGACGCGCATGCGGGCGCCTAGCGTGCGAATTCCACGCAGGGTCATGTAGCTATCAAATGGTGTACCGGTTGCTCCAATGCAGTTACCCCACCAAGCGAGCTCCTCGGCATGCGCTTCGGTTTTGGTGATCACGACGCCACCAATCACATCGGAGTGGCCATTGATGTACTTAGTGGTAGAGTGGATAACAAAATCCGCGCCCAGCTCAAGTGGCTTTTGGTACACAGGTGTCAAAAAGGTGTTGTCGACGGCAACTAGGGCGCCGACTTTTTTGGCCTCGGCGCAGATTGCAGCAATATCAACCACACGAACTAAGGGGTTTGACGGGGTTTCAAGTAAGATTAGCTTGGGTTTTTGTGCCATGGCGCTGGCGAGTGCATCGTTGTCGGTTTGATCGACAAACTGTACTTTGAAGTCACCCTTTTGCGCTCGGGTGTTAAACAGACGATAGGTTCCACCATAGCAATCATGTGGCGCAATAATCAGGTCATCGGGACCCAAAAACGCCGAAACCCATAGATTAAGCGCGGAAGTGCCGCAGTTGGTGACGACGGCCCCACAGCCTGACTCTAGCTCGTACAAAGCTTGCTCAAGTAGCCCTCGATTTGGATTGCCAGAACGCGTATAGTCATACTTAGGCACATCCCCAAAGGCTGGAAAGCTGTAGTTGGTCGAGAGATAGATGGGGGGAACAACCGCATGGTGTTGAGTGTCTGATTCGATGCCAGTGCGAACGGCAATGGTGGCAGGCTTGCGTGCGCTCATATGAGTGTCCTTCCCAAAAAAATAATTGTGCTTCACAAAACCGTTACACCGACGGGGTATAACGGTATAAAATTCCATTAGCAGACACTTTACTGTTCCCACAACAAGACGTCAATACTTCTAGACGTCTATATGTCTTTGCTCTTAGCCTTAAATCCGGCTAAAATATCTCCCTTACTCACTCCAAACAAAAATGACTAAAGGTTTCTCATGGCAGACTGGAATGGCGACTACACTAGCCCATATGCTGAGCATGGCAAAAAAAGCGAACAGGTAAAGAAGATTACCGTGTCAATTCCGCTTAAAGTACTGAAAGTATTGACGGATGAGCGTACGCGTCGTCAGATCAACAACCTGCGCCATGCCACCAACAGCGAGTTGCTGTGTGAGGCATTCTTGCATGCGTACACCGGGCAACCTCTGCCAACCGATGAAGACTTGCGTAAAGACCGCCCTGATGAGATCCCGGCTGAAGCCAAAGCGCTGATGACCGAGATGGGGATTGAGTTTGAAGCGTTTGATGAAGAGTAGCGTGTAGGCTGCTCTCAATAGGATTGTGACAGGTGGGCGTGCGCTGACCTGTCTTTTAAGATCTCAGGGATATATGGTTCAACACAGTAAAAAGAGACGTACCACTCTACAAGATATCGCCGACCAGGTTGGCGTCACCAAAATGACCGTGTCGCGCTATATGCGAGACCCGAACTCCGTTGCAGAAAAAACCCGGATTAAGATTGCTCAGGTCGTCGAGGATATCGGCTATATCGAAAACCGAGCGCCTGCGATGCTGGCAAACTCGTCGAGTAAAGCCATCGGTATCCTATTGCCTTCTCTGTCTAACCAGATCTTTGCCTCGTTTGTGCAGGGCGTAGAAACGGTCACTAAGGCTAATGGCTACGAAACCTTGATTGCGCACTTTAGCTACGATGAGCAAGAGGAAGAGAGCAAGATTGCCTCGCTGCTCTCTTATCAGGTTGACGGCTTGATCTTGACCGAGAGTCATCACACTCAGCGTACGCTGCAGATGATTAAATCCGCCGGTGTCCCGGTGGTTGAGACCATGGAGCTGCCAGAGCAGCCGATTGATATGGCGGTCGGCCTAGATCATATTGCTGCTTCTTATGATGTGACTAAGCAGATGATTGCCGCTGGCAAACGCTCCGTCGCCTATTTTGGTGCACGTTTGGATACTCGAACCCGCCTACGTATGGCTGGTTATGACAAGGCGGTGATTGAGGCTGGTTTCACGCCGAAACATATTCTGACGGAGGCGCACTCGAGCTTCTCGATGGCGGATGACCTTCTAGATATGGCCTTTGCACAATACCCAGATCTTGATGGTGTGTTTTGCACCAATGATGATATCGCCGTCGGGGTACTACTGAGTGCCCAGCGCAGAGGTATTCAAGTGCCAGAGTCACTGTCTGTGGTGGGGTATAACGCGCTCGATATCGGTAATATCGTCAGCCCTAAACTGACCAGTGTCGATACGCCACGCTTTGAGATTGGGGTCAAAAGTGCCGAGCTGTTGGTCGCGCGCTTAAAAGGCGAGCCCATCGAGAACCACAGTGTAGATATGGGTTATCGAGTCAACTCTGGAGAGAGTATCTAAATAAAAATGGAGCCGACTGGCTCCATTTTTAGTTCTACGCGTAAGGGGTTAAACGATAAAGCTTGCACCGTCTTCAGCGCTCGAGACACTCTGTCTTAGGACGCTAAATAGGTTTCTTCCCCAAGTCTGCTGATTCGCCTCGGTATCGATCGCGAGTGGCTCACGTCCAGTCATATCAGACAGGTTGTTTAGCTCACCCGTTTCACAGTTGAGCTGGAGCCTATCGCCGTCACGGACCAAGCCAATCGCACCGCCTCGCAGGGCTTCTGGTGATAGGTGGATCGCTGATGGGATTTTGCCTGAGGCGCCAGATAAACGACCATCGGTGACCAAGGCCACTTGGTGGCCGGCTTTTTGGATATTACCCAAGATAGGCATAAGCTTGTGCAGCTCTGGCATGCCATTCGCCGCAGGACCGTTGTGCGTCACAACCACGACGCAGTCTTTGTTAAGCTCGCCACGCTGATAGGCCGCTTCAACCTCATGCTGACACTGGAAAACCACGGCAGGGGCTTCGATGATGCGCTGATCAGCTTTTACCGCTGACACCTTAACCACCGCTTTGCCTAAGTTGCCATCCAGTACGCGCGTTCCGCCCGTTTTCTGGAATGACTCATCACAGGCTGCAATCACGCTTGGATCCGCGCTTTGTGTGCACGTATGCCAGCTTAGCTTGCCATTTTCAATCTTAGGCAGGGTCATCTGGCTGGCAAAGTCACCAAACGCTGGTGTGACATCGCGATGTAGCAGCTGTGATTGATCCAGACGATGCAATAAGGCTGGTACGCCACCAGCCTCTTGGAAGGCGTTCATGTCCGCCGGGCCATTTGGATAGACACGGGCCAGTAGAGGTACTACCTCAGACAGGTCGCTGATATCTTGCCAAGTCAGCATCAGACCGGCTGCGCGAGCGACGGCGATCATGTGGATGGTGTGGTTGGTGCTGCCACCTGAGGCAAGTAGGGCAACAATACCGTTGATAAGGCTTTTCTCTGTCACTACTTCTGCAAGCGGGCGGAAGTTTGCTGAGCCTGCGCTCATCGAGGCAATCTTGATCGAGGCATGCTCAGTTAGGGCATGACGCAGCTCTGAATGTGGGTGGACAAATGCCGACCCCGGTAGCATCAGACCCATGGCTTCGAATACCAATTGGTTGGTATTCGCGGTGCCATAGAAGGTACAAGTACCCGGGGCATGGTAGGCGCGACACTCCATATCAAGCAGTGCTTCTTTACCCACTTCACCCGCGGCATACTTTTGGCGCACATCGACTTTTTCATCGTTGCTGATCCCGGTTGGCATCAGACCTGCTGGGATAAATGCGGTTGGTAGATGGGCATAAGTCAGTGCGCCCATCAGCTGTCCTGGGGCAATCTTGTCACAGATGCCGAGTAGTAGGGTGGCATCAAACAGGTTATGGCTCAGTGATAGAGCGGTAGACTGAGCAATCAGATCGCGAGAGAACAGCGACATATCCATGCCCGCCTGACCTTGAGTCACGCCATCACACATCGCGGGTACACCGCCGGCTACTTGGGCGGTATGACCATAGCCTGCTAGTGTTTGCTTAATCTGATCAGGGTAGGTTTGGTAAGGCTGATGCGCGCTGAGCATATCATTGTAAGAGCTGACCAGAGCGATGTTGTTGCGAGTAAAATCAAGCAGTTGTTCTTTTTCTGCTGAACAGGCCGCGGCTACCGCGTGGGCGAGGTTACCACAAGTCAGGGCTTTACGGCCCTTACCTTGCTCTGCCTGTTGCTGAGTGCGGGCTAGGAATGCGGCGCGTGAGGCTTGGCTGCGTTCGACAAGTCGTGCGGTAACGTCGAGGATCACTGAATGCGTCATTATGCCACCCCTTGTGTTGCTTGCAGTTGTGCTGCAGCGCGCTCGACGACATCATCGATGCTGCCTTCAATGCTCACGATAAGGGTTTGTGGCTCACCATCTGGGCGCTCAAGGGCATCGAACTGACTCTTCACCATGTTCTCTTTCATAAAGTGGCCCTTGCGCATGCGCATGCGCTCGAGGATCAGGTCCATATCACCGTCAAGGAAGACGAAGGTCACGTTGCTATTACCCTCGCGAATTTGGTCGCGATACTTCTTCTTTAGCGCCGAGCAGACAATGATGCCGTGCTCATTCTTATTTTCTAGGCTGTACGCGGCATCGCGAATACGCTCGAGCCAAGGACCGCGGTCCTCATCGTTGAGCGGTTGTCCAGAGGACATTTTCTGAATATTTGCACGTGGGTGGAGGTCATCTCCATCGATGAATTTACGTCCTAATCTGCTTGCCAAATGTTCACCAATGGTACTCTTTCCACAGGCACAAACACCCATCACAATGACACTACTACCAGCCATAACTTATCCTCATAACAAATTTTGCGCGTGATCTCACTTTTGGATTTCACTTTAAAATATGGGTTTATATTATTCATGTTATCGGTAACATGTTACCCGTAACTGAGATAAAAGTGAACTACATCACAAACAATCATTAAAAGGTGAAATCATGGAGCAGTTAGCCCAAGTCTCTGACCCTACCTACCTACTAACCATTGCTGCAGTCGCGATAGCTGCACTTTTGTTATTGATTATTAAACTAAAAGTCCACGCGTTTGCTTCGCTTACTATCGTAAGCTTAGGCACGGCAATCGCGACGGGTGTTTCTTCTGATCAAGTTGTACCGACGATGATGGGGGGCTTTGGTGGCACATTGGCCTCTGTTGCTCTACTCGTTGGTCTTGGCGCCATGATCGGTAAGATTCTTGAAGTGACCGGCGGGGCGAAAGTTCTGGCAGATACCCTGATTGGTCGCTTTGGTGAGGAGCGTGCTCCTCTAGCTCTAGGTGTTGCCTCGCTGCTATTTGGTTTCCCAATCTTCTTTGATGCGGGCCTAGTGGTGATGATGCCAATCATCTTCAGTGTTGCGGCTCGCTTTGGCGGCTCGCCAATCAAGTACGCACTACCTTCAGCCGGTGCCTTTGCGGTGATGCACGCATTTGTACCGCCTCACCCAGGGCCGGTCGCGGCAGCGGAGTTCTTAGGTGCGAACATCGGTCTACTGCTTGTTGTTGGTATCCTCGTTGCTATCCCAACTTGGTACCTAGGCGCTTACCTATTTGGTCTGTATGCGGGTAAGAAGTTTGATATCCCACTATCAAAAGCCTTCTTTAACAGCGATACCGTGATCGATGAGTCTAAGCTGCCAAAGTTCGGCACAGTAATGACCATCTTGGTTCTGCCGGTTCTGCTTATCTGTTTGGATACTGGTCTTAATACGCTGGCGGTTGCGGGTGTGATTGAAGGCTCAACACCAACGGTTGAATTCTTGCGTATGCTGGGTAAAACCCCGGTAGCTCTATTGATCACCTTGATTGTGGCGCTGGCTGTGTTTGCTAAAGACTACGGCATGGCAAAACTTGAGAAGCTGTGTGGTGATTCTCTAGCACCTATCTGTGGTGTTATCTTGGTGACTGGCGCCGGTGGTATGTTTGGCGGCGTGCTGCGTGCAAGTGGTATTGGTGACGCACTGGCAGGCGTTCTGACTGACACAGGCATGCCAGTGGTTGTCGCCGCGTTTGTTATCTCTACTTGTTTGCGTGTTGCTCAAGGCTCGGCAACCGTGGCACTGACGACGACGGCTGCTCTGATTGCACCAGTGGTCACGGCATCAACTGGCCTAAGCGAGCTTGACCTGTGCTTTATCGTGATTGCGATTGCTGGTGGCGCAACGGTGCTGTCTCACTTCAACGATTCTGGCTTCTGGCTAGTGTCTCGCCTGCTTGAGATGGATGAGAAGACCACACTAAAAACTTGGACTGTGATGGAAACCCTGCTGGGCACAATCGCTTTCCTTATCGTTGCTATCCTTAGCTTCATTCTGTAAAGGTTCGCTATGAAGACGCTAGAAGAGCAACTCAAACAAATCAAAATCGTCCCGGTTATTGCAATCAACGATGTCGCGCATGCTGAGCCCTTGGCAAAAGTGTTGGTGGACAACGGCCTACCTTGCGCGGAAGTGACGTTTCGCACGCCAGCGGCGGCGGAGTCGATTGCCAAGATGCGCACGGCTTACCCTGAGCTATTGATCGGCGCAGGTACCGTTTTGACCACAGAGCAAGTGGATATGGCGATTGAGGCTGGTGCGGACTTTATTGTCAGCCCAGGTCTTAACCCGACGACAGTCAAATACTGTCAGCAGCGTAATATCGCGATTGTTCCTGGGGTCAACAACCCAAGCCTGGTTGAGCAGGCGATGGAGCTTGGCCTAAAAACGCTGAAGTTTTTCCCAGCTCAGCCGTCTGGCGGCGTGCCGATGCTCAAAGCACTCTCGGCAGTCTACCCAGTGAGCTTTATGCCTACTGGTGGCATTACCCCTGCTAATGTTGATGACTACCTTAGTTTAGGCTCAGTCCTCGCCTGCGGCGGCACGTGGATGGTACCACCAGAGATGCTCGATAATGGCGACTGGGATGGTATTGCTGCGTTAGTTAAAGCACTCAATTAAAACAGGGGCGGGGTTCGAGTAACGCTGCGCTCCGAGGTGCGAGTATATCGAGCAAGTGAGAAATTCCTCGTGCCTCGTAGGGCAACGCCCGTCCCCGAACCCCGAACCTAAAAAACGAAAGGGTCATCATTACGATGACCCTTTTGCTATTTAATCGACGTTGCGCTTAGCGCATCGTGACAAATTCTTCAGACCCTGTTGGGTGGATAGCGACAACCGCATCAAAGTCCGCTTTGGTGGCGCCCATCTTCATTGCTACGGCAAAGCCTTGGATCATCTCGTCGACGGTAAAGCCGATACCGTGCAGACCGACAACCTTCTCATCTTCACCCGCGCAGACTAGCTTCATCTTACATGGTTGGCGGTGTTGAGTGACGGCAGTGTACATCGCGGTGAAGCCTGAGGTGTAGACCTTAACGTTGTCTTTACCATATTGCTCTTCTGCTTGCTCGGTGGTCAGACCGATAGTACCGATTGGCGGGTGGCTAAATACCACGGTTGGAACTAGGTCGTAGTCCATCTTAGCGTCTGGCTTGTTGTTGAACAGGCGCTCAGACAGCTGACGACCAGCTTTCACTGCCACAGGGGTCAGCTCGATACCACCTTCCATGATATCACCAACACAGTAGATGCCTTCTACGTTGGTTTGTTGGTACTCGTCTACCTTGATGTAGCCGCGATCGTTAGTCGCAACACCTGTCGCTTCTAGGTTGATGGCATCAGTTGCTGGGTGGCGACCGATGGCCCAGATCACTTGGTCTACATTTTGGCTATTGCCGTTCTCTAGATGCAGCGTCAGGCTACCGTCAGCCTCTTTGACGATCTCTTTTGGTGTTGAGTGGTTGTGCAGGGTTGGACCTTCCGCTGCCATCACCTCAACCAAGGTCTCAATGATCATTGGGTCGAAGCTGCGAATCGGGGTCTCTTTACGGCAGAACAGGTGAGTCTCAGTGCCAAGCGCGTGTAGTACGCCAGCAATCTCAACCGCGATGTAGCCTGCACCAATTACGGCAACGCGCTTTGGCTGCTCGCTTAGATCAAAGAAGCCGTTCGAATCAATACCGTACTCGGCACCCGGAATGCTAGGGATGCTTGGACGACCACCAACAGCAATAAGGATGTGATCCGCCGTGTAGTGCTCACCGTTGACTTCGACAGTGTTAGCGTCAACAAACTGAGCAAAGCCTTTGATGACGTTAACCTTGTTGTTGCCTAGTACGCGATCGTACGACTGGTGGATACGACCGATGTACGCCTGGCGGCTTTCTACTAGTTTGGCCCAATCGAAGCCTTTTACATCGACATCAAATCCGTAATCTGGAGCGTAAAGGTTGATCGCCTCTGCGACCTGCGCACCGTGCCACATCACTTTTTTCGGCACACAGCCTACGTTGACACAGGTACCACCGAGGTCTTGGGCTTCAATTAGAGCGACCTTTGCGCCGTACATCGCTGCGCGATTTGCTGACGCGATACCGCCGCTGCCACCACCGATACAGATATAGTCAAAATGCGTTGCCATTACTTTCTCCGAGAGCTTATTAAAATTGTTTGTGGATCAGATCGACCACAGCTAGGCCTAATCATAAAACGAGTCTAGCAACTTTCGCTAATGGGAAAAAGCGGCTTTGCTTATGACTAATAACGATTAATCATTGAATTAGCCTGGCTAAAAGCCAGGCATCGTTCGTCAAATACTGCATTTAGAGTGCTGTTTACACTAGTGTAAGGTGCCTAACCACAGCAGCTCGTTGAACCACAGTCGCGAAGTGGTGGGTGACTATCTTGCTTGGCAAGATAGGTATTGGTGAGATAAAAATCGATAAAACGCGCCTCGAAGTCATTCGAGACACTCTTCTCTGCTAGCCCAGTTTGTAGCAGTTGCGTTTGCCATGCTTGAACCTTAGGTAGTCCACATAATAAATCGTAGCCGCTGTGCTGCTCAACGATTGCCGCTCGATGCAAAAGGGGCAGCCAGGCGATATCGACATTGCTCAGCATATCGGATTTAAAAAAGCGGCTTTGACCCGAGAGTTGTTGTTCAGCTTTATTAAAGGCCACTCGCAACTTAGCGACTCGCTGCTCGAATGTTGTTTGGTCTTTGCTGCTCATTGCGCCGCACTGGGGAAGGTAGTGTTTGCTGCCCAGATAGCTCCAAGCTCGATCAAGCGCGCGCTGCTCATGGCTAACCTCTGGCTCTAAAGCGCCGTACTGGTCTTCAATATACTCAACAATTGCATCCGACTCGAACAGTGCGACACCCGATTCGGTGACCATCACCGGAACCTGACCATTAGGAGAAATATCGAGAAACCACTGAGGCTTATCACGCAGACTGATGTACTCAATTTGGTAAGGAAGTTGCCTTGCTTCCAGAGCGGCTGTCACGCGCTGAACAAAAGGACAAATCGTAAAACTAATAATCTTAATCATAAGGCTCTCACTAGTAAAAATAACGGATTTACCAATAAGACGCACTCAATCAAAAAAAGACGAAAAATAAATTCAAATAAGTAAGGAAAGATTGTTTGAGGAGCGCAGCACGCGCTAAATACTCGCTCCCCGAAGCAAAGCGTCCCCGCCCCTCGCCCCTATAAGGGGGTTATTCAGGCACGACCCACTCAACCTTAAAGTGGCCCGTGGCTGGCGCGATGGCTTGCTTAAGAAACGGCAGAATGGCGTTCATCTGGCTCTCAAGCTTCCACGGCGGGTTAATCACAATCATACCTGAGGCCGTCATGCCACGCTCGTTGGTATCCGGTGACACGCCAAGCTCGATCTGAAGGATCTTTTTGATCCCTAGGCTTTCTAGCCCCTCAAGCATATCGTCAATATCATGACGGTTTACCACTGGGTACCAAATCGCGTAGATACCGGTTGCCCAGCGCTTGTGGCTTTGAGCAATTGCAGAGACCACATCGCGGTACTCTTTAGCCAGTTCATACGGCGGGTCTATTAGGACTAAGCCACGGCGCTCTTTTGGCGGTAGGCTCGCTTTAAGACGCTTGAAACCGTCTTCTTTAAAGATTTTGACCTGACGGTCGCGATGAAACTCTTGCTCAAGCAGTGGATAATCACTTGGGTGGAGCTCAGTGAGAACCATGCGGTCTTGCTCACGCAGTTGTGCACGAGCCACACATGGTGAGCCGGGGTAGTAACGCAGGGTGTCGCCGTTATTAAGGACCTTGATCGAGTCTAGGTAGCTGGCAATCTCTTCAGGGATATCGCTTTGCTGCCATACGCGCGCGATGCCTTGTTTGTACTCGCTGGTCTTTTCTGACCACTCGTGGGTCAAGTCATAGCGGCCAACGCCAGAGTGGGTGTCGTGATAGACAAATGGCTTATCTTTCTGCTTGAGGGCATCAAGGATCAGGCTTTGAACAATGTGCTTCACAACATCAGCGTGATTGCCGGCGTGAAAACTATGACGATAACTTAGCAAAGTGGACTCTCAAAACGCTGTCTAGAGCGTATAAGGTGAATAAAACAGTTAGCCTTGATTATACGTCACTATTGAAATTTGCTGAACCTACCTATATTTAGATAGGAACGAAATAAAAAAAGACTGACGAATACGCTACTTAGCACCGCCAGCACCCTGGCTCATTACGTGCTTTGCACCACAAGGAATGATTATGTCTAATCCATTGTTGACGTTTACCGATTTACCGCCGTTTTCTCAGATCAAACCTGAGCATGTTAAACCTGCTGTCGAGCAGGCGATTTCTGATTGTCGTACCAAGATTGATGCACTGTTGGCAGACCTTGAACAGCCGAATTGGCAGAGCCTAGTGGCACCGATTGAGCAGGTGGATGATCGCTTAAGCCGCATTTGGTCACCTGTGAGCCATATGAACTCGGTAGTGAACAGTGAAGAGCTGCGCGAGGCTTACGAGAGCTGTCTGCCACTTTTGTCTGAGTACGGCACTTGGGTCGGCCAGCACAAAGGCTTGTTTGAGGCTTACAAGGCAATCAAGGCCAGTGAGGAGTTCGATACGCTCACTCAAGCACAAAAGAAAACCATCACAGATTCGCTGCGTGATTTTGAGCTTTCGGGTATCGGCCTCCCAGCTGACGAGCAGCACCGCTACGGCGAGATCAGTAAGCGTATGTCTGAGCTTGGCTCGCAATTTTCGAATAATGTCCTTGATGCCACTATGGGTTGGACCAAGCAGATCACAGACCCTACAGAGCTTGCTGGTATGCCGGAATCGGCGATGGCCGCTGCTCAGGCTGCGGCGCAAGCCAAAGAGCTTGAGGGCTACCTGATTACGCTAGACATTCCATCTTACCTGCCGGTAATGACCTACTGTGATAATCAAGCACTGCGTAAGGAGCTGTACGAGGCCTACGTGACTCGCGCCTCTGATCGTGGCCCCAATGCGGGTAATTGGGATAACAGCGAGATCATCAATGAGCAGCTTAAGCTGCGTCATGAGATCGCACGTATGCTTGGCTTCAATACCTTTAGTGAAAAGTCGCTGGCGACCAAGATGGCAGAGACGCCAGATCAGGTGCTGGGCTTTTTGAATGACCTGGCAACCAAAGCCAAGGCTCAAGGCGAGCGCGAAGTAGAAGAGCTGCGCCAGTTTGCGAGCAAAGAGTTTGGTGTTGATAGCTTGGAGCTGTGGGATATCGCTTACTACAGCGAGAAACAAAAGCAGCACCTATTCCAGATCTCGGATGAAGAGCTGCGCCCATACTTCCCTGAGCAGAAGGTGGTGAGTGGTCTATTTGAGGTGCTCAAGCGCGTATTTGGTATGCGTGTGGAAGAGCGTCAAGGTGTCGACACCTGGCATGAGTCAGTACGTTTCTTTGATATCTTTGATGCGCAAGACGCTCTGCGTGGTAGCTTTTATCTAGACCTGTACGCTCGTGAGCACAAGCGTGGCGGGGCATGGATGGATGAGTGCCGCGTGCGTCGCGTTAATGCCGATGGTGAACTGCAATCGCCAGTGGCGTACCTAACTTGTAACTTCAACCGCCCAGTGGGCGATAAGCCAGCATTGTTTACCCATGATGAGGTGGTGACCTTGTTCCATGAGTTTGGCCATGGTATCCACCATATGCTGACCCAGGTTGATACGGGCGCCGTATCGGGCATCAATGGCGTGCCTTGGGATGCGGTTGAACTGCCAAGCCAGTTCTTGGAAAACTGGTGTTGGGAAGAAGAGGCGCTGGCGTTTATCTCTGGTCATTATCAATCGGGTGAGGCACTACCGAAAGAGATGCTAGAGAAGATGTTGGCGGCGAAGAACTTCCAGTCAGCGATGTTTATCCTGCGTCAGCTTGAGTTCGGCTTGTTTGATTTCACTCTGCACACCGAGTTCGACCCTGAGGTTGGCCCACGAGTGCTTGAGACATTAGCGCAGGTGAAGAGCAAGGTCGCCGTGCTACCAAGCCTAGAGTGGAACCGCTTCTCGCACAGCTTCAGCCATATCTTCGCAGGCGGTTACAGTGCCGGTTACTACAGCTACCTATGGGCAGAAGTCTTGTCTTCCGATGCCTTCTCACGCTTTGAGGAAGAGGGGATTTTCAACCAAGAGACCGGTCAAAGCTTCCTGAATAATATCCTTGAGATGGGTGGCAGTGAAGAGCCTATGGAGCTATTCAAACGCTTCCGCGGCCGCGAGCCACAAATCGACGCCTTGCTACGTCACGCAGGCATCTCGGCTTAAAGCCAGGGGCGAGGTTCGGGGACGGGCTTCGCCCTACGGGGAGCGAGGAGTTTCCCAGTGTCGATTGAGATCGGGGAATAAGCAGCCAATGAGGCCTTATTCCTCGCTACTCGAAGCGCAGCGTCCCCGCACCTCGCCCCTGCGCTTTAGCGCGCCATGACTCGGCGGACTTGGCCGTCGGCGGATAGAGGGCCGGGTCCCCAGACGATTACGATAAGAATCATTAGTCCCCATAGCTGGTGGTCATAAAAGCCTTTCTCCCACAGTAGTGGGTAGGAGACCACGGCGATAATATTGAACACAAATAGAATCGCGGCCATTGGGCGGGTGATAAAGCCAATCGCTAAAAATACTGGCAGGATCAGCTCCGCGGCTGTGCCCATATAGGCTGCCATCTCCCATGGCAAGATTGGCACCTGATACTCGTACTCGAACAGGAATAGTGTGCTGTCCCACGAGGCGATCTTGACTAAGCCTGAATTGAAAAAGACCCAAGCGACCCATAAGCGGCAAAATAGCAACAGCAGCGGCACAAAGACCTGTTGGGTCTGCTCAATCAAGCGGTCATACAGCTCAATACTTCCCTTTATATTGTTTGTCATGGCGGCGTCCTCTAGTTATTTTTTAGCGTAAATCCAGCGATCAAGGCTTTTTCCATCAAGATATTGAGATGGCTCAGCAGTTCAGGTTCAATCTCACCCATGCTTTGCTTTGAGCGCAGACAAACCAGTAATTGATGGACTTCGGGCTCTAGTGTGATTGGGGTTCGGTGCCCATTGGGCAGGGTGTGGATCACCCCTAGTTGTGGGCAGTGAATGTCTAGGTTGTCAAAACAGTCGCTTTGCATGGCATTAAATAGGTCAAACACGGCAAAGGGGCTGGCGATCACCCGCGCCCATGGGTACAGCTCAAGTACTATCTGCGCCTGTTGCTCAGGGGCGATATTCGCCAACTGACCAATAGGAAGAATATGGCTCTCAAGCGGTTGATTGGCGAGATGCAGGGCGAGGTCCATTTGCCATTCAAAGCGGGCAACATCCTCAAGGTAAGGGGCGGCCTCGACCACCTTGGGAAATTGCGCGATGGTTTGGTCAAATTTGTCGCCATAGAAGCTGACATCCGCTTTGGTCAGTGGATGCTGCAAAACATGTTGACGCGCCATCTGAGTAAAGCACTCTTCTCCAACCAGCAGCTCAACCATTGGATAGGTGGCCGAGAGGACTTCACTAAGGCTAATCACAAAGTTGTTACGGTAGATTTGGATGCGATCGTTGGCACTAAAATGGTTGCTGACGATATCGCAATCCTCGCCATTGGCTTGGTAGCGCAATGCCTTGGCAAACTGATTTTGCAGTTGAGCCAGCTCCATCTTAACCTCCCATCGCTTGAGTTGTAGGATAAGGGCAGACCTGACCAAGTAGGGTGCGGGCTTTATCCGCTTCAGCCAATAGAACAGCAGGCTCTGGGATATCGAGATCCCACTCAATAAGGGTGTGACGCGGACCATGCTGCTCAAGCCAGTAACGATAGAGCTGCCAGACCTCATCGCTGACTGGGCGGCTGTGGGTATCTATCCAGATCTCGCCCTGCTCAAGGTGTTTGACAGTAAAGCCTGCAAGGTGGATCTCGTCTACGGCATGAGCCGGGATCTGGTCAATATAATGGCGGCTATCAAAGCGGTGGTTAAATGCCGACACATGGATGTTATTCAAATCGAGCAGTAAGCGACAGTCCGTTCGGCGCTGCACCTCAGCGAGAAATTCCCACTCACTGATAGTGGAGTGGTTGAACGCGAGATAGCTCGATGGGTTTTCAATCAGCATTGGTCTGGCGAGGGTGTCTTGCACCTCCACCACATTGCGACAAAAAACCGCTAACGCCTCTTCGGTATAAGGCAGCGGCAACAGATCATTGAAGTAGTGCCCACCGTGTTGACTCCAGCTGAGATGGTCGGAGATCAAGATAGGGTCGACTTCAGTGATCAGCTGTTTGAGCTGGGTTAGGTGGGCTTGGCTGATGCGCTCAACACTGCCAAGAGACAATCCAATCCCATGACAACTGATAGGGTAATGGCGAGCGATTTGACGTAACTGCTGGCGCGCCACTGAGTTGGGCTCAAAGTAGTTTTCGCTGTGGATCTCCAACCAACCCATTGAGGGTAACTCTTGAGCAAAATAGTCAATATGGGGCAGGCGTAATCCCACGCCGACCGCTTGCATCGAATCAAGATTAGGCTGTATGTGTGCTGGGCTTGGCGACGGCATAGTGGCTCCTTAGTATGCTTGATGGGCAAAGAAGAGGGGGAGTTGTCATCACAGGCTGACCACTCCCCCTTTTGTTATCTGGAGCGTATTACGCCGACTCAGTGCTGCCGCCAGTAAGCTTGCCACAAAGACCTTTTGGTACCACCACGAAGGCATCGGCTTGGTTATCTTCTTTTGATGTCCCAGCACATGAGCTAGATTTGGTTGCGCAGTCGTTTTGCCCGGCTTTGGCTACGCCATAGCACTTCTCTTTATCCATTGCGACGGCTTGAGTTGCCGTCAGCATAGTGCCGCCTAGAGCCAGTAGACCAGTAACAGCAGCAGTAACAGCTAGATTAGACTTTTTCATCATCGATTCCTCACATAGTTTCCTTTACGTTGTAGTCGCAAGCGGGTTAAAGATTGCCCAAATTGCTTACTGAACAAGATAGATGCAGAGGGAGAAAAATTTCGCCTTTTTAACAAAAAATCTACATTTCAAAGTGATCTTTTCACTAACCAAATGAAATTTATGGTGAAAAAATCCAAGAAAAATTCTCTGTTGCTGAACTGAAATTAAGCGCCTGATTACGTTATAATCTGACTTTATGTATAAATAACCAGTAAGTAGACATGATGGATCCCTCCCTATTGCTCGATGGCCTTAATGACAAGCAGCGTGAAGCCGTTGCCGCTCCCCTTGAAAATTTACTTGTCCTCGCTGGCGCGGGCAGTGGTAAAACCCGAGTGCTTGTTCACCGCATTGCATGGCTGATGTCAGTAGAGCAAGCATCTCCGTTCTCCATCATGTCAGTGACCTTTACCAACAAAGCGGCCGCTGAGATGCGCGGTCGTATTGAAGAGTTGATGATGGGCAGTGCCTCGGGGATGTGGAATGGTACCTTCCATGGTATCTGTCACCGCATCTTGCGCGCGCACTACCTCGATGCCAAGCTGCCAGAAGATTTTCAGATCATCGATAGCGATGATCAGCAGCGCCTGATTAAGCGTTTGATTAAAGCGCAGAATTTGGATGAAAAACAGTGGCCTGCGCGTCAGGTGTCGTGGTGGATAAATGGCAAAAAAGATGAGGGTCTGCGCCCAAGTCATATTGATGCCTACCATGACCCGATTACCCAGACTTACTTGCAGCTTTACTCAGCTTACCAAGAGGCGTGTGATCGCGCGGGTCTGGTGGACTTTGCCGAAATCTTGCTGCGCGCCCACGAATTGCTGCGAGATAAAAAGCACATCCGAGAGCACTATCAAGCGCGCTTTAAACACATTCTGGTGGACGAGTTTCAAGATACCAACAACATCCAATACGCCTGGCTACGCATGATGGCGGGTAAAGACAGTCATGTGATGATTGTCGGTGATGACGATCAGTCGATTTATGGCTGGCGTGGCGCCAAGATTGAGAATATCGAGAAGTTTACTCTCGAGTTTCCGAGCGTGAACACGATTCGCCTTGAGCAGAACTACCGCTCAACCAAGACCATCCTTGAGGCATCCAACACCCTGATCGCGAATAACACTGAGCGGATGGGTAAAGAGCTGTGGACCGATGGCAGCGAGGGTGAGCCGATCTCGGTTTACTCCGCTTACAACGAGCTTGATGAGGCGCGCTTTGCGGTCAATAAGATCAAAGAGTGGCAAGACAAGGGCGGTAGCCTGAACGATGCCGCGATGCTGTATCGAAACAATGCCCAGTCGCGTGTGCTGGAAGAAGCCTTGATTCAAGCCGGCCTGCCTTACCGTATTTATGGCGGCATGCGCTTCTTCGAGCGTCAAGAAATCAAAGATGCCTTGAGCTACTTGCGCTTGATGGCCAACCGTAATGATGATGCCGCGTTTGAGCGTGTGGTGAATACCCCAACCCGTGGCTTGGGCGATAAAACCCTCGAGACGATTCGTTTGGCAGCGCGTGAGCGTGGCTGCACCATGTGGGATGCAAGTAAGGCGCTGTTGGACGAGAAAGTGTTAGCTGGTCGTGCTTCAGGGGCACTGAGTCGTTTTATTGAGTTGATTGATGCACTTGAGGACGATACCGATGAGCTAGCACTGCACTCGCAAACCGACCACGTGATTAAGTTCTCGGGTCTATTTGCCATGTATGAGCAAGAGAAGGGCGAGAAGTCTAAGGCACGTATTGAGAACTTGGAAGAGCTGGTGACTGCGACGCGTCAGTTTGAAAAACCGGAAGAAGCTGAAGAGATGACGCTACTGACCGCCTTCTTGACCCATGCTGCGCTTGAAGCAGGTGAAGGTCAGGCAGATGAGTTTGAAGATGCGGTACAACTAATGACGTTACACAGCGCCAAGGGTCTAGAGTTCCCGTTGGTGTTTATGGTTGGCGTTGAAGAGGGCATGTTCCCTAGTCAGATGTCAGCTGAAGAGGCGGGTCGTCTCGAAGAGGAGCGCCGCCTGTGTTATGTGGGCATGACGCGAGCGATGGAAAAGCTCTACATCACCTATGCCGAGATGCGTCGCCTGTATGGTCAAGATAAGTACCACAAGCCATCGCGCTTTATTCGTGAGTTGCCAGAGAAGTGTTTAGATGAAGTGCGAATGAAGGCCAAAGTCAGTCGCCCGGCCAGCAGCGGACGTTTTAGTCAGACGGCGGTAAAAGAGAACTTTAATGAGACCGGTTTTACGCTTGGCGCACGAGTGAACCATCCCAAGTTTGGTGAGGGCACGATTATTAACTTTGAGGGTAGTGGTCCACAAAGTCGTGTTCAGGTCGCGTTTAACGGTGAGGGTATCAAGTGGTTAGTAACGGCTTATGCCCGCTTGGAGAAGCTGTAGGTCTCTAGCCGGATAGAGGGGGAGTTTCTTCCTCTTTTGGCTCTGAGCACGGTATGCAGATAAAGAAAAACCCCGAGGGCTTGCGCCCATCGGGGTTATGGTCTTACTCGCAGCAATCCGGCTACTAAAAGTGCTCCCTGCATCAAATCCTTGATAGTAGGCTGAATCCGTCAGCTTATTCCTTTCATCGCCGTCCTAGCGGTGTCCTCGACCTTATCCTGGTCCGCTAACAATCCTCGTTAGCTCACTTCACTTGTTCCCTGAGCGGTGTCCCTTTCATCGTCCTGATGACCGTTCCTTGCCTCGTCCAGAGGTGTCCATTTCCCATCCTTAGTAGCTACCATCCTAGTAACTATTGCGTCCGTTCAATGTCCAATTTGCTTTCCATGCCGACTGCTCTTCCTAAGCAACCGTATCTTCATCCTGAAGATTACCAAATCCTTGGCAGCTTCCTGTTCCATGCCGGTTTCCTTCCGACGAGTTCAATATTACGCCCTTTCCGTTTTCTCGCAATTCACGCTGGAACTTTTTCTTACCCGTAAAGGTTAGGTAATTTGATTAAGTTCTTTTATAACAATGACTTGTGTTTTGGTGTAGTGAATATTACTAAGCTTAAATGGAGATCTCCGTAGTGTTTTGTGAGAGATCTCTCACACGCCATCTTCCCTTTTAGCTACCAAGCCAGGCGTTCAAACTATGATAAATGATGGTAAAACCGACGCTGGAGAACACCAAACCACACAAACTATCGATAAAAGGCGTCACTGCCAGCAATTTTTTCTGTAGTCGCGGTGCTGAAAGCAGCCAAGCTAAGCCACCAAACCACACAAAAGAGATGAGCCACAACAGCACCAAGGCAGCGGTTTTCCCTGATAGTGACATCTCGGCTGGAACCAAGCTCGACATCAGGCTAACAAAAAACACCAACGCCTTTGGGTTGAGAATGTTGGTGATAAACCCGCGTCTAAACGCCTGAGCAAGACTATCAATCTTGAGCGTCGAGCGGCTCAGTGCAGATGTCTCCCCGCGGCAATGGCGGTTTTTCCATGTTGCATGCAGGGCGCAAAGACCAAGATAAGCAAGGTAGCTGCCGCCTGCGAGTTGGATGAGCGTATACAGAAGCGGCTGCTGGTGGATAAGGTAGCTCACACCCGTTAGGCTCAAAATAGAGTGCAGCAATATGCCAATAGACAGGCCTAAAGCGATATAGACACCGGTTTGACGACCATAACGAGTGGCATTTTGTACGACTAAGGCAAAGTCAGGACCGGGGCTCATCAGACCGATCAGGTGCACTGTGGTTAAGGTTCCTAAAATCAGCAGCTCATTCATCGCGATTTAACTCGCTTTGATTGCTTAACACCATCAAAGGTAAACAGAACCAGTGCGCTCCAGATAAAGGTGAAGGTAAGCACTTTATCGGCAGTAAATTGCTCACCATAGACACTGACTGCGAGCAAAAACATCAGGCTAGGGCCGATGTATTGGAAAAAACCGAGTGTTGATAGCTTAAGTCTTGTTGCCGCACCGGTGAAACACAACAGTGGTAGGGTGGTGACAAATCCAGCGCAGATGAGTAGCAGGTTAAGGGAAGCTGGGTTGTTGGTCATGATGGCTGTTGGAGAGTCTGAGATAACCAATAGGTAGAAAGCGGCCAGCGGTAGCATGATCACCGTTTCAATGAACAGACCAACCTGTGCTTCCAGTGCAATTTTTTTGCGCAGCAGACCATAGACCCCAAAGGTGAATGCTAAGGCAAAGGCCACGATCGGCACCGAGCCAAACGCGATCAGCTGAATGATGACACCGGCGGCGGCGAGGGCAACCGCGAACCACTGCAGCTTGCGCAGTCGCTCACCCAAAAACAGCATACCAAGTATCACATTGAGCAGTGGGTTGATGTAATAACCCAAACTGGCGTCCAACATACGATTGGTGTTTACCGCCCAGATAAATAGCAGCCAGTTCACCCCAACCAACAGCGCCGTTGTACACAAGTAAATCATGGTTTTTTTGGTTTTGAACGCATCGCGCACGGCATGCCAGCGTCGACCCAGATGGAGCAGGCCAGCAAGAAGGAACACGGACCAGATCACGCGGTGGCTGAGGATCTCAAGTGGCGAGACTTCACTGATGGATTTGAAATAGATAGGGGCAATACCCCACATGGTATAAGCAGCCATAGCCAGCAAAATGCCTTGGCGGGTGCGCTGCTGTTCGTCTAACGACATGGGTTCGAACTCTCAGTATTGGCAGGAAGGCTGTGAGTATAAAAGCGGCATACAAAATCACCTAACACTTTGCGGTTTTATTCATCACTGATCCCCACTACAATGTGCTGCTTTATCGCAACACGCAATCGCAACACCAAAACTGAGAAGGCAAATGACCGCAATCCTACAGGCTGAACAACCGACCTACGCTGATAGTGCTCAAGATGTATTAGAGCAGGTATTTGGCTATCAGACATTCCGTGATGGTCAGCTTGAGGTGATCGAGGCGGCGCTAGAGAGTAAAGACAGCCTGGTTATTCTGCCAACCGGTGGTGGTAAGTCGCTGTGTTATCAGGTGCCAGCCTTAGTCAAACAGGGGCTGACTCTGGTGATTTCGCCACTCATCTCACTGATGAAAGACCAAGTGGATCAGCTTAAGGCCAATGGCGTTGCGGCTGAGTGCATCAACTCGAGTATGCCGCGCGAGGAATTGATCTCTGTCTATCAGCGTATGAACTCTGGCCAGCTAAAGATGGTTTACGTCTCGCCAGAGCGGGTGCTGATGCGCGATTTTATCGAGCGCCTGCAAGGGCTTAATCTCGCGATGATTGCGGTGGATGAAGCGCACTGTATCTCACAGTGGGGACACGATTTTCGCCCCGAATATGCCTCACTTGGGCAGCTGAAACACTATTTCCCTAATGTGCCAGTGATGGCGCTGACAGCGACCGCCGACGATGCCACGCGCCGTGATATTGTTCAGCGCCTGGCCCTGATTGACCATACCGAGTACCTAGGCAGCTTTGATCGTCCTAATATCAGCTATACGCTGGTTGAAAAACACAAACCGGTATCGCAGATCGTGCGCTTCTTGGATCAGCAAAAAGGCCAGTGCGGCATTATCTATTGCGGTAGTCGCAAGAAGGTAGAGATGTTGACTGAGAAGCTGTGCAACAACCACATTCGTGCAGCGGGCTATCATGCTGGTATGGACGCGGATGAGCGCGCCTATGTTCAAGAGGCGTTTCAAAAGGACGATATCCAGATCGTGGTTGCTACCGTGGCATTCGGTATGGGCATCAACAAACCTAATGTCCGCTTTGTGGTTCACTTTGATATCCCGCGCAATATCGAGTCCTATTACCAAGAGACGGGTCGCGCGGGTCGTGACGGTCTGCCCGCTGAGGCGATGATGCTCTATGACCCAGCAGACATCAGTTGGCTGCGACGTATGCTTGATGAAAAGGAAGATGGGCCACAAAAGCAGGTCGAGGCGCATAAACTCAACGCGATGAGTGCCTTTGCTGAGGCGCAGACCTGTCGTCGTCAGGTGCTGCTTAACTATTTTGGCGAATATCGTGAAAAGCCTTGTGGTAACTGCGATATCTGCCTCGATCCGCCGCAACGCTTTGATGCCACCGAGCAGGCACAAAAAGCACTTTCGTGTGTCTACCGAGTCAATCAAAGCTTTGGTATCGGCTATGTGGTGGAGGTGCTGCGTGGGATGCAAAATATCCGAATTCGCGAGCAGGGCCATGACAAGCTGTCGACTTACGGGCTCGGACGAGAGAACAGCCACGATTATTGGGTGAGTATCTTTCGCCAGCTGATACACAAGGGCCTGCTGTTTCAAAACATCACTCGCAACTCAACCTTACAGCTAACTGAGGAAGCCCGTCCTATCTTGCGTGGTGAGCAGCCGCTTGAGCTCGCAGTGCCGCGTCTGGATATCTCAGCCCGCGCGGCGAAATCGGAAAAACTGTCCAACAAGCACTATGATAAGAAGCTATTTGCCAAGCTGCGTAAACTGCGTAAGTCGATCGCTGATGAGGATGGCTTGCCGCCATATGTTGTCTTTAGTGACGCCACCTTAATTGATATGGCGGAGATCTTACCAACCTCTTATGGTGAGATGCTGGCCGTCAATGGTGTGGGGCAGCGCAAGCTGGATAAATACGCCGATCCTTTCCTTGATTTGATTCAGGAGCATATTACTAATCATGGCTAACAGTGAAACGGATTTTGGGCTGGTGGACTACCAGCCAGAGCAGGGAAGACTGATACTGCGCTCACCGAGTTTTGATTTTGATAGTTTTCCGTCTTTGGGTGAGCGACTGGTGCGCCTGCTGTCGGCCAGCGTGGTCGAGCGTCAGCAAGATGCGGATATCCACTCTTGGCTGATCGATTTTGAAGGGTGTCGCTTGATGCTCAAGGCGGAGCATTATACAGAGAGCTTGTGGCTAGAAGCGCTAACACCCAGCGAATCTCGCGAGGAGTGTGACTTTTTGGCTAGCTTGTTTGAGCGCGGCTTTTCGCTTAAATAGGCGCCCAAACGTTTGCGTATCGAATATTGTTTGCCACGACTTGCAGAGCAAGGTGGTTAATGTATAATCGCCGACCGTTTGCTTAGGCCCGGTTTGTTCAGGCTTAAGTTGGTTTACATTGTTGGTGAGATTCACCTTAGCGTGAGTCGATTTGGGTTCCCTCACCCCCAAACCAAACTAAAAAGGCATCGCATGAGTCAATTTACTCCCGCGCAGCAGCGCAACGCCCTCATTTACCTAGTTCTATTTCACCTAGGCATCATTGCATCCAGTAACTACCTGGTACAGCTTCCATTTACTATTATGGGCTTCCATACCACCTGGGGTGCATTTACCTTTCCATTTATTTTTCTCGCCACAGACTTAACGGTGCGTATTTTTGGCGCTCAGTTGGCGCGTCGTATCATCTTCTTGGTGATGCTTCCTGCACTGGCGGTCTCTTATGGCTTATCGGTATTGTTCTTTGAAGGGCAGTTCCAAGGTTTCGCTCAGCTCGGCCAGTTTAATCTGTTCGTTGCTCGTATCGCGATAGCGAGCTTTATGGCTTATATGCTTGGTCAGATCCTCGATGTTCACGTGTTTAACCGTCTGCGCCAGCTTAAGCAGTGGTGGGTCGCACCGACTTGCTCGACCTTATTTGGTAATGCGCTTGATACACTGGCATTCTTTGCCATCGCCTTCTACCAGAGCCCTGATGCCTTTATGGCTGAGCACTGGGTCGAGATTGCGCTGGTCGACTATGTGTTTAAGATTGCCATCAGCCTAGGCTTGTTTGTGCCTATGTATGGTGTGCTGCTCAACTACCTGACCAAGAAGCTAACGTCAGTTAAGCAAGAGCTTGGAGCGACCACAGCGGCGCAATAAGCCAAGTTGGAAAGATAAAAAAACGCGACTCGATTGAGTCGCGTTTTTTGTTGTCCGTCACCCTTGATCAGAGTTAGCCATTGATAGTCAGTGGCCAGCCAATATCCGTTTGACGGTTGGCTTCAATCTCAAGCTCTGCAGCAGTCAGTGGGTTGGAGGACAACCAGTTTGTATCGATTGTTAAATTAAGTGATTCGCCATCGGCACTAAGTGTTACATCCGGCTCAAGCGAGGTGCGGCGACGGTGAGTCAGCAAGACCGCAAGGCGCAATAGGCGCAATACTCGTTTGGCATTGGCGCCAGATAGGGCATGCTGCTCGGGTAGCGAGGTGATTTGCTCACGATAGCGACGCGCCGCTTCGGCGAGGAAGTGTTTTTGCGCGCGGGTAAAGCCGGGCAAGTCTAGATTACTGAGTAGGTATGCCGAGTGTTCGCCGCCTTTTTTGAAGTCAATCGCGAGGCCGACTTCATGTAGCTTGGCGACACTATCAAGCAACACCGCGGCTTGTGGCTCGGTTAGCCACTGGTCACCACCAACCTGAGTGAGCAGTTTTTCCGCCATAGCGGCCACTTGTGTCGCGTAGTCGGTATCAATCTGATAGCGAGTCTGAACGCTGGCGATGGTGCGTGCGCGAATATCGTCTTGGCGCAACTCCTCGACCATTTCGTAGACCATACCTTCACGCAAAGCGCCTCCGGCGAGGGTCATTGATTGGATCTCGAGCAGCTCGAAGATGGCGATAAGGATGGTAAGCCCACTCGGGAAGACCAAGGCACGCTCGAGTGTCAGCCCCTCAATCTCAAGCTCTTCAAGGTGACCTGAGGTCATGGCCTGCTTTTGCAAGCGCTTGAGTTTGGCGTGGGTGATCACCTCATCCATACCTTGGGTCAGCATGATCTCTTGCAGTGCTTGCACGGTACCTGAAGCGCCCACGCAGACATCCCAGCCGAGCTGTTTATAGCGCTCTAGAATGGGAGACAGGGTTTGCTTGGCGGCCTCAATGGCGTTATCAAAGTTGCGCGTATTGAGCAGGCGGTCTTTAAAATGTTGCTCGAGCCAAGTGACACAGCCCATCTTGAGGCTGGTCAGCGCTTTAGCCTCAAATCCTTCACCAATGATCAACTCGGTGCTCGCGCCACCGATATCCACCACGAGGCGACGTCCGCTTCCTCCAGAGGTGTGGGCGACACCACGATAAATGGTCGCTGCTTCCTCTTCCCCTGAGATCACCTCGATAGGGTGGCCCAAGATCTGTTTGGCTTTGGCAAGAAAAATATCCACATTACCGGCGGTGCGCAGTGTTGCCGTGCCGACAATGCGAATATTTTCTACCGGGATATCTTGTAGTCGTTCTGCAAACAAGCTCAAGCAGTCCCAACCCCGTTGCATCGCTTCGCTACTGAGCATCTGGTTTTCATCTAGCCCAGCGGCGAGGCGAACCTTGCGCTTAATTTTGGCCATGGTTTGTATGCTGCCATCGATATGACGCACAACGAGCATATGAAAACTGTTCGACCCGAGGTCGATAGCAGCATAGAGCGGAGAAGGTACGGCTTGGCTTGAAAACAACTTATGATTCCCTTTGTTGACGCTGGCGAGGACGGCGCTGTGGCTTACGGTTGCTGTTGCGTGAGCCACCAGTGTTGGTGCGACGTGATTGAGAGTTACCTGAACGAGACTGAGTACGCGAGTTAGAACGCATGCGCAGTGGTGCCGGTAAGTCTTGGATCAAGGCATCAGCGTCGTAGTCCGATACTGGGATGCTGTGCTCGATGTACTCTTCAATTGCTGGAAGGTTAATCGCGTAATCTTCACAGGCAAAGCTGATCGAGTGACCGCTTGCGCCCGCGCGACCAGTACGGCCAATACGGTGTACGTAGTCTTCACAGTCATCAGGCAGATCAAAGTTGAATACGTGGGTCACTTGAGGGATGTGTAGACCACGTGCCGCCACATCGGTTGCCACTAGGATATCCACTTCACCGCGGGTAAATTGCTCAAGGATTTTTTCACGCTTCTTTTGCGGTACATCACCAGTCAAAAGACCGACACGGTGACCATCGGCCGCCAAGTGGCCCCAAATAGACTCACACTTGTGCTTAGTGTTGGCAAAGATAATCGCGCGATCTGGCCACTCTTCTTCAACCAATGTTTGTAGCAGCGCCATCTTGTGTTCGTTCGATGGGTAGAACAGCTCTTCTTGAATGCGGTGCCCGGTTTTTTGCTCAGGCTCAACCACAACGTGCTCTGGGTTGTGCATGTGCTCAAACGCCAGCTCTTGCACGCGGTACGACAGCGTTGCCGAGAATAGCATGTTGAGACGCTCTTTAGGCTCCGGCATACGGCGGAACAAGAAGCGGATATCTTTAATAAAGCCAAGGTCAAACATACGGTCTGCTTCGTCCAGAACCACGGCTTGGATGTGGTTAAGGTTGAAGACGCGCTGCTTGTAAAAATCGATAATACGACCGGTGGTACCAATCAGGATATCGACGCCCTGCTCAAGCTTGCCTAGCTGTTTGTCGTAGCTTTCACCACCGTAAGCAAGACCTGCCTTGATGCCCGTTGACTCGATCAGAGGCGCTGCATCGTTGTAGATCTGGATCGCCAGCTCACGCGTTGGCGCCATGATGATCGCGCGCGGTTGGCTTGGTTTGCGACCTTCATGCTCAGGTGTGTTAATAAGGTGGTTAAAAGTAGCAGTAAGAAACGCTAGCGTTTTACCAGTACCCGTTTGGGCCTGGCCTGCAATGTCACGGCCGGTGAGCAAGACCGGCAACGCCAAAGCTTGGATAGGGGTACAATAATCAAACCCTTTTTTTTCCAAACCTTCAGTAACTTGAGGGTGTAAACCCAAGTCGGCGAACTTTTGCTCTGTGATATGCGTCTTTTTCATTCCTATAGAATATCAGCTTAAGCTTGCAATACGGAAGTAAATACATTCCAATAGGGAATTAAATTACTGGTTACTACCCCACCAGTTTGAAAAAATATTGGAGTGAATAATGAGCGACAAGATTTTGCAGCTAACCGATGACGGTTTTGAAAACGATGTAATCAACGCTGCCGGCCCAGTTCTAGTAGACTTTTGGGCTGAATGGTGTGGTCCGTGTAAAATGATCGCGCCGATTCTTGATGAGATCGCCGGCGAGTACGAAGGCAAGCTAACGGTTGGTAAACTGAATATCGACCAGAATGCAGGCACGCCACCTAAGTTCGGTATTCGCGGCATCCCAACTCTGCTTCTGTTTAAAGATGGTGCTGTTGCGGCGACTAAAGTTGGCGCACTTTCTAAGACTCAATTGAAAGAGTTCTTAGAGGCAAACCTTTAATCATTGCAAGTCCTTGCTAAACCGCGCTAATTTTAAGCGCGGTTTTGTTTTTGTATCTCAACTAGATCTAGACTAGTCTGATATTTAGTGCTAATTTATCGCACGTTAATTAGACAAACGTTCATTTCTTGGTCGATCCTGTGACCAAATCTATCTTAACTAACAAACAGATCCTATTTTGACTAAAAAAGTATCCACTACAATGAATCTTACAGAACTGAAGAACAGACCTGTGTCTGAGCTTGTTAAGCTGGGCGAAAGCTTAGGTTTGGAAAACCTTGCTCGTCTAAGAAAACAAGACATTATCTTCGCCATCCTTAAAGCACACGCGAAAAGTGGTGAGGACATTTTTGGTGATGGTGTTCTAGAGATTCTTCAAGACGGTTTTGGTTTCCTGCGTAGTGCAGACAGTTCTTACCTTGCAGGTCCAGACGATATCTATGTTTCTCCAAGTCAGATTCGTCGTTTCAACCTGAGAACAGGCGATTCGATTGCTGGTAAGATCCGTCCACCGAAAGACGGTGAGCGTTACTTCGCGTTGCTTAAGGTGAACACGGTTAACCATGACAAGCCTGACAATGCGCGAAATAAGATCCTATTTGAAAACCTGACCCCACTGCACGCCAATGAGCGTATGGTGATGGAGCGCGGTAATGGTGCGACAGAAGATATTACTGCTCGTATCCTCGACCTTGCATCTCCTATCGGTAAAGGTCAGCGTGGTTTGATTGTTGCTCCGCCAAAAGCGGGTAAAACCATGTTGCTACAGAACATTGCTCAAAGCATTGCTTACAACCACCCAGAGTGTGAGTTGATGGTATTGCTTATCGACGAGCGTCCAGAAGAAGTGACCGAGATGCAGCGCCTAGTAAAAGGTGAAGTGGTAGCATCAACGTTCGATGAGCCAGCATCACGTCACGTTCAAGTGGCAGAAATGGTGATTGAAAAGGCTAAGCGTCTGGTAGAGCACAAGAAAGATGTAGTTATCCTGCTTGACTCAATCACGCGTCTAGCGCGTGCTTACAACACCGTTGTACCTTCATCAGGTAAAGTACTGACCGGTGGTGTGGATGCCAATGCATTGCATCGTCCTAAGCGTTTCTTTGGTGCGGCACGTAACGTTGAAGAGGGTGGTAGCTTGACCATCATCGCGACCGCGCTTGTGGATACTGGCTCTAAGATGGATGAGGTTATCTACGAAGAGTTCAAAGGTACTGGTAACATGGAACTACACCTGAACCGTAAGATCGCTGAGAAGCGTGTCTTCCCTGCGATCGACTTCAACCGCTCAGGTACTCGCCGTGAGGAACTTCTGACCAAGAACGACGAACTGCAGAAGATGTGGATCTTGCGTAAGATTGTTCACCCAATGGGTGAGACCGACGCAATGGAGTTCTTGATTGATAAGTTGGCGATGACCAAAACCAACGATGAGTTCTTTGACGCAATGCGTCGTCAATAAACCGATTCCATTCGATATTTAAGAGCGCTGCCTACTGGCAGCGCTTTTTTATTGCGTTATTCACTAACTCCTCCCACACTTAACCCTAAAGTTATTCAGGAAATCCCGATGCGTCGCCAATGGTTAAAAAACCTCTTGCTCAGTTCACTCTATGTAGTGTCGTCTGTTGCCCAGGCGCTTGAGCTCTCTTCTGAGCAAGTAGAGGCGTGGCTGGCAGACACACGGCTGCAGGGCAGAAGTCAGGAGTTGCTCATACAGCTAAGCGATAATCAGGTTGACTCGGTGAAATTCTCGCTTGAGAGACTTGCCATGCCGCAGCAAGAAGTCGTCAGGTATATGCTGATGACAGAGATAGAGCAGGCTGAGTTGGTACTCACTCAACAACAGGCTTCCTTGGTTGACCTTCACCGTGAGATGCAACCTTCTTATCATGTGCTCGAGGTTGGGGATGGCTACGAGTTTATTGCCCCTGCTTTTAATTTCCCGGCAACCGCTAGCCGGATAATTAAGCGCTGGGAGGTAGAGCGCGACACCCTCAACCTAGCAAAGCAAGCAGAGCTGGGGAACTTGGTTCTTCGTGACTACCTGAGTGGTGATGATTTGCAAGTGGTTCAGCGGGAAGAGCTGCTGATCCAAGAGCTCCCCAACCTATCAATTCACGCACTTTCAACATTGACCGACCAACTCTTGGATCAACGCCTCACTACTTGGCTTCCTAGTTCCAAAGTGATGGTTAGCCTTGCTCAAGTATCACAAGAGCAAGGTATCTATGATCTGCTGTGGAAAATGCGCGCGGACAGTAACACTAAGCAGGAGCTGCTTCGATTAGCCGAAATGGACAGCGAATTCGCTTATCAGCAAACCATGCTAGCAGCGAGCAATCCCGCTTTGACTGAGCAGGCCCTGCGTCAATTAGCCCGCAGTAAGCCAATGCCAGAAGAGGTACGTTCTTTTTTGATCGCTCGTATGAGTATCGAAGAGGAAGCGCCCATTGTAGCCGGTGAATTAGTTGCCCAAGGCTATCGTCAGTGGCTGACTGAGTTGGTACTCGAGAATCGCGATATTCGCGTCAAAGAGATCAATAGCATCCTGGCAAAGTAAGTGTTTCGTGCTTAGGGCATTTGGTATACTCGACAGATAACAATCTGCCAGTAGAAGGCTTATGAGCTTTAAGGACTTACGCGACTTTATCGACCATCTGGAGCACAGAGGTCTACTCAAAAGAATCTCCCACCCAGTTGATCCCGATTATGAAATGACCGAGATCAGCGATCGCACCTTACGTCAAGGTGGCCCCGCCCTGCTGTTTGAAAACCCGATTGGCTATGACATGCCGGTACTGACCAATTTATTTGGCACGCCTGAACGGGTTGCACTCGGTATGGGACAAGACAATGTTCAAGCCCTGCGAGAAGTCGGTAAGCTGTTAGCCTTTCTTAAAGAGCCTGAGCCGCCAAAAGGCTTTAAGGATGCAATAGCCAAATTGCCGGTGTTCCGTCAGGTACTCAATATGCCTGCTAAGCGTTTGCGCAGTGCACCGTGTCAGCAAGTCGTGTGGCAAGGGGATGAGGTTGACCTAGACAAGGTGCCGGTGATGAGTTGTTGGCCTGAGGATGTTGCGCCCCTTCTTACTTGGGGTTTAACCATTACGAAGGGCCCACATAAGAAGCGTCAAAACTTGGGTATCTATCGTCAGCAAAAGATTGCCAAGAACAAAGTGATCATGCGCTGGCTAGCCCATCGCGGTGGCGCCTTAGATCTGCAAGACTGGATAGCGACGCATCCCGGTAAGCCTTTCCCTGTTTCAGTCGCCTTTGGTGCTGATCCCGCCACTATTTTAGGGGCAGTCACTCCGGTGCCAGATACTCTATCAGAGTATGCTTTTGCTGGGTTGCTCAGAGGCAAGCGCACTGAGGTGGTCAAGTCTCTCAGTAATGATCTCGATGTTCCAGCAAGTGCAGAGATTGTGATGGAGGGCTATATCGACCCGACTGAGTTTGCCGATGAGGGGCCTTATGGTGATCACACTGGATACTATAATGAGAAAGAGCAGCATCATGTGTTCACCATCACTCATATCACGATGCGTACCAAGCCTATCTATCACAGCACCTATACTGGTCGCCCGCCAGATGAGCCTGCAGTTCTCGGTGTGGCGCTGAATGAGGTGTTTGTTCCTATCTTGCAGAAGCAGTTCCCAGAGATCGCTGACTTTTATCTGCCACCTGAGGGGTGCTCCTATCGGATGGCGGTGGTGACGCTCAAGAAGCAATACCCTGGTCATGCCAAACGCGTGATGATGGGTGTTTGGTCTTTCTTGCGCCAGTTTATGTATACCAAGTTTGTAGTCGTGTGTGATGAAAGTGTCGATGCCCGAGATTGGAACAGTGTGTCGGCTGCGATAAGTGAGCACATGCTGCCGGAGCGCGATATTGTGATGATGGACAATACGCCAATTGACTCACTTGATTTTGCCTCACCGGTTGCTGGTCTAGGTTCAAAAATGGGCCTTGATGCCACAGTCAAATGGCAGGCAGAGTTGGGGGAAGAGTTTGCGAAAACTGAGCCTGTGGACCTGGAATCGTTAGAGCTTCAACTGCAAAAGGACACCCATGATCTAAAAGCCTGTTTTGTCCCCCAAGCAGCAAACGGTGCTATCGTTGTGCTTGATATCGCCAAGCAGCAGGTCGGGCAAGGTCAGCAGGCAATCGAGCAGGCAGCAGCGATTGTCGCTCAATATACAACGGCAAAGTTCATTATTGTTTGCGATGATGATGTTAATGTCACGGATTGGAATGACATTATCTGGGCGATTACCACCCGTATGGATCCTTCTCGCGACAGCCACTTTATCTCCGTGCCAAATCAGAGCTCAAAAGTCATCGGTTTGGATGCGACAAATAAGTCTGGTAGTGAGATCACTCGTGAGTGGGGGCATCCAATTAAAAAATCACCGCAACTAGTAACGAAGATTGACGATCTTTGGCAAGACTTGAATATACTCAAGTAACCTCAAGATGCAGCTTCAGCGAGATTTGCTTGGTTTGCAGCCAAGGCGGTCACTCGAAGATTTAGTGGTTCTAAATCGAGGGTGACCAACGCTGGCTGCGAGCCAAGCAAACTAGCCCGGAGGGAGCCAATAGACAGGCTCATCTCCGCGTCAAATAACTTTAAAAGGGGTGACCATTTCTGCAGCTATTTTCCTTGATATGAGCCTGTCTATTGGCTCTGAAGTCTGCATCTTGAGGTCACTTGAGTATATAATATGACCTACAAAGTCTCATTAGTACCTGATGGCTTGAGTTTTGTTGCTCAAGAGGGCGAGACCGTGCTGGAGGCAGCGCTCAACAATAATACAAGCCTCCCAAATCGCTGTCAGGTTGGTGCGTGTGCAGCGTGCCTGTGCCGTTTGGTATCGGGACAAGTCACCTACCAACTCGAGCCCCTTTTGACCGAGAAAGAAAAAGCGCAAGGCTGGATATTTGCCTGCCAAGCGATTGCCCAAACAGATATAGAAATAACGTTCTCGGAGTAATCACTCCTGAATAGGAAAGAAAAACCAAGATGACAATTAAATGTAAAGTAAAGTCGATTGAGCCTTTGGCTTGTAATACCTACCAGATCTTGCTTCACCCAGAGGCGCCAGTGGCCTTTAAGGCAGGGCAATACCTTACTGTGGTGATGGGTGACAAAGACAAACGCCCATTCTCTATCGCTAGTAGTCCTTGCCGTCATGAGGGTGAGATAGAGCTTCATATCGGTGCAGCGGAGCACAATGCGTATGCTATAGAAGTAGTTGAAGCCATGCAGGCAGCATTGGAAGTGGGTGGTGATATCCTGATTGAGGCGCCGTTCGGTGAGGCTTGGGTACGAGAGCAAAGTCAGCGTCCATTATTATTGATAGCAGGTGGTACAGGCTTCAGTTATGTACGTTCTATTCTTGATCACTGTATCGCTCAGTCAATTACGGTACCTATCTACCTATATTGGGGAGCGAAGGATTCTTGTCAGCTATATGCGCAGTCAGAGTTAGAACAAATTGCTCAGGAGCAAAACAATGTTCACTTTGTCCCGGTAATTGAAGGTAGTCAGGCAAACTGGCACGGCAAGGTTGGTAATGTGCTTCAGGCCGTAGAGCAAGACTTCGAGACGTTAGAGGCATACGATATCTATATAGCGGGCCGATTTGAGATGGCCGGTGCGGCGAGAGAGATGTTTACCCAAAATAAACAAGCTCTGACCGATCATATGTACTCAGATGCGTTTGCTTTTATATAAAACAGCATAAAAGGTGAGAGAAAAGGAGGCAAAAGGCCTCCTTTTTTGTTGTTTTGATGGTTTATCCATCAGTTGAAGGGAAAAATGCACTTTTTTCAAAAAAAGACTTGTGCCACAGAATAAGCCGCCTATAATGCGCCTCCACTGACACGGCAGAGCCCATAAGGCTTCAGCGATAATTGTCAGTGAGGCAATCAGTCAAAACTTGTTCCAGGCGGAACAAAATAAAAATTCAAAAAAGTGTTTGACACTAGAGTTTAAATGACTAGAATAGCCGCCTCTTCCGAAGTGATTCGCATCACAAAGAAGAGAAGCTCTTTAAAAATATAAACCTATCAATCTGTGTGGGCACTCGTTGATGATAATCCAATTAGAAATTTCTCTTTTATAGAGAGGGGTTTCAAATTAGGTTTCAATGAACTGAGTGACCAATTTGAATGAGCAATCATTCGAGCACAGTCAATTCACATATCGTTAGATATGAATTCAGTATTCATTGAGCCGACAAAATCTTAAATTGAAGAGTTTGATCATGGCTCAGATTGAACGCTGGCGGCAGGCCTAACACATGC
>NZ_JBPVIS010000023.1:0-42156 GCF_051660965.1 Vibrio glycogenivorans | reverse complement strand
TTAGGCCTGCCGCCAGCGTTCAATCTGAGCCATGATCAAACTCTTCAATTTAAGATTTTGTCGGCTCAATGAATACTGAATTCATATCTAACGATATGTGAATTGACTGTGCCGGTATTACTACCGATTGGTCACTCAGTTCATTGAAACCTAATTTGATACCGAAGTATCGAATTGGATTATCATCAACGAGTGCCCACACAGATTGATAGGTTTATATTTTTAAAGAGCTTCGCTTTGTGAGCTTTCTCTCAAAGCGGACGTGCATTTTAGCGATTTAAGTTATCGTGTCAACCACTTTCTTTAAATCTTTTTTCAAGCGATTCGCTTAAAGCCTTGCACTTACTGAGCTGAGCTGTTGTCTTGCGACCGTTGCCGTGTCAGTGGGGTGGCATTATAGAGAGCTGCGTCACATTGGCAAGCGCTTTTTCCAGTTTTTTTGTATTTTTCTTGCGTTTGGTGATTTTTCATTCGAAAAGGGCTATTTTAGCTAGTATTCACCGTATGAAACGACGAATTATTGGAGATTGAGTGTAAATATGACCAGTTTAAGAAGCTATAAAGGTATTGCCCCTCAGATTGGCAAGGGTGTCTATATAGATGAAACATCGGTTTTGGTCGGCGATATTGTCTTAGACGACGATTCGAGTATTTGGCCTCTGGTCGCCGCAAGAGGAGATGTGAATCATATCCATATCGGTAAGCGCACCAATATTCAAGATGGCTCGGTACTTCATGTTACCCATAAGAACGCAGAAAACCCGAATGGTTACCCGCTTATCATTGGCAGTGATGTCACGATTGGACATAAAGTCATGCTACATGGCTGTGAGATCCACGATGAGGTGCTAGTTGGTATGGGGGCGATCGTGCTTGATGGTGCTGTGGTCGAATCACAAGTGATGATCGGTGCGGGCTCTCTTGTTCCACCAGGCAAAAGACTAGAGTCTGGCTATCTCTATATAGGCAGCCCAGTCAAACAGGCTCGCCCACTGAGTAAAGAGGAGTTAGCCTTTCTCAAGCGCTCGGCGAACAATTATGTCGAGAACAAGAACGATTACCTAGAGCACGTCGCTCCAGTCTAAGTCTTATTAATGTCGCTTTAGCGCTATACGGTGCGGCTAAGCATCCCTATTGCATCCTCCTCTTTCATATAGAGGAGACCCTAACGATAGACTCAGCCGCACTTGGTTAGCTAAGCTCAATCTGACCTTGGCTATTGAACTCTTCGTCTTCTATTTGCTGCTCAGCCCACTCTTCAAGATCAAAACGCAACTCGGCAAACGCTTTTAGTACCTCTGCTTCACCTTCAAGCGAGCGTGATACCATTTTCTCGAGTTGCACTAGGCTAATAACGCACTCGATCAACGCACCACCTTGCTGAGCAGGGAAGATAACCCGCTGCGACACTGAGTCCCAAGTCTGCATATCTGGAAATAAGATCGACTGGTTCATTATTGCCCCTCAAAGTTCTTTCGCAGCTCACGCAACACTTGCTTGGTACCCGGCATCAAACCACGCCAAACCATAAAGCTCTCCGCCGCCTGACCAACCAACATCCCAAGCCCATCCAAGGTCTTGGCTGCCCCTGACTCTTTTGCCCAGCGATTAAAACTGGTTTGCTGAGGTTTGTAGGTCATATCATAGGCCGTGGTAATCGATGAAAAGATGCAATCAGGCACTCCAGGCAGGTCCCCGGTCATGCTGGATGCCGTAGAGTTGATTACCACATCAAATTCACTGGTTAACTCATCCGCTTGTACCGCACGAATCGGTCCAAATGGCGCAAACAGCTCGGCAAGCTCACACGCTTTACTGTAAGTACGATTGGTGATCAGCAGCTCTTTGGGCTTTTGCTCCAACAATGGCTGCAACACCCCGCGACAAGCACCACCGGCACCAATCATCAGAATTCGCGCCCCCGTGAGCTCCACCTGTGCATTGAGCAAGTCTTGAACCAGCCCGGCACCATCGGTGGTATCACCGATGATCTGCCCATCATCCAGCTTTTTAAGCGTATTAACGGCTCCAGCAAGTTGCGCGCGCTCCGTCAGACGGTCAGCAAACTCGAACGCATCAAGTTTAAACGGCATGGTGACATTACATCCTTTGCCGCCTTGGGCGAAGAAATCACGAGCGGCCTGGGTAAATTGCCCTACCTCTGGCTCTGCCATGGAGTACTCCATCACCTGATTGGTCTGTCTCGCGAACAGGGTATGAATAAAAGGTGACTTACTCTGCTTGATCGGATTACCGAACACCAAGTAACGGTCCACTGGCGAATTCATTGTTTGCTTTCCTTATTTTTCTTGCTCTAGCCAATCTCGTGGCTTGAGGAATTGATCGGTCAATTGTCTCTCGGCTGAACCACGCTCAGCCTGATAGCCGTACTCCCAGCGTACCAACGGTGGCATCGACATCAAGATCGACTCGGTTCGCCCACCGCTTTGCAGGCCAAATAGCGTGCCGCGGTCATACACTAGGTTAAACTCAACATAGCGGCCACGGCGATAGAGTTGGAACTCACGCTGCTGCTGGGTAAATGGTGTGTTCTTACGTCGCTCGACGATCGGCAGATAAGCGCGACAATAGCCATCACCCACCGCTTTGATGTAATCGAAACAACGCTCAAACTCCCACTGATTGAGGTCGTCAAAAAATAGTCCGCCTACCCCTCGGGTCTCGTTGCGATGGGGTAGATAGAAGTACTTATCACACCAAGCCTTATGCTCTGAGTACACCTCCTCACCGAAAGGGGCACAAAGATCGCTGGCGGTTTGGTGCCATTCGATACAATCGGCCTCAAATGGATAGAAGGGCGTCAAATCGAAACCACCACCGAACCACCAGATTGGCGCTTCACCGTCTTTTTCGGCAATGAAGAAACGCACATTCGCGTGCGAGGTCGGCACAAAGGGGTTATTGGGATGCATAACCAAAGAGACGCCCATGGCTTCAAAACGTCTCCCGGCAAGCTCTGGACGATGCGCCGTTGCTGAGGCTGGCATTTTCGCGCCTGTGACATGAGAGAAGTTGACGCCACCTTGCTCGAAAACGTCACCGGCTTTCATCACTCGACTGCGGCCACCACCGCCTAGCTTGTCGTCTTGCTCTCGTGACCACGCATCCTCAACGAATCGAGCACCGCCATCCACCTGCTCAAGCTGTTGGCAGATCTCATCTTGAAGCCCAAGGAGGTAGTTTTTTACTGCATGTTTGTCGATCACTGACACTGTATTCCTTTTATTTTAATTAACCCTGACGAAACACCTGACCTGTTTTGGCATCACGGATTTCCGTTGGGTTGGCTCGCCCACCGGTCTCACCTTCAACAATCGTCACCGGCTGATTACCCAGTTGCTCCACCACCTCTTGATGAGTTTTACACGGAGGCTGGCCGGTTAGGTTGGCGCTGGTTGAGGTGATCGGCTTGCCAAACTGCTGACACAGCTGTTGGACTAACGGATGGTCAGTCACGCGAACCGCGACTGAATCAAACTGACCGGACACCCAAGACGAGACTTTATCGCTCGCCGGAACAACCCATGTCACAGGGCCTGGCCAAGTCGCGCGGATAGCCGCCAGCTGTGCTTCACTGAGCTGAGTTTCATCAATATAGTCCTTAATCTGTTTGTAGCTAGCCGCTATCAGGATCAGGCCTTTTTCAACCGGGCGCTGCTTAATGGCAAGCAGGCTCTGTATCGCCTGTGGATTATCAGGATCGCACCCTACCCCAAACACACCTTCGGTCGGATAGGCTATCACTTTTCCTTGAGTTAGGGCATCAATCGCCGCTGCAAAATTGTCCACGCTGTCACTCCCGGCATAATTGAAAATGGTATTGAACTGAGACTTTGCTATGACTTAACTAATAGTGCAAACACTATTCTTTTTTGCCATCGCGCGCAAACGTTTGCTTGCAACACAAATACTCGTATAATGCGCTCAAATTCTACTTTACCACCTCAAATTGTGATTATTTAGGAGCAAGAGATGAAAGTCGGCATCATTATGGGTTCAAAATCTGACTGGCCAACAATGAAACTAGCAGCAGACATGCTGGATCAGTTTGGCGTGCCTTACGAAACAAAAGTGGTTTCAGCTCACCGTACTCCTCAGCTACTTGCTGACTACGCAAACAGCGCTAAAGAGCGTGGTATCAAAGTGATCATCGCCGGTGCTGGCGGCGCTGCGCACCTGCCGGGTATGGCAGCCGCGTTCACTAGCGTGCCAGTTCTGGGTGTACCGGTACAATCACGTGCACTAAAAGGCATGGACTCACTGCTGTCTATCGTGCAAATGCCAAAAGGTATCGCAGTCGGTACTTTGGCAATTGGTGAAGCAGGCGCTGCCAATGCTGGTATTCTTGCCGCGCAAATCATCGGTACCCACGATGAAGAAGTCATGGCGAAGGTCGAAGCTTTCCGCAATGAACAAACCGAAACGGTTCTTGCTAACCCAAACCCAGCTGAGGACTAATCCATGCAGGTGCTTGTTTTAGGTGCCGGTCAGCTAGCACGCATGATGTCGCTAGCGGGTGCACCGCTAAACATCCAAATCACAGCATTCGATGTGGGCAGTGAGAACATTGTTCACCCATTGACTCAAGCCGTAGTTGGCCACGGCTTGGAGAATGCGATTGAGCAAGCGGACGTGATCACGGCCGAATTTGAGCATATTCCACACGACGTGCTGGATATCTGTGAGCGCAGCGGCAAGTTCCTCCCAACCACAGATGCGATTAAAGCGGGCGGCGATCGCCGCATCGAAAAAGCCCTACTCGACAACGCTGGGGTAAAGAATGCCAAGTACGCGGTGATCAACAGCCGCGAAGACTTCGAGCAAGCGATTGAGACTGTGGGTATCCCGATGGTGCTAAAAAGCGCGCTCGGTGGTTACGATGGCAAGGGCCAATGGCGCTTAAAGTCGCGAGATGATGTCGATGCGATCTGGAACGAGATGGCAGAGTGTATTGCTGCGACCGCAACTCAAGCTATCGTAGCGGAAGAGTTTGTTCCATTTAACCGCGAGGTTTCTCTGGTTGGTGCGCGTGGCAAAGACGGTCAGGTTGAGGTCTACCCGCTGGCTGAAAACGTTCATACCAACGGTGTACTCTCACTCTCTACCGCGATTGAAGACCAAGCTCTGCAATCACAGGCAAAAGAGATGTTCACCGCCGTAGCGAACAGCCTCGACTATGTCGGCGTACTGGCGCTCGAATTCTTCGATGTTAACGGTCAGCTGCTGGTCAATGAGATTGCGCCGCGCGTACACAACTCTGGCCACTGGACGCAACAAGGTGCGATCACGTGTCAGTTTGAAAACCACTTGCGCGCGGTTTGCGGTATGCCGCTTGGCAGCACCAAGCTGATCCGCCAAACCTCAATGATCAACATCTTGGGTGAAGACACACTGCCAGATAGCTTGTTAGCAATCGAAGGCTGCCACATCCACTGGTATGGCAAAGACAAGCGCCCGGGACGCAAGATGGGACACATCAACGTCTGCGCAGACAGTAAAGCCGCACTGACGCAGCAATTGATTACTCTCGCGGATGAACTGGATAGCCAAGCTTACCCTGCAGTTCACGAGTTTGCGGAAAAAAATCGTCTATCTTAAAGGAGCGAGGAGCGGGTTACACTTCGTTCCGAGGAGCGAGCAGTCTTCAGCGAGTGTTTCGTTCCTAGTGTAGGGCCTTCTAATCCAATATTTAGACGCAAAAAAGGAGCCTTGTGGCTCCTTTTTAGTATTCAAAACAGGTTATATCTAGTGTAGTAGAGCGACTTATGCACCGCGAGCACTAAACCCCTCGCTCCCCGTAGGGCTCTGCCCGTCCCCGCACCTCGCCCCTTTTTCTAAAGCTCTTGTTGGTGTTGGCACTTTTTATCGGCGCACAGAAGTACCTTGCCCGACGCTCGTTTCTTCTCAACCAATAGATTAAAGCCACAAGCGCTACATTGTCCGGCAATAGGTGGCAGGTTCACTGCAAAGCGGCATTTGGGATAGGAGTCGCAGGCATAAAAGGTTTTGCCGTGGCGAGTTTTACGTTCGACCAAGTGGCCTTTGAGACACTCAGGGCAGGTAATGCTAGCCGGTGCTTGTTCTTCTTGCACATTGAGCGACTCAATATGATGACATTCAGGGAAGTGGCTGCAGCCGATAAACATGCCATAACGTCCCTGGCGCAAGACAAGCTCATGCTGACACTCAGGACACGCCACGCCAAGGTGCTTGATGATATGGCCATCATTTTGTTGCAGCGGGCGAATGTATTCACAACTTGGGTATTGATTACAGCCAAGAAAGGCGCCGTGCTTACCATGACGCATCTCAAGCTCACCTGTGCGCCCTTGCTCTTGGCAAACCGGGCAGACTTGTTGGTCAAGCGCATGCTCGTGGGCGGAAAACAGTTGATTGTCGATCTTACTACTCATAACGCGACTTAGTGCAGAACACCTTGTTCTTTTGAGTACAACAGCTCTTCCATTAGGGTGTATGCATTCTCATTGCCTGGCACATTAAACAGCACCATCAATACAATCCACTTCAGATCTTCGAGCTCAAATTCATTGGTTTCAAGCCCCATGATGCGGTCGATCACCATCTCGCGAATGTCGGCTTTCAAAACGCCCACCTGCTCAAGGAACATCAAAAAGCCACGGCACTCAACATTGAGTCGATCCGTTTCCTTGCTGGTGTAGATGCGAGTTGAGGTCATACCGCCAGCAGCAATCGCCGCATGGTCATCACTCTGCTGCAGGGCTGCTAGCTCTTCAAGCCAATGCAGCGCCTTGTAGATGTCTTTTTCCTGGAAACCCGCTCTGAGTAGCTCATCTTCCAGTTCGTCCTGGTCGACTTGTAACTCTGCATCACTATGGACATAGGTTTCGAACAGGTACATCAAAATGTCCATCATCATAGTTTGCCTCCCCCTAAACGAACGTAGCCACCCGGAACAGCCCTAACCGCACCGAGTAATTCAAGCTCAAGAATTTGATTCATTGCTTCTTGTATATTTATATGGGTCCGAGTCGCCAATATATCAATAGGCGTCGGCTCCAGTCCTACGTTAGCGAACAGTTGGGGAAATGGCAACGGCTCATCACCGTTTGCGCTGATTTGATGCGCTGATTCGAAGCAAAGTTGAGACTGAGCTTGCTGGCTCCAACGCACCAAGGTGTCAATTTCAACCAGGATATCATCAACCGTCTGCACCAAGCAGGCGCCATTTTTAATCAATTGATGATTGCCGCGATAAGTTGGGGTATGAATCGACCCAGGCAAAGTAAACACTTCACGCCCCTGCTCGGCGGCATAGCGCGCCGTGATCAGAGAGCCGCTCCTTTCGGCAGCCTCAACCACCAGCACACCAGTGGCCAAACCGCTTATAATCCGGTTACGCCGGGGGAAGTTAACTCGTTTAGGCGGTGTGTCGGGTGGAAATTCTGACACCAGAGCGCCACACTCAATGATCTTTTCGGCAAGTGAGCGATGCTTGGCTGGATAGAGGCGGTTGTGCCCAGAGCCAAGCACCGCAATCGTGACGCCTTTGGCCTCAAGTGCACCGTGGTGAGCACTGCCATCAATCCCCAGAGCTAGACCACTGGTGATGGTGATTCCCGAACGCGACAACTCAGCGGCAAAGCGCTTGGCATCATTGAGGCCATCAATCGTGGCATGGCGACTACCAACCATCGCCAATTGAGTACTGTGCAAACTGTCTGCTTGCCCCTCGACAAACAGCACCCGAGGTGGGACGGACACCTCAGCAAGAAGCGCCGGGTAGCTAGGATCAAGCGGGGTAATTATTGCTTTACCCTTCCCTTGCTGCCACTCAAGCATGGGGGTGACTCGCGACTCAGACTCTTGCTTAAGATAGCTTGCCTGCGCTTGACTAAAGCCCGCCTCAATTAACTCTTTAGTAGGCAAATCCAGCCAATGTTCAGCTGGAGCTTTGGCTAGCAAGCGCACAAAAGCTTGTCCGGTGAGTCTGGGAATAAAGGCCAGGCTTAGCCAAGCCATCAATTGTCGCTCAGTCATCGTCATCCACACCGGATTTGATCTGCGAATGACGAACAGTGGCAGGCAATAGTAAGGTTTGGCTATCAATCGGCTCGTTGGCCTCAATGATGGTGGCCAGGCTATGACTTTGATGAGAGTAGGTCACAACCAGTTGACCGACGCGTTGGTCTGAGGTGGGAAGGTTGGAGAGAGCCTTTTGCTCTCGCTCTTGGGCAGTAAACAGATCAAACGTGCTACCGGGCTGCAATCCATCTTCGGTGCCTTTGTTCAGCACTAACCATGCTCCCTTGGCGACAAACTTACGCCCAGAGACAAACGCCACAATCGCTGGCTTTACCTGCCTTGGCCCTGATTGCACGCTAAACGATGGCAGCCGATCAGTCTGGCTCTCTATTAGCGCTATCTCGCCTCCACGCAGTTCCTCGGACTGATCCAACAGCGCGATTCGCGTCATACCCTGCTCTGCCAGTTGCGAGCGACCACGAGCCACTTTTTGGACAACGATGACCTTAGACCTACCATCCAAAGTCAGCACTTGACGATATAGTCCCCAAGAAGCACCTGGATGTTCACCCTCAACATAGAGGCGCGCCGTACTTCCGAGGTAATGTCGGTTCCCCTCACCGCTAATCACTCGGCTTGCCTTCTGCCAGTGTGGCCACTCAAGCATCCGTACCTGCAAATCATCCGTCATTTGCGTGGGCTTGGGGATGTTTGGCGTCGCGACCCTCATTTTGGGGCTCAACTCAATAACACGAGGGATGGCAGACACCCCAAAACTTACGCCCAAGCAAAGCAGTGTGACCAAAGCATAGATAGATGAGGCTAGTTTTATTCGCTTCATGACGTTATTCCTTGGCTCTGTTTACCGATAACGATCCTGAAATTGCACGCCCTGATGCTGTCATTTCGGTTATAAAATGTCTAGAATTGTCCCATCAACATCGTGCTCTTTCGGCACAGTTCAATATTTGAGTGTTTATGGCTGTTTTAAATGTATTAAGTTTCCCAGACGAACGTCTTCGTACCGTGGCAAAGCCCGTTGAAGCCGTGACGCCTGAAATCCAGCAAATCGTTGACGATATGCTAGAGACCATGTACGCAGAAGAAGGCATTGGCCTAGCTGCAACCCAGGTGGACATCCACCAGCGCATCGTTGTGATTGATATCTCTGAATCACGCGAAGAGCCTATGGTTCTAATCAACCCTGAGATCACTGAAAAGCGCGGTGAAGACGGCATTGAAGAAGGTTGTCTATCGGTACCTGGCGCGCGTGCTCTAGTGCCTCGCGCTGCTGAAGTGAGCGTAAAAGCGCTCAACCGTGACGGTGAGGAGATCACCTTTGATGCAGATGAACTACTGGCGATCTGCGTTCAGCACGAACTTGACCACCTAAAAGGCAAACTGTTTGTCGATTACCTATCGCCACTCAAGCGTAAGCGTATCCAAGACAAGCTTGCCAAGATCAAGCGCTTCAACGAAAAGCAAGCTAGAGCCTAACAACAAAGGAGCCAACCTTGAGCAAGCCATTACGAATTGTCTTTGCTGGTACTCCCGATTTCGCCGCCCGTCACTTGGCGGCGTTATTGTCTTCAGAGCATGAAGTCATCGCGGTGTACACCCAACCCGACCGCCCTGCTGGACGCGGTAAAAAGCTCACAGCAAGCCCGGTCAAAACCATTGCGCTAGAGCACGACATTCCGGTTTACCAACCGGAGAATTTTAAGTCCGAAGAAGCCAAGCAGCAGCTGGTTGAGCTTGATGCCGATATCATGGTCGTGGTCGCCTACGGTCTATTGCTACCACAAGCGGTATTGGATACGCCTAAATTGGGCTGTATCAATGTGCACGGCTCTATCCTACCTCGCTGGCGTGGCGCCGCGCCAATCCAGCGCTCTATCTGGGCAGGCGATAAAGAGACGGGCGTAACCATCATGCAGATGGACATTGGCCTAGATACCGGTGATATGCTGAAGATTGCCACTCTGCCGATTGAGCCAACAGATACCAGTGCGAGCATGTACGAAAAGCTGGCTGAGCTTGGTCCTGAGGCGTTGGTTGACTGCCTGGCTGAGATCGCCAACGGCAGCGCAATCGCTGAAAAGCAAGACGATACCCTAGCCAACTACGCTAAGAAGCTGAGCAAAGAAGAGGCGCGCATCGACTGGAGCCAAGATGCTGAGCATATTGAGCGCTGCGTACGTGCGTTTAACCCATGGCCGATGAGCCACTTTAGCGCAGCAGACAATAGCATCAAGGTATGGCAGAGCCGAGTTGCCGACCAGACGTCGGACAAGCCAGCGGGAACTATCCTGCAAGCGGATAAAACCGGCATCTATGTCGCTACGGGTAATGGTGTTTTGGTGCTTGAACAGCTACAGGTGCCGGGTAAAAAAGCCATGTCGGTACAAGATATCCTTAACTCTCGTGCCAGTTGGTTCGAAGTGGGCTCACAGCTTATCTAGCCCAAACGACCCTATAGGGTCAGAGTACATTTTGAGGGCAGAGATGCCCTCCCTTAGCATAAGGTATTCACTATGAATGTTCGTGCGGCAGCCGCCAACGTCCTATTTAACGTGGTCGACAAAGGCCACTCTCTCTCTTCCGCACTCCCTGCGGCCCAACAAACCATCAAGCCACGCGATCACGCCCTGCTACAGGAAATCTGCTATGGCGCTCTGCGCTATTTACCGCGCCTTGAGTCGATCGCAGGTGAGCTGATGGATAAGCCGCTTAAGGGCAAACAGCGCGTCTTCCATCACCTGATTTTGGTCGGTATTTACCAGCTGAGCTTTATGCGCATCCCAGCTCATGCGGCCGTCGGTGAAACCGTTGAGGCAACCAAAACACTCAAGGGCCCTCGCCTGCGTGGGTTAATCAATGCGGTGCTGCGCAACTACCAGCGCAACCAAGAGCAACTCGATGCCCAGGCGGTTAGCCATAACGCGGGTAAGTATGGCCATCCAGGCTGGCTACTTAAGCTGCTGCAAGAGAGCTACCCACAGCAGTGGGAGAGCATCATCGAGGCCAACAACAGTAAGGCGCCGATGTGGCTGCGCGTAAACCACCAGCACCACAGCCGTGATGAGTACCTTGAGCTGCTCAAAAATGAAAACATTGATAGCAGCGTGCACAGCCAAGCTGAGGATGCCATAAAATTGGCCTCACCTTGTGACGTGTATAAATTGCCTGGGTTTGAGAAAGGCTGGGTCTCAGTGCAAGATGCGGCGGCGCAATTGTCCGTTGACTACCTCAAGCCGCAAGATGGTGAGCTGATCTTAGATTGCTGCGCAGCGCCCGGTGGCAAAACCGCGCATATCCTAGAGCGTACTCAGGATGCTCAAGTGGTAGCGATTGACTGTGATGATCAACGCCTTAAGCGTGTGCACGATAACCTCAAACGCCTGAATCTAAAGGCTGAGGTGATTTGTGGTGACGCACGAGAGCCAAACGAGTGGTGGCAAGGCGAACAGTTTGATCGCATCCTACTCGATGCCCCATGTTCAGCACTGGGCGTCATCCGTCGTCACCCAGACATTAAGTGGCTGCGTCGTGGCGATGATATTGCGGCACTGGCTGCACTCCAGAGTGAAATTCTCGACGCAATGTGGCAACAATTGAAACCGGGTGGCACACTGGTCTACGCAACATGCTCAATCACACCGCAAGAAAATGTTGAGCAGGTCAAAGCCTTCTTGGCTCGCACCGACAATGTCGACCTGATCGATAGTGACCCAGCCGAGCCGGGTCGACAAATCCTCCCAGGCGAGGAAGATATGGATGGCTTCTACTACGCCGTGTTGAAAAAACACGTCTAGTCAGTAAACACACAAGGATGACAAGCCACCCGTTATGGGTGGCTGCATTTTAAGAGAGCAAAAAATGAAGATCATTATTCTTGGTGCAGGCCAGGTGGGTGGCACGCTGGCTGAGAATCTGGTGGGTGAAAACAACGATATCACCATCGTCGATAAAGACAGTGACCGTCTGCGCGAGCTTCAGGACAAGTACGACCTGCGTGTGGTTAACGGTCATGCAAGTCACCCCGATGTGCTGCGTGAAGCCGGCGCGCAAGATGCGGATATGCTGGTTGCGGTCACCAATACCGATGAAACCAATATGGCGGCTTGTCAGGTTGCGTTTACTCTATTTAACACCCCAAACCGTATTGCTCGGATACGCTCTCGTGAGTACCTCAACGAAAAAGAGGCGCTGTTTCAATCGGGCGCGGTTCCTGTTGATCACCTAATCGCCCCAGAAGAACTCGTCACCAGCTACATCGAGCGCTTGATCCAATACCCTGGCGCACTTCAGGTGGTGAGCTTTGCTGAAGAAAAGGTCAGCATTGTGGCGGTGAAAGCCTATTATGGCGGCCCACTAGTGGGTAATGCCCTCTCTGCCCTGCGCGAGCATATGCCACACATCGACACTCGAGTTGCCGCCATCTTCCGTCAGGGGCGTCCCATTCGCCCACAAGGCACCACCATCATCGAGGCCGATGATGAGGTGTTCTTTGTTGCCGCCAGTAACCATATCCGTTCGGTGATGAGTGAACTGCAGCGGCTTGAAAAACCGTATCGTCGCCTGATGATCGTTGGGGGTGGTAACATCGGTGCAGCACTCGCCAAGCGCTTGGAGCAGAGCTACAGCGTGAAACTGATTGAGCGCAACTACCAACGCGCCGAGCGCCTATCTGAGGATCTCGAGAACACCATCGTTTTCTGTGGTGATGCTGCGGACCAAGAGCTACTCAACGAAGAAAATATCGATCAGGTCGATGTGTTTATCGCCCTGACCAATGAAGATGAAACCAATATCATGTCGGCGATGCTGGCCAAGCGGATGGGTGCGAAAAAGGCCATGGTCTTGATCCAGCGCGGTGCATACGTCGACCTTGTACAAGGCGGTGTGATTGATGTGGCGATATCGCCCCAGCAGGCGACTATTTCAGAGCTGCTGACCCACGTCCGCCGCGCTGATATCGTCAACGTCTCCTCGCTACGGCGTGGCGCGGCTGAGGCCATTGAAGCGATTGCCCACGGGGATGAGACCACCTCGAAAGTCGTGGGTCGCGCGATAGGTGATATTCGCTTACCGCCAGGCACCACTATCGGCGCTATTGTGCGTGGTGAAGAGGTGCTGATCGCGCACGACCGCACCGTTATCGAACAAGACGATCACGTGGTGATGTTCTTGGTTGATAAGAAATATGTGCCCGATGTTGAGGCGCTGTTCCAACCCAGCCCATTCTTCCTCTAGAAGGCAAAGCTATGGTCAATGTCCGTCCGGTACTGTTTGTTATAGGGCTCGTGTTATCCAAACTCGCCCTGTTTATGTACCTACCGACGCTCTTGGCCTTTTTTGCCCGTAGCGAATCCGGCACCAGTGGCTTTCTTGAGTTTGGTCAGTCGGTACTGATCACCCACTTAGTCGCACTGGTGTGCCTAACTGTTGGCAGAACGCGCCCTTTTCGACTCGGGGTGCGCGATATGTTTTTGATCACAAGCCTGGTGTGGACCATCGCCAGCGCCTTTGCAGCACTGCCATTTGTCTTAATCAACCATATCAGCTTTACCGATGCCTATTTTGAGACCATGTCAGGGATCACCACCACCGGCTCAACGGTGCTGAGTGGTCTCGATGAGATGGCACCAAGCATCTTGCTGTGGCGCTCAACGCTGCAATGGCTCGGCGGGATCGGCTTTATTGTCATGGCCGTCGCCATCCTGCCGATGCTCAACGTGGGTGGGATGCGCTTATTCCAAACCGAGTCGTCCGATTGGTCGGATAAGAGCAGCCCAAAGGCCAAGACCGTCGCGAAGAACATTGTTGCGGTGTATGTACTTCTCACCCTTGCCTGCTTGGTGGCTTACACCCTTACCGGGATGAGCGTCCTCGACGCGACCAATCATGCGTTTACCACCCTATCTACCGGTGGCTACTCCACCTCAGACAGTTCTATGAATCGCTTCTCACACAGTGCACACTGGGTCGCGACGCTATTTATGTTCCTAGGGGGGCTGCCCTTCTTACTTTTTGTGATGGCACTGAAGAAGAAGCAGCTCTCACTACTGACGCGTGATGAGCAAGTCAGAGGATTTAGCTACCTGTTTCTGCTGACGAGCGCGATCATCAGTGCTTGGTTAGTGATTCGTGATGGCTATACGATTGCTGACGCCGTGCGGGTGGCGATGTTTAATATCGTCTCTGTGGTCACCACAACCGGCTTTGGGCTAGAGGACTTCACCGCCTGGGGCGCACTACCGACGACCCTGTTTGCCTTTCTGATGATGGCCGGTGCCTGCTCTGGCTCAACGTCTGGAGGGATCAAGATCTTTCGCTTTCAAATCGCACGCACCCTGCTGACCAAACAGATGATGAAGCTTATCCACCCATCCGGCGTGTTTGTGCAGCGCTACAACCAGCGCCCGGTCAACGACGATATTGTGCGTTCGATAGTCGCCTTTGGCCTGATGTTCTTTATCACTGTCATCGTGATAGCAGGCATGCTCAGTGCCATGGGACTTGACCCAGTCACCAGCATCTCAGGCGCAATCACGTCCGTGGCGAATGTTGGGCCAGGCATGGGCAGCGTGATTGGTCCGACGGGCAATTTTGCGCCGCTACCCGATGGCGCCAAATGGATACTAAGCTTAGGAATGCTCTTGGGGCGCCTTGAGATAATTACCTTGATGGTGTTGTTCTTCCCCGCGTTTTGGCGCCGCTAATCCCCTTAAAACACCAGCCCCCTAAACCGGCACGACAAACCAATAGATGGCAAGAAAGTGGCAAGCACAGCCCGCCAAGACAAAACCGTGCCAAATCGCATGATTAAACGGAATACGCTTGGCCACATAGAAGATCACCCCCAGTGAGTAGGTGATGCCACCCGCAGCAAGCAGAGAAAGGCCGGCGACATCCAGGCGCAGTGCCAGTTGATAGATCACCACCAATGACAGCCAACCCATCGCCAGATACGTCATTAGAGATAGGCGTTTAAAGCGATAGATAAAGGCGACCTTCAAGATAATCCCCACCAAGGCAATCAGCCATATCACCGCCATTAACCCTATCGCCAGTGGAGTGCGTAGGCTTACCAGCATAAATGGGGTGTAACTACCGGCAATCAGCAAATAGATTGCACAATGATCGAAGGTCTTAAGCAGGCGCTTAGCGCGTGGTGAAGGAATAGCATGATAAAGGGTTGAGGCAAGAAACAGTAAAATGACGCTTGCCCCATAGATGGCCATGCTGGCGATAGTCATACCATCAGCTTGCTGCGCGAGGGCTTTATCCAGGAGCAATACCAAACCCACAATCCCCAGCACAATGCCAAGCCCATGGGTTAACGCATTGAGTAACTCCTCACGCGCAGTGTATTGTTGTTTGTTTTGCATCATCTGACCACCGAGTGTCTATCATCTCTGTGGTCAGTATCGCAGATTAAGCGTACAAGTGTAAGCTTAAATTAGCAGTGCGCCTCTAGATACTCGATCACTTGCTGACCAGCTTGCTCTGAGGTCAGTTGACTCGAGAGCACCATATGTCGCTGAAGCTTACCGCCGCCGAGCAGACTCGCCATCATGCCTTGCACGCCGGTTTTATTGCGATCCACCTCAAGCCACAGCTCGAGCTCATCATGGCTGCGGTGAGCCACTATTTCTAACTCACGCCAGCGGCCATGATAAGGACCGGTAGTCGGGACAAACTCAAACTCTTGAACGAATGGCAGCGAAAATCCTTTGGTCTCTTCACACTCCACTTGGCGTATTCTCATGCCCTGTGCTTCTAGGGCTGCAAACACGCCTTCGGTCAGTGGATCGGGTCGAACGGTTAAGATGTCTTTGTCAGTAGGATCAATCGCGTGCGAGATATCTAGCCCTGTTTCCAGCCACACCTTGGAATCACCAACCGTGATCGGGGTGTTCCATGGCACATCAATGCTGACATCAAATTCGCGCGTCTCGCCTGGGTGAATAGTAAATGCATAGGGCAACTGCCAATGACCCAAGACATAAGGTCGCTTGACGCGGTGAGTGCGCAACGGATCACCGCCTTCACCGGTACGCTGGATTGGCTCCTCGACCATGTACTGACAACACAAATTGACATCGATATTGTCAATCTCCTGCTCGCTGCGCCCCCCATAAACATAGATTTTCAGCGCCACAGGTTGCCCCGGATACAAAACATTTTGCTGCAATATCGTATCGACCTTGGCAGATCCAATACCAAAACTTGCTAAGGTTCTCTTGAGAAAAGACATTGCTACCTCCTTGAGCCTAAATTGCCACAACCACTGTATGCGCTTGCCACTGTTTCATTTATACACCATTTCCCTGTCAACGAAACTAAGCAATGGACACATTTCCGCACCGTGTTTGATTAATTATCGATCGTTTATTGCAGCAGTGTTACTATTAAAAAGACACCTGTGTGTCATTAACCCTTACTGGTGGATTGGATAGGCGTGAGCCATAGAGCAAACTTTGCCCATTCGCGCAAGGCAGTACTCAAGATCAGTAAGGCCATTACTTCGGCAATGGATATGCCTGACAGTTAGGTAAACGAATGCGCCCAACTACCGTCAGGTCTTCGCACTCATATCGCAGTGCGGCTCGCCGCCGTAGCGGATTTACTTCTGCTCCAGTGGCAAAAAAAACGGCTCCATCAATGAGCTTAGTCGAGCAACAAGCGCGCCTAGCGCCAACCTCAGCTAAACAAGTGAAAGCCGCATAACGAAAAGCGCAGCGTGGTCTGCGCTTTTTTATTCTTTGAAAGCAGAGGCGAGAGACGAGATCACTTCGTTTCGAGAGGCGAGAACATCGAGTTTCGAGGTGCGGGTTACACTTCGTTCCGAGGTTCGAGGAGCCCCCAACGCGTGTTGAGCCACTCGCACCTCGGAAGGCTTTAGCCCGAAACCCGAACCTCGCACCTTCTATGCCCAAGGGCAGAGGCGAAAACACCGAGGTTCGAGGCGCGAGTTACACTTCGTTCCGAGGTTCGAGGAGCCCCCAACGCGTATTAAGCCACTCGCACCTCGGAGGGCTTTAGCCCGAAACCCGAACCTCGCACCTTCTATGCCCAAGGGCAGAGGCGAGAACACCGAGTTTCGAGGCGCGAGTTACACTTCGTTCCGAGGTTCGAGGAGCTACCAACGCGTATTGAGCCACTCGCACCTCGGAGGGCTTTAGCCCGAAACCCGAACCTCGCCCCTTAAGCTCTTGAGCTTATCCGTCAATATCTGGTACTTTAAACAGATAACTACTCATATAATGAAAGTACAGCGGAGAAAGTGATGCAGTGTCATCGTATTGAAGAGCTCATCGAGCTAATGCAGCCAGAATGGCTAAAAGACCAAGAACTCAACCTAATGCAATTTATTGCCAAGCTTGCCCAAGAGGCCGGCTATGATGGCAAACTAGAAGATCTGACCGATGATGTGCTGATCTATCACCTCAAGATGCGCAACAGCGGCAAAGACGAGATGATCCCAGGCCTGAAAAAAGACCAAGAAGATGATTTCAAAACCGCTATCCTAAAAGCGCGCGGCGTCATCGAATAACCCACCCAAGGCGACCCAATCGGTCGCCTTTTCATTTTTCTACACCGAATGGCAGAGGCGAGAACACCGAGTTTCGAGGCGCGAGTTACACTTCGTTCCGAGGTTCGAGGAGCTCCCAACGCGCGTTGAGCCACTCGCACCTCGGAGGGCTTTAGCCTGAACCCCGAACCCCGCCCCTGCTATGCCCAAGGGCAGAGGCGAGAACTTCCACATTGCACTTCACTCCTCGCACCTCGTAGGGCAAAGCCCGTCCCCGCACCTCGCCCCTTATTGCGTGGTTAATAAAAAGTTATAAAAGTGATACCACTAGCTACATTTTGCCAATGGGCGCGGTATAATCGCTGCTTACCGTCATATCCAACCGAGACGACTCGTCGTAAGGAAGCCCCATGAGTCAGGATAAGATCAAGATAAAAGACGTGACGTCGCCAAGCCGCAAAGGCAACCGAGACCGATTCAATCCCAGTAATCGCATTTATGTGCGAGAGAGCAAGGGTCAGTTCCAGCGATTAAGGCGCTATGGTGCGTGGTTCTTACTGGTACTCTTTGCCGCTATTCCCTGGATCCCTTACGGTGAGCGTCAGGCTATCCTGCTCGATATCGCTCACCAGCAGTTCCACTTTTTCGGCACGACCCTCTACCCACAAGATCTGTTGTTGTTGGCTCTATTATTTATGCTCGCCGCGTTTGGTTTGTTTTTTATTACCACCTTTCTTGGCCGAGTCTGGTGCGGATATCTGTGCCCGCAAACCGTGTGGACCTTCATGTATATCTGGTTTGAAGAAAAACTCGAGGGCAACGTCAACAAGCGGCGTAAGCAAGATAGCAATCCCCTAACACGCAACCTGCTGATAAGAAAAACACTCAAACACGGCGCATGGTTGGTGATTGCCCTGCTCACTGGACTGACTTTTGTCGGCTACTTTGTCCCTATTCGCCAGTTAGTCATCGAGTTTTTCACCGCTAACGCTGCCTTTTGGCCCACCTTCTGGGTGATATTTTTTACCTTGTGCACTTATGGTAATGCCGGGTGGATGCGCTCCATCGTCTGCCTGCACATGTGCCCTTATGCACGCTTCCAGTCTGCGATGTTCGACAAGGATACCTTTATCGTTGGCTATGATACGCAACGCGGCGAAACCCGCGGGCCTCGCTCGCGCAAAGCCGATCCAAATCAGTTGGGTCTTGGGGATTGTATCGACTGCGACTTATGCGTGCAGGTGTGCCCAACCGGCATCGATATTCGTGACGGCCTGCAATACGAATGCATCAACTGCGGGGCCTGCATCGACGCCTGTGACCGCACCATGGAGCGAATGAATTACCCCAAAGGCTTGATCAGCTACACCACCGAACATCGCCTTGAGGGGAACCAAACCAAGGTGCTGCGGCCGAAACTGATTGGCTATGGAGTGGTGTTGTTGGTTATGACGGGGTTGTTCTTTACTCAGATAGCGCGCGTGGAGCCCGCTGGACTGAGTGTGTTACGCGATCGAACCCAACTGTATCGAATCAATAATGCTGGGGAGGTTGAGAACACCTATACCCTTAAGATAATTAATAAAACGCAGCAGCCACAGACATATCAACTGGATGTTTCTGGTCTGCAAGGTGTCACCTGGTACGGACGTCAATCCGTTGAGGTTGCTCCGGGTGAGGTGCTCAGTGTGCCGATGACCCTCGGTGTTGACCCTGACACATTATCCTCTGCGGTCTCGAAGATTCAGTTTATACTAACCGACAGTGGCAGCTTTACCGTCCAAGTAGAGAGTCGTTTTATCAACCAACTCTAGTTGCAACCTTGAGGAAAAGGGCTCAGCAATGCGCCTTTTCTATTCTTACTATGTCTGAACAATCATTTAACTTTGATGCCCTTACGCCAGATTTTATGTGGTACGCACTGGAAAGTGCCGGCATTCGCGCCGAATCTGGGCTACTGGCGCTCAATAGCTACGAGAACCGCGTCTATCAGTTTACCGACGAGGAGCGCCAGCGCTACGTGGTGAAGTTCTATCGCCCCCAGCGTTGGAGCCGAGCACAAATTGAAGAAGAGCATCAATTCACTCATGAACTCGTCGAGTCGGAAATCCCTGTCGCGGCACCATTAAAACTGAACGGCCAGACCCTCCACGAGTATCAGGGCTATCTCTTCGCCGTCTTCCCAAGTGTCGGCGGGCGTCAATTTGAGGTGGATAACTTTGACCAACTAGAGGGTGTGGGGCGTTATTTAGGTCGTATTCACAAGGTCGGCAGTCGTACCCAGTTTCGCCACCGCCCAACACTAGGGCTTGATGAATACCTCAACCAACCACGTGAACTACTGCAAAACAGCAGCTTCATTCCATCCCATCTAGAGAACGCTTTCTTCAATGATCTTGATATCTTAATCAAATCGGTCAGCGAGCAGTGGCATACTATCGAGCCGCAGATCCGCCTGCATGGCGACTGCCACCCAGGCAATATTCTCTGGCGCGATGGGCCGATGTTTGTTGATCTCGATGACTGCCGAAATGGTCCCGCAGTGCAGGACTTGTGGATGTTGCTAAACGGTGAGCGAGCGGATAAGTTAGTGCAACTGGATACAATTCTGGAAGCCTATCAGGAATTTAACGATTTTAATCAAGCGGAGCTGAAACTAATTGAGCCATTGCGCGGTCTACGAATGGTGCATTATATGGCTTGGCTTGCAAAGCGATGGCACGACCCGGCATTCCCGCTTGCCTTCCCATGGTTCAATGAGCCAAAGTATTGGGAAAACCAAGTATTAGCCTTTAAAGAGCAACTCGCGGCATTAGACGAAACCCCATTGTCTCTGATGCCTCAGTGGTAAAAATGGAGAAAATAATGAAAAAACTAATGGCACTGTTTGCCACAATTTTAGTCAGCATCTCGGCAAACGCCGCTAATTTCAAGGAAGGAACCCACTACACGGTGTTAGAACTTGAGAAATCATCGAAGCCAGTCGTCAACGAGTTCTTCTCATTCTACTGCCCACACTGTTATCAGTTTGAGCCGGTGGTCACTCAGCTAAAATCTGAGCTTCCTGAGGGAGTCAAACTGAACAAGAACCACGTGTCGTTTATGGGCGGTCCAATGGGCCCGTCAATGAGCAAGGCTTACGCTACCATGCTAGCGCTTAAGGTGGAAAAACAGATGGCACCGGTGATGTTCAACCGCATCCATAACCTCAACCAGCCACCACGTGACGATGACGAGCTGCGTCAGATCTTCGTTGACGAGGGTATTGATGGCAAAAAGTTCGACGCCACCTTTAATGGTTTTGCGGTTGATTCAATGACGCGTCGCTTTGATAAGCAATTTAGAGACAGCGGCCTACGCGGCGTGCCAGCAGTGATCGTCAGCAACATCTACATGGTCGAATCAGGCAGCGTATCATCGATTGATGAGTACATTGAGCTAGTCAACTACCTAGTGACTAAGTAATCAAAGAAATAAAAAAAGAGGGGGAGCATTGGCTCCCCCTCTTTTTTATTGTTTGTGCTCAGCTTGGTGGATCTCTGCAAGCAACTTATCCTTGCGCGCCCAACGCTGTGATAGCCAATGATGGAACTGGCGCTTGTATGGCTTATCATTGAAGTAATCCCCCGTCACCTGCTCATCAAGGGGCAACACATCAACCCGCACGACAATCTTGCGCATCTTACCCATCAGCATCTCTTTAAAGGGTTGGTTAGGGTTTTTGGGGTAGGCGATCGTCACATCGATAATATTATCAAACTGCTCCCCCATCGCCGCTAGCGTGTAGGCAATACCACCTGACTTTGGTGCCAGCAGGTACTGATAGTCTCCACGGCTAGAGCGCTGCTTCTCCTGGGTAAAGCGCGTCCCCTCAACATAGTTAACCACTGTGGTCGGTGTGTGCTGGAACTTGGCACACGAGCGGCGCGTAGTGGCTAAATCTTCACCGCGTTTTTCTGGATGACGCAGCAGATAGTCGCGCGAATAACGACGCATAAATGGCATGTCCAACGCCCAGCACGCCATACCAATGAAGGGTACATAGAGGAGTTGTTGCTTGAGGAAAAATTTGGGCATCGGGATCTGATCTTTAAATACGCAACACAGCACCACGATATCAGTCCAGCTCAGATGATTACTGATCATCAGATACCAACCATCCTTATGCAATCCTTCAACGCTCTCGACATCCCACTCAACTCGATTCGATAACGAGAGGATAGCCGCATTGACGCTCGCCCATAGCCACATCACACGATTCGCCAGCGCCGTCCCCTTTGCCTTTAATGACGCCGTTGGTAGCAGCAGCTTAAAGATGGCGATAATACAGATCAGCACCGAACAAACTGCACTGTTGATCACCACTAGAGTGATATTGAGGACCAGAAGTAGGTGGGCAAGCATGAGAAAAACGACCTTCGACAAAGACGGATGAAATAAATGCCGCTCAATTATACAAATCCGTCACTTGGATGTAAGCCTCTGTTTTAATGGTCTGATATCTTGCGCTTGAATTAAGTTGTTTGCTCAATCAACTGTTTCAGTAGCCTGTCCATGGCGCGATAACCCAGTGCTTCAGCCAAGTGAGGGCGAGTAATCTCGGCCTCGCCTGCAAGGTCAGCGATGGTTCGTGCTACTTTTATAATCCGATGATAGGCGCGAATAGACAAACCAAGGCGATGCAGCGCCGCCTCTAAAAACTGTGCATCCGCTCGCGCAAGGGGGCAGTGATGCTCAATCTCACGCGAACCAAGCAAAGCGTTAATTTTACCACCGCGTCGATACATCGATTGGCGAGCCTCACTCACCCGTTCTCTAACCACCTCGGTCGCCTCACCTCGCTCCCCACCCTCTGCCAACATGCCTTTAGGCAGCGAGGGGATCTCAAGCGACATATCAAATCGGTCGAGCAAGGGGCCCGAGAGCCGATTCAAATAACGCAGGATCACCTGTGGGTTGGCCCTCGCTTGATTGCCCTCATAGTAGCCCGTCGGGCTTGGATTCAGTGCACCAATCAGTTGAAAACGCGCCGGGAAACGTGTTTTCCCCTGTGCACGCGAGATAACGATCTCACCTGACTCAAGTGGCTCACGCAGCGAGTCCAGAACTTTACGCTCAAACTCGGGCATTTCATCGAGGAACAAAAGTCCATTGTGCGCCAGCGAAATCTCACCAGGACGAGGAATACTCCCTCCCCCCACAAGCGCCGCCATCGAGCTTGAGTGATGAGGTGCGCGAAATGGCCGTTTGCGCCAGTTGTACTGATTGATTTCTTGCTGTGTCAGTGAGGCAATCGAGGCCGTCGCCATCGCCTCTTGAACACTCATGTCAGGCAACAGATCGCACAGCCGGGAGGCCAGCATGGTCTTGCCTGTGCCCGGAGGACCGAGAAAAAGCAGGTTGTGACCACCCGCTGCTGCGATCTCTAGCGCTCTTTTTCCCTGCTGCTGACCTATGATATCGCGTAAGTCTCGAGAATGGCTTTCGCATGGCTTGGCATTGGCGGTTTGATGTAATCCTAGGCTCTGCTGTCCGCAAAGCTCAGCACAGACCTCAATCAGGCTTTGTGCTGAGTAGTGTTGATGCTTATCGACCAAGGCCGCTTGATCGCCATTAAAATGCGGCACAATCAAGCTACGTTTAAGCTGCCTTGCGGCCAGTGCGGCAGGCAGCACCCCTTTGATCGCGCGTAACTCGCCTGACAGCGCTAGCTCACCGAGAAACTCCCGCTCCGCTAATAGACTCATCGGGATCTGCTCGGATGCGGCCAAAATTCCTAGTGCGATCGGCAGGTCAAACCGACCGCCCTCTTTGGGCAGATCGGCGGGTGCCAAGTTGACCGTGATACGTTTGGCTGGAAAGGTAAAGTTGGAGTTAATGATCGCGCTGCGCACCCGATCTTTGGCCTCCTTGACGGTGGTTTCGGCTAACCCCACCAGAGAAAATCCTGGCATCCCATTGCTGATGTGCACCTCAACGGTCACCAATGGCGCCTCAACTCCCACACTGGCTCGGCTGTAAATAATGGCTAAACTCATTACAAATCCCCAAGTAATTAGATTTTTTATCTACAAATCGGATATGTTTAAAATGATTACTCTGTTATATAGCATGTGGAGTTGGTTAATGAATGTGAAAAAAGAATGAGGTTTTGCTTGTCATTTAACAGTTTTGTATGTTACCACTAGGTACAGACGTAAAATCTTAAGCAAAATTAAGTAATGAAAACTATCTTCGCCGTTAACACTCTGCTAGCCCTGATTATCGTGGTCATTATGGATACCGCGCGGGGTCGAGTGGACGAGAGATAGCCACAGATTAAAAAAAACCCCCGCACTGAAAAGTCCGGGGGTTTTTTACACTATGAAGACGTAAAAACTCAATTATTTGAGTGACATGGAACAATGGGAGCGCACATGATGTGCATGCAAGAAGCTCATCGCAATGAAGCGATAAACGGAGGATCACAATGACTGGAGCAGAGTTAGTTGTATCCGCATTAAAACAGCAAGGTATCAAGACTGTGTTTGGTTACCCAGGTGGAGCCATCATGCCAATCTACGATGCCTTGTATGATGGTGGTGTTGAACACATCTTGTGTCGCCACGAGCAAGGCGCTGCAATGGCGGCCATCGGCATGGCACGAGCCAGCCAAGATGTCGCTGTGTGCATGGCCACCTCAGGTCCTGGTGCGACCAACCTGGTCACCGGCCTTGCTGATGCGTTTTTGGACTCAATCCCGATGGTCGCGATCACAGGGCAAGTCGCCAGCTCACACATCGGTACTGACGCCTTCCAAGAGATGGATGTGATCGGCATGTCGCTCGCTTGTACCAAGCACAGCTATCTAGTGACCGACATTGAAGACCTTGCGCCAACACTTTCAGAGGCGTTCGAGGTAGCCAAAACCGGCAGACCAGGTCCTGTAATTGTTGATATCGCAAAAGATGTGCAACTTGCCGAAGCACCTATCGAAATCCTCCCAGAGTTCGAACACCTTCCGTTCCCTGTTCCAGCACCAGAAACCTACCGCCTGGCCAACGCCCTGATTCGCGAAGCCAAGCGCCCAGTACTGTACGTTGGCGGTGGTGTGCAGCTTGCGCACGCAACCGACACGGTGCGTCAGTTCCTTGAGCAAAACCCGATGCCATCGGTGAGTACCCTCAAAGGGCTTGGCACCATCGAGCGCCACGACCCTCACTATCTGGGCATGCTGGGTATGCACGGCACCAAAGCTGCCAACCTGGTGGTGCAAGAGTGTGACCTACTAATTGTCGTCGGCGCGCGCTTTGATGACCGCGTGACTGGCAAGCTCGACACCTTTGCGCCCAACGCGCACGTGATCCACATCGATATCGATGCAGCAGAAATCAATAAGCTACGCCATGCCCATGCGGCGCTGCGTGGTGATATCCGCGAGATCTTGCCTCAGTTACACCTTGAGCACGACATTGCCCCATGGCTGCATCACACCGAAAGTCTGCGCAGCGGCTTCAAATGGCGCTATGACCACCCTGGTGAGCCGATCTACGCGCCGCTATTACTAAAGCAATTGTCCGATATGATGCCAGATACCTCGATGGTCTCGACCGATGTCGGTCAGCACCAAATGTGGGCTGCGCAGCACATTCAGCCGCGTGAGCCACAAAACTTCATCACCTCAGCAGGGCTTGGCACCATGGGCTTTGGTCTGCCTGCGGCGATGGGCGCGGCGGTTGCAAGGCCAGATGATCAGTCGATCCTTATCTCAGGTGATGGCTCGTTTATGATGAACGTACAAGAGCTTGGCACGCTAAAGCGTCGCCAAATTCCAGTCAAGATGGTGCTGATCAACAACCAGCGCCTAGGCATGGTTCGTCAGTGGCAATCGCTTTTCTTTGATGGTCGCCACAGCGAAACCATCCTTGATGACAACCCAGATTTTGTCATGCTAGCGAAGGCCTTCGATATTCCGGGTAAAACCATCACCTGCAAACAAGAGGTAGAGCCGGCGCTCAAAGAGATGCTAGAGAGCAAGACCCCTTACCTGCTGCATGTGTTGATTGACGAAGAAGAGAATGTGTGGCCCTTGGTTCCACCGGGCGCATCAAATAGCGATATGTTGGAGAACACCTAATGGAAAGATATTTATTAGATATTAAGGCAGACGACAAACCGGTACTGCTTGAGCGTGTTCTTCGCATCGTGCGCCACCGTGGCTTTGTGGTTAAGCAGGTTGCGGGTACCCAGAACCACGATAGTAAGATTGCAAGTGTTGAGATTATCGTCGATAGCGATCGACCAATCTCATTTCTAACCAACCAAATTGAAAAACTGTGGGATGTCATCAGCGTCGACGTTATCAAAATCAATAATAACGAACTGCCGAACAACAACCTACAACAACGAGTTAATGCATAAGGAAGGCAACAATGGCGACAAAAACAGCTGATTACATCTGGTTTAATGGCGAAATGGTTCCGTGGGCAGAAGCCAATGTTCACGTTTTGACTCACGCAATGCACTACGGTACCTCGGTCTTTGAGGGTGTGCGCTGCTACAACACACCAAAGGGACCGATTGTCTTCCGCCATCGCGAACACGCACAGCGCCTTAAAGATTCAGCTAAAATCTACCGCTTCCCGATCCCGTATACTATCGAGGAGATCATGGAAGCAACGCGTGAAACCTTGCGCCAAAACAAGCTCGAGAGCGCTTATATCCGTCCACTGGGATTTGTCGGCAATGTAGGTCTAGGGGTGTGTCCACCTGTGGATACCGAGATGGACCTGATCATCGCTGCCTTCCCTTGGGGATCATACCTAGGCGAAGAAGCACTAGAAAAGGGTGTCGATGCGATGATCTCAAGCTGGAACCGCGCCGCGCCAAACACTATCCCAACTGCAGCTAAGGCTGGTGGTAACTACCTGTCATCGCTTCTAGTTGGCGGTGAAGCGCGTCGTCATGGCTACGACGAAGGCATCGCTCTAAGTGTTGATGGCTACCTTTCTGAGGGCGCTGGTGAGAATATCTTTGTGATTAAAGATGGCGTGATCACCACACCACCAGCTACCAGTGCTATCTTGCCAGGCATTACTCGCGACTCAATCATGACCATTGCTCGTGACCGTGGCTATGAGGTGCGCGAGGCTAATATTGCACGTGAAGCTCTATACCTAGCCGATGAAGTATTTATGACCGGTACTGCCGCCGAGGTGGTTCCAGTATCCACCATCGATAAGATTGAAGTCGGTTGCGGCAAACGCGGCCCAATCACCAAAGAGCTGCAAGAGGCCTACTTTGGTCTATTCAACGGCACCACTGAAGACAAGTGGGGCTGGCTTGATTACGTATACCCAGAAGCATAAGAGAGGGATAAGGACATGCCTAAATATAGATCAGCCACCACCACCCACGGCCGCAACATGGCAGGGGCACGAGCACTGTGGCGCGCGACTGGGGTTAAAGATGAAGACTTTGGCAAGCCGATCATTGCCGTGGTCAACTCCTTCACACAATTCGTTCCTGGCCACGTTCACCTAAAAGACCTTGGTCAACTAGTAGCGCAAGAGATTGAAGCCGCTGGCGGCATCGCCAAAGAATTTAACACCATTGCCGTCGATGATGGCATCGCCATGGGTCACGGCGGCATGCTCTACTCGCTGCCTTCGCGTGAACTGATCGCCGACTCGGTCGAGTACATGGTCAATGCCCACTGCGCCGATGCGATGGTGTGTATCTCAAACTGCGACAAGATCACCCCGGGAATGCTAATGGCGTCAATGCGCCTGAATATTCCGGTGATCTTTGTCTCTGGCGGCCCGATGGAAGCGGGCAAGACCAAGCTGTCGGATCAGATCATCAAGCTCGACCTGGTTGATGCCATGATGCAGGGTGCCGACCCAACGGTCTCGGATGAGCAGAGCGAGCAGATTGAGCGCTCAGCGTGTCCGACTTGTGGCTCATGCTCAGGCATGTTCACCGCCAACTCGATGAACTGCCTCACTGAAGCACTGGGCTTATCTCAGCCAGGTAACGGCTCAATGCTAGCAACCCACGCTGATCGTAAAGAGCTGTTTGTTAACGCGGGTAAGCGTATCGTTGAGCTGACTAAGCGCTACTACGAGCAAGGTGATGTGACCGCACTGCCGCGCAATATCGCAACCAAAGAGGCGTTTGAGAACGCGATGGCTCTCGATATCGCCATGGGCGGTTCAACCAATACCGTGCTGCACCTACTTGCGGCGGCGCAAGAGGGTGGCGTTAACTTCGATATGCAGGATATCGACCAGATGTCTCGCCGCGTGCCGAACTTATGTAAGGTCGCGCCCTCAACCCAGAAATACCATATGGAAGATGTCCACCGCGCTGGCGGCGTCGTGGGTATCTTGGGTGAACTGGACCGCGCGGGCCTACTGAACAATCAATCGAAAACCGTGCTCGGCCTGACTTGGGAAGAGCAGCTGGCGCAATACGACATCATGCTGACTCAATCCGAAGAGGTGAAGTCGTTCTACCGCGCAGGTCCTGCTGGCATTCGCACCACTGAAGCCTTCTCGCAAGACTGTCGCTGGGATAGCCTGGATGATGATCGTGAGAACGGCTGTATCCGCACCAAAGAAAACGCCTACAGCCAAGACGGTGGTCTGGCGGTGCTTAAAGGTAATATTGCCCTTGATGGCTGTATCGTCAAAACCGCTGGTGTTGATGAGAGCATTCTCAAGTTTACTGGCCCGGCAGTGGTATTTGAGAGCCAAGAGGATGCGGTGGATGGCATTCTCGGTGGCAAGGTGAAAGCCGGTGATGTGGTGGTGATCCGCTACGAGGGTCCAAAAGGCGGTCCTGGCATGCAAGAGATGCTCTACCCAACCACCTACCTAAAATCGATGGGACTAGGTAAAGAGTGTGCACTGCTGACCGATGGACGCTTCTCTGGCGGTACGTCTGGACTATCAATTGGCCACGCCTCACCTGAGGCAGCAAATGGCGGCACCATTGGTTTGGTGAAAGATGGTGACATTATCGCTATCGATATCCCTAATCGCACCATCTCACTCGAAGTGGCTGAGCAAGAGCTGACTGAGCGCCGAGCAACACAAGATCAGCTTGGCTGGCAACCAGCCGATCGCGAGCGCACGGTATCACTGGCTCTAAAAGCCTACGCAAGCATGGCGACCAGTGCCGATAAAGGTGCCGTGCGAGATCGCTCTAAACTAGAGGGCTAGCCAATGACCCTCACTCAGTTTACTGGCGCAGATTATCTGCGCCAGATCCTCAGAGCCCCTGTCTATGAAGTGGCGACAGTAACGCCGCTGCAAGACATGCCACGCTTGGCTGCACGGATCCATAACCAGGTGCAGCTCAAGCGTGAAGACCGCCAGCCAGTGCACTCGTTTAAGTTGCGCGGGGCCTACAATATGGTCGCGAGCTTGTCTGAGGCGCAAAAAGGTGCGGGCGTGATCGCCGCATCTGCTGGCAACCATGCCCAAGGCATGGCGCTATCAGGCACCAAGCTCGGTATAAAGACCATCATTGTCATGCCTAAAACTACGCCTGACATCAAGGTCGATGCGGTACGCAGTTTTGGTGGCGAGGTGGTACTGCATGGCAGCAACTTTGATGAAGCCAAGGCCGAAGCAGAGCGACTCTCAGAGCTGCATGGCTATACCTTTGTGCCACCGTTTGATCACCCACTGGTGATCGCAGGGCAGGGCACGATTGGTATGGAGATGCTGCAGCAAAACGGTCATCTGGATTATATCTTCGTTCCTGTCGGTGGCGGCGGTCTTGCCGCTGGTGTCGCAGTACTGGTGAAACAGCTGATGCCGGAGATCAAGGTGATTGCGGTTGAGCCTGAGGACTCCTCATGCCTAAAAGCCGCACTGGATGCCGGAGAGCCGGTAGTGCTCGATCAAGTCAGTATGTTTGCTGACGGTGTCGCGGTTAAACGTATTGGTGAAGAGACCTTCCGCCTGTGTCAGGAATACATCGACGGCCACGTGGCGGTCTCAAGCGATGAAATCTGCGCAGCCGTGAAGGATATTTTCGAAGACACGCGCGCGATCGCCGAGCCTTCTGGTGCGCTGGCACTGGCAGGACTGAAAAAATTCGCTGAGCAACATCAGCTGCGTGGTAAAAACCTCGGTACGGTGCTGTCTGGGGCAAACACCAATTTCCACGGCCTGCGCTACGTATCAGAGCGCTGCGAGCTTGGTGAGAAGCGCGAAGGCCTACTCGCGGTGACCATCCCTGAGCGTCAGGGTGCCTTCTTCGAGTTTTGTAACTTGATTGGTGGCCGAGCGGTGACCGAGTTTAACTACCGCTATAACCAAGACGATCTGGCCAATATCTTTGTCGGTGTACGTCTGCAGGGTGGTCAAGAGGAGCTCGAGAGCATTATTCATGACCTGCGAGAAGGCGGCTACCCCGTGGTTGACTTATCCGATGACGAGATGGCTAAACTGCACATTCGTTACATGATAGGCGGCAAGCCTTCCAAGCCGCTAAAAGAGCGCTTATACAGCTTTGAGTTCCCAGAGTACCCGGGGGCGCTACTTAAGTTCCTCAGCACCCTTGGCACGCACTGGAACATCAGCCTATTTAACTACCGCAATCATGGCGCCGACTATGGGCGGGTGCTGTGTGGCTTTGAGCTGGAAGAGGCGGATCTGTCGCGTTTCTCTGCTCACCTCAGAGAGTTAGGTTATCAGTGTAAAGATGAGACCGATAACCCATCCTATCAGTTCTTTTTGTCCTAAACTCAAAAGCCAGTCTATCGACTGGCTTTTTTATTGACCCTGATATTAGCCACCATCATGACTAATACGCATAGACTTAATGTAAAGGTTTCATTTTATTCATAGATGAGATGTGACTATACTCACCTCGTTTCCTGAGCGAATTTAATTGGAGAACCTCAATGTTTAATGCCCTACTCCTGAATCAAGAAGAAAAACGTACTATCGCCTCTATCCAGCAAATCGACGAGAGTCAGCTGCCAGAGGGTGAGGTGCTGATCGATGTCGATTACTCATCGCTGAACTACAAAGATGGTTTGGCTATCACGGGCAAAGGAAAAATCATTCGTAATTTCCCTATGGTGCCTGGCATAGACCTTGCCGGTACAGTCGTGAGCTCTGACGACAACCGCTACGCAGCCGGTGATAAAGTCGTGCTTACAGGTTGGGGTGTCGGTGAGAACCATTGGGGTGGCATGGCGCAGCGCGCACGCCTAAAAGCCGATTGGCTGGTTCCACTACCAACCGGTCTCGACAGCAAAAAAGCCATGATGGTGGGTACCGCAGGCTTTACCGCCATGCTGTGTGTACAAGCGCTACTTGATGGTGGTGTGAAGCCAGAAGACGGTGAAGTGCTTGTGACCGGTGCAAGTGGCGGTGTTGGCTCTGTGGCGGTAACCCTGCTAGCCCAGCTAGGCTACAAAGTCGCAGCCGTCACTGGTCGCCTTGAGCAAAACGGTCCACTACTAGAAAAACTTGGCGCTGCGCGCGTGATCGATCGTAGCGAGTTTGAAGAGCCAGCGCGCCCGCTAGAAAAGCAGATTTGGGCAGGCGCCGTTGATACTGTTGGTAGCAAGGTACTAGCCAAAGTACTAGCACAAATGGACTACAACAGCACAGTAGCCGCCTGTGGTCTTGCTGGCGGTTTTGATCTGCCAACCACTGTGATGCCATTTATCCTGCGTAACGTGCGCCTACAAGGTGTCGATTCAGTCATGTGCCCAACCGACAAACGCATTGCGGCATGGGAAAAGCTGGTTGAACTACTACCTGAGAGCTTCTTCGAGCAAGCCTGTACCGAAGTCGAACTAGAGCAAGCACCAAAATACGCCGAAGACATCACCAACGGCCAAGTAACGGGCCGCGTTGTGATCAAGCTATAAGCTGGGATTTTTACTGAAAACGAAGCCGAGCAACAATGCTCGGCTTTTTTTTAAGGGGCGAGGGGCGGGTTACACTGCGTTCCGAGTAACGAGGGGTTTATAGTTCGCTATGGGTTTCTTGCTCCCATTATCTTGCCTTCCGGCAGACGACAGCCTCACAACACACTCTGAACTCCTCGCTCCTCGTAGGGCAAAGCCCGTCCCCGCACCTCGAACCTTAGAAAAAGGTGCGAGGAGCGGGTTTCACTTCGTTCCGAGTGACGAGGACTTTATAGTTCGCTATGAGTTTCTTCTTCCCACTATCTTACCTTCCGGCAGACGACAGCCTCACAACACGCTCGGAACTCCTCGCTCCTCGCAGGGCAACGCCCGTCCCCGCACCTCGAACCTCAAAAAAGTGCGAACACACATCGCGCGCGATAATTTCCTCGCTTCTCGACTCCCGCCTCTCTCATTTGAGGCCGATATCCTCAATACGTTTAGCAATCAAACGGCCACACTCCTCCTTGACGGTATCACGCAGCCATTTTTGTGCTGGTGAGTGCTCGCAGCGAGGATGCCAGATCATCGAGTAGTCGAATGGCGTGAAAGCAAACGGCAGCGGCTTCACCACCAAGTCATAGCGCTCGGCTACCAAATAAGCCAAATCGGCCGGTACAGTAATGATCAGTGGCATAGTATCGACGATCGCTAGCGCTGCTTCTAGATGATAAGCACGCAGCACCATCTTCGGTGGAGACATCCCCACGTGCGCTTGGTCGATCAAGGCCTTAACCCCATCACTGATGGCTATCATGGCGTGTGGGCATTCAAGGTACTCCGCAAGCGTCATGTCTTTATTCGCCAGAGGGTGCTGCTTACTCAGTAAGCACAATACCCCGACCTTGCCCAAGATCTCACTTTGCAGTGGCTCCACCGGTCCTGTCGGACGACAGATGGCCAGATCAGCCCCCTCATAAGTGAGCTGATCCACCAGGCGGTCATGCTGCAGAGGCAGAAAGTTGAACGACACCAAAGGGGCTTCTTGATAGATACGTGGCAAGGCAAACGGCAAGATGGTCTGCATCGCGTAATCGGTGGTAGCAATGGTAAACGTCTGATCGCAATCGCGCGGGTAAAAATCACTTGGTGAGAGCAACTGACGCAGCGACTCGAGTGGTTCGCCAAGGCAAGCATCAAGCTCGAGTGCCTTTTGGGTCGGGATTAATCGCTGTCCTTGACGCGTAAACAGTGGATCATCGAGCAACTCCCTCAAACGCCCTAATACTCGGCTCATCGCTGATTGGCTCATATTCAGCCGGGTCGCGGCTTTGCTTACACTGCTCTCTTCAATCAAGACCCGCAGCGCCACCAGCAAGTTCAGGTCGCGTCGATATACTTCTTCGAGCTCCATTACTCTTCCTCATCCACCCAATAAATCGATACAGTTTACCTGTATTCAGGCAAAAAAAATCCCGCCTTTCAGCGGGGAAGCCCAAGAAAACTGGAGATTAACGGAGATTATTGACTTCAAAACAAATCAGCGTATTTACGGTACTGTGGTTCAGTTATCTTTGGCCTTATCTTGGCTCGCATCCATCCCTTGTGCCTCTAGCCATATACCAGCAACTGAGCCAAAAAACGCGCTCACCGGGAGCAAAGACACATTTTGATCCATTTGCAGCAAAAGGCTGCAGATTGAAATCACACACAATACCGAATAAACGGATAATCGCTCCATCGTCGACAGCATAACAAGGCTCCATTTGTTATCAACTTGTTAACTTAAGTTAAGCTATAATCTTGGGTTTGCCAAGGTGATATTGAATCTTTTTTGATCGCGAGTATGATGGGCGCTTAAGCCAGAAGAGGTGTAATACACAGATGACTTTCGATCCCAACAAGGCCAATCAAACCCTAGAGGCGCAAGGTTTGCGCTGCCCAGAGCCCGTGATGATGGTCAGGAAGACAATTCGAAATATGCAAGATGGAGAGGTACTGCTGGTGAGCGCGGATGACCCTTCAACCACGCGCGACATCCCAAGCTTTTGTCGCTTTATGGACCACCAGTTGATCGCCGCTCAAACGGAACAACTGCCATATCAGTACCTGATTAAAAAGGGCCTAGAATAAATGAGGCTGCCCTAGGCAGCCCCAACCTTTGTCGACTCAGTCGTCAAACTCTATCCCTCTCACTTGTGACTGCAGCGCATTAAGCTGCTTTTGCATCGACCGCATCTCCTTATGCATCGGGATAATGTGCGCCACGCGAATCCATGATTCCACGGTCAAAGCAGTCAGGATGAATGCGCCTGCGACCATAGGTAGCCACATATCCGTCAAGACCATCCCTAACAGGGTAATCGCTAGCCCAAATGTGAAGAGATAACTCTGACTTTTTGGGGTCATCCCCATATAACGAGTAAGCATGCTCCTGCCCTCCGGCTGTCTGTCACTGATTAAAAGTTAGCATGAGATGGATGAAACTAATATGTCGACCATCACGCCTTTTACACCGATAAACAGGAGCTACGCCTAATAGTGTTTAGAAAAAGGCGGCAGCGACGGCCAAGCCCAAAAACAGCAGTGCGGTGATCTTACGGATCAGGTCAAGCGGCAGTTTGTCAGCCGACAATTTGCCAATCAGTACCACCGGCACGTTGGCGAGCAGCATACCTATCGTGGTACCGAGCACGACCCAAGTCAGGGCGTCTGAGTACTGCGCACCGAGAATGGAGGTCGCAATCTGAGTCTTGTCACCAATCTCAGCGATAAAAAACGCCACAAACGAGGCAACAAAGGGACCGCGGTTTGAGATAGTTTCATCATCATCAAGCTTATCTGGGATCAAAATCCAACCTGCCATGGCAAGAAAACTGGCTGCCACCACCCATTTGAGAAGCTCAGGTGACAAATAGTCCGCCACGACTACACCCAGCCAAGCGGCTAGGGCATGATTGGCAATGGTGGCTAAGAAAATCGCCGCAATGATCGGCACAGGTTTACGGTAACGGCTCGCCAGAAGCAGCGATAACAGTTGGGTTTTGTCGCCAATTTCAGCAAGGGCAACCGAGGTAATTGAAATAGCTAGAACGCTCACGAAATGCTCACAGGGGCAGGGTAAATAACAACCATAGACAAACCTCACGCCCCACCCCGGTTCATGATGATTTATCTAAGGTCTTGCTAAACTCATCGGTGGATGATGAGTCTCGAACGCCATGGTGATTTTGCACCAATTATGTTGACGAACGAACCGGTTTAGACAGACGTCTGAGCGCGGTAAGCTACTCCCCAAAGATGGCACGAATTTTAATCACCTCTTAGCAAAATCACAAGCGTAAAATTCCCTTTTAGGAAAAACCTTATCGCTTTCGCCATCTTTTTTTCTTATCCACTGCCACTGGCGATGAAATAGTCAAGATTAGCCCTACTCGCACAAGGATTATCTGGGTATAATCGGAGGTTATTTTTATACTTTTACAACAATCGCGCGAACCTGACTATGCAAAAATTCGATATCAAAACCTTCCAGGGAATGATCCTCGCGCTGCAGGATTACTGGGCACAAAATGGTTGTACCATTGTTCAACCGCTAGATATGGAAGTAGGTGCTGGCACCTCTCACCCAATGACATGTCTACGTGCACTTGGCCCAGAGCCAATGTCTACGGCATACGTTCAACCTTCTCGTCGTCCGACCGATGGTCGCTACGGTGAAAACCCGAACCGTCTGCAGCACTACTATCAGTTCCAGGTAGCTCTAAAACCGTCTCCAGACAACATTCAAGAGTTGTACCTTGGCTCTCTAGAAGTACTTGGTATCGACCCGCTAGTGCACGATATTCGCTTCGTTGAAGACAACTGGGAAAACCCAACGCTGGGCGCATGGGGTCTTGGTTGGGAAGTATGGCTAAACGGCATGGAAGTGACTCAGTTTACTTACTTCCAGCAAGTGGGTGGCCTTGAGTGTAAACCAGTAACAGGCGAGATCACTTACGGTATCGAGCGTCTGGCTATGTACATTCAAGAAGTTGACTCTGTTTACGATCTTGTGTGGAACATCGCCCCAGATGGCAGCAAGGTGACTTACGGTGATATCTTCCACCAAAATGAGGTTGAGCAATCAACGTACAACTTTGAGCACGCAGACGTCGATTTCCTATTCACTTACTTCGATCAGTGTGAAAAGGAAACCAAAGAGCTACTAGAGCTAGAAAAACCTCTTCCTCTTCCAGCTTACGAGCGCATCCTAAAAGCAGCGCACGCATTCAACATTCTTGATGCGCGCAAAGCGATCTCGGTAACCGAGCGCCAGCGTTACATCCTTCGTATCCGCAACCTAACCAAAGCGGTTGCAGAAGCCTACTACGCATCACGTGAAGCTCTAGGCTTCCCAATGCTGAAAAAAGAAGCGCTGAAAAAGGACGAGGAAAAGTAATCATGGCAAAAGAATTTCTAATTGAACTAGGTACTGAAGAGCTACCACCAACGCAGCTTCGTACTCTAGCAGAAGCGTTCGCAGCAAACTTCGAAGCTGAGCTAAAAGGCGCAGACCTAGCACACGAGGGTGTGAAATGGTACGCAGCTCCTCGCCGTCTAGCCCTTAAAGTGGCTGGTCTTGCTGAAGGCCAAGCTGACAAAGTGGTTGAAAAGCGTGGTCCTGCGGTTTCTGTAGCATTCGATGCTGACGGTAACGCGACTAAAGCAGCACAAGGTTGGGCGCGTGGTAACGGTATTACTGTAGAGCAAGCTGAACGCCTGGTGACAGACAAGGGCGAGTGGCTGCTGTTCAAACAAGAAGTGAAGGGTCAAGCGACGTCTGACATCGTGGTAGACCTTGCCGCTAAAGCACTGGCTAACCTGCCGATCGCTAAGCCAATGCGCTGGGGTAACAAGACGACGCAATTTATTCGTCCAGTAAAAACTCTGACCATGCTTATGGGTGCTGACCTTATCGAGGGAGAGATCCTAGGTGTTGCATCAAGCCGCACTATCCGTGGTCACCGCTTTATGGGTGAGCAAGAGTTCACGATTGATTCAGCCGAGCAATACCCAGCGATCCTAGAAGAGCGCGGTAAAGTGATGGCGGATTACGAAGCGCGTAAAGCTATCATCCTAGCAGACTCTCAAAAAGCAGCTGCAGCGGTTGGCGGCGTAGCTGACCTAGAAGACGACCTAGTTGAAGAAGTGACGTCTTTGGTGGAATGGCCGGTTGTTCTGACGGCGAAGTTTGAAGAAGAGTTCCTAAAAGTTCCTTCTGAAGCTCTGGTTTACACCATGAAGGGTGACCAGAAGTACTTCCCTGTTTATTCTTATGAGAATGGCGACGAGAACAAGAAGCTACTACCAAACTTCATCTTTGTTTCTAACATCGAGTCGAAAGAGCCTCGCCATGTTATTGAAGGCAACGAGAAGGTTGTACGCCCGCGTCTAGCGGATGCTGAGTTCTTCTTTAACACTGACCGTAAGCGCCCGCTTATCGACCGTCTACCTGAGCTTGAGCAAGCGATCTTCCAAAAGCAGCTTGGCACCATCAAAGACAAGACGGATCGTATCACTGAACTGGCTGGCTACATCGCCGAGCAAATCGACGCTGACGTTGAGAAATCAAAGCGCGCAGGCCTACTTGCCAAGTGTGACCTAATGACCTCGATGGTATTCGAATTTACCGATACCCAAGGCGTGATGGGCATGCACTACGCTACGCACGATGGCGAAGACGAGCAAGTGGCATTGGCGCTTTACGAGCAATACATGCCTCGTTTTGCAGGTGATGACCTACCAAGCACAGGTATCTCATCAGCGGTAGCCATGGCCGACAAGCTCGATACCATCGTGGGTATCTTTGGTATTGGCCAAGCACCTAAGGGCTCTGACCCATTTGCACTGCGTCGTGCTTCTCTGGGTGTACTGCGCATCATCGTTGAAAACGGCTACAACCTCGACCTAACGGCGCTTATTGCCAAGGCGAAGTCTCTGTTTGGTGACAAGCTAACCAACGCTAACGTGGAAGAGGATGTGATTGAGTTTATGCTGGGTCGTTTCCGCGCTTGGTATCAAGATGCCGGCTTTAGCGTCGACATCATTCAAGCGGTACTGGCTCGTCGCCCAACCAAACCGGCAGACTTTGACCAGCGCGTAAAAGCCGTCTCTCACTTCCGTGAGCTAGAGGCTGCTGAAGCTCTAGCGGCTGCAAACAAGCGCGTAGGTAACATCCTAGCGAAATTCGACGGCGAGCTTGCAGCTGACATCGACCTTGCACTATTGCAAGAGGATGCGGAGAAGACGCTAGCAGAGAACGTTGAGGTCATGACTGAAGCGCTAGAACCTGCATTTGCAACCGGCAACTACCAAGAAGCCCTAAGCAAACTAGCTGACCTGCGTGAGCCTGTTGATGCGTTCTTTGATAACGTGATGGTAATGGCAGACGATGAAGCGCTGAAGAAAAACCGTCTCACGCTGCTTAACAACCTACGTAACCTATTCCTACAGATTGCTGATATATCGGTACTACAGAAGTAGATCCGAAACTCAGAATAGTAAAAAGGGAAGCGGCGGCTTCCCTTTTTTTGTCTTAAAGCTCAGTTTGTAGCCGCTCATTGTTGATATAACCCAACTGTTTATACAGGGAGAGAAACAATGAGAAAAACCATAATTGCTTGCTCGTTCGCCCTACTGAGTGCATGCAGCCAGACTTCTGAAGATACGCTTTATCTTACGGTTGCTGATCAGCAGGTCGCCTTTGAGCAAGGCTCAGATGGCACATGGGTCGCTGAGCAATACTTTGACAAGGGACAGTACAATCTCGCCATCAGCACCATGGAAGCGAGCTGTGGCAGTAGCTATGCTCTCACGGAGCTAAGCCGAGCTAAATTCAATACCCCAATGGCGGTGGATAACTGCGCCTCAAACTCTGAGCTGCCACTGCGCATCTTTAAGGCCAACACCTATCAATTTGCTCTCAATCCACAAACCAATCAGCTGACCATCAAGGTTAAGCCCAAACAGCAAACCAACCTAATGGCGACCTGCCCAGTTGCTAGTGACCAACCGACTACCATAGAGGTCAGCCAAACCTTCGCCGATGGTACTCTAGTCAGGGATGCACTGACCGGACAAGAGGCTACCGTAAGCCAAGGACAAGTGACCATGCAGGCCGCGCCAACGAGCCAAGGTATATTGTTGCTGGAAGAAGCGAAAACCTATCAAGATGCTCCATTTAGCTGGGATAATGCCAACGTCTACTTTGTAATGACCGACCGCTTCTACAATGGTAATCCTGATAATGACCACAGTTATGGCCGCACCCAGGATGGGGAGCAGGAAATTGGCACCTTCCATGGTGGTGACCTAGCAGGACTGACTGCTAAGCTCGACTATATCGAATCACTCGGGGTGAATGCACTCTGGATAACCTCGCCACTTGAGCAGATTCATGGCTGGGTCGGCGGTGGGAACAATGGTGACTTTAAGCACTATGGCTACCACGGCTATTACCACCAAGACTGGACCAAGCTCGATGCCAATATGGGCACAGAAGACGAATTGAGAGAGTTTATTGATACTGCTCACTCAAAGGGGATCCGCGTGATCTGGGACGTGGTGATGAATCACACCGGCTACGCCACGCTTGCGGACATGCAGGAATTTGGTTTTGGCCAGCTCTACCTTGATGACCAAGAGGCGAAAAATATACTTGGGGACAACTGGACTGACTGGCAACCAGGGCCAGGACAGAGTTGGCACAGCTTTAATGACTACATCAAGTACAATGATGCTAAGGCATGGGATAAATGGTGGGGAACGGATTGGTTGCGCACAGACATCGGCAACTACGACGCTCCGGGATATAACGACCGAACCATGTCACTCAACTTCTTACCCGACCTAAAAACAGAATCGCAAGTTAAAACTGGCCTGCCTAACTTTTATGCAAATAAAGACACTAAGGCCACCGATGATCTAAAAACCCCAAGAGCACATCTTATTACCTGGTTATCCGATTGGGTGCGTGAGTACGGCATCGATGGATTTAGAATCGATACCGCAAAACATGTTGAGATGGAGGCGTGGCAGGCACTCAAAGACGCCAGTAGTGAGGCACTAGTCGAGTGGAAACGCAACAACCCAGACAAAGCCCTAGACGACTTGCCATTTTGGATGACGGGCGAGGTATGGGGCCATACGGTGATCAAAAGCGATTACTTTGATAACGGCTTCGACTCGATCATCAACTTCGAGTTCCAAACCGATGTGGCGCCAAAAGCACTCGACTGCTTTGCCAAGCTCGATCCTTCCTATCAGCGCTACGCCAAGGCTATCAATAGCGATGAAGAATTCAATGTTCTGAGCTACCTATCGTCACACGATACGGCGCTATTCTGGGCCTCACGCAGCAAGAGTTTCGCCGATCAGCACAAAGCGGCTAATGCACTGATGCTTGCCCCTGGCGCAGTACAAATCTATTACGGTGATGAAATCGCGCGTGATTTTGGCCCAACCGGCTCAGATTCACATCAGGGTACCCGCTCACCAATGCCATGGGATCAAATCGAGGATGACAGAGCCACCCTACTCAAGCACTGGCAAACCCTTGGTGAGTTCCGTAAGCGCCATCCCGCTGTCGCTCAAGGCACGCATATCACTCGTCACCAGGGTGAATATTATGCCTTTGAGCGTCAGTATGAAGAGGACAGAGTGCTCGTTGTGTACACTGGCCACTAGCTGTCGATAAATCGATTTAAAAGCCAGCTGGTCTTAGCTGGCTTTTATTTTGGATAAACACTTTTACTCCACCGCTCATTGAGTTATTTTCAATCTCTTGTTGTTCAATCAACCGGCAGGTAGCGGTCAATGCAGTTCTCGAAGTTTGGTGAAAAGTTTAATCAGTATTCAGGTATTACACAGCTAATGGATGACCTTAATGATGGTCTGCGCACACCAGGGGCAATTATGCTCGGTGGCGGTAACCCAGCCCAAATACCTGCCATGCTCGATTACTTTCATGCCAGCTGCCAAGAGCTACTCGACAGCGGTGATCTCGTCGCCTCAATGGCCAATTACGATGGCCCTCAAGGCAAAGATAGTTTTATTCAAGCTTTGGCAAAGCTATTGCGTGATACCTATGGCTGGGATATCTCAGACAAGAATATCAGTCTCACCAACGGCAGTCAGAGTGGCTTTTTCTATCTGTTTAACCTTTTGGCTGGCACGCAGCCGGATGGCTCGCACAAAAAGATCTTGCTGCCTTTAGCGCCAGAGTATATCGGCTATGGTGATGCGGGGATCGATCAAGATATCTTTGTGTCTTACAAGCCTGAGATCGAGCTATTGGATAATGGTCTGTTCAAATACCATGTCGACTTTAAACAATTAAAGGTTGATGACAGTGTGGCCGCTATCTGTGCGTCGCGACCAACCAATCCAACCGGTAACGTGCTAACGGAAGAGGAGATAATCCACCTTGACCAACTGGCACGCGACAACAATATCCCGCTGATTATCGATAATGCCTATGGTGTGCCCTTCCCCAATATCATCTTTGAGGATGTACAGCCATTTTGGAACGACAACAATATCTTATGTATGAGTCTATCTAAACTTGGTCTGCCAGGTGTACGCTGCGGCATCATTATCGCCAGTGAGGCCATCACACAAGCACTGACGAATATGAATGGCATCATCAGTCTATCACCTGGTAGTGTTGGGCCAGCGATCGTCAAGCATATGATTGATAAGGGCGATTTGCTCGATCTTAGCACTAAGATCATTAAGCCGTTTTATCAGCAAAAATCCAAACGCGCGATAGATCTTCTCCAACAAGCGATTAAAGATCCCCGTTTCAAGATCCACAAACCCGAAGGCGCGATCTTCCTCTGGCTATGGTTTGATCAACTACCGATCACCACCATGGAGCTGTACAAACGCCTGAAAGCACGCGGCGTGTTAATCGTCCCAGGCGAATACTTCTTTATCGGCCAAGAATCACAATGGCAACACAGCCACCAATGCCTACGCATGAACTACGTCCAAGACGACGAAAAACTACAAAAAGGCATAACGGTTTTAGCCGAAGAAGTTCTCAAAGCATACGGGGAGTAGAGGCGAGATCACTGCGTTGCGAGAAGCTATTCTAAGGTACGAGGTTCGAGTACGGGCTATCGCCCTGCGGGGAGCGAGTGGTACAGTGGATAGTTGCTAGTTCAATACTCCTACTGCACTTACTACAGGTACATACAGCGTAAAAAGCCCAGCATTGGTCTAATGCTGGGCTTTTTCATATCTAATGACTAGCTGAGACAGTCATAAGAGTGCATGTGAACGGTAAACTCTTTCCACCCACAAACTACTCGCTCCTCGAAGCGTAAGCGTCCTCGAACCCCGCCCCTCGATTCTCGTCTCTCGCAACGAAGTAATCTCGCCTCTGGAAACGCAAAAAGCCCCGATCTTTCGATCGAGGCTTTGAGAGATGGCAGGGGTGGAGAGATTCGAACTCCCAACACGCGGATTTGGAATCCGCTGCTCTGCCAATTGGAGCTACACCCCTAAAATTGTACTGAATCTAGTATACGCTAGATTCAAAAAAACCTCGCATAGAGCGAGGTCTTTGAATAAGTGGCGGAGTGGACGGGACTCGAACCCGCGACCCCCGGCGTGACAGGCCGGTATTCTAACCAACTGAACTACCACTCCGCAGTGGTCTCTTTAAAGTCTTATCTCTAGAGTGCTT
>NZ_JBPVIS010000022.1:0-46312 GCF_051660965.1 Vibrio glycogenivorans | reverse complement strand
TGTGCGTAGTGACGAGTTGGAGTGTCGTACTCAACGTGAGAAGTTGCGATTGTGATACCGCGCTCACGCTCTTCTGGAGCGTTATCGATAGATGCGAAGTCTTTCGCTTCACCGCCGTACACTTTAGCTAGAGTAGTACAGATTGCAGCAGTTAGAGTTGTTTTACCGTGGTCAACGTGGCCGATAGTACCAACGTTAACGTGCGGTTTCGTACGTTCAAATTTTTCTTTAGACACGATCGTGTTCCTTCCTAGTTATGATTCGTCGCGGACTGAATTGACCGGGACGCGCCAGAATTTGCTATTTTATGCGCCAACGTGCGTCAGCGCAATATTTGGACGCTTCGATCTTTAAAAAAAGCACAGACTTTTTTATAGATCAAGCGACCAGATTAGTAACCTCGTTCTGCAACGATTTTATCTGCGAAGTTTTTCGGTACTTCAGCGTACTCATTAAACTCCATAGAGTAAGACGCACGGCCTTGAGTTGCAGAGCGTAGGTCGGTTGCGTAACCAAACATTTCCGATAGTGGTACTTGTGCACGGACGATCTTAAGACCAGCCACACCCTCGTCCATACCTTCGATGATGCCGCGGCGACGGTTAATATCACCAACTACATCACCCATCCAGTCTTCTGGAGTGGTTACTTCAACATTCATCATTGGCTCAAGAAGCACAGGGTTCGCTTCTAGTGCACCCTTCTTGAATGCCATCGAGCCAGCAATCTTAAATGCCATCTCGTTTGAGTCCACGTCGTGGAAAGAACCGTCAAACAGAGTCGCTTTGATATCGAGTACTGGGTAACCAGCCACAACACCGCTGTTCATCTGCTCTTCGATACCTTTCGATACCGAGCCGATGTATTCCTTCGGAATCACACCGCCAACGATCTCGTCGACGAAGACAAAACCTTCACCCAGCTCTGCAGGCTCCAGTTTGATCCATACGTGACCGTATTGGCCGCGACCACCAGATTGACGTACAAACTTACCTTCCACTTCCGCACTACCACGGATAGTTTCACGGTACGCCACCTGAGGCTTACCAACGTTACAGTCAACGCTAAATTCGCGCTTCATGCGATCAACGATGATGTCTAGGTGAAGCTCACCCATACCTGAGATCAGGGTTTGGCCTGTCTCATCATCAGTTTCGACACGGAACGACGGGTCTTCTGCCGCTAGTTTACCTAACGCGATACCCATTTTTTCTTGGTCAGCTTTAGAGCGAGGCTCTACCGCGATCTGAATAACTGGCTCAGGGAATTCCATACGCTCTAGAATGACCTTGTGGCCTGCATCACAAAGCGTGTCACCCGTGGTTACTTCTTTCAAACCGATGGCAGCTGCAATGTCACCCGCGCGAACTTCTTTTACTTCTTCACGCTTGTTCGAGTGCATTTGTACAATACGGCCGAAACGCTCTTTCTTCTGTTTTACTGAGTTGTAAACAGCATCACCAGAGTTCACCACGCCCGAGTACACACGCATAAAGGTCAACGTGCCCACAAATGGGTCAGTCGCAATCTTAAACGCTAGTGCTGAGAACGGTTCGTTGTCGTCGGCGTGACGCTCAACCTCGTTTTCAGACTCATCAACACCTTTGATTGCTGGAACATCAACTGGCGATGGTAGGTATTCAATAACCGCATCAAGAACGGCTTGCACGCCTTTATTCTTAAATGCACTACCACAGGTTGCCAGGACGATTTCGTTGTTGAGTGTACGAGTACGTAGGCCTTGCTTGATCTCAGCTTCAGACAGCTCACCCTCTTCTAGGTACTTGTCCATCAACTCTTCGTTGGCTTCCGCCGCCGCTTCAACAAGGTTTGTGCGGTACTCTTCAGCCATCTCAACCATGTCTGCCGGGATGTCTTCGTAAGTGAAGGTCATACCCATGTCATCTTCAGACCAGTTGATCGCCTTCATCTTGATCAGATCAACCACGCCCTTGAACTCTTCTTCCGCACCAATATTCAATTGGATTGGCACAGGGTTTGCACCTAGGCGGTTCTTGATTTGGTCAACAACGCGCAGGAAATCTGCGCCCGCGCGGTCCATCTTGTTGACAAACACCATACGTGGAACGTGGTACTTGTCTGCTTGACGCCAAACGGTTTCAGATTGTGGTTCTACACCAGATGAGCCACAGAATACAACCACTGCGCCATCAAGTACGCGCAATGAGCGCTCAACTTCGATGGTAAAGTCAACGTGTCCTGGGGTATCGATGATATTGACGCGGTGATCTGGGAATTGCGCTTCCATACCACGCCAGAAGGTCGTAGTAGCAGCCGAAGTGATGGTAATACCACGCTCCTGCTCTTGCTCCATCCAGTCCATCGTCGCAGCACCATCGTGTACTTCGCCAATTTTGTGAGATAGACCTGTGTAGAACAGAATACGTTCACTAGTGGTAGTTTTACCGGCGTCTACGTGAGCGACAATACCGATGTTACGGTAGCGCTCGATGGGTGTTTTACGAGCCACGATAGAATCCTCTTCATGTGGTACATAGGGACTATTGCTATGTCGAGAAGCAACAAAAATGTAAAAATTTCTGGGCTTCAGATATAGCAATAGTTCCTAGCTTGCGCATAGGAACTATTGGGGTGCTGCGAGCAAGCTCGCAGCACGACAAAGTCATTACCAGCGGTAATGAGCGAACGCTTTGTTCGCGTCTGCCATCTTATGAACGTCTTCACGTTTCTTAACAGCAGTACCTTTGTTTTCTGACGCGTCTAGCAATTCAGCAGCTAGGCGTGCAGCCATAGATTTTTCACCACGCTTACGCGCAGCTTCAACCAACCAACGCATAGCAAGTGCGTTACGGCGAACCGGACGTACTTCTACAGGTACTTGGTAAGTTGAACCACCTACACGGCGAGATTTAACCTCTACCGCTGGGCGAACATTTTCAAGAGCTTCTTCAAAAATAGCTAGATGGTCTTTACCAGACTTTTCAGCCATAGTGTCTAGTGCAGTGTAAATGATTTTCTCTGCAGTAGATTTTTTACCGTCAACCATAAGGATGTTAACGAATTTTGCCAGCAGTTCAGATTTGAACTTTGGATCTGGAAGGATCTTACGCTGACCGATGACGCGACGACGTGGCATGGATATTCTCCGTTGTCTTCTTCAGGTTATCCAAAACTTTACAGTTTCTTCAAAAATTAAAAATAATTTAGTGTTTGGCCTTACTTAACGGGGAACCATTAAGACTTAGGACGCTTCACACCGTACTTAGAACGACCTTGTTTACGGTCGTTAACGCCTGCACAGTCAAGTGCACCACGAACAGTGTGGTAGCGAACACCCGGAAGGTCTTTAACACGACCACCGCGGATTAGAACAACTGAGTGCTCTTGAAGGTTGTGACCTTCACCGCCGATGTATGATGTTACTTCGAAACCGTTTGTTAGACGTACACGACATACTTTACGTAGTGCCGAGTTAGGTTTTTTAGGTGTAGTTGTGTAAACACGAGTACATACACCACGTTTTTGTGGACACGCTTCTAGCGCTGGCACGTTGCTTTTAGCAACTTGCTTCACGCGAGGCTTACGTACCAACTGGTTAATAGTTGCCATTAACTAGCTCCTGATTTACTGAAAGTAAGCTTTGTGAAAAATCTTGCCCTAATCACAAGTGGTAATTAGGGACGCAAAATTCTATTCAGAGGGGAGAGGTGTGTCAAGAAATATACAGATCTTTTTTGCTTATAAAGCAATCTAAATACAAATCCAGGGATGAAATGTACCTAGTTAAGCGTAATTGACTGTGGGTGATCCGCCGTTAATTGGACAAAGCCAGCAAAATCTACCTCAGAGATTGAAGGGCTTACCCGGCTCTCAATACCACGAGCTTGGAGATCTTCTTTGAGTACAAATGTCTCCGTTCCCTTCAGACCAACAAACGCGCGATGCTGCGCCATACTCGCGTACACCGCATCTTCGACCAATAATGCGGCATCCTGCTCACCACAGAGTGCTGACAGTTGCTCAATCGCGGCCACAGACTTAACAATAAATAGCATCTTAGCTCTCTTAGAAGGTCAGAATGGATTTGCACTGAGCCAGTTGAGATTGAAAGGCATCCCGCTCAAGCAGCTCGGCATCAATGATCAGATCGGCATTAGCACAGCCTCGCTCAGCCAGAGACTGCTTACACACATAGACCTGCTCGATATCATAGAGGTCGAACAGTTTCATCATCGGCGCATAGTCCTTGCTTAAGATAGCCTCTGGCTGCTGGCCACGCAGCAGTTGCAATACGCCATCGCCACAAAACATTACTTTGATCGATTCACAGTACGCCGAAGCGGCTAGCAGGGCATCGATCCCCTCTCTGCCACGACTTTGCCCATGTGGGGCGCTGGAAAAAAGGTAGCCTAGGCTGGTCAAAACTGCACCACTCTATCTTGGGTTAACATGGCCTCGGCAAGACTGCCAAGACCAGCTTGAACAAAGTGCTCAGCCAAATTGTGTTGCTCAAGTCCATGCTGGCTGGCCTCGCTCTCACTGATGATACCGCGGCGTAGTGCAGCAGCAACACAAGTTTCCAAGCGGACAGCGTGCTGCTGGGCGAGTTGCTGCCAACCACTAACCAAATCAAACTCATCATTCGCTGGCACGGTCAATGCAGAGCCATTGCTGACACCGTCCTGATAAAAAAACACGCTCACCAGTTGATGCCCTTGCTCAATTAGGCTTCGAGCAAACAACAGTGCATTGCGCGCCGATTGGCTGCCATACGCGCCGCCATTAACCACTAGTGTATAACTCAGTGAGCTCAAATCTCGTCATCCTCAGTCTTACGCTGACGAATATAAAGATAGACGGTATGTTTGGAGATGTTCAATCGATCGGCAACCCGGTTGATCGCATCTTTGATATCGAAGATTCCTTTGTCGTACAACTCCATCACGATCTGACGGTTTTTGGTATTGTTGGACACCGACTTATCGGCATTGATCTCCTCGATTGTACGTTCAACAGTCTGATCCACCAGCTCTTCAACATCGCTCGCGAAGTTAACCGAGGACGCTGCCTGTTTGGCTTCTTCATTTGGCATGAAAGACTGCAGCACCTGCGAGAATGGCGCATCCAGGTTGACGTTGATACACAACAGGCCAATAACGCGGTTATCACCATTACGGATAGCAACGGTGATTGACTTCATCAGCACCCCACCCTTGGCACGAGTGAAGTAAGAGCGTGAGAAGTTTCGCTCAGAGCCCTCGATATCTTTAAGCATCTTCAATGCAAGGTCGGTGATCGGCGAGCCCACTTGACGCCCAGTATTCTCACCATTGGCGATCTTGATCGCCGAGGTGTTGAGATCTTCTAGCGAGTGCAACACGATCTCACAAAAAGGACCGATTAGGCTCGCAATCCCATCGACCACTGCCTCGTACGATTTCAAGATGATCTTATCGTGCTCGCTAAATGGCATCGCATTAACCGACTCCATCTCAAGCAGAGCATCGACATTAATCGCTTCTGTTGATGTCACTCTCATTCCCCCGATTCACACTGCCCAAAAAACCTAATCCATACATCTGTCATCGCGACAGGAAAATGGATTCTGCTGGGCACAAATTCAACAAATTAATGTAAGTTTATCAGAAAATTTTAATCAAACACCTATCTATTGGCGCAATCTCTTGGTCATTTCGCGAATATTCGACCTCCGCCACGTAAAAAGCCCAGCACGAGGCTGGGCTTTGATAGAGATGAAGATAAGTTAGCTTATTCTTCTACATCAACAATTTGTACAAGCTCTACTTCAAATACTAGCGTTGAGTTCGCTGGGATAGTTGGTGTGTCTTGATCGCCGTATGCAAGCTCCGGCGGGATAACAAACTTGAACTTAGAACCGACAGGCATTAGTTGAACACCCTCAGTCCAGCCCTGGATCACGCGATTCAGTGGGAAAGTTGCTGTCTCGCCGCGATCGTATGAACTATCAAATTGAGTACCATCGATCAGAGTACCTTTGTAGTGTACTTCAACCGTTGCGGTTTCTGCTGGCTTGTCACCTTCAGCCGTTTCCATAACTTGGTAAAGTAGACCTGATTCAGTCTTAACTACACCATCTTGCTGCTCAAATTCAGCGCGGAAGTCATCACCTGCTTGCTGAGTTTCAGCTGCTTGCTCAGCGGCTTGTGCTTGTAGTGACTCAGACACGCGCTGGTCTAGAGACTCTAGCGCTTGACGCGTTTCTTCTTCAGAAAGCTGAGATTCTGCAGTGAACACGTCTTCGATACCTTTAAGTACCAATTCCTTTTTGAGCTCAATTCCTAGCTCTGCTGGCTTATCGATAGTGCTAGTTAGGTAAGTTGCAAAAGATGCACCAATTGCGTAAGCCGCTTTATCATCCTCTGATTCAAAGTTCGCTGTAGCGACGGTTTGAACTTGCTCGGTTTGTGCTTCAGCCGCAACAGGGGCTTTCGACTCTTCTTCTTTCTGACAACCAACCGCAAGCAAAACTGTTGCTGCAAGTAGTGAAACTTTAAACGTAGATTTCATTAAATTCTCCAATTGATTCGGATTCAATCTGGTAGTGATTTGTTAAATATAAAAGCCATTACGCTTGGCATGTACAACAGAGATGTACCACTATAGACTCGTAATTAGCAATTATCCCTATAAATTAAGTCAATAATTTGTCAGTTACACGATTTCTAGCTAAAAACATCGCATGGATCAGCTTATTAGCCCTCAATGGCTGCTTTTTTGGTCCGACGCAAACCGCCTTTTGGGAACTCGAACCACAGGGCGCATCAAGTTTTGCACTCAGCCGTGACGCGCGCTTTGCCCTAACATACTCTCCAGATAATCAATTAGTTATCTGGGACCTCAAACAAAATAGCAAATTAGCCGACCTAGGTCACCTAGACACAAGCTCCAGCCGCGTCTCACGGATGCGAATCTCAGATAGTGGTCGCTTTGCCGTGACGGCGGGACAAACCAACTTCGCCGTTTGGGATCTCGGTTGGGCTAAATCTCAAGGCTTATGGTCCATCTCAGATGGGCTGATTCGTGATGCTGATATCGCTAATCATGGTCAACAGGTACTTTTGGGCCTGACCAATGGCAAGGCAATCCATGTGGACTTAGTCAGCGGAAGGCGCATAGAGTTCCTTGCCCATAACGAAAAAGTGAACTCGGTCGCAATTGCGGCCAATGGCCGTTATGCTCTAACCGGGGGGAACGACTACCATGCCTACCTATGGGATACCGAAACCGGTCAGATCCTACGTACCTTTACCCATCAAAACCGAGTCAATCGAGTCGCACTGCAGCGAGATGGGCGTCTTGCTTTTACCTCTGATGGGGGCAATATGGCTGTGATTTGGGATTTGACGACGGGTGAGCAAGTGAGTGAACTCAAGAGCCTATCAAGGCAGTTGATCTTCTCGAGCGCTCGCTTTTCAGATGACGGTCACTGGCTGGTGACTGGAACACCCTCAGGTAGGATCACCGTTTGGGATACGCACAGTGGCAAAAAAGTGCAGCAGATGCAGGCCCAAGTACAAAAAGATACCCGACCTGCGCGCGCGGTAGTGTATGATGCGGCCTTTACTGATCACCAGCAGATAGTCGCTGCAACATCGGCGGGTATTGCACAAGCATGGGAGTTTCGACCTTAGTCATGACCGATACAGACAACAACGCATCCCTCACCATTCAAGCGTTAGACCAGCGAGTCAATGATCTTGAGTGTCAGCTGGCATTCCAAGAGCAGACGATTGAAGAGCTCAATCACGCCCTGAGCCAACAACAACTTCTGATCACCAAGATGCAAGATCAGATGAAGTATGTAGTGGGTAAGGTGAAGAACCTAGACAGCTCAAACCTCGCTGATCCATCAGAAGAGACCCCACCACCACACTACTGATGGTTAGCTCAAGCGATTACCTAAGCAAAGAAAGACACCATCACCAAACCGCTAACGACCAAGCAGCCACCCAACCTTCGCAGTTGGCTGTCTGGTTGTGCGACGATCTCTTGCAGCATCGCTCGCCAACCATTTGGTACCAGCAATGGCCCTAAGCCCTCAATGATAAGCACTATTCCAAGTGCCAACCAAATTGCATTAGACACACTGTTCCCCTTATTTCTAACTTGATACTAAAACAAAAGGCCCCCATCAGGGAGCCTTTGATATAGACACATGTAAGTGCTATTAGTTCTGTGCTGCGCTATTAGCGCCACCGTGAGAGTTATTCATGTACTGGAAGAAGTCACTCTTTGGATCAAGAACGAGGATATCGCTCTTGTCGCTAAATGAATTCTCGTAAGCACGTAGCGAACGAATAAAGCCAAAGAACTCAGGGTCTTTGCCGTACGCATCAGAGTAAACTTTTGCAGCTTCTGCATCGGCCTCACCGCGTGTAACGCGTGCAGTACGGTCGGCTTCTGCAAGAACCGTCGCTACCTCTAGCTCAGCTTGCGCTCGGATAACCTCAGCTTTCTCACGACCTTGCGAGCGGTGGCGACGCGCCACTGACTCACGCTCTGCGCGCATACGCTGATAGATTGACTCACTGATCTCGTCTGGAAGGTTGATTTTCTTCATTCGGAAGTCAAACACCTCAACACCCAAGTCAGCCATCGCACTCTCGCGAGTACCAAGCAGCACGTTTTCCATGATCTTATCGCGCTCACCGTCAATCTCTAGCGCTTGAAGAGCCGCTTCAGTCACGATCTCTTCATCCTCTAGGGAGTCAGGTAGAACGTCTTGGTTACGTGGACCTGAAACAATCTGTTTGATCTCACGTGAACCAATCTCCGAACGCAACACGTCCATCACTTTACGCTCAAGAAGCGCCTCAGCGGTCAAATTGTTACCGCCACCTGTAGTTAGGTAGAAGCGTCCAAAGTCCGCGATTCGCCACTTGACGTAGGTATCGATAAGCACGTCTTTTTTCTCAGACGTTACGAAACGGTCAGTGCGACCTTCCATGGTTTGAATACGTGCATCCAGTGTCTTCACGCGGTCAAACAACGGCATTCTGAAGTGCAGACCTGGCTCGTAGATACGAGACACGCCATTATCATCAAGTACGCGACCAAAACGAATCACCATGCCACGCTCGCCTTCTTGGACAACGAACATAGACATCAGCAATAGCGCTAATGCGACAACCAATACAGGGATCATTAATTTACGCATGATTAGAATCTCCCTTCACGAGTGTCTGTAGAGCGCGAACCAGATGAGGTTTGAATTGGAGTTTGTTGTTCCAGTTCGATTGAATCGTAGCCTGCTGATGAGCGCTGAGTGCGCTTGGTCTCAGTGCGACCTTCGCCAGCGAGCTTATCAATTGGCAAGTACAGAAGATTGCCGCTTGATTCAGAGTCAATCAGCACCTTAGATGAGCTGGTGTACACCTGCTCCATCGTATCAAGGTAAAGACGATTACGCGTCACTTCTGGCGCGGCCTGGTATTCAGGTAGTAGCTTCTCAAACTGCGCTACTTGACCCAGTGCTTCATTGACGATGCGCTCAGAGTAACCAAGTGCTTCTTTCTTCAAACGCTCAGCTCGACCGGTTGCTTTCGGCAGGATGTCGTTGCGGTAAGCTTCCGCTTCACGCTCGAAACGCTCCTCATCCTCACGCGCAGCAATCGCATCATCGAAGGCGTCTTTTACTTGCTCAGGCGGACGTGCCGACTGGAAGTTGACGTCAACGATCACAATGCCCATGTCGTAAGAGTCAACAATCTCATTCAAGGTCTCTTGTGTACTTTGACGAATTTGTTGACGACCGCTGGTCAGGATACTGTCCATCAGCGAGTCACCAATCACCGCACGCAGTGCAGAGTCGGTCGCTTGACGCAAACTGTCATCGGCATCCGTCACAACATAAAGAGACTTGTATGGGTCAGCGATACGGTATTGAACATCCATCGCCACCGTCACCACGTTTTCATCCTTGGTCAACATGAGACCCGATGAGCGAAGTGAGCGGATCGCCTGAACGTTGACAGGTTCCACATCATCGATGAAATACGGGCGCCAGTTTAGGCCTGGATCGACCACGCGGTCGTATTTACCCAGACGCAATACCACGCCTCGCTCGGCTTCGCCAATTGTGTAGAAACCGGCAAACACCCAAATAACGATGGCAATCAAAGCGATAACGCCGAATCCTAAGAATCCGCCATTAGCCGATGATGAACCATTGCCACCACCACCACCAAACTTACCACCCAGTTTTTGACTTAGTTTGCTGAAAACTTCATCCAAATCTGGTGGTCCTTGCTCACGGCCACCAGGTTTCTGGTCACCACGATTGTTGTTACCCCAAGGGTCATTATCGCGGCCATTATTGCCGTTATTATTACCAGGCTCGTTCCACGCCATTAGTAAGCTCCATCATTTGATATGACGTTATACTGTAGCAGTCATTTAAGTAACTATAAAGTCACGTAAAACTGCCCCTTCTCTTTTTTCAAGTCGCTGCCAGTCGACGCTTTGCATGCGGATATCGATAAGAAGATTTCCTTGCTCATCGTAGCCTTCACTCAGAATACATTTCTTTTCAAAAAAGGCACTCCGAATTCGGCCTTGATAAGCTGGCGGTATCTGCAGCTTGTATTCCACCATTTGACTGGCAAGACGCTCTTTCAATGCCTCAAAGAGCAATTCCATTCCCTGGTCAGCCATGGCTGAAACCCAGACGGTAGTAGGCACGCCCTCCTCATCTCTTTCGATACGAGGTTTTTGCCCTTCGAGATTATCGATTTTGTTCATCACCACAAGCGTGGGTACTTCCGAGGCTTCTATCTCCTCAAGAACTTCATGAACAGCATGAATATTCTCACGAAAACGCTCGTCACTGGCATCAACAACGTGTAACAAAATGTCAGCTTCTTGCGTTTCTTGTAATGTCGCCTTAAATGCAGCGACCAGGTCATGAGGTAGGTGACGAATAAAACCTACCGTATCCGCCAAGATGGCCGGCCCGACCTCTTTCAGCTCAATCTTACGCAAGGTTGGATCAAGCGTTGCAAACAACTGGTCAGCGGCATAAACGCCCGCTTGTGTGATGCGATTGAACAGGGTGGACTTACCCGCGTTGGTATAACCAACTAAGGATACCGTAGGGATCTCGGCGCGTTGGCGAGCTCGTCGTCCTTGCTCACGCTGCTTGGAGACTTTCTCCAACCGGCGCAGTATCGCTTTAATTCGGTCACGCAGTAGGCGTCTGTCTGTCTCAAGCTGGGTTTCACCCGGGCCACGCAGACCAATACCACCTTTCTGTCGCTCCAAGTGGGTCCATCCACGAATCAATCGAGTCGAAATGTGTCTCAGCTGTGCAAGCTCGACTTGCAACTTACCTTCATGTGTTCTCGCTCGCTGAGCAAAAATATCAAGGATCAAGCCAGTTCGATCCAGCACACGACAGCGACACAGCGCTTCGAGGTTTCGTTCTTGGGCTGGGGAGAGGGCGTGATTGAAAATCACGATATCGGCTTCTACTCGCTGAACTGCCTCAGCAATTTCCTGAGCCTTACCCTCTCCGACATAATATTTAGGGTGGGGTGACTGACGGCTACCGGTGATCACCTGCAGCGTGTCGACACCCGAAGAAGAAGCCAGCATTTCAAACTCTACTAGGTCTTCCCACTCACCCTCTTGCGTGAAGTTGATATGAACAAGTACGGCTCGCTCACCGGCTTCATAACGGTCAAACAAGCGTTCAACTCCTTATTATTTTATTGTAGATCAGAGATTAATCTTCCGATTTTTCTTGAGGACGATCGCCTTGAGGGCGGTCACCGCTGTGATGGCTAACAGGACGAGCCGGCACAACCGTAGAGATTGCGTGCTTATACACCATTTGGTTTACCGTGTTCTTCAACAAGATCACGAACTGGTCAAAAGACTCGATTTGACCTTGTAGCTTGATGCCGTTTACCAGATAAATTGATACAGGGATACGCTCGCGGCGTAATGCATTTAGGAATGGGTCTTGTAAAGATTGCCCCTTAGCCATTTTATTTTCCTTATTTGAATTATGTTGTTGTTATTTAGCTAGTGGTGCTTTGCAATAAAATTGCTCTGCCTTTGCATCTGAGCTAAACAGTAATCAAGTGATCACCTTAAGTAAGAATGATCTTCTGCGCAAAAGCAAAAATATTATACACAGTATTCTCAATCGGTGGCGATTGCCTGTGACAGAGTTTCTAAAGCGTGATCAATATTTTCACTATCCAACCAAGTGAGATCATCCCAGCTGCGCAACCAGGTGATTTGCCTCTTGGCTAATTGACGAGTGGCACACACACCGCGGAATATTGCGTCCTCAAGTGTGGCGTTCCCGTCCAAGTAGTCCCACATCTGTCGGTATCCGACGCAACGGATAGAAGGAAGATCTGGGTGAAGATCCTCGCGCTGATAGAGCGCTTGCATCTCCTGCTCAAACCCGGCTTCCACCATTTTGTCGAATCTAAGTTCAATCCGACGATGCAGCTCTGCCCTATCCTTGGGAGCGATTGCAAACTGTTTGACACGGTAAGGCAGTGATTCGCCTTTGGTTTGTGTCAACTCAGTTAGAGTTTTACCTGAAATCCTATAAACTTCCAATGCCCGAGACAATCTTTGTGGATCATTCGGGTGAATTCTTTGTGCTGATACGGGATCAATCTCTCGAAGTTGGTCGTGTAGTGCCTGCCAACCCAGTTCCTGACTCTCTTTTTCAATCTGCTGCCTGATTTCAGGATTTGCTGCTGGTAGCGGCGATAGCCCCTCAAGCAAGGCTTTGTAATACAACATAGTGCCACCCACCAACAAAGGGATTTTACCCTTAGCAACGATGTCGGCCATCTCTTTTAATGCATCACGACGAAAGTCCGCTGCTGAGTAGGCCTCACTTGGGTCTAAGATATCAATCAAGCGATGAGGCGCTTGGGCGAGCTCGTCTGCATCTGGCTTTGCTGTGCCGATATCCATACCGCGGTAGATCAAGGCCGAATCCACGGAGATAATCTCAACGGGGTAGCGCTGTCTAAGGCGAATGGCCAAATCTGTCTTGCCTGAGGCGGTTGGCCCCATCAAAAACAGTGCAAGTGGTAATTTTTCGTTCATAGTGTAAAAGCAGATATCGTATCGGTGAAGTCGATGCCAATGATTAATTTTGGATCGTCTACAGGTAGTTGACCATGCCAGAGCTGCTCCAGTTCCCCAATTATTTGAACCGCCTCGGATAAAGTGTAGCTAGGTTTCTCAATAATGATCTGATCCACCAGCCATTTCGTTAACTGTTTGACGGTTTGAGGCTCTTGCTCCGAGCAATTTTGAGCCGCGTACGATAACAGATCTGGAATCAGTTGTTGAAGGTTTTGTTGACGAATCGGTTGCGGTACGGCAATCACCATCAAGGTCGACTTATCCCTTGCGACCAGTTTGATCCCCAGCTCCTGCAACACAGACTGCAGTGCCTCTTGTGCATGATACTGCGCTGGATCGACCTTGAGCGCTAGAGGGATCAGCAGAGGTTGCATGGTTAAAGGGCCTTGTCTTGGGCTCAATTGACCGAGTAAGCGCCACCACTGCGCACGAGGGATCGACAACATTGAACACTGATCATCAAGGTGGATCAACAGATGCTTGTGCTCAATCACACACACTGCCTTGCCAAAACGTTCCGCTGAAACCTTTATTCCTTTCGCCTTGGACACCTCACGCTTGGATACGTCATGGGTCTGCGCTGATGGATTGCCCCCAGCCTGTGGAGCAGGCTGAGAGGTCTGCATCAGCTGTTGATAGGCCGCAACCTCATTGGCGGAAGGCGCGTTTTTTTGTAGCGCAGACGATCCTGAGCCTGTTTCTCTTCTGGCAGGCGAGCTTGAGCGATTTGCTTGCCAATGATGGCGCGCCTCGCCCTCCTCGACTTTGTACTCAGCCACTCTTGATCCTGCAGGTGCCGATCTGGACTCTGCGGGGTCAGAAGCGATCGATGCCTTGTTCGGGTAGGCCGGAGTTCGCTCTACCGCCTGCGACAACCGCTGCTCGATATTGGCATCACTTGTTGATACCGCCGGCTCAGACTGAGCATGATGGAAAGCTGACTCGGTTTGTTTGGGCGCCTCGATACTCAAGCTTTGCGCTAAGGCGCCCGCAAGGGCTTGATAAATAAAATCGTGCACTAGGCGTGCTTGATGAAAGCGCACCTCGTGTTTAGCCGGATGGACATTCACATCAACCTGATGTGGGTCAATCTCGATAAACAGGATGTAGGTAGCGTACTGCTCCGGTCGCAGCGTGCTTTCATAGCTTTGTCGGATCGCGTGATTGATCAACTTATCGCGCATCATACGCCCATTGACATAGCAGTACTGGAGATCCGCTTGCTGCCTTGCCCCCTCTGGCGTGGTGATCCAACCATGCAGTTTTAGATCATTGTGCTCAAGCTCAACCTTGAGCATCGAGCGCACAAAGGCGCTGCCACACACCGCACCGATACGCTTGGTCGCCTGAGCTTCAGTTTTCGCCGCGCGATATTGACGGATCATCTTACCGTTGTGGCGCAGATTAATCGTCACATCAAAGCGACTTAATGCAATGCGTTTAAGCAGTTCATCGATATGGGTGAACTCGGTCTTCTCTGTTTTGAGGAATTTACGCCGCGCTGGCGTGTTAAAAAACAGATCCAACACCTCAACCGAGGTACCAACTGGGTGCGCGGCGGGTTGCAGCTTGACCTCCATATCACGCCCCTCGGTATAACACGACCATGCCTCTTCTTGAGTTGCTGGTCGCGAGGTTAGAGTTAAGCGTGCTACCGAGCTGATACTGGCCAGTGCCTCACCACGAAAGCCAAGGCTAACGATCGCCTCAAGATCGTCCAGTGAGTGAATTTTTGAGGTGGCATGACGGCTGAGCGCCAACCCCAACTCATCTTTGACGATCCCCTTACCATTATCACGCACACGGATGAGCTTAGCGCCTCCCTTTTCGATATCGATATCGATGCGGGTTGCACCAGAATCCAAGCTGTTTTCTACCAGCTCTTTGACAACGGAAGCGGGGCGCTCAACCACCTCACCCGCTGCTATTTGGTTAGCCAGACGAGCTGGTAAGATTTTGATCGTCATACTCGTACTACTTGTTTGGAATGATTAACACCTGCCCAACTGCAAGCTGGTCGGAGCGCAGATTATTGGCCGTGCGAATGCTCGCTACAGAAACACCATATTGACCAGCAATCTTACCTAGGAATTCTCCCCGCTTAACCTTGTGCTGCTTGGGTGGAACATCTTTTACACTGACGGTGATCTTAATCTTTTGGCCTAGGCGCAGCGTATCTGACTTGAGGTTGTTTTCACGTTTTATCGCGGCCACTGACACCTTATAATCTTGCGCCAATTTACCCAGATAATCACCACGCTGTACGGTATGCGTGACTGTCTTAGCCTGCAGTGCAGGGACATTACCACTCGATGCAGCTCTACCCGCCGCAGGAATTTCTAACACCTGACCAATCGCCAAGCTGCTGCTGGTTAGATTGTTAGCGGTGCGAATCGCCGATACGGACGTGCCATAGCGATTGGCAATAACCGATAAGCTCTCACCGCGCTGCACTTTATGTTGGACCGTGTTGCCACGATTGGCAAATAAGGTGCCCGGAGGAGGCGTCCCCTCGAAGTACTGCACTATCGCCGTCGTGAGTGCTCGAGCTAACTTATTTCGGTGCTCGCGCTGAAACAACAGCCTTTCCTCGGTTGGGTTTGAGATAAAGCCTGTTTCCACCAGCACCGAAGGGATATCTGGAGATTTCAGAACTGCCAGACTCGCGTTTATTGGTTCTTTTTGGTGCAGGTGTGCCACCTTACCCATTTCTCGCAGGATTTTTGTTGCAACCTTGTGCCCCTCCCGCTGAGAAAACTGGAACTGCATATCGATCAAGGTCTGGCTTACATTTCGGTCGGCACTGTTTTTGGCCAAAACTTCCCCTGCACCGCCTAAAAGTTGAGATTGCTCTTCGTGATTTTGCACCCACTTGGCCAGTTCGGAATTAGCACGCTTGGTATTAAGTACAAACACCGATGCACCGCGTGGTTGAGGTGAGTGAAAAGCATCTGCGTGGATCGATACCAGCAGGTGAGCACCATTCTCCCTAGCCAACTCGGAGCGTCGGTTCAGGTTGACGAAATAATCCCCCTGACGCGTCAAAACTGCCCTCATACCTGGGATAGCGTTAATATTAGCGGCAAGCTTTTTAGATACCGCAAGCGTCACGTGTTTTTCGTATTTTCGAGTAGGACCAATAGAGCCCGGGTCTTCCCCGCCATGCCCTGGGTCGATTGCCACCACGATATCGGCATTGCCCACCAGCTGTGAGGCGTCTCTGCTGGCCTGGCTTGGAGAAGGCGTCGGGGCCACCTTCTTTTCTGAGTGTGGCATATCGATCACCAATCGGTGTCCATATTGCCCACCGGGCGTCGGGGCCAGCTTAAACAGGTTAGGTGAGGTTTTGCCTTTCAGCTCAAAGACCAAGCGGAAAGTCCCCGCTGAAGGTGGGGAGCTTTTGCGAATGCGTTTAAGCACAGGGCTGTCAGTGATATCTACCGGTAGTGTTGCTGCCAGTTGCGTATTTTGCAGATCGACAACAATACGATCGGGGCTGCTAAGCGTGAAAAAACTGTGTTTCGCCTCAGTCTTGAGATCGATGACGACTCGCGTCTCATCTGGCGATGGCCATACACGAATGCTCTCCAGCACATTAGCCCAAGCGGTTGATGACGCCAATGCCATCAACACAAGAAAAGAAAAACCACGACTCCACATAACGAGTTATGCCAGCTCCATCTGTTCAACGAGTTTAATTCCATATTCCGACACACTGCGCAAAGTGGCTTTTCGCTGAGTGCCTTCATAACGTATATCAATATGTAGATCTGGCTCGGGAAGCATTCCTTGCCCCTTCTCGGGCCACTCTACTAAGCAGATCGCATCATGAGTAAAATAGTCTCGAATCCCCATAAACTCGAGCTCTTCTGGATCGGCTAGACGATAAAGATCAAAGTGATAAACCATCCAGTCGGCCAATTGGTATGGCTCAACTAGTGTGTACGTCGGGCTCTTGACGTTGCCCTGATGACCAAGAGAGCGGACAAAACCACGGCTAAATGTGGTTTTCCCGGCGCCAAGATCACCGTGCAAATAAATGGTTGTCTGCTGCGTACAGCACTGTGCAAGATGATCCCCAAGCTTGATGGTATCTTGCTCGTCTTTAAGTAAAAATGTTTTTGATGTCATTTGATATAGGCAATAAGTGTTTGATCATCTCTGGCAATTATACCCTCACTATAGTGGGTCTTTGCCTCTAGCAATGTAAAAAGCCAGCTAATATTCAAGTATATATAATTCAGTGAATAGGAAATAGTCATACGCTGATAAATTGATCCTCAAGTCAGCCCTGTGACAATTTTTTGTGTCCTTTCGCAAGCAGATCCGCTAGGATCAGCGCCCCGCGAAAAAGGAGCGAGTTTGATGAACCTTACTGACCTAGCCAACCAGATCAAAACTTGGGGTATCGAGCTCGGCTTTGATCAAATCGGTATCACTGATGTGGATCTCAAAGACCATGAAGCCTACCTGCAAAATTGGCTAGATAAAGGCTATCACGGTGATATGGACTGGATGGCACGCCACGGTATGATGCGCGCTCGCCCTGATGAGCTGCTTCCGGGCACAGTTAGAGTCATCAGTGCTCGCATGAACTATCTTCCTCCACAAGCCAAGTTTGCTGCCGATCTTAAAGACCGTCATGCGGGTTATATCAGCCGCTACGCCCTTGGTCGCGACTATCACAAACTCGTGCGTAATCAGCTTAAAAAGCTGGCGCAGAAGATCGAGCAAGAAGTCGAGCAACTGGGCTACCGCCCCTTTGTCGATTCCGCCCCGATTCTCGAACGCCCACTCGCAGAAAAAGCAGGATTAGGCTGGGTTGGTAAGCATTCGTTGCTACTGAATCAACAAGCGGGCTCTTGGTTCTTTCTCGGAGAGCTACTCATCGACCTTCCCCTGCCTATTGATTCGCCAATTCAAGGCGATTGTGGTAGTTGTGTAGCCTGTAAGACAGCCTGCCCTACTCAGGCGATTGTCGACGACAAGGTTGTAGACTCAAGGCGCTGCATCTCCTATCTCACGATTGAGTATGACGGCGTCATCGATGAAGCGCTACGTGAAGCTATCGGCAACCGTATCTATGGCTGTGATGACTGTCAGTTGATTTGCCCGTGGAATCGCGAGGCTCCAATCACAACCCATGACGACTTCCATCGTCGCGAAGATTTTAATGATGCCAGCTTGCTGAGTTTGTTCAGTTGGTCTGAAAGTGAATTTCTGCAACGAATGCAGGGCAGCGCAATTCGTCGAATTGGCTATACTCAGTGGTTACGCAATATCGCTATCGCCATGGGCAATGCGCCATATCAACCTCAATACCTCACTGTCTTACAAGATAAACTAGGTATAAGCGATATGCTGGATGAGCATATTCATTGGGCAATTCAGCGACAAAAACAGCAGCAATTACAGCAATCAGAGTTGAGCCGCAAACAACAACGGCTGATCAGAGTGGTTGAGAAAGGCCTTCCACGCGATGCTTAACGTATGAAATAAGTCTCTACAGAATATGACCTATGTCTAAGTTTGATTAATGTGGAAAATGTTTTTTGTTTCTTGGTTTTTTCACCGGAAATGAAAGTTAGCCACATTATAAAAAAATGACAAAGATCAAAAAACTAGATGATGCATTGTCAACAAAATACAATCACACTTTTCTAAATTTGATTTTTATCCATACAAAACAATAGCTTATACAAAGACGAAAATTGGCCATCTTGATTTGAAAATCAAATGATCTTGTGTAAGGGCACTTACCGACAAGTTTGATCTTACTTACCCACCAACTTATCCACAAGTCATATATTGTGGATAACTCTGTGAATCAACAATAGAAAAACGTTCCACAGGGCTAGTAATTAAGGGCACTAAAGCGCTGACGACAACGCAGCGCATCCCTTAATCCACAGTGGAATTAAGTTTCAGGTCAGTATTTGGGGGGTTATGCTTCACAGCATGAGGAAAGAACGATATCGGAGAAAGTGGTTGCGGGGGCCGGATTTGAACCGACGACCTTCGGGTTATGAGCCCGACGAGCTACCAAGCTGCTCCACCCCGCGTCCGATATTCACCATTTAAAGCATGATGATAGCTTTATAAACTGGAGCGACACACGAGGTTCGAACTCGTGACCTCAACCTTGGCAAGGTTGCGCTCTACCAACTGAGCTAGTGTCGCAATGTCATTGTTAAGTACAATGAAGACTTTTTAAGCTGGAGCGACACACGAGGTTCGAACTCGTGACCTCAACCTTGGCAAGGTTGCGCTCTACCAACTGAGCTAGTGTCGCAATGTCACTGTTAAGTACAATGAGGACTATTAATCTGGTTGCGGGGGCCGGATTTGAACCGACGACCTTCGGGTTATGAGCCCGACGAGCTACCAAGCTGCTCCACCCCGCGTCCGATATTCATTGTTGGGCACAATGAGAGCCATCAAACTGGAGCGACACACGAGGTTCGAACTCGTGACCTCAACCTTGGCAAGGTTGCGCTCTACCAACTGAGCTAGTGTCGCAATGTCACTGTTAAGTACAATGAAAACTGTAAACTGGAGCGACACACGAGGTTCGAACTCGTGACCTCAACCTTGGCAAGGTTGCGCTCTACCAACTGAGCTAGTGTCGCAATGTCATTGTTAAGTACAATGAGAACTTCAATCTGGAGCGACACACGAGGTTCGAACTCGTGACCTCAACCTTGGCAAGGTTGCGCTCTACCAACTGAGCTAGTGTCGCAATGTCACTGTTATGCACAATGAGGGCTTTCAAACTGGAGCGACACACGAGGTTCGAACTCGTGACCTCAACCTTGGCAAGGTTGCGCTCTACCAACTGAGCTAGTGTCGCAATGTCACTGTTAAGTACAATGAAGACTATAAATTTGGTTGCGGGGGCCGGGTTTGATCCGGGCGGCGCATCCGTCGACGGCCTGAGGGTTATGATATTGTAACCACCCAAACTATCGTTTGTGTTTGGTTGCGGGGGCCGGATTTGAACCGACGACCTTCGGGTTATGAGCCCGACGAGCTACCAAGCTGCTCCACCCCGCGTCCGATATTCACCATTTAAAGCATGATGATAGCTTTCCCTCTCTACTTAAAGAGAAAGTGGAGCGACACACGAGGTTCGAACTCGTGACCTCAACCTTGGCAAGGTTGCGCTCTACCAACTGAGCTAGTGTCGCATATCAACAGCAAGTGCTATTGATTAAATTTGGTTGCGGGGGCCGGGTTTGATCCGGGCGGCGCATCCGTCGACGGCCTGAGGGTTATGATATTGTAACCACCCAAACTATCGTTTGTGTTTGGTTGCGGGGGCCGGATTTGAACCGACGACCTTCGGGTTATGAGCCCGACGAGCTACCAAGCTGCTCCACCCCGCGTCCGATATTCATTGTTAGGCACAATGAGAGCCATCAAACTGGAGCGACACACGAGGTTCGAACTCGTGACCTCAACCTTGGCAAGGTTGCGCTCTACCAACTGAGCTAGTGTCGCTTTTCACAACGTTTCCGTCGTTTAGGGCTGCGAATTATAAGAGCATTTTTTTGTGATGCAAGTTCTTTTTCAAAAAAAAATTCATTTTTGATCAGAGTGATGAAAAAACACCCACCATGCATACCCTAAACTAGTGATTTCTATCAGTTAAAGATGATCAGATCGTAAAGATCGTTTCACGATAATACTTCAATTCAGCAATGGATTCACGAATATCGTCCAACGCAAGGTGAGTACCTTGTTTAGAAAAGCCATCCAACACCTCGGGCTTCCAGCGGCGGGTTAACTCTTTCAGTGTACTCACATCGAGGTAACGGTAGTGGAAGTACTGCTCAAGCTCTGGCATATGCTTGTATAGGAAACGGCGATCCTGACCAATACTGTTGCCACAGATAGGTGATTTCCCCTTTGGCACCCACTGCTCTAAAAACTCAATCGTCTGACGAACCGCTTCTTGCTCATCAATATTACTGCTGCGTACACGCTCCACCAGCCCACTCGCGGTATGGGTGTTGGTACACCAGTCATCCATCTTGGCCAACTCAGACTCCGGCTGTTTTACTGCTAAAACAGGCCCTTCGGCTAGAATGTTGAGTTGGCTGTCAGTGACTATGGTGGCGATTTCGATGATTTTGTGGGTTTCAGGATCGAGCCCGGTCATCTCCAGATCAACCCAGATTAAGTTCTGATCGTTGAACGACATAGTTTTATCACCTATTTGTTTGCACGTAAAAAAGGTACTATACCCAAATTAAGATCCTCAAGATAGCTTGGTGCCATCGCACCTATCTTGGTCACACTAGATTTGAGAGTTAACGTGGCGAAAAAGAAAAAGCTGACCAAAGGTCAAGTAAGACGAGTCAGAAGCAACCAGAAGAAAAAACTTAAACAGCCAGATACCGTGCAATGGGATGAGAGCATGCTGGGTGGGATTAAGACTGGACTCGTGATCACTCGTTTTGGTCAGCATGCGGATATCGAAGATCCAGAGACCAAGCAAGTTCATCGCTGTAATCTAAGACGCGGCATCGAAAGCCTAGTCTCGGGCGATCAGGTCTTGTGGCGTGCTGGGCTCGAGTCTATGGACGGTATCTCCGGCGTGGTTGAGGCCGTTGAGCCAAGAACCTCGGTATTGACTAGACCAGACTATTACGACGGCTTAAAGCCCGTTGCTGCCAACGTTAATCAGATGATCATCGTCTCATCGGTGCTGCCCGAGCTTTCACTCAACATTATTGATCGTTACCTCGTGGCTGCTGAAACACTCAACATCGCTCCACTGATCGTCCTTAACAAGATCGACCTACTTGAAGCAGATGAACTCGAGACGTACAAGCAATCACTGAAAGAGTACGAGCGTATTGGCTACAAAGTGATGTATGTCAGTAAAGAAGCTGATCTTGGGATCAATGAACTTGAAGCCGAGCTCACCGGACGTATCAACATCTTTGTTGGCCAATCAGGTGTAGGTAAGTCGAGCCTCGTGAATGCACTGATGCCAGGACTCGATGTTGAGGAGGGTGCGGTGTCTGAAAACTCAGGACTTGGCCAACATACGACAACGGCAGCTCGTCTTTACCATATCCCAAGTGGCGGTGACCTGATTGACTCTCCAGGAGTGCGCGAGTTCGGTTTATGGCACCTGGAAGCTGAAGAGGTCACCAAGGCGTTCGTAGAGTTTCGCCCTTTCCTTGGCGGATGTAAATTCCGTGACTGTAAACATCAGGACGATCCCGGCTGTCTATTGAAACAGGCGGTCGATAACGGTGAAATCAATCAGATTCGCTTTGACAATTATCACCGCATTCTCGAGAGCATGGTTGAAGGGCGTGCCAACCGTCAGTATTCGCGAAATAAGAAGGCTGACCTGTAATTTAGACCAACCACAAAATTTACGCTTTTGTGGCTGACTTTTGGGCTGCGATTCAGTACCATCTCGCGCCCAAAATACCACGTATATTAATGAGATTGGATTACCATCATGGATAAACTTAAAGTTGGTTTGCAATACTGGCTACCACAGCACGCATTGACGCGTCTAGTCGGTAAACTTGCTTCAGCTAAAGCAGGAAGCCTAACCACTGCCATCATCAACGGTTTCATCAAGCAATACAAAGTCAATATGGATGAAGCGCTTCACTCGGATCCAAAGCACTTTAAAACGTTTAACGAGTTCTTTGTTCGCGAGCTGAAACCGGGTATGCGTCCGATTGTTGAAGATCAAGCAGTGATCACCCACCCTGCCGATGCTTGCGTAAGCCAATTTGGTCCCATTGAGAATGGTCAGCTAATCCAAGCTAAGAATCACAACTACTCAGCACAAGAGCTTTTGGGTGGGGATGAAGCGCTGGCCGAAGAATTTGCCGAGGGCAGCTTCGCTACCTTGTACCTTTCTCCGCGAGATTACCACCGCGTTCACATGCCATGTGATGCAACCCTGCGTCAGATGATCTATGTTCCTGGCGATCTCTTCTCCGTCAACCCACTGACCGCTGAAAACGTGCCAAACCTGTTTGCGCGCAATGAGCGCGTGGTATGTATCTTCGATACCGAATTTGGTCCAATGGCGCAAGTGCTCGTCGGCGCAACCATTGTGGGCAGTATCGAACTGACGTGGGCAGGCACCGTCACTCCACCACGTGGCAATACCGTCTACCGCTGGGACTACCCAAGCGAAGGCGATAAAGCAATAACCTTCAAAAAAGGCGACGAAATGGGCCGCTTCAAGCTTGGCTCAACCGTGATCAACCTATTCGCCAAAGACGCCATCCGCTTCGACGACAGCATGCAAAACACAGTCCCGACGGTCATGGGCACAGCATACGCGCACGCGCTTTAAAAAAAGGGGCGAGGTGCGGGGTACACTTCGTTCCAAAGAAAAAGGGGCGAGGCACGGGTTACACTTCGTTCCGAGTAGCGAGGAGTTCATAGTGCGCTATGGGTTTCTCGCTCCCTATACTTACTACTATCCCTGTTCCCATTATCCTTGTTTCCTGTAGTCTGAGGCTTCACAACACGCTGTGAACTCCTCGCTCCTCGTAGGGCAGCGCCCGTCCCCGAACCTCGCAGGGCAAAGCCCGATCCCGCCTCTCGCCTCTCGCTTCTTCTCAAGAGAATTTTTGACTTGAGACAAACTAATGTTCAATTGCTCAAGTTGGTCAATAAAACTCCAATCCGGGTCTAAGAGTTGGTTGATAAGTTACTGTATTGTAATCAAAGATTCTGATTTGATTAGGTAGGTGACATGCCCATTCGTTTATCGGCTTCCTTGGTTAAGCTGGCCATTTGTATCCTTATTCCGCTGTTTATTCTCTTACTTCCCACAGAGTCGATACCGATCGCTGAGCTAACTGTGATTCAGCATCGACTGCTGGCGATCTTCTTGCTGGCGGCGCTGCTTTGGGTATTCGAGCCTGTGCCCGTATTTGCGACCTCGATATTGATCATCGCGCTGCAGTTGATCATGATCTCCGATAAAGGTTTGCACGCCTTTCGGGTGGATAACAGCCAAACCGAGCTTGGTGAGTTGATGTCCTATACCGACATCTTCAGCGCCTTCTCATCACCGATTATCATCCTGTTTATGGGGGGATTCTCACTCGCTATTGCTGCGTCCAAATACAACCTCGACAACAACCTTGCGCGCGTACTTCTCAAACCCTTTGGCACTAAACCGGCCTTCATTATGCTTGGGCTGATGCTGATCACTGCGGTGTTCTCGATGTTTATGTCTAACACGGCAACCACAGTTATGATGCTCGCACTGCTTGGGCCAATTGTCGCGGCTGCGCCAAAAGGCGATCTAGGGATCAAAGCACTGGTGCTGTGTATTCCGATTGCAGCCAACACCGGCGGTATTGCAACGCCTATCGGCACCCCGCCCAATGCGATCGCACTGCAGTATCTGACTGGAGAGAACGCCATCGACTTCCTATCTTGGATGATGATGGGTCTACCCTTTGTTATCGTGCAATTGACCATTGCTTGGTTCTTACTGCAAAAGCTGTTTCCGAGCAGCGAGGATAAGCTGGTTCTAAATCTGAGCGGCAAGTTTGAGAAGAGTTGGCGTGCCTGGGTGGTTTATGCCACGTTCGCTGTCACCATCTTGATGTGGATGACGACCCAACTGCATGGCATGAACACCTACGTGGTATCGGTCATTCCTCTCGCAGTCTTCACCCTAACCGGTGTCATGGGCAAACCTGAGCTTAAGCAAATTAACTGGGATGTACTCTGGCTAGTTGCCGGTGGTATCGCCATCGGGATGGGACTGGACAAAACCGGTCTGGCTAAATCACTGGCCCACGCCATTCCTTATGACACCCTATCCCCCGTTGCCGTACTGATCTCGCTTTCGCTGATCTGTTGGTTAATGGCGAACTTTATGTCGAACACGGCAACTGCCAACTTGTTGATGCCGATTGCTGCGGCAATTGGGGTCTCAATGGAAAGCCTAGCGTCCGTTGGTGGGATTCAGGGCCTTCTCGTGGTCGTCGCCTTCTCTGCTTCGCTCGGTATGATCCTGCCAGTCTCGACCCCACCAAACTCGCTTGCCTACTCTACCGGACTGATTGAAAGCAAGGACATGGCGAAAACCGGTCTGATTATGGGGCTTATTGGCTTGGCGATCGTCTACGTGGCGGTGTTGATCCTGACCTAACTATTTATCCAGCCAGCAACTTCAGGCATAGTATCCCGTCTTAGACACTAGGGCTCGAGGATAAGATGGGATACGAATGGTTGGCGCTGGCAGCAGCATTTCTTTGGGCAGTGGCAAGCTTAATGTCGGTCACGCCTGCAGCACACCTGGGCACCTTTGCCTATAGTCGCTGGCGTATGGGTTGCACGTCACTTATCCTCACGACAATGGCACTGATGACCGGTGGCTGGGCCAGTGTCTCAATCGAATTAATCTCACCAATGGTCCTATCCGGTTTGATCGGTATTTTTATTGGTGATACCGCGCTGTTTGCCTGCCTTAACCGGATGGGGCCACGTCAAGCCGGGCTGCTGTTCTCTTGCCATGCGGTCTTCTCCGTGATCCTCGGCTTCTTTATCTTCAGCGAAACCATGACTCACCTGGAGCTTTTGGGCTCACTACTGGTCTTTCTCGGCGTGGCGGGTGCCATCTTCTTCGGTCGCAAAAAGCCCTCTAACTCAAAATTGGAGCAGGTCTCCGGCTCCCTCAGTATCGGAATTGCTTTAGGCCTGGTCGCTGCGCTCTGTCAGGCATTGGGAGGCATTATTGCCAAGCCCGTCATGATGACGGATATCGACCCTGTCGCCGCATCGGCGATCCGTATGATCTCAGCTTTCGTTGCACATTGCCTGTTTAGGCTTACTGGTGCACGCCTTGCCAAACCGTCACAACTGATCAATCCGCGTATCTTTATGATCACAGCCCTGAACGGTTTTATTGCCATGGCCGTCGGCATGACCTTGATCCTGTATGCACTGCGGGATGGCCATGTCGGTATGGTTGCCCTGCTCTCTTCCACTACGCCGGTGATGCTGCTGCCCCTGATTTGGTTTTACACCAAACAGCGGCCCAATCGCTACGCTTGGCTTGGTGCCCTGTTTGCTGTCAGTGGCACGGCATTACTAGTCTATTAATTCGAGATCTATTGCTGCGGGCTATCACATCGATAGCTACAATAAGCTTTATATCGAGCTGATTATCATTAAAGATCACTAGGTCTATTCGGATTGACTCATGGATTATGTTGTAATCTAGATAAATTTCTTGCCGCCTTGGGGGCGAATTTTGATCTTAACCTACAGTTTTGACTAAAAAGTGTAGTAAAATTACGCTAATTTATTTCAAGGTCATCCGACCAAAAAATTACCAACGATTTGACGAGGTCAATACTATGTCTGCTAAGAAGCCTATGGCTCTAGTTATTCTTGACGGTTACGGTCACCGTGAAGATACCGCAAGCAATGCGATTGCTAACGCGAAAACACCTGTAATGGACGCGCTACTAGCAAACAACCCAAATACTCTAATTTCTGCTTCTGGTATGGACGTAGGTCTGCCTGACGGTCAAATGGGTAACTCTGAGGTAGGTCACACTAACATCGGCGCGGGTCGCGTTGTTTACCAAGACCTAACTCGCATCACTAAATCTATCGCAGACGGTGACTTCGTACAGACACCGGCTCTAGTAGAAGCTATCGATACCGCGGTAAAAGCTGAGAAAGCAGTTCACATCATGGGTCTGATGTCTCCAGGTGGCGTTCACTCTCACGAAGACCACATCTACGCAGCAGTAGAAATGGCGGCAGCTCGTGGCGCTGAGAAGATCTACCTACACTGCTTCCTAGACGGCCGTGACACGCCACCACGCAGCGCTGAAAACTCACTTAAGCGCTTTGACGAGCTATTTGCCAAGCTAGGTAAAGGCCGCGTTGCCTCTCTAGTAGGTCGTTACTACGCAATGGACCGTGACAACAACTGGGATCGCGTTCAAGTAGCTTACGATCTTCTGACTCAAGCTAAAGCAGAGTTCACTTTTGACTCAGCCGTTGCAGGTCTAGAAGCAGCTTACGCGCGTGACGAGAACGATGAGTTCGTTAAAGCAACCGCGATCAAAACTGAAGGTCAAGAAGACGCGATCATCGCTGACGGCGATGCGGTTATCTTCATGAACTACCGTGCTGACCGTGCACGTCAAATCACTCGTACTTTCGTACCAGCATTTGATGGCTTTGAGCGTGCAGTCTTCCCTGCAATCAACTTCGTGATGCTGACTCAATATGCAGCAGACATCCCGCTAGCAATTGCCTTCCCACCAGCGTCTCTTGAGAACACTTACGGTGAGTGGCTATCTAAGCAGGGTCAAACTCAGCTACGTATCTCTGAAACAGAGAAATACGCGCACGTAACTTTCTTCTTCAACGGCGGCGTTGAGAGCGAGTTTGATGGTGAAGAGCGTCAGCTAGTTGCTTCTCCAAAAGTAGCGACTTACGACCTACAACCAGAAATGAGCTCTGCTGAGCTGACTGAAAAAATGCTTGCTGCCATCAAGTCTGGCAAGTACGACACCATCATCTGTAACTACCCGAACGCAGACATGGTTGGTCACACTGGCGTATACGAAGCGGCTGAGCAAGCGATCGAAGCACTAGACGCAAGCGTTGGTCAAATCGTTGAAGCAATCAAAGAAGTAGGCGGTCAAATGCTGATCACAGCTGACCACGGCAACGCAGAAATGATGGTTGACCCAACTACTGGCGGCACTCACACTGCGCACACCAACCTACCAGTACCTCTAGTGTACATCGGCGACAAAGAAGTTGAGTTCAAAGAAGGCGGTAAACTGTCTGACCTAGCACCAACTATGCTGTCTCTGACTGGCCTAGAAATCCCAGCAGAAATGACTGGCGAAGTCTTGGTTAAATAAGGTTTTCCCGAGATTTAGACCCTAGCTTTTTAGCTAGGGTTTTTTTGTATCTCGGGAAAAGAGGCGAGAGGCGAGATCGGACGTTGTCCTGCGAGAAGCGAGACAAAACAATACGCGCTTCATGCTTATCACTAACATGATAGTTAGAAGAATCGCTAAAGTGAAAGCGCATGCCCTCTCGACTCTCGTTTCTCGACTCTCGAATCTGAATCCCCTCGACTCTCGCTTCTCGATTCTCGACTCTCCGTCAAGTTTAGTTATACTGATTCTTTCCAATCGACTTCGGACGGACCCAAATGATCCCTTGTATTTGTCTCAAACGGCTTTCTCGCTGTGTTGGTTTAGGACTGGCTGTGGCTTGCCTGTATGGTCCCGCCGGTGCGATGGCCAATTCACAAGAGGCGCTAAAGGGCGTAAAGGGGGAGATCAGTCGTCAGCAGCAGTCACTCAGTTCACAAAAGAAAGAGCTCGATAAGCTTCAGCGTTCACTCAAGGATCAAGAGCTGGCGATCAACAATAGCGAGCAAAAGATCCGCCGCACCGAGCAATCACTCAGAGACACGAACAATAAGATTGAGTCACTCAACCAGCGCGCTGCAACTCTGGATAAGCGCCGTGCGAGCCAAAGCGATCAACTTGCTGAGTTGCTGCGCCTCTACTACATTACGCAAAATGGCAAGATGCCAGAGAATTTACTTGGCACCAGCGCCGAAGAAGATCGCATCGGCCAGTATTTTCAACATATCGCTCAAGCACGCGCCACCGCTATTTCTGAACTTGAAATCACACAGCAGCAGCTCGAGGGGACACAGCAACAACTCAGCGTAGAGAAACAGCAGATCACAACGCTACTCAATGAGCAGAAAAAACAGCGCCAAGCTCTAAGCAATAGTCAGACCGAGCGTAAGTCGACTATCAGTAAGATCCGCTCAAACATCTCCTCCGATCAAGTCTACCTTGAAGAATTACAACGCAATGAAACGCGCCTTCAAGCTGAGATAGCCAAAGCGGCTAAACGAGCAGCCGTGCCGATGGATGGCTTAGCAAAACAAAAAGGCAAACTGCCTTGGCCAGTGAAAGGGAATGTGCTGCACCGCTACGGGAGCAAACAGGCTGGTCAAATCGATTGGAAAGGGGTGGTGGTTGAGGCCAGCTATGGGCAAGAAGTCTCGGCGGTATACTCTGGCACCATTGTGTTTGCCGACTATTTACGAGGCTATGGTTTGGTGATCCTCCTTGATCACGGCAAGGGCGATATGACGCTCTACGGCTTTAACCAAACCCTACTCAAAAAAGAAGGGGATAAGGTGACCGCAGGCGAAGCCATCGCCCTTGCTGGCAACACTGGTGGTCAAAGCCAAGCCTCGGTCTATTTTGAGCTACGCCGCAACAGCAAGACCTATAATCCAACCTCCTGGCTACAATAACCGCTGTTACCAGTCAGTCTGTCTTAGCACCGACGTTAATCATTAGGCATGTGGGTATGTGGTGCGGATACTCTCCTCAAGCAGTTCGAGCTGCTCACGCCCAAGAGGTGTGGCCAGCGGTTTCACCACTAAGATCATCTGCAGCATACCCTGATGGACGACTTGCTCGGTGACGCTCTCGCTGGCATTCATTGCCGAGCGATAAGCAAGCCACCCACTGGCAATCAGGTGTAGCGACACCACCAGCTGCGGGATCTCACTTTCTTCAATTTTCAGCAGCCCTAATTGGGCAAAGGTACGCATGATATCGTTCAGATTGGCCTGCAGCTGTTTTTGCACGGCAATATAATCGTGGTGCAGTGACGGGTCACGCTGGAGAATGTCCGGCAGGTTGGCGTAGAAGAAACGATACTTCCACATCAAGGTGAAGATTGAGTCAAGATACTGCTTGAGCAGCACTAAGCTCTCCGTTTGGCCTTGAACCGGCTCAAACCGCTTTAGCAGCTCCTGCGAATAGAGGACAAAGATATCTCGCACAATTTCCTGCTTGTTGCGGAAGTGGTAATAGAGATTACCCGGACTGATTTCGATATGTGCGGCAATATGGTTGGTGGTGATCGAGCGCTCTCCATGCTCGTTGAACAGCTCTAACGCTGCTGAGACGATTTTGTCCCGAGTCTTCATTATTATTTTCTCGTACTTAGAAGGGGTCTCTAGAGTATATACCTAACTGTGATAAAGGCGCGCGATCTCTGCGCGCCGATAAATTGACCTTGATTAAACTATGCCTCAATTGAGGTATTGACCCATTCCTTATTGGTGATAAGGCTTAGAGAGCTGATGGACAGCGTCAACAAATACTCCAGCGTTTTCTGGTGGCACATCAAGGTGAATACCGTGGCCAAGGTTAAACACATGCCCGGTTCCATCATGACCAAAGCCCTCCAGGATACTCGCGACTTCTTGACGAATTCGCTCTGGCTGCGCATAGAGCATTGATGGGTCCATGTTGCCTTGCAGTGCAACCTTATCGCCAATACGCGCCTTAGCATCATCGATATTGATCGTCCAATCCAGACCAACAGCATCACAGCCTGTCGCCGCGATCTGCTCAAGCCACATGCCACCGTTTTTGGTAAACAGGGTGACCGGCACGCGGCGACCCTGGTTTTCTCGGATCAGGCCGTCGACAATTTTGTGCATATATTGCAGTGAGAACAGATTGTAATCGCGTGGTGTTAGTACACCACCCCAGGTGTCAAACACCATTACCGATTGAGCACCCGCCTTAATTTGGGCATTCAGATACTCAATCACACTGTCAGCAAGCTTATCGAGCAGCGCATGCAGGGTCTGTGGCTCGGCGTACATCATCTTCTTGATCTTGGTGAACGCCTTTGAACTACTGCCTTCAACCATGTAAGTCGCAAGCGTCCATGGGCTACCAGAAAAACCAATCAGTGGTACGTCACCATTGAGATCCTTACGAATCTGACGCACCGCATTCATCACATATTGCAGCTCACCCTCGGGATCGGGCAGACCAATTTTGTCGACATCCGCTTTACAAGTGATCGGCTTATCGAACACTGGCCCCTCACCTGCAGCAAAGCGCAGCTCTAATCCCATCGCATCTGGGATGGTCAGGATATCCGAGAAGAGTATCGCAGCATCAAGTGGGAAGCGACGTAGTGGCTGAAGTGTCACCTCTGAAGCCAACTCAGCATTGCGGCATAATGACATAAAGTCACCCGCCTGGGCTCGAGTGGCCTTGTACTCTGGAAGATAACGACCGGCTTGTCGCATCATCCACACTGGGGTGTAGTCTACTGGCTGTTTGAGCAAAGCGCGCAGATAGCGATCATTTTTTAATTCTGTCATTCTTTTCATCCAATCTAGACTGATTTTCTCGCTGATTATCTTAACACTGTTAGGGCGTAAAAAGACCAACGCTTTGAGCCCTGGATCATGTTATTTACTTTAATAACAATGCTTAATTTGCGTCCAACCCTAAACAATGTTTACTATTTGGTTGCTAGCGAAAACTACTATAAATGAGTTATTACAACTCGGTATCTCATAACGACATCTTACTTACCCCCTCCTTCTCAAGGAGGGTTTTTTTTGTCAAAAAAACCTCCTTGAGAAGAAGTTTCGAGGTGCGGGTTTCACTTCGTTCCGAGGTGCGAGGATTTTATCGCGCGCTCTGGACTCATCGCTCCCCGAAGGGCAACGCCCGTATTCGAACCTCGAACCTAGAAAACAGTTCCGAGGTGCGAGGATTTTATCGCGCGTTCTGAATTCCTCGCTCCTCGAAGGGCAACGCCCGTACTCGAACCTCGAACCTAAAAAAACAGTTCCGAGGAGCGAGTACTTTATCGCACGCTGCAAACTACTCGCTACCCGTAGGGCGAAGCCCGTCCCCGCTCCTCGAACCTGCTTTTATATCGGAGATGGTTTGTTCGATTAAGGCTCTGGCGATGGTGCCGGTTGGGGCGACTTCGGGGAGCTCGTCGGGACGGAACCATCCTGCATCGGTTATTTCTCGATAGTCGGGTTTGACTTCACCATCTGCGTAATCGGCTAGGAACGCCATCATCATGCTTGAAGGGAAGGCCCAAGGTTGGCTGCCGAAGTAGCGTATGTTATTGACTAGGATACCGGTCTCTTCCATCACCTCGCGTGTGACGCACTGTTCTAGGGTCTCCCCTACTTCTAGAAAGCCTGCGATCACTGTGTACATGCCGTTGCGGTGTCTTGGGTGTTGGGCTAGGAGTAGTTTGTCGTCCTTGCGTACGGCGACGATAATGCAGGGGAAAATTCTTGGGTAGTGTAAGGTGCGGCAATCGCCGCACTGCATGGCTAGTTGGTTGTGATTGAGGTGATTACGTCCTCCACACAATGGGCAGTAGCGCATGGTTTGGGTCATATGGCCGTACTGAATTGCACGGCTGATCATCAGAAACAGTGGCTCAGGAAACTCCAAACAGCTGCGCAGCGAGACCATCTCGAGCGGCATTTCAACATCAGATTCATTAAGCCACATACAGGTTTGCCCTTGGTACTCACCAATGGCACAAGCTTTTTCCACCGGCAACCCCAAAGCTTGCCCAGACCCACTAGGCAGCTTGTTATCGACAAGCCAAACCGAGCTGTCCTTTACAACGATCCAAAGTATGGGACTCGTTTCATTTGTATCACAATTTTCTAACATCCTTGCCTCTCGTCGCTTGCAGAATCATCATTTTACTGGCAATCTAAAATCATACCACTTTAAAACAAATGCAGTCTTATCGATAGGTTATGAACCTAAATGACCACGCATTGGTAATCCTATAGAAGGTGCCTACCAAAGCACACAAATTCGGGCACTCATTAGTGTGCCGAACGAGAGGGTAATACGTATGTTGAGAAAACTGAAACAAACGCAAGATCAATGGGGTGGCTCAAGTGACGTCATCGATCACTGGTTGGATACTCGTCAATCTCTAATCGTTGAGTACTGTAAGCTGGCGAATCTCCAAACCACGCCTAACAGCAACAAGCTTGCCACGCTGCCCTCCCCCGATGAACTGCAGCAATTTTGTCAGCACTTGGTGGACTATATCTCAGCAGGCCATTTCAAGATCTACGACATGGTGATGGACAAATGGCGCTCGACAGGCTTCAAAGCCACTGAAGAAATTGATCAAGCCTACGCCAAAATTGTCTTAACCACCGAGCCTCTTCTCAGCTTCACCGACAACTACGCTGAAACCAACCAAGAAACCAACCTAGATAGCCTTGAAGATGACCTGTCCAGATTGGGTGAAATTCTCGAGGTGAGGTTTGCGCAAGAAGATAACTTGATTCAGTTGATTGCGGATAGTTTGGCTATCCCGCCAGGCGCGTAGCGCGAAGCGCTTCGCCCTTCAGGGTGCGAGGTTCGGGGGCGGGCTTCGCCCTTCGAGGAGCGAGTGGTAACAGGTTGTGGCAACCCCTCGCTCTCATAAGCTCAAGTAGTCTCCCTACTTTGATAGCTAGTGCTCTCCATCATAAAGATGCTCCAAAACAGTCAACACCATCAAGAAAGCCCTCGTACTCCGGAGCGATAGTGCACTCACTCCCCGCACCCAAAGATGCTACACAACCGTCAACTACACAAAGAAACTCCTCGTACCCCGGAGCGTTAGCGTCCTCGCTCCTCGCCCCCCTTAACCACGTTATTCGCAAGACAAAAAAAAGGCACCCAAATAATTGGATGCCTTCTTATCAATCAACTTGCTAGCCTAAGCTAAAGCGATTGGCGATTACTCGTCAGATGAGAAGCCAGCGTTCAGTAGGGCTGCTAGGTTGTCCGTAGCTTGCTCTGCTGATGGGCCTTCTTGCTCTTCTGCGCGCTTCGCTTGACGGTCTTGGTGGTAAGCGAAACCGGTACCAGCTGGGATCAGACGACCCACGATAACGTTTTCTTTCAGACCGCGTAGGTCATCTTTCTTACCAGAAACCGCAGCTTCAGTTAGAACGCGTGTTGTCTCCTGGAACGATGCCGCAGAGATAAACGATTCTGTCGCTAGAGATGCCTTAGTGATACCTAGTAGCTCACGCTCGAAACGTGCAGGCTCTTTGCCTTCAGCTTCTAGTTCACGGTTAGCAATCTTAACATTCGCGTATTCTAGCTGTTCGCCAGGTAGGAACTCAGAGTCACCTGCGTGCGTGATAGTACACTTACGTAGCATTTGACGAACGATAGTCTCAATGTGCTTATCGTTAATCTTAACGCCTTGTAGACGGTAAACTTCTTGTACTTCGTTCGCGATGTACTGAGTTACCGCGTGGATACCACGTAGACGTAGGATGTCATGTGGAGACTCAGGACCATCTGCGATCACGTCACCACGTTCAACCTTCTCACCCTCAAACACGTTAAGCTGACGGTGTTTAGGAATCATCTCTTCGTACGTATCGCCGCCATCACGAGTGATCACTAGACGACGCTTACCTTTGGTCTCTTTACCGAATGACACAGTACCTGTGTGCTCAGCAAGGATCGCAGGCTCTTTAGGCTTACGAGCTTCGAATAGGTCCGCAACGCGTGGAAGACCACCGGTGATATCTTTGTTACCGCCAGACTTCTGAGGAATACGTGCAAGGGTATCACCGATACCAACTTCTGCGCCGTCTTCCATGTTCACGATCGCTTTACCAGGTAGGAAGTAGTGAGCTGGCATTTCAGTACCAGGGATCATTACATCGTTACCTTGCTCGTCAACAAGTTTGATAGCTGGACGCATATCTTTACCAGCTGCCGGGCGAGCTGCCGCGTCAGTTACTTCGCTTGAAGATAGACCGGTTAGGTCATCTGTTTGGCGAGCAACCGTTACGCCGTCGATCATGTCAACGAATTGGATGCGACCTGCCACTTCAGTGATGATTGGCATGGTGTGCGCTTCCCAGTTCGCTACTGTATCACCAGCAGTAACTGCATCGTCGTCTGCTTTCGACAGGATAGAACCGTAAGGCAGTTTGTGCTTCTCTTTAGTACGACCGAACTCATCAATGATGGTTAGTTCAGAGGCACGAGAAGTGATCACAAGCTTCTTGTCTTTGTTGATTACGAACTTAGCGTTGTGAAGCTTAACAGTACCTGTTGTCTTCGCTTGGATGCTGTTCTCAGCTGCTGCTGTCGATGCCGCACCACCGATGTGGAACGTACGCATCGTAAGCTGTGTACCCGGCTCACCGATAGACTGAGCAGCGATAACGCCCACTGCTTCACCTTGGTTCACTAGGTGACCACGTGCTAGGTCACGACCGTAACACTGTGCACAACAACCGAAGTCAGAGTCACAGGTTACTACCGAGCGCACTTTCATCGAGTCAACTGAGTTCTCTTCCATGATCTGACACCACTTCTCATCAATTAGAGTGTTACGTGGGATCAGAACATCTTCAGTACCAGGCTTAAGTACGTCTTCAGCAACAACACGACCAAGAGCAAGTTCTGTTAGGGCTACCTTAACATCACCACCCTCGATGTGCGGCATCATGTCTACACCTTCGTGCGTGCCACAATCGTGTTCGTGAACTACAACGTCCTGCGCTACGTCTACTAGACGACGAGTTAGGTAACCCGAGTTCGCAGTTTTCAGTGCCGTATCCGCAAGACCCTTACGAGCACCGTGCGTTGAGATAAAGTACTGAAGTACGTTTAGACCTTCTTTAAAGTTCGCGGTGATTGGCGTCTCGATGATTGAACCATCTGGACGTGCCATCAGACCACGCATACCCGCTAGCTGACGAATCTGAGCTGCAGAACCACGAGCGCCCGAGTCCGCCATCATGTAGATGCTGTTGAATGACTCTTGCTGCTCTTCTTCACCGTCACGGTTCACTACCGTTTCAGATGAAAGGTTTTCCATCATCGCTTTCGCTACGCGATCGTTGGTCGATGCCCAAATATCGATCACTTTGTTGTAGCGCTCACCCGCGGTTACCAGACCAGATTGGAACTGCTCTTGGATTTCGCGAACTTCTTCTTCTGCTTCCGAGATCTCAGTGTATTTCGCAGCAGGTACAACCATATCGTCGATACCTACAGAAACACCTGATAGTGCTGCGTAAGCAAAACCAGCGTACATGATTTGGTCAGCGAAGATTACTGTGTCTTTCAGACCCAGTTTACGGTACGCCTCGTTCAACAGGTTAGAGATCTGCTTCTTACCTAGTTTTTGGTTAACTAGGCTGTAAGGCAGGCCTGCTGGAACGATTTGCCATAGCATTGCACGACCGATAGTGGTGTCCACCATCTTGGTCTCAGTTGTGCTGTTGCCATCTTCGTCAACGACAGTTTCAGTAATACGTACTTTAACGCGAGCGTGTAGTTCAGCGGTCTTAGTGCGGTATGCCTTCTCAGCCTCTTCTGGGCCAGCAAGGTACATGCCTTCACCTTTCACGTTGATCTTGTCACGTGTCATGTAGTAAAGACCCAATACAACGTCCTGAGAAGGTACGATGATCGGATCACCCGATGCTGGCGACAGGATGTTGTTGGTCGACATCATCAGGGTACGAGCTTCAAGCTGTGCTTCTAGAGTTAGAGGCACGTGTACCGCCATTTGGTCACCATCGAAGTCCGCGTTATACGCCGCACACACAAGTGGGTGTAGCTGGATCGCTTTACCTTCGATTAGTACTGGTTCAAACGCCTGGATACCAAGACGGTGAAGTGTTGGTGCACGGTTTAGCAGTACTGGGTGTTCGCGGATAACTTCGTCTAGGATATCCCAAACGATCGCTTCTTCGCGCTCTACCATCTTCTTCGCAGCTTTGATTGTCGTCGCCATGCCACGAGTCTCTAGCTTGCTGTAGATAAATGGTTTGAATAGCTCTAGTGCCATCTTCTTCGGAAGACCACACTGGTGTAGACGAAGGTATGGACCTACTGTGATTACAGAACGGCCAGAGTAGTCTACACGCTTACCTAGAAGGTTCTGACGGAAACGACCTTGTTTACCCTTGATCATATCAGCAAGAGATTTCAGAGGACGCTTGTTCGAACCTGTGATCGCACGACCGCGACGACCGTTATCTAGAAGGGCATCAACAGACTCTTGCAGCATACGCTTTTCGTTACGTACGATGATGTCTGGAGCCGCTAGCTCTAGAAGACGCTTCAAACGGTTGTTACGGTTGATCACGCGACGGTAAAGATCGTTCAGATCAGAGGTCGCAAAGCGACCGCCGTCTAGTGGTACTAGAGGACGTAGATCTGGCGGAAGAACTGGAAGCACAGTTAGGATCATCCACTCAGGGTTGTTACCTGATTGAACGAATGCCTCAACAAGCTTCAAGCGCTTAGTGATCTTCTTACGCTTAGTTTCAGAGTTAGTCGTTTCTAGCTCTTCGCGCATCTGCTCGATCTCAGAAGGCAGATCCATTGTGCTCAATAGATCTTTAATCGCTTCTGCACCCATCTTCGCAGTGAACTCATCACCCCACTCTTCTAGACGATCCAGATACTCTTCTTCAGTAAGCATCTGAGATTTCTCTAGATCCGTCATACCCGGCTCAGTTACTACGTACATTTCGAAGTAAAGAACACGCTCGATATCACGCAGTGGGATATCCATCAGTAGACCGATACGAGACGGCAGTGATTTTAGGAACCAGATGTGAGCAACTGGTGATGCAAGCTCGATGTGGCCCATACGGTCACGACGAACTTTAGTTTGTGTAACTTCAACGCCACACTTCTCACAGATAACACCACGGTGCTTCAAGCGCTTGTATTTACCACAAAGACATTCGTAGTCTTTAACTGGACCAAAAATACGCGCACAGAACAGACCATCGCGCTCAGGTTTGAACGTACGATAGTTGATCGTTTCAGGTTTTTTAACTTCACCAAAAGACCATGAACGGATCATGTCTGGTGAAGAAAGACCGATTTTGATTGCATCAAACTCTTCGGTCTTATGCTGTGCTTTTAGAAAGTTTAATAAGTCTTTCACAATCAGCTCCTGTAAGGAGTTAAAAGGAGCCCACCTCTCGATGAGCGCCTTCTACTAAATAATCGCTTTGCCTCCCCAAGGCCAAAGCCTTGGGGAAAGGGATTACTCTTCGTCTTCTAGCTCGATGTTGATACCTAGCGAGCGGATCTCTTTCAACAATACGTTGAACGATTCTGGCATGCCAGGTTCCATGCTGTGGTTGCCATCTACGATGTTCTTATACATCTTAGTACGGCCATTCACGTCATCCGACTTGACGGTTAGCATTTCTTGAAGGGTGTAAGCGGCACCGTATGCTTCTAGTGCCCATACTTCCATCTCACCGAAACGCTGACCACCGAACTGAGCTTTACCACCAAGTGGCTGCTGAGTTACTAGGCTGTAAGAACCAGTCGAACGTGCGTGCATCTTGTCATCAACAAGGTGGTTCAGTTTCAGCATGTACATGTAACCTACAGTTACAGGACGCTCAAACGCATCACCAGTGCGACCATCAAACAGAGTTAGCTGACCAGATTCTGGCAGGCCACCTAGTTTTAGAAGGTCTTTGATTGAACGCTCAGATGCACCGTCGAAGACAGGTGTCGCGATCGGTAGACCGCCACGCAGGTTCTTGATCAGAGTGCGAACTTCGTCATCAGACAGAGCTGCAACGTCGATCTTCTGACGCGTGTCGCCAAGATCGTAAACCTTCTGTAGGAACTCGCGGAACTTAGCCAGTTCTTGCTGCTCCTTAACCATCTGGTTGATCTTGTCACCGATACCTTTCGCCGCCAGACCTAAGTGTACTTCTAGGATCTGACCGATGTTCATACGCGATGGTACACCCAGTGGGTTAAGTACGATATCTACTGGCTGGCCAGTCTCATCGTATGGCATGTCTTCAACAGGGTTGATCTTAGAGATTACACCCTTGTTACCGTGACGACCCGCCATCTTATCACCAGGCTGGATGCGACGCTTAACCGCTAGGTAAACCTTAACGATCTTCAGTACGCCCGGCGCTAGATCATCACCTTGGGTGATCTTGCGACGCTTAGTTTCAAACTTCTTATCGAAGTCCGCTTTAAGCTCGTCGTACTGCTCGGCTAATTGCTCTAGCTGAGTTTGCTGTGCATCGTCTTCAAGCGTCAGCTCTAGCCACTTCTTACGTTCGATAGTGTCTAGTTTCGCTTCCGTGTAGCCGCCTTCGATTAGAAGTGCTTTAACACGGTTAAGAAGGCCACCCTCAAGAATTTGGAACTCTTCAGTTAGGTCTTTCTTCGCTTCTTTCAGCTGCATCTGCTCGATTTCAAGCGCACGCTTGTCTTTCTCTACGCCATCGCGAGTGAAGACTTGAACGTCGATGATGGTACCTGAAACAGAGTTTGGTACACGCAGTGATGTATCTTTAACATCTGATGCTTTTTCACCGAAGATCGCACGTAGTAGCTTCTCTTCAGGAGTAAGCTGGGTTTCACCTTTAGGGGTTACTTTACCAACTAGGATGTCGCCACCCTTCACTTCAGCACCAATGTAAACGATACCTGACTCGTCTAGTTTAGACAGAGCAGACTCACCTACGTTTGGAATATCAGCCGTGATCTCTTCAGCACCCAGCTTGGTATCACGCGCCACACAAGAAAGCTCTTGAATGTGGATAGTCGTGAAGCGGTCTTCTTGAACTACGCGCTCAGATACTAGGATCGAGTCCTCGAAGTTGTAACCGTTCCAAGGCATGAATGCGATACGCATGTTCTGACCAAGTGCAAGCTCACCAAGGTCGGTTGAAGGACCGTCAGCTAGCACGTCACCACGCAGTACTGGTTCACCCGGCATCACACAAGGACGCTGGTTGATACACGTGTTTTGGTTCGAACGTGTGTACTTAGTTAGGTTGTAGATGTCGATACCAGCTTCGCCAGGGATCAGCTCATCTTCGTTAACCTTAACTACGATGCGAGAAGCATCCACAGACTGGATCATACCGCCACGCTTAGCAACAGCAGTTACACCCGAGTCAACCGCGATGTTACGCTCGATACCGGTACCTACTAGTGGCTTGTCAGCCTTAAGTGTAGGAACAGCCTGACGTTGCATGTTCGCACCCATCAATGCACGGTTCGCATCATCGTGTTCTAGGAACGGGATAAGCGACGCAGCGATAGATACAACCTGGTTAGTTGCAACGTCCATGTAGTCGACGTTTTCGCGTGGGTGTAGACCCGATTCACCTTTCTGACGAGCAGTGATTAGCTCTTCAGCGAAGGTACCTTCGCCAGTCAGTACGGTGTTAGCCTGAGCGATAACGAACTGACCTTCTTCGATAGCAGATAGGTAATCTACTTCGTCAGTTACGATGCCATCTACAACGCGACGGTATGGCGTCTCTAGGAAACCATACTCGTTACAACGCGCAAACGCAGATAGAGAGTTGATCAGACCGATGTTTGGACCTTCAGGCGTTTCGATCGGACACAGACGACCGTAGTGAGTTACGTGTACGTCACGTACCTCAAAGCCAGCACGCTCACGAGTTAGACCGCCAGGACCCAACGCAGAAATACGACGCTTGTGCGTTACTTCTGATAGCGGGTTGTTTTGGTCCATAAACTGAGACAGCTGTGAAGAGCCAAAGAATTCTTTCACTGCCGCTGAGATTGGCTTCGCGTTGATTAGGTCTTGAGGCATGATCGCATCAAGGTCGCCTAGGCTTAGACGCTCTTTCACGGCACGCTCAACACGTACTAGACCAACACGGAATTGGTTCTCAGCCATTTCGCCCACAGAACGAATACGACGGTTACCTAGGTGGTCGATATCATCCACTTCGCCAATACCGTTACGGATAGCGATCAGCTTCTTCATCACTTCGATGATATCAGTTTCGTCTAGGATACCCTGATCTTGAGCATCTTCACGCATGATAGAGCTGTTGAACTTCATACGACCAACGGTCGATAGATCGTAACGCTCATCAGAGAAGAATAGGCTCTCGAATAGGGCTTCTGCCGCTTCTTTCGTTGGCGGCTCACCAGGACGCATCATGCGGTAGATTTCAACTAGCGCAGAGATACGGTCAACCGTGCTGTCGATACGTAGCGTATCAGACATGAACGGACCGTGGTCTAGGTCATTGGTGAACAGAACTTCTAGAGATTTGTGACCTGCTTGAGACAGGTGAGCCAGCGCCTCTAGGCTTAGCTCTTGGTTCGCTGCAACGATGATCTCGCCAGTTGCTTCGTTGATGTAATCTTTCGATGCAACTTTACCAACGATGTACTCTACAGGTACTTCGATGTGCTCAACGCCATCTTTTTGAAGTTGACGGATGTGACGAGCCGTTACGCGACGACCTTGCTCAACGTAAGTCGTACCGTTCGCTTCGATATCGAATGACGCAGTTTCACCGCGTAGACGATCAGGAACCAACTCCATAAGTAGAGTTTGATCTTTCACTTCGAAGTTCACCTTCTCGAAGAACAGACCTAGGATCTCTTCTGTCGACTTGCCTAGGGCACGAAGGATGATTGAAGCTGGTAGCTTACGACGACGGTCGATACGTACGTATAGGTTATCCTTAGGGTCAAACTCGAAGTCGAGCCATGAACCACGGTAAGGAATCACACGTGCGTTATAAAGTACTTTACCCGATGAGTGGGTCTTACCCTTATCGCTGTCAAAGAATACGCCAGGGCTTCGGTGCAGCTGGGATACGATAACCCTCTCGGTACCGTTGATTACGAAGGTACCATTGTCTGTCATGAGTGGGATCTCACCCATGTAGACTTCTTGTTCTTTAATATCTTTTACAGTACCTGCTGGCGCGTCTTTATCAAAGATAACTAGGCGTAGTTTCACGCGTAGTGGTTTTGAATAAGTTACACCGCGGATTTGACATTCTTTAACGTCAAAAACTGGCTCACCAAGACGGTAGCTAACGTATTGCAGCTCAGAATTGCCGTTGTAGCTCTGAATTGGGAATACAGAACGGAACGCAGCCTCAAGACCGTATTGTCCCTCAGGATCCTGTTCGATGAATTTGTCGAACGAATCGAGCTGGATCGATAGCAGGTATGGAATGTCCAAAACTTGTGGACGAGTACCAAAGTCCTTACGGATGCGCTTTTTCTCGGTATAAGAGTAAACCATGGGGTTCCTCAGCTCGCTGATAAGTGACCCAAACTGTCTCGAATCGTATTGAGACAGTGACTAATAACGACTGTTTTTTCTGAAGGAGCAGCGCACTGAGTGGCAATGCGATACTTTTTTGCTAGGGTGAGGCGCGAAAAACAGCGGGAAAATTCGCCTGGACCCTACAGCGCAAAAAGGCCGGTGGTTATAAAACCACCAGCCATTAGCCGTTAGGCTAAGAAGCTTAAGTAATAATTACTTAACTGCAACAGTTGCACCAGCTTCTTCTAGCTGAGCTTTAAGAGCTTCAGCTTCATCTTTCTCGATGCCTTCTTTTAGAGGAGCTGGAGCGCTATCAACTAGTGCTTTAGCTTCTTTAAGACCTAGGCCAGTTGCGCCGCGAACAGCTTTGATAACAGCAACTTTGTTACCGCCAACAGACTCAAGAACTACGTCGAATTCAGTTTGCTCAGCAGCAGCTTCGCCACCAGCAGCGCCGCCAGCTACAACAGCAGCTGCAGCAGATACGCCGAATTTCTCTTCCATAGCTTCGATTAGTTCAACAACTTGCATTACAGACATTTCTGCAACTGCGTCTAGGATTTGCTCGTTAGTAATAGACATAACAATTCTCTTTTAAGTCAACAATAAGTTTAAATAGCAACCAGTGAAAAGCAAGGCTTAAGCCGCAGCTTCTTCTTTTTGGTCGCGGAGTGCAGCGATAGTACGTACCAGCTTGCCAGCAGAAGCTTCTTTCATGCACATCATTAGGCGTGCGATTGCTTCGTCGTAAGTTGGTAGTGTCGCTAGTACTTCAGCATCAGTAACTGCGCCTTCAAATGCAGCAGCTTTAATCTCAAATTTGTCGTTCTCTTTAGCGAAGTCTTTGAAAAGACGCGCTGCAGCACCTGGGTGCTCGTTAGAGAAAGCGATTAGAGAAGGACCAGTGAAAGTGTCAGTTAGACACTCAAACTCAGTACCTTCAACCGCACGACGCGCTAGAGTGTTACGCACGACTTTCATGTAAACGCCAGCTTCACGAGCTTGTTTACGTAGAACAGTCATTGCGCCAACTTCAACGCCACGAGAGTCAGCTACAACTGCAGAAAGTGCACCACTGGCTGCTTCGTTGACTTCAGCAACAATTGCTTTTTTGTCTTGAAGGTTTAAAGCCATCTTGGATTTACTCCTGGTTGTCGTTACACCACTCACTATCATCACGACAGTGAGAGCTTATTAGGTGCAGTCCCAGAAGAAAGTTTACTTATAAAAATAAATCTTTCAGTCAGTTCGGGCACCATCTACGTAGGATGATTAAGTTTGACGAGTCAAACACCTACGGTCTTGGACGGAGACTGGAGACTAATTCGGTGAGAATTAACTCAGCCCCAACCACAAATATTAGGCGCAAAATTATACACAAATTTTGCGCCTTTGCAAATTGAATTAGCTTGCTTGAGTATCAAGGCTCGCTTGGTCAACCGCAACACCAGCACCCATAGTAGTAGAGATGCTTACTTTCTTCAGGAAAGTACCTTTCGCTGAAGATGGCTTAGCTTTCTTCAGAGCCACTAGAAGAGCTTCTAGGTTCTCTTTGATCTGCTCTGCAGAGAAGTTAGCTTTACCGATAGTCGTGTGTACGATACCGTTCTTGTCGTTACGGTAACGAACCTGACCAGCTTTAGCGTTCTTAACCGCTTCAGCAACGTTAGGAGTTACAGTACCAACTTTCGGGTTTGGCATTAGACCGCGAGGACCTAGGATAGTACCTAGCTGACCTACAACGCGCATTGCATCTGGAGAAGCAACAACTACGTCGAAGTTCATTTCGCCTTTCTTCACTTGCTCAGCAAGATCTTCCATACCAACGATGTCTGCGCCAGCTTCTTTAGCTGCTTCAGCGTTTGCACCTTGAGTGAACACTGCAACGCGGATGTCGCGGCCAGTACCGTGAGGTAGTACAGTTGCACCACGTACGTTCTGGTCAGATTTACGAGCATCGATGCCTAGGTTAACAGCAACGTCTACAGACTCAACGAATTTAGCAGTTGCTAGTTCTTGAAGAAGAGCTACAGCTTCGTTGATTTCGTATTCTTTAGTTACGTCAACTTTTTCGCGGATTACGCGCATGCGCTTAGTTAGTTTTGCCATCTTATTAACCCTCTACCACTAGGCCCATTGAACGAGCAGTACCTGCGATAGAACGCTTCATCGCTTCGATGTCAGCACCAGTCATATCAGCAGCTTTAGTTTCTGCGATTTCTTGTAGCTGAGCGTCAGTTACAGTACCAACTTTTTCAGTGTTTGGACGACCTGAACCAGACTTAACGCCAGCCGCTTTCTTAAGAAGAACTGCAGCAGGTGGAGTCTTAGTTACGAACGTGAAAGAACGGTCGTTGTATACAGTGATAACAACAGGAGTAGGTAGACCTTTCTCGATAGATTCTGTTTTCGCGTTGAACGCTTTACAGAATTCCATGATGTTAACACCGTGTTGACCTAGAGCAGGACCAACTGGTGGACTTGGGTTTGCCATACCAGCTGCAACTTGCAGTTTGATATAAGCTTCAACTTTCTTAGCCATGATATATCCTAAGTTTTGGGTTCAATCGCTAACCGATTGGTCAGCTCCCCGTGATTTCATAAAGAACTTTTTTACAGCATTGCTGTAAAAAGGCGCGAAATTATAGTCATAATTCGCGCCTTAAACAACCCTAAAAAGGTGTTTTTTTAATCAAGTTTTTCAACCTGACCAAATTCAAGCTCAACCGGTGTTGCACGACCAAAGATCGATACAGACACTTTCAGGCGGCTCTTCTCGTAATCCACTTCTTCAACGGTACCGTTGAAGTCAGCAAATGGACCGTCGTTCACACGAACCACTTCACCCGCTTCGTACATAGTACGTGGACGAGGTGCTTCGCTCGCCTTCTCAAGACGATTAAGAATCGCGTCAGCTTCCTTATCAGTGATAGGAGCTGGACGATCAGAGGTACCACCAATGAAGCCCATTACGCGCGGAATACTGCGCACTAGGTGCCATGACTCGTCGTTCATGATCATCTGAACAAGAACGTAGCCAGGGAAGAACTTGCGTTCAGACTTGCGACGTTGACCTGCGCGCATCTCAACAACTTCTTCAGTTGGAACCAGTACTTCACCAAACAACTCTTCCATGTCGTGCATCTTGATGTGCTCACGTAGAGATTGAGCAACACGACCTTCAAAACCAGAGAAGGCTTGAACTACATACCAGCGTTTTTTTGGAGCTTCACTCATGAATAAAAACCCTCTATACCCCAGTTATGAAAGCAACCAGACGAACCATGATGCCGTCGATGCCCCACAAAGCTAGAGCCATTACAATACTTACAGCCAAAACGATTAGCGTTGTTTGCGTTGTCTCTTGACGAGTCGGCCAAACAACCTTGCGAACTTCCATACGAGATTCTTTCGCAAAGCTAATCGCAGCTTTACCTTTCATTGTTGTTGCAGCTACGCCAAGAGCAGCAGCAATAAGAACAACAACACCTGCAGCTCGGATCACTACAGACATTTCGCCATACAGGTAATTACCTACGACAGCGGCAGCGGCCAGCGCAAAAGCGACGATCCACTTAATTGTGTCTGCGCCATTCGAGCTTTCAGGAGTTTCAGCATTATTTGCTTTCATAAAACCAACCTGTAATAAGTCTTAAATATAGACGACAACAGCCCCGCTGTAGCAGGGCTCACTATTTTTTTGTAGTTTATCCAATCTGAGAAATAAACGACAACTACCTTAGCAATCAAGTGCTTAACTCAATTGAAACTCGACGCTAAAACAAGAAATTATTAGTTGAAAGCAATAGTCTCTTGTTTCAGCGCAGAAAAAGGGCATCAAATGATGCCCTTTTTAGTAGTGTTTCGTCAAATCTTAATCAAAGATTTTAGCTACAACACCAGCACCTACAGTACGGCCACCTTCACGGATTGCGAAGCGTAGACCTTCGTCCATAGCGATTGGAGCGATTAGCTCAACAGTCATTTGAACGTTGTCGCCTGGCATTACCATTTCAACGCCATCTGGTAGTTGGATGTCACCTGTTACGTCAGTTGTACGGAAGTAGAACTGAGGACGGTAGCCTTTGAAGAAAGGAGTGTGACGGCCGCCTTCGTCTTTAGAAAGTACGTATACTTCAGACTCGAACTTAGTGTGTGGGTTGATTGAGCCAGGAGCTGCAAGAACTTGACC
>NZ_JBPVIS010000021.1:0-50818 GCF_051660965.1 Vibrio glycogenivorans | reverse complement strand
GGGTGGTTGTCAGCTCCCTCTCAATGCGGTCGAGTGCTCTCACCGGGTTAACAACCCTATGGGGTTGAACCTCGGTATTGAGCACCGGCATTGAACGCTCGCGAAGGTCAGATTGCGCAGAGCGAAATCTGAAGGGGTGGTGCCGGTGAGTGCGTCATACCCGTGAACCTGGGCGTTGGTTTTCTACACAATCGCTTTCGAGATTGTCCCTGGCGGTCTCGAAAACTCATGTGCATAAATGGTGAGTTGGGAGGTTGTTAGCTCACTCTCAATGCCGTTGAGTGCGCTCACCGGGTTAACAACCCTATGGGGTTGAACCTCGGTGCTCGGCACCGGCATTGAATATTCACAAAAGTCAGATCACAAATTTGCCCATTAACTGTTATCTTCTATTCGCTGACCTCTTCGCGTTGCCCTTCGGGCTCGCTAGAGGGGGTAGACGGTTTGGATTTACGCGCGCTTGGCTTGCGCTTTTTCGCGCTACCCATCAGCGAAACGAGCTTATCAAAGTCAAGTCCTTTCTCGACGATCTGCTGTTTAATTTGTTCAAGCTCTTGCTGCTCTTGCGCCTCGATCTCCGCTTGGCGCTGCGCTTCTTTTTGTCGCTCTTCTTGGTACTCAAGAAGGTTGGTCACGATTTTATCAAGCTGCTCAAGTGACGCGCCTTTGAGCTTGGTGCTCAACGTTCTTTGAGAGCTTAACGCTTTGATGATGTCTTGCATGGTGTGCCCTTTTCAATGTTAGTGGTGGTGCGCGGTTGCTCTAAGAGTGAGCGACATGGCGCATTTCGTGTTTATCAAAAGAAAACTTGGGGATCATTTGGCCGTCACTGACTTCAATAATTTCGGTGACTTTTCGGCCATAGTCGGCGTGTCTTGAGGCGTGCACAAAGACATCGACGTTACCCGCGATTTGGTGATGCGCCAGCTCATAATTAATTTGACCTTGAGAGGCGATAAGGTATTGAAGACGCGCAAGCGCGTCTTTGCCACTGTTGGCGTGTACCGTCGTGGCGCACCCACTATGGCCGGTGTTGATGGCTTGGATAAAGGCATCGGCGGCGCTCGCTTTGCGAATCTCGCCGACCCAAATCCGATCTGGTCGCATCCGCAACGCCGCTTCGATGAGATTTTTCATCTCTATCGAAGAGTGCTTGCGTTTGGGTGCCTCCATCGAGATCAGGTAAGGGAGCCAGTCTAGGTACAGCTCTTGGGTATCTTCACAGGTAATGATGCGCTCCGTCTTAGGAATGAAGGTCGCTAGTACCCGCAATAGGGTGGTTTTGCCGCTGCCGGTGTTGCCAGAAACGATGATGTTTTTGCCGTCTTCGATCACCTTAATTAAGTAATCCAACATGCTTTGTGACAGCGCGCCAAACTCAACCAGTTGCTGCGGGGTGATGTGATTTTTGGGCGCAATCCGCATCGTCATCGTCGCCCCTTGCGGGGTGACTTGAGGGAGGGTGCAACACACCCGAGAGCAATCAGGAAAGCGCGCATCGAGGATCGCATTGTCATCGTCGAGCGTTTGATTCAGTGCAACCGCGATCTGTTTTACCAGGCTGCGAAAGTTTTCTTCAGAGCCAAAGGTGAGTGATGTTTTCTCAATTTCTCCGTTACGCTCTATTGAAATGGAGTCGTATCGGTCAACAAAGATTTCAGTCACGTTGGGTGTGGTATAGAGTTCTTTAATGGGCTGGAAATGATCGACAACCCAATCCCATTCATACTGCTTATCGATTGGCACAGCGCCAAAGAGGGTGTCTTTTGTACCTGTCATAGTGTGTCCAAGTTCAAGGTGTGCGTTGGGCCTTATGCACACGCGCTTTCGAGACCTCCAGGGACAATCTCGAAAGCAATTGTGTATAAGCTAGGGTGTGACTTAGAAGAAATGCGTTTCACCGAACAGTTGGCCGTTTCGATATACTTCGGTGTAACGATAGGTGCGCGTGCAATGCTTAGGGGAGCGATAGCCATCACCGGTGTGGCAACGTGTTCCTTTGACGTAGTGACTTGGCACCGTCTTCCAAGTTTGGCAGTGCTGGGTATCACCAAAGGTATGCCAACGCTCGCAAACTCGGTGGCTGGCTATGTGCGCGGCGATGCCGGTCCGACTGGTAAAGTTATCGGCACCAAGCGGCGCACCATCGGGGCCGGTCTTAATTGCGAATTGATCTTGTGGCGCGCTGACCAGGCAAGATGAAAACGAGGGCAGGGGTGATTTTCCCCGTCTTACGCGCTTTTTAAACGCTTTCTTTGGGCCCGAACAGCCTCCAATAAAACCCGTCGGTAGGCACATCCAAATACCACATTCATCGTCAGAAGCGGCTTGGCTTTGGGGTGAGTAGGTTGTGAACATGGTAGCGAGACAGAGCAACGCCACCATCACCCAAGGTCGGGGATAGCGTATCGTCATAGTGTGTCCTTTAAGGAAAGAGGGAAGTTAGCGGGGCTGATACTCCGCCATGATCCGAGTGATGTAAGTGCGAGTTTCAGGGAACGGGGGGATGCCATCGTATCGTTTTACGTTGCCTTCCCCGGCGTTGTAAGCGGCTAACGCCAGTTCGACATCATTAAAGCGGCGTAATAGCCTGGCAAAGAGGGCGGTGCCCGCTTGAATGTTTTCGGTTGGGTCAAAAGGGTCGATGTTGGCCGCTTGGCTGTTGGCGTCCATGAGTTGCATCAATCCTTTGGCCCCCTTTGGACTTACGGCATAGGGGTTAAAGTTACTCTCATGGCGGATGATGGCAACCAGAAGCGGTTTTGGCACACCATACACGGCGCTGTAGTAACTGATTTCTTCGCAATATCGAGGGCATGACTTAGAGGCGGGACTGGTGCGCTGATAACTTGATTTCCACGCGCTTTGATAGTCCCGCCCACCGTTTTGTATGCCCGAGGCGAGTCCCCCATGACTGAGTAAGATCATCAGCCATAGAAGTCGATGCATAGGGTTACCTAATCGGTGAAAGTTGCGGGGTTGGGTTGAGTGTTAGGGTGACCTGATACCAGTTGTTGATTTGCGCATTTTTCAGCGTGTCCGCTCGCTTGATGTACTTAGCGAAAAGGATCGTTAATGTGCTCAATGGGACGTGATACCAGCTTACTTTGTTCCAGTCTGGGTCAGGGTCGTACTCCCCAACAATTCGGTTGAACGTTTTCCGTTCGCGCAGCTCTCCATCATTTTTGCCAAACAGTGGCGACGATAAGGTGACGGTCTCAACGCCTTGTTGACCGAGCTTTTCAAGTATGACCGGCAACTCTCTGTAGGCCGCTTTGGTAAACTTTTGCTCAGGCTTTGCTAAGTGAATTTGCACGTGTCCTGGCTCAAATAAGCCGGGTAGAACGACTAACTCAGCATTGTGGTGTAACGATAAACGAAACACAGAGCTGACGTACTGGGTGAACAGCAAAAGCCCGATAAGCGATGAGAGCGGCGGCGAGCAGCCTAGCCGATGACTCACCAATCCCATTAGCAGCGCCGTGACGACCCCAAGGGTGAGTTGCTGCGTTTTGTATGGTTTTCCTAGACGGTGAACGCGGCCAAATATCCATTTTACGATAACGAAAGTAGTGATGACGAAAGCGAGCAGAGTGATATTTGATGTAAGCATGGTCATTCCTTTACCAGTTAGTGACTTGGTTCCCCATGTTAGCGGCTTGGTCAGCCTCTAAGGCGTCTTTCAGTCCTTTTGGCATCGCAATACCAAAACGCTTTAACACCGCCTCAAAGGGGACGAAGGTTGTCGGATGAGGATTGTCTTCATACAGGTTGGAGTACATCGGTTCGTCTTGAGCGTCAGATTCGATCACCAAAAAGAAACCTTGTAAGCGACGATCCCAACCGCACAACACCTCAAATTGTTGGTGCTTGAAAATGTGCTGTGACATTGTCACCTCGACTACTGGCGTGAGCGACGTAAGGCTGCGGCACAAAGCAGCAGTAGTGACCATAATCCCAATGAGCCCCCTTCATCGTCATCACCCGAGCTTTTGCTTGTATTGATGTTAATCACGTCGTTATCGGTGATCCAAAGCTTGCCTGAACCGCCTTCACTTTCGACCACATAGGTACAGGTTTGGTAAGGTTTCACCGTACCCATCATGCACGTGCTCTCTTCGGGTATGAGCGTTAAGTCTCCTTCCACATAGGCATAATCGATTGCGCCGTTGTAGTGCAGTGATTGAATCGTGATGGCCTTCTTTCCTTTGACGGTAGCAAGGGTTGGGTAGTGCCAACCGTTGATGGTTTCTAAAATAAACTCATTGGCATGGTGCAAACTGGTTGCGTAGGTTTCATATTCATATTCACCCGTATCAGGATCAACATTGATATTGCCGCCTTTCATTACGGCAACAATTGTTCCTGCTTCAGTTACCCAAGCGCTACCTGAATCACCAGGTGCCCCCCATGATTCGTTTACTCGTTCGGCGTAAACCACAAAGGATTTACTCCAGTGAAGGGAGTCTAAAGTAAATTGCGCTTGATTGAGAGCGTCATACGTTCCGCCAAACCCATTCATGACCACGTTAAGCCCTGGCTCAAAAATAGGGCGCGTTAAGTCTGCTAGCGGCTGATACTGTTGGTAGGAGAGAGAACTATTTAGCTTAATCAACGCAACATCTTCGCCCGTAAAGCCACTACCTTCGTAATAATTTGGGTGGTCATGTTTTTGAATGGGCGTGAAAGGATAGCTTTGGCCTTTGGCTGTTTCAACGGTATCGCTATTGGTGCAGTGTGCTGCGGTAAGTACAAAACGACCCGCCAGAAGGGTGCCGGTGCACAATGTTGTACTGTTTCCGCTCGAGCTGGTAAAGCGCGCGACATTGTCATGCGCTGACCACGATAGCGGGGTGCCATTTTCGACCGCAAAGCTGGAAGAGGCGACCAAACTGAATAATAAAGCGAGAGAGTGTGTTTTTTTCATGCAACATATCCTTGTTGAACTGAATTATTTTGTTAGCCAATTTTCAACGTATAACCCTGGTATGTGTTGATAGTGTTCAGGGCGACTGGTGATAAGTATCAATCCTTCTGCTCTAGCATGAGCGGCAATATGACAATCGTTAATACTCAAAGGTAATGAGTGAGTGAGGGTGTGCGCTCTTATTTCCCCGTAGTGCCATGTAGCTTGAGAGGGGTAATCCAATATATCCAATCGAGAGGAGAAGCTTTCAATTTGGCGACGGTTTTTATCTGGCTCGGCAGAGATATTAGCGCTGCTGAGCAGGTCTGCCAGCACGATATTGCTGATAGTCAGGTGGGCCGCGTTATTATTGAAATGGTTTAGCATTTCGACAGGACGATGTTTGACGACATGATGACAAATGTATGAGTCGAGCATATAACGCTTCATGATGGCTCACCATTAAAGTCTTCGCTTACCACTTCCTTATCATAAAAAAAACTGTTCCAGCTAGAGTCGATGGGCGACAAAATTAATTCACTCCCCACTTGTCTGATGGTTACTTTTTTTATGCCACCTTCAAAACGGTATTCGGAAGGGATCCGGGCACATTGGGTTTGATTGCTAAGAAACAGTGATGAGAGTTTCATAATGGCCTCAAAAGAAAGTGTATATACAGATAGTATATACACTTTGTGGCTGATTAGCAATCAATTTGAGTGTTATTTGCACTCATATTGGTAATATCTATCACTACTATTAATAGGGTCGTTATGGATATACCCTAATAAACCCACTATGCACGCTTCGTTAAGGGTAGATGGCCCACTATAATTATATGAGTTATTTTTTCTTAGCATTATTCTACTATTCATGGCAGTACTGGTATTTGTTGTCGAACCAGTTAAATACCAAATCCCCATGTTGTTACTCCCTGAAGAGCTACTCCAGTTTGGTGGCAGTCCCTCCGTATGGGTAGGAACGCGAGCAGCATCTAAGGTGTCTTGGTAGACTTGAGCCGATGCAACAGCGTCCTCATAGGTCACTTTTGCCAGCACACTGGTACTGGCAATCAATAAGGGCAGTAATACCCATTGTTTTTTCATCATGGTTCTCCTTTAGTTACATTGAATAAGGGCAACGATTTCACCCGTGTGGATATTTTGCGTTGTGCCTGTGCTATCCACTGCGCCGATATCAAGCCCAAATTGCCAACGGTTAGAGTTTTCGAACTTGATATAAGGTTTGGTGTGTCCTGTCAGGGTAAAACCCGTGGGCGCGGTCACAGAGCCAATGGTGAGGGAGGGCTCAGGGGTTAGGCCAGATGGACAGCTTGGTTTGTCCAAATATTGGTTGTGCGTCAGAGAGACAACATAAGTTAGCCCTTGGCTGACCAAGGTTTGGGTGTTGTCTGAGTTGCGAATGGTGAGGTCTCGCGCGTTGGTGATGGCGTGAGTGCCCCCAACGTCCCAATCCCCTGTGAGGGTCGAGTCATCCCCACTGCGTTTAACCAATGCCTGGTAAGCAAAGGCTTTATCCGGTCTATCGACTCGAACAGTGAGTGTATTGGTCACATCGTTGTAATTCACATTGGGCAGTTGAGCGAGCAAGCTCAGTGTCGCACTGCGCTCTCGACTGACCAAAGGATCGGTTTTCGATGGCAACGCAATGTCAATTTCCGCTCGGTAGTACTGGGGATTACTGGCCGAGGGCACCGGCACACGGCGATAGCTGCTGGTTGGAATCGAACCCCAAGGGGTTTGATCCACTTTTCGACAAAACCCCGCGGCGTTATCCGTGTCAGAGCAAGACGGGTAGTAATTCCCTTCCAGATCACTTAACCGGCTTGGAAAAATACCCGACCCATTCACCGGCCACCCGTCAAGATAACGGTCGGTGGCGTAGGCATGGATTTGCTGGCGAAGAAAGACAATGTGGTTATAGAACGATTCGGTGTTGTTGAGGATGTGCTGCTGAGTGCGATATTGGGTGTAATACATGGTGCCAATCGAGATGACGGTCAATGTGAGCATCATCCCGGCAATCATGGCCCCTCGTTGTTTGAATCTACCTTTCAAATGCCCTCCCTATCCGATGCATCCGGTATTGCGATCAAGGTGTTGCCAATCCGGTAGGTGAAAATCCAGCGGATAGACAAAGATCATGGTGTCATTGCGATTATCATGCGGCCTAAGCCAGCGATTCACCCCATGAGGTGTCGAGGGGAAAGTGACGGTGACCTCTATCCCGCTGGGTTTAGTGTTAGTCACGCTGCTCTGAAAGTACGCCACCGAAAAGGTGGCGTTGTGTTCGTCGGTATTCATGCCTAAATTCGCCATGCTTAGATCGTTGTGTGCCAGGCATCGACTGGTCAGCACAGACTCGCCATAAAAGGCGTGGCTTTGGGCCACAATCTCATGCACATACGCCTTGATATGACGTGCGTCGAGATAGTCGCGAGCTAAGTGGGAAAGTAGGGGGATGAAGGAAACGAGAAGGATCAGAGTTACAGTGACGTATAAAGCCATTTCCGCAGATAACGCACCACGGTGCGCTTTCATTAGTACACCAACGTGATTGAGTTACCCGTGGTGGTCAGCGTGGCGCAGCCGGTGGCCTCAACGCAGCGGTCGCGCGTCGCCGGTGCAACGGCGTTCGCCAATTGTGGGATACGGTCAACATCGGTTGGGATCGTTGCGATCACATCGACAATTGACGGGTTACCCGAGTTCGGGGTGATACTCCAGTTGCCACCAAACGGGTTAGTCGCCACGCCATCATCATTTGGCCCACAGATACTTTTGCTCAAATTCGCTTCAGTACACAATTTCGGAAGCGTCACGTTGGAGAAATTGGGCTGGAACTTCTTCCAAGCGTGCGCCTCGCTTTGAATCGCATCGGCTTGCCAGGCAAAACGGATCTCATTGATTTTGTACATGATGCCCGGTGCATTGGATGCAATAAAAATCAATCCCACAATGAGGACACTCACCGTAAGTAAAATCTCGGCGCTCATTGCCCCGCGCTGTTTGTTGCGCCAAAATTGTTGTTCAGTTTGGCTCTTTTCCATTTCGAGTGTGTCCACTTCGGTATCTACCATGTTTTCAGTTTTCATATTTTTTCCTTATTAATGTTAAAAAGTGCTCATTTGAGAAGCCGCTTTGAACGCGACAATCCCAAGCCCGGCGGTCATCCAAGCAAACATGACGATGGATAGGCCCATCAATAGCCAACTGGCCCATCGCTTGAGTTGATTGATTTCATCCAGCAGTGTCTCGCTGTGTCGCTCAGCACTGCTTTTTAGCAACACGGCATAGTTGCCGGTGTCGTTTAACATCTTGAGCGTTTCAAGCTCTTCGGCTTCTAAGAGTTGTGTGTTGAAAATCTCCCCTATATTGAGTTTGCCTCGGCGCAAGGTCAGCAGCATTTTCTCAGTGTGATGGCCCATGTAGCGTGAGGTGTGTTGGTGGTAATGACGAAGGGCGCGCTTAAGCTCTGTCCCTGCGGTGAGTTGGTGCGCAATGGCCGTCAGCATGTTCGTGCATTGGATGTAGCGGTATTGACGGTAAATCGGCGCGCGATCCAATATCGAACGGTAACGGCCGGTATAACGACTGAGTGAGTACACCAGGGCAAAGGCGAGTATGACCGTTAGCCCAGCAAGCCACAGCCCGTGATTGAGCCAAAAAAGCGCAAATTGCTCAGCTTTTAGGGACAGCCAGCCCCAGCGATAACGGGGGCTAATGTCAGCCAGGTATGGAAAGGCCCAAGCTCCGAGACCGGCGCTACTCAGGAGCATCGCAATGACGGATAAGATGGGTTTCCATAACGCCTTGATGATGTTACTGGTGCTGGCCTCATCCACGTTCAGCGCGTTGATGGCGTCTGAGATTCCCAGTTGAAAATCCCCGATGTGCTCACCACTGGATAAAGCCATATAGGCGTTTTGTGATAGGTACGGCTTGAGTCCGGCAGAAAAGCCCCGCTGAAGACTGCTGGCGCATGACTCGCCAATCTCTTTCTCTTTGGCGGTACCAAACTTGATGAGCAGCTTGGTGATGTCCTTTTGGCGCAATCCCGCCCGTGACAGGCGTAAGACTTTATCCAGTAGGCGCAGTTGTTCGGCTTTCGCTAACATCGGCCACCTCCTTAAACATGGAGGCGTAAACCTCATTCACGTCTTGTGCGAACAGTCCATTAACCCGCTGCGCTGTCGTAAACAGGTCAATTTCACCCCGCGCGATTTTTAAGTTGGCATGATCGGCGACGGTCTTATAGCCCTTCTCAATCAAGTGATCATGCCAGCCTAAGTAGTCCTCCTTCAGGATAAAGTGTCGATCAGTATCATCAAGTACAAGCAGCTCCGCTAAAACTGTACGGTCATATTCGCCTTGGGTGCATTGACTACAACCATTGGGGTTTTTAAACCGCATGTGCGTCGTGGCGACGCCATGCTGAAGCCAGCGCTCATACTGCATATGATGCTGTGAGCCCCAATGTTGTTTGGCCTCTTCTAAAGACAAGTGACAGTGCGGACAAAGCTTACGAACCAAGGTTTGATACATCCACAGACGCATCAAGTCCGGGGCCGCGATGACAGCCAGAGGGATACCAAGCTGTTTATTTAGGGTGTGCGCGATACCAATGGTACTTGAGGTGTGGAGCGTAGTGAGCATCAATTGCCCTGTTTCGGCTTTACGACATACGCTCAGCGCCCCCTCTTTCGTGCGAACTTCGCCGCGCATCTCAATATCCACGTCATGACGTAGCAGTAAGTTACCGTACTCGGTGAACTCTTCATCGCTGTTTACAGAGGTTTGCATGACGCCCAAGTCAAACTCAATCGGATCTTCAATGGTATTGATGGCCCGCCCAGTGCCTTTAGCCTCGGTAAGAACGGCGGCAACCGTGGTACTTTTGCCCGAGCCGGTTTGACCGGTGAGCAAAAACGCCCCGGATTTACTTGCCATAAAGTCGCGTACCACTTGGACTTGACCGGGTTCTAAACCGATCTCATCAATTTTGGGGATGCGAGTTTGTGCATTGAGCCAACGCAGCACAGCTTGCCCCCCTCTATCAGCCCCTGGGATAAACGAGATACGAAACTGACACTCACGGCGCGTGTCGCCGGTGATAAGCTCCATACTCAAGCGGCCATTGTTCATTTTGGTCACATAAAAGTCGCTATCTTTGTCGTCCGCGAGCTCGTTGAACAAGTAGCCAATCAAGGTTTCGCCGTAGTCACGCTCTGGAATGGGTTTGCGAAGCTCAATTATTCGGCCGTCGACACGGGCATTGATTATGGTTGATTTTCGATACAGCTCAATGTGGATGTCTGACGAGCGCAGGGAGACCGCTTTTTGAAGCAGCTCTTTGGCGGCTTGGCCGATACTCGACTTGACCTCTTCATCCATCTCTGCCGGATCATTGTCTGCCATGATGGTCTCGAGGTAAGCACGGATCACTTTGTGCTCGACCCGCGCCACAGCAAGTTGTGCGCCTAATAACGAGGGGTACTCAGTGCGATTATCCGTAATATGTTGCTTAATTGCGCCGATGGCTAAGCTGTCATAGTTACTGGTTAAAATGGTGCCTTGGTCGGTCAATACCGTGTCTTGCTCGGCAAAATAGACGGATTTAAGCCCATCACTTAACATCAATTCAGGTTCGTTCTCGATCTCGACCATCACTGTCCTCCTGTACAATCACGGGCGCTTTTTCAACGTAACGCACCACTTCGTGGCCCTGTTTATTCATCAGTGTTAGGTGATCTTTATTGATTTCTAACACGCGCCAATCTTGAATTCGTGCCCCCCGGCGCACCGGAAAGCTGTCATTGCCTACTTTGAGCCAGGCCGTGGTGTGGCTTGGGGTACTGATAATGCTCTCGACCTTAATCAGACTGATGAGAGGCGGCTCAGCGTGGACGTTGGACTTCGGTGGCGCTGGCGGGTTGACGACATCGTTAAGCTCTTTAAACGCTTGAAGCTCTTGCACCTGGGCTTGCCATTGCGCTTGTTTGAGTTTGCTCAGCTCCACCTCTTCTTTTGCGGTCAAAATGTCTTGGGTTTTGGTAGAAAGCGCAAAGGTTAACGCGGCGGGCACCGGCTCTTGGGGCTCGACAATCTCTGCGGGTTGGGGTTTTGTTTGGGGTAAAGGCGCATCGAGCATATCGTGTGGCGCGACCACCTCGATGCTCGCTTGCTCGGGCTCATCCACAACATCGAGTTCCATGACCTCTTCAAAGGGCTCATAAGCGGCATCATCAAACTCTTGTGTCTCGTCTTGAGCCACCGGATAGTGCGCAGACTTAGGCGGGGTGGTGAGCTGTTGGATCAGCATGGTGATGATCATTAATGCCCCAAGGCCAGCGGCGATCATCATGCGCACTTTTTTGACCTTTAAGCCTTGTTTAATATCGTCAAGTTTTATCATTGTGTGTCTCCTTGCACATCAACGGATAAGCTGAATTTGGTGATGTTGTATTGCGGGTCGATATGCATCTCCAATTGGTTCACCGCAATAAAGGGTTGATCGAGTAGTTCCGCCATGACGCCAATCCCAATAAGCTCCCCCGTGTAAGTGATATCTAAGGTGTCCATGGTGATCCCAGAGAACGCCACCGAGCCCGATTGCGTCACGGACGCGCCCAATCGGTGAAGTGCTTTAGTCAGCGTGTCGCGATACCCTTGCACGGCGTAGGCCGACCAGGGGGAAACCGATGGAAGCTCAAAAATGAACTTGGATTGCTCCGCGTCATAGGCATCGGCTAAGCGAGGGGTGGCTTGTTGCCACACCGCCCACTCATTGGGACTTGTGGCTTGTCCGTCCGACAGCAGCGCCAATGTGCGACCGTCTAAGACCGCACGACGCGCATTGATGCCTTTGGGTATCATGCTGGCCTCTATCAACAGGTTTCGGCTCGACAAAAGGGCATCCATTGGACGCGACTTGTGCTGATAGCCTTGGGTGTAGTTGATTTCGGTGCTGTCTAGTCGGCTGATCACCTGGGGTACCGGGGACGTTGACTCAGGCAGAGAAAATAGGGTGACCCCACCCAGTACCAGGCAAACGAGCCCGGCGATAGCGGCGACCTTGGGCGACACCCTGAAGGTTCTTTTCAGCTCATAATCACTGAGTGGTGCGCCCTCAATCGGGTCAATGGATTGACATTTACTCTCATGTCCCCGGATTAAGGCAGGGCACTCATGCGCGATATAGAGCTTGCTGGCATGGTGCAGGTGGTAGCCACATTGGCTGCGAAGCTCATCGGTTTTCGACCCCACCAACTCTTGGACAAGACGCCCACGCTCAAAAAAGACCAGATACCACAGCGCGTTGTCAGAGGTGTCCTGCTCATCGAGTTTTTCGATGTAACCAACAAACTCATCCTCGGGCAGAGCGTCAGAGTACAAATGCGCATGTACACGCTCGCCGTAAAGGGTGGCTGGGTGCTGGCTGTAGTAACGCCAAAACTGCGAATTGCGTTCAATCACGCTTTCATAGGCACTGCGAAAGCGTTGACGGTGGGCGCGGAGCTCTTTGGGGGTATCAACGATAGCGAGGTTGGCTAACTCCATATCTCCCCCTTACTGCGCTTTACGTGGCGTCAGAAGCACCAACGTTTCGATGGTGGTGTTCTTCGAGCCGGTGCCACCGAGCCAGGGAAGCCAAAAACTTTCTGTCCTTTCTGTGACTCTCGATGTCTGTTTCACCGAAGCAATCACATAGGTTTGGCCGTAGCGCAGTTTATTGACAAAGGTGATTTCCGACTTTTGGCGCGTCAGAAAACCAAGGTCAATTTGCTGAACTTGTTTGGTTTCCTCAGCGACAATTTTTTGCAGTTGGCCCGAAATACGCAACCACACATAGTCAGGTTGGACGTTGGTCACTACCATCATGTCAATACCTTCCGCCTCTTCACTTCGCGTGACACTGGCGCTCACCACGCCCTCGCTGCTTTCGCTCGATGCTTCATAGATAAAGGGCACTAGGCGCTGTTGAGTGATTTTGGCGGGCTGGTTATTGAGCACCATCGCCGTCACCGGGGTTTGGGTTGAGACTGAGCCCTGTTTTTCAAGCACTTTTACAAAGGCTTCTGTCCCGTCCCACTTGCCCGTGCCGGTAAAGGCCAGGCCATAACCGGCAGACTGTGACACCGTGTTGGTGCCGGGTAGGAAAAATTGCAAAAAGCCTTGCCCGGTTTCGCGCACAATATTCCAATCAACCCCGCGCTCAGTACCCAGATTCGATTCAAATTCGATGATCTGAATATCGAGTAAGACCTGTTTGGAGAGCTGATCTTGATAGTGGTCGATGATGTCCTCCACCATTTTCATTTTGTCTGCGGTGGTGCGCACAATCACTGTGGCTGTGTTGCCCGATTCGGTCACCGAACTGTGCTCATCGGTTTCGGTCTTGATGACGTTGCGGATGGTATCCGCCACCTCTTTGATGACCTGAACTTTATCGAACTTAACGTTGAGGTATTGGCCCTCAATGCGCACCTCATCCTTTCCGGTGGCGTTGCCTTGCGAGCCTAACTGGCCGGTCATCTCCCCGGTGGGGATGTTGAGGGTAAACACGCGCGTGATTGAGCGGCTGATCTCGAGGCGCTCATTGTTGATTTCCACACCGTAGCCGGTCTCACGGGCGATGAGGTTAAGAACATTGCCACGATTACCCGAAAAATTAAGGGTGACCCCTAAGTTTGGCTTGATGTCCTCGGCAAAGAAGATGGGCACGCCGGTGCCGTCCATCACTTCTTCAATCACAATCGCCAAAGGCCGGTTCACTGCATTGATGGTCAACGTCTCATGCATCCAGGCGCGGTCGTAAGCTTGTCTGACGGGGGTGATTTCGATGGGGGGTTTGGTGATGTAGGAGACTTTGGGGTTGTGGGCCGCTTCGGTGTAATCGGCAATGGTTTGTGAAACTTCCTGGTTAGCCACCAGGTTGTCTTCATACTCTTGACTGGCACAGCCAAGTAGCACGGCCAAAAAACATAGCCCACTGAGTATTAATTTTTTCATTAGAGTTCCTCTTGGATAATGACTTGCCCGGTGGACTCCACAATGCTTGAGTAGAGTGGGTACTCATCAAGCACGGTCGCCAAGGCGGTTTCAATGTCATTTTTCTTGGTCAGCAGGTAATAATCAGCGCCAAATTCGAAATCATCTTGGGCCAACCAACTGCGAGAAAAGTCGTCGGTGTTGTTCCATCTCAGGCCATAGTTGCGCACCACGCGCTCAGTGACCGAGCGGATGGTTCTGCCGGTCACATGGGTGATCCGAGCATCGCCATCAAAATCAAACACGCCCGCGACTTTGTGCTGCTCATCAATGATGATGTTGAGTGGGATGTCTAAGTGTATCGACAGCAAGCTGACGGCTTTTTTCAGACTGCCCTCAAACGAGAGGGCGGATTCACTCACTTGATCAACAACGCTGGAATGATGGTGACTCATTGACCAAGCAATTTGAAAATACCCCTCATCGTCACGAAGCCAACGTACGATAGCGGCTTGATAGCGTTCACCAGGGCGCACGGTATACGTGGGCACGGCGGCTTTCGGTTTGGGCTTGGGCGCGGGTTGGGCGATGGCTGGGTGGGTGGTGACGATTTGTGTCGGCTTGAATACCGACAAATCTCGCTCGACCAGGTTGATGCTGTACAGTTCAAAGTACTCGCCTTGGCCGGTGTACTCGGGCGTGCCCGCACACCCGGCTAGGACGGTGGTCAACGCCACCGCCAATAAGGTTTTATTTGGCATTATTGTCTTCCCCTTGCCACCGTAATTAAACGGTGTTTTCTGTCTACGATGATGGTGTTGTCTTCCCCAATCAGCAGTTGAACGGCGTGAGTGACCGGCATCGTGCGGTGCATTTTGGCAACCGTAGGGATGGGGCGATTGAGCAACATCTTGGCGCTATCCGGTGCGGGGTAGTCGGTCACGACGTGGTAACCGAGTGGCTCGACGAGCCAGTCCACCGCTTCATGGACTTTTGTGAGTTCAGGGGGGTAAATGGTTCTCACCGAGACTTGCAGCGTATCGACTTCGGGGAGCAAAGGGGGGGCCGCGTTAGCACAGGCTATCCATAAGCTTAATGTGGCTAACGCGATGGAGTGTATTTTTATCATAGGTAATCCTCATAGATGTGCCGCCAGGGCTTAAGATAAAGTTCGTTTTCCACAATGACGTTCATACTTTGTCCTGTTCGGATGGTGTTAGTGGGCGTTAAGCTCAAGTACTTTTGAGCGACAGGGGCAAGTTGATCACGGACGCCTTGAGCGACCTCCCCGCTGTAGGTCATGTCACTGTCACTGCTTGAGCCTTGATAGGGGCTGGTACTGTTCGCCACCAAGGCATATGCGGCCACGCCTAAGAACTGTTCGAGTAAGTGCCTATCGACCTGGTCGCTTAGGCCAGAGAGTCCCGCGCGATCCAGTCCCGAGCTTTTGGACAGATCAATTTTGTTGCCGTTGGGCAGGACTATCCACGGCACGGTGGTGCCAATGCGTGGATTGATGGGCTCATTGATGCCTTGGATACGCACACTGCGCATGATCACCTCAGCCCCTTTGGGAATAAGCACATACTCCTGATCCACATCAAAGATGTCTTGGGAGACCAGCGCTTTAAAGGTGCCGGGATTATCGCTGCTCGCCATCGTCATTGTGACGGCAGGGATGATCGAGCCAATCGGCACTTTTAACAGCCCTTCGGTAGAAGCGTTATAAATATTCTCTTCAGTGAACCCGACGATATCGGTGGGCGGCGGCGAAAAGCTTTGCTGCAATTCTTGAAGTTGCTCACTCTGTTGCGTCGGATCGAACGCGGAGTAGTCGCCGCTTTGGATTTGCTGCTTGAGGACTTGCATCTGCCTCATCCGCTCAGCAATCATTAACCGCTGCTCTTCGGTGGATAGCAGGTCTTCGCGTTGCCCGGTCAGGGTGGCTGGCACTGCCTGTGGAGGGGGCTCGGGCGCTGGGGCGGTGGCCACCGCCGGGCGGGTCAGGTTCCAACTCGACCGGGCCGATAACACCGCTCGCTTATATTCGGCACTTTCAAACGCTGCAACCTCATTATCCATCGCCGATGGGATAACCTGGCGAACCATGCTTTCGACATTGACGCCTTTGGGCTCCTTATCTGGCGTGGCAAAGGTATCAATCGCGTCCTCTCTCGGCACCACCACATTCTCGAACGTGGTCGCGACGACATCGGTCGGCTGATTTTGCGTTTCGGCAGAGGTACTTGTGCCCGGCTCTTGCGCCGTCGGTTTGGTTTGCATTCTTTCTGCCAGGGCGGCAACGCCAAACAGTAACGAGACTAAGACAAGCCCGCCAAAGACATAGACTTTGATTTTTTGGCCCGCATTGACTTCATTCTCTTGGCTCTCAGTTTCATCGCTCATGATCAGGTATTCCCTTTGGTTCGGTTATCGCGACGATTGACCTCAACCTTGACGTTATCCACGCGCAAGGTGAAACGCGGGTAAATGCCGGTCACTTTGTACATGCCATAGCTGTCGATGTACTGGGTGGGCGCAATGGCTTGATGGCCCGCAATCATGGTCTCGACGCTCAATATCCCCCGGTTTGGGTTGGCAAGACGGATATAGGTAAATTGACCATCGTCGTACACGTCAGCGATGGTATTGCGGCCCACAAAGTGTTTACCCTCATTCCATTCATAACGGGTGTAGATGCGATATTGATATTTCTTTAACGCATCGACGACCGACTGCTTGATGCGCTGCTCAGCGTTTTCACGCTCTTGCTTAAGCTGAGCTTCGAGCGCTCGGATGCGTTGGCTTTGGTCTGCAAAGCGGGGATCGGGGCCAGTCGGTTGAACGGGCTTTCGCTGGGTAACAAACTGCGTGATGGCCGACTGTTGTCCTGGCTCAAAAATGCGTGAGCCGCCGTTGATCATCACACACGGTTGGTTGGCTTTGGCGCTGGTTCGTGTGGCTTCGATGTCGTACACCTTGCCATCTTCGGTAACGGCGTAGATCAGGGTTTTTTCCCCTTCACTTAGCTCAGAGTTGGGTTTCAAAAACACTTGGTTGGTGCCAACGATCCCATCCACGTCCCACAGGTGCGGGTTAGACACAATAGGTTGACTGATGAGGTTAGAAGGAAGTTGAATGCGCCCCCCAAGTCGCAGGGCACTGTGTATTTGGATGATTTCGCCATCCTTGTGCTTGATGGGCTTGCATGTACTTGCCAAGCTGGATGCACTGAACAAGCACAATAACCCAATCAGGAATTTAGTCACTGCTGCGCTCCTTAGTCAGTCGGGTGGTTAATATCTCAACCCCTATTGGATTGACACGGATCTCATCGATGCTGCGATTGGTCAGCGTGCTCTTATCGACCAGTCGCCATTGCACATTGAGCACTAGGGCTTCGGGTTTCGATGACTTACTTTCAGGGTTTCGAGTGCGGGAAAAATAGATGTTGCTACGGATCGCTTGCCCAACCGATTGCGCATCACTTTGCCACTCTACGCTGTCGTAGTGCTCCACAGAGCGGATAGTGATATCGGTTTGGGTGGTGTTTTTTTGCAGTGCGGCCATCTTGCCCCGCGCATTAAACCCATCAGGTGATAAGAAATGAGTGCGAAGATCTGCCCCCATGAACACCATCGCTTCCCCCCAATCTCGGTTAATCGTGGCCGGGTGGAGTTGGTATCGTGCAATCACGAATCGCTCTAGCGCTGAATCGATGGTGGTTTTGTAGTACAACTGGCTATCTTGAGGCTGGTAATCAATCACTGACCATGTGCCGTTGGGCGCCAGTTTGACGTAGACAATTTCTTTGTTGGTTTCGGCTTTAGAAAAGGCGTACCAACAGAAAAGGGTAAGCAGCCCTATCAGCCCAAAACTGCCAAGTGTGGCGAAAAACCAACGGTTTCGTTCACTTCTGAGTTGGGCTATCAAGGGGGCTTGTGGTGTGGGTTGCGTGTCGTCGCATGTGTTGACAACGTCGTCCATAGTGAACCCCTTAAGATTTCATAAATCGAGCAAAAAGGCTTTTCATCATTTGCATATTGGCGGCCTTTCCGGCGAGTTGCCCCGCGCCGCGTCCGACCGCTTTACTTGGCGAGGCTGCGCCCCCCACCATCGCTTGGGTAATACCGATACAGGAGATCACCAGTGCGATGCCAATCACCATGGTGACGATCAACTCTGACCAATAGCGCATCGCAACCGAAGCACTGCCTTTGGCGACAAAGGTGCAAGTGTTGAACCCTGTCCCCGTGCAGTTGAGTACCCCCACAGCGATATATTGCGCGCGGAACCCTAAGCCAACCAGCACCCCCGCCGCGCGTAGGGTGACAAGTAGCATCAGACTGCCGACCACAAACTTAAGCCAACCGTCAAAGACCGGGCGAGTGGCTGGCAAAATCAACATGGGGATAAACAGCACGCCCAGCATCTTGCCCAGGGCCAGTGTCCAGGTTGCCCACGCCGCGACCAGCATCATGACCAGTTGCAATAACATCGACACAATCCACCAAACCCCGGCCAGCAGTAAATCACTCGCGGCCATGTTAAAAATGCTCGTGTCCGGTGGATTAATGTAAGCGAGGGTTTTCGAGACGAACTTAGACAGAAAGAAAGGATCGGTATTGCCAGTGCCAACTTTGAGAAACAGCAGCCCTAAATTGTCGAGGGTTTCATAGGCGATATCGAAAGCCGTGGGGAAACCTTTTAAAAACGCCAGAGTGAAGAACACCATGAACGCAGACTGGATATGACTCTCTAGCTCAAAGCCGGTCAACATGAACTTTGAGACTTCGAGAAAGAATAAAATCAACACAAACACGGCGGTCAGAATGAGAGTAAAGTTTCCAATCTCGGGATGATTCACCAAGTCATCGATGTATAAGTTGATGGAGTGGGTAAAGGCTTCGCGATATACCGTGGTTGTACTCATCGCAGTGACCTCTCATCTATCTCAATCGGATTTTCATTCTCATACTTGATGCGCTTCAAGCGCTCGATATGAGCCCGATATTCAGCTTGAGAGCTTTGTTGTAACGCGTTGTTGTTATTGGTAAAGCTCGCCATTTGCAAGTCAGTAAGCGTCGATATTTGGTTGAGTAGCACTTGATTTTGCTCTACCAGCAATTGCAAGGTAGCGAGTTCACTTTGATCGCCTAAATCAGTGCGAAGCGAATCGAGGTGCGCAATGTCGTCTTGATTCTGCCGGTTACGCCCTTGAAGATGCTCGCGCATTCGCTCATTGGTGTTGGCATCGTTGGCAAACAGATACGATTGAGAGATGTCATCCGGCACATAGCCAAAGGTTTCGTGACTGAGCGTTTCCAGCTCGTCCTTTTGTGTCATCTCGCCATGACGACGCACTACTTGGTCGGTGTTGGTGGTTGAATCATCACCATACCGACCGCCGTATTCGTCGTACAGTTTTCGACCTTCTTTAACGATGCCGTTGTAGTCGCGCCGCGCAATCTTATGTTCTAATTGGGCAACCTGATTGAGTAGCACGTCATATTCACGCAAGGTCTGCTCATACTGTTCAATCAAGGTGAGCAATTGGTTTGCGGATAATCCCGTTTGCTGGAGCATCTGTTCGTATTCCTTAAGCACCGTCATGTACTCAATCAACGATTGGATTAGGTTGGCACCATCGATGGTGGGAAAGCCCGTGGCATTCACATTGGGTATAGAGCTAAGCTGGACGGCTATCGCCAGTGTGATCAGGGTTCGTTTCAGAGGGGGAGGGGTCATTAGTCAGCTCCTTCGTTTGATGGCGTTGACGGCCATATCAATCGCTTTGTGTTCATCTGGCTCAGTGGCAAAGATCTGTTTGGCAATCTCGGCTTCATGTGGGCGAGAGGTCGCGATGACGTATTGCTCATCCTCGACGTGCAGATTGACCACTTTGGCGATGTTGATATCCATTTGTTTAATGAACGCCTGTTGCTTAGGCTTGAGGCCCATGATGATGTCGCACTCACCATCGCTGAGAAATGGAAAGGCGTACTGGTACTCGACCTTGCTCATTTCGGGATCGCTCATAAACACAAAGGTGGTCGCTGCGCTGCGCAGCGTTGACCACTCTTCGAGTGAGGAATAGTGCTTTGGTGATTGTGTCCAAAATCCCATGCCGCCACCGTGCTTAAACCAGGTTCGTGCTTTGGCGATGAGAAAGTCAGCTGCGCCCGGTTTCGTGAGCACGTATTGAGCTTCATCGACATCAAGAAACTTGGCGCGGGTGCGGTATTTGGGGTTCTCAAATAGGCGCACACTGCGAAAGAAAATTTCCGTGTTGACGAGTTGCGCTAAGGCTGGAGAGTCTTTGACGCCCTGAACGTTGTACACCGAGTAAGGTTTTTCCAATACGCCGATGGCATCCTCATCATTGTCGAACAGGTTGCCGTAGACCTGCCCACGTCGAAATTTATGCAGCTTTTGGCAAACCCCGGGTGAGCATTGACCCAGCATGGCGGAGAACGAGCGCAGCGGGCCGGTCTGTTGCATGGTTTGGTTGATCGCCGCCTCAAGTTCAAGTTGTTCATCCGATGAGAGTGAGCGCAAGTCTTCGGCTTCATTCATTGCCAGCATCAGTCTGATCAAGTCCATCATATGACGCATAAAGGCATCGTCACCTTTGCCGTAGCTCATCGCAAAAGGGTTAAAGCCTTTGGTGGTCGCGGCATCTTTCAGACAAAACACCGAACTGTCTTCACGAAAGAAGTTTGCTAAGGGCTCACTGCCTTCATCGACATCCATCGCGCAATACATGCCGCCCAGTTTTAGAAAGTGGGTGGCGATGCAGAGTTTAAAAAAGGTTTTTCCACTTCGCGTTGGCCCAACCCCAATCACTAAGCATTTGTCACCTACAAAGGGGGTGTAATGAAACGGCACACCATCATTACTTTCAAGCACATAGATGGCCTCTTCTTGTTTCAAGCCAAAGTCCCAAACCGGCACCCCTTCCTGGCTGCGATAAAACAGCGAAAGCGCGGCGGCTTGGGTGGTGTTGATTTCGGCGGCGCGTATCGGCTTTTGGGCACTGCCAAGCATGAGGGTCTCATAGGCATCGAGTAGGCCGATGTTTTCCCAATGAAGGTGAAAATCGGAGTTTTCGAGCACGCTACGTAGTCGTTTAACGCGCTCTTTGACCGCGTCAATGCTGGACTCGATCACCACCACATAGGAGACCCAATCGCCGTAATTATCCGGGTCGTTATTGATGGCTTCGAGCTGATCAAGGACTTCTTTTAGCTGCGGGTTATCTTTCATCCGCTGCAACATGGTGCCTTGATCGGCATTTCCCGAGAGCATGTCGATAATCTTGATTTGCGAGCGATATAAATCGTTTTCTTTGCTCGACACCATCGAGCGCCGGGCCGTTTTGGTGAAGGGGGTAAAACGGGTGAAATAGAGGTAATTCCCCCGCTCTAACACCGGATTGAGGTCACTAATCCAGGCCGCTTCAGGAACGCGCTTGAGGCCACAACCTTGCACACACGCGATCCGAGCGTAGCGTGTATCACTGTCGGTGATGCGCAGATAGTGTACAGAGTCTTTGACGATGGGCGTGACTTCGACCCCTGATAAGAAGCTGTCCCAATCACAGTGGGGGGCCGCTGCTTGGCTAAAGAGGTACTCGGGGCTCAACCACACTAAGGCTTTTTGCAGGTGAAATAACTCATCCTCAGAGAGCCGAGTATTACTGAATGAACGGAAACACAACCCGGTGTTGAGGTTCTCCAGCGCATCATCAAGTAACTCTAACCGCTGCATTAAGTCCTGCTCTTCGATAAGCAGTGCATGAGAGTAAGAGAGTTTATCTTTGAGCTGGCGACGTTTGTTTTTGTCAAACAAAGCACCGAACAAGAGATGGATAAACGACGAGTCAGCATCATCGTATTGCGTCTGTGACTGGACTTCGAGCACCCAGTAGAGCCGTGATTCGTAGAGCTCTCGCGTGTTGTTCAAAAAGTGTGCGCGGCGCTCGGAGACCAATTGTGCTTTCGCGTTGGCGCGAGGCTTAAATTCAATAGGACGACTTGGCATGTGAAAATAGTACTGACTCAATGACGTATTGAACGGTAAGCGTTGCAGAACGTTGCGGATTAATTGAGTCAGGGTGCATTTGTCATGGTGACTCAGCGATACTGGCTCAACACCACTTATCGATAAGGCACCAATCACACTGCCAAAATGCGTTAACGTAGCGTTGTTTAGACCGGCATACGTTGGGATAAGTGAGTTGAGCGCAGTCATATTAAAACGCCTTAATCCAAGTCAGCAAGGTCGCCATGCCAAACAGCCCAATCGCGCCTATCCCAGCGCGAAATGCCCAGGCTATCGCCGCACCGCCACTTTTGGGTGAGATCACCCAAAGCCCAATCGCACCGGCAAACGATAGGAACACAACAAACATGGTTCCTGCGCCCCCTAAAAAATTGACGATGTCTTGCATGAACTTAGTCATCTTGCCAAAAACGCCAGTCGTTGAACCACCCAGGCTGATATTGGCATAGGCTGGGTGGGTGAGCAGACTTGCAAAAAACAACCAATAGTACCGCTGTAATTGGTTTTTCATTGATGGGATCTCCATTGTTGAAAGGTTAGATGTTGATGATTTTTCACGATAAAAACGGGCCTTTCCGTCAAGGTATTTGAGCTAAGTCGGGGCGTTCTCCCGGCTTTAATCCAAAGCTTCCAGGCATGGACATCGTTTCGGTGGATCACGCGCAAAGGCATAAACACCGCGAGCATAACGAGCGTACTCAGTGCAAGACCCAGTAAGGTGCCGAGTATGTGGATCAGTAGCCCAAGGCAGGTGCCAGAGATGAGCAGCGCGAAAGCAAAGATTGGAAGAGGTAGCCCAAAGAGGGTTGAGATGTTGTCGTGTAAAGCGGTTTGGATCGTGAGTTGAGGGTTATGCGTGGTTTGTGTAGCGTCGATAGTTCCTCCTATGTGGTGCGCCTAAGAGGTAGAGACCTCCGGGGCGTGCTTACGAATAATAAATTGCTTCCAATTCTTCTCGGTCATCACTCGATTATTCTCTTTGCGAAAACGGCGACGGCGAGCCGTCAAGCTGGCTGTTATCGGCAGAGGTGGTAACTTTTTCATCAAGATTGGGCGACGTTTACGAGTAAATTTTACCTGGCCTCGAGATGTTTCAATCCACTGGTTCAGTTCCGGGCTTTCATCGTCGTGTGCTAGAGCGGCAAATGCGACCCGTTTAGTGGCCTTATCGACCTCGAGGACTTTGCTTTGAACAATTGGAAGAATTGAATGATGGGTAATGAATCGAAGTTGGTGACGAACATCAATGATTGATGTGGGTGATGAAGACTCAAATAGTCCGTATATAATTTCCATAGTGATTGCACTCCTTTTCTTATGGACTCTCGGGTACAAAAACCCATAAGAAAGCGACACGTGCCGTGCCGCTACCGTCATACTGCTTGTGATAATGGACGGTCATTATCGATCTGGCTAAGACAGCAGATTTAACCTGGCTTAGTTGTGTGGTTTATAGCCTAATACATTGTGTTCCCGGTTTCGATACGGTCTGCGTCCAATGTGTAAACGCTCGATTTTATTAGGATTCGCCCCTGCGCCCTTCTTAGCGCTTTGCCACACAGATAATTTGCCAGTAACACTTATGATACTTCTGTTAACACAATCGCTACATATGGTGCACAGAAGGTGGATCGAATAAGTCAAAAATAAAAGCAACGATGTGTGAGGCCGTTACTTCTATTTGTTTACGTACGGTTTAGTCCATCCGTGACCAGGTACCTTCAAAATGCTCTAAATGATGTTTCAGCCTTGCTGCGGCTTCCTTTCGTTTAGTTCTTCCGCTCGCTTGAGCAGCATCGTCTAGCTTTCTGTTTGTTTCATAGTCAAGTACAACATTAACCGTCGTGCTTTTTCTTTCATCACTTTCACTTTTTTTCATTTGATAGACACTCTACAGCTGTGTTTTTAAGTTCAGTAAAAGTCTATAGTTGTGACGAGCGTAAATACAAGCATGTCAAGGTTTTAAGTTACTGTTTTGCAGCGCAGTCAAACTTTGCGCACGTTCATTTTTACCATTTGTTGCATTGTTGTGCAATATGTGTGCAACTATTTAACTAGTGGTGGTCTGTAACACAACATGAAGCTCGTCACGTTAACAGGTGTAATGGATAGTTATATCATTTAACAAATCGAAATAATTTAACGTATATTTCAATGACTTATGTGACTTATCTCATAAAAGAGACGACGAATAAAAAAACATGATAAAAATTGATTTTTTTTTGCGGAAAGTTGCTTTATCGCCCGTCGTTGACGTATAATGTTGATAACAATTTGATAGTAAGAGTGCATTACATATGGCACTAGCTACATAGTTCACTATGTAGTGTATTTTTTCAAATTGTAGAATGTGTCAGACCGCTAATCTGACGTGATAGCATTCGCAAACAAGCCACCGTTCCTGTAAGTCGGTGGCTTTTTTGTGCCTGTCATTCAAGAGCTTGATCTTTCAAGCCTTATCGAGTAGATTGAAGAGAACGTGTTTTGGTTTAGCACCCGAAGCACTCCCAAAATCTTACAGGATATCGACTATGACTTGTCACAACTTAGTGCACCATGGGTGCGCGTCTATACTCGCATTACACACTGCTTACCCCAAATATCGATGGTCTTACGTGCATTCAGTACGTTTAGATATCGGCATTGGCGAGGGTGTGTCTAATGAAAACGAGTAACCTCAACCTCGATAAAGCCCAGCAAAAAGCGCAGACTGAAGCGCGCTATCGTGCCAAACGCAAAGCCAGAAAACAGCAATTAGCTGATTTGCATAAATCGGTGGTAGAGCGTGAACAAGCGAAAAAGCCTAAGACACCGTTTAAAGTTGGTTTTTCCAAACGACGTATTCGCCGTGATGGTGAAGTCGAGGAGTTGCCGACTGAGTTTGCCTTTATCTTAAAAGCCTGTGAAGAGCTGATTGATAATAAAAAACGCTTCGCGGCACTGTATGCCTGGGGCGGTGATGGCATCAATAACATTCAATGCCGCCGTCTTATTGCCCGCGTTCTCGCTTGTATTTTACCGAATACAGATTTAATTGGTGGGCGGATTGGTGAGCCGACCGAGGCCGGGATGAAAACCATCAGTTGGAACCAAGTTGAAGAAGATTATGCGCTTCGCTTTGGTGAAGTCATTTCCCCTAACTCACTGGGCAAGGCATTGAAGTACCTTAAACGCGCGGGTTACTTGACGTCTGAACGTATCAACGTACGAGTCGATGAGGAAGGTGAGATCCGAAGTGCCCCCGCTTACAAGCAATTAACTGGAAAGTTTTTTAACGATCTTAAAGTCGTGCGTTACTCAAACATCTGTAAGCTGATCGTTAAAACTCGTAAACGACAACATGAAAAGGGCAACCTTTTTCATTGGATAAGCCGTCGTGCGCTGAGTGAGTTAGTTCAAGAGATCTACAACAGCACAAAGCTGAATGAAATTGCGGACGTTACCGCGCATATTTTCCATACCCAGGCTATTGCTGAGCAACTCTACCCCCACTAGATTTGGCCATTTATCCGCGAAAGCGGAGGCATTCGCACGCCTGTAGAGTCATACCACCCTCATTTTACGTATTTTCCGCTATCTCGGTTGTGTTTACATCGACCATTTCCAATGATTTTACCTGCTGATTTTAAACTCAGAGGGCGATCCGTCCCCAATTCAGTTTTCCACACAAAAGATGGTGCAAGAAAGTGAGCTAAGAAGTTAGTTCAAAAATGTATATCATTAAGGCAGAGTGCTTAGGAAGACTACGTATTAAGACTTTGTATATAGATAAATATAAAGATAAATATTTAAGCAAAAGCAAATCTATCGCTTCGCTCAAAGGTACTCACATCAAAACAATAACCACCACGATCACTCAAACGTCATCGAGGTTTTGATGACAGACAGCCCCACCCTATCAAACGATTCAAGAACATCGATCTTGCTGTCTGCGCTGAACATTTCTTTTGTCATTCGACCATCAGGCTTTCTAGATATACGACAAACTAGTGGATCATTCACTCGAACCTTATTGAAGACTTCAACTAAATCACCTAGCCATTTTCGCTTCGCGAGGTCTAGCAGGAGGGATAGGCAAAATCGAATCATGGACTGTGCAACTAACCGCGCCGAAGACGTTCAGTGGTCTATCTAACCGCATCGAGCGGCTTGGTGCCTCGCTTGCGCAAGCGCATTGCTTATCGCTGCGCGGCTTGGTTTAGAGCGCGTGTTACCTTCAGTGGGTGCGCTTCTGGGCGCAAAAGAGATTGATAACAAAATGGTACTTATCGCATGATGATATGGACTCTATACACCAATGCGATGAATGAGTGTGACGTCAGGCCGATAGGCCGCTAGTCATACGAGGCTCATCGCGGGCAAGCCCTTTGGGCGCGGCAGTTTGGAGCGCATATTGATTTGACTCTAGGTGATGCATTGCAAGCTACGGCGAGTATTTTTTGTCGATGTCTTTGTATGACTAACAGACGGTTTTAGGTAGGTAGAGGCTAAAACGTCGAAATGAACTACCGCCTCGCTAAGGCTCCGTTGGTTGCTCAAAAATTTCGTCAAACTCTGAGAGGGTTTAACAAAATTTTTCGAGCCTCGGTTTAATATACTGTGAGTGACCTTGTAACTACTGTTTCTTGTCCTGGTTCTGAGCTTCCAATTTAGCGTTTTGCTTTTCTAAGGTTCTCAACGCTTCTAAGTCTGTTTTATGCGCTTGGGCCTCGTCTTCTAATCGTTCTTTGAGAAGTTTAGCCGTGGTGTTGGCCTCGCCGATCGCCTGTTGCAACTGGTTATTCTCACTTTGATTTTCTTCTAGTGACTCTTTCAAGCGGTTTACTTCATTAACTAACGATTGGTTATCTGCTTGCTGTTTCGCCAGGGCTTTCTCACTGGTTTGTAAGCTATCTTGCGTTTGTTCAACTCGGGCCGTTAGCTCTGAGACTTGTTGTTCAAGGTTATTATTATTTGATGCGAGCTGACCGTTGGTGATTTCAGTTTGCTTCAGGTGCTCACGTTCGGTGTTTAACAGTGATTTTAGCTCCGTATTTTGAGTCTCTAGTGTCGCGGCTTGTCCTTGAGCCATGGCCGTCGCTGTTTGTGCTTCGCTCAACGCTAGGCGATGAGCTTGAAGCTCAGATTCTAGCTTTTCAATAAGCTGATCGCGCTCTTGGATATCGGCCAGGGCTGATTTAGTTTCGCTTTGTGACACTTTCAGATCAGAAGCGATTTGGTTGGTTTTGTCTTGAAGCTCTTGATATTGCGCCTCTGCTTCAGCGAGCTTGTCTAAAGTATCCTCTAGCTCATCAAACGCTTTTTCTTGTTCTTGTAACGACTCTGCTTCTCGTTTTGCCGCTTCTGAGGCTCTTGTGTTCGCCTCGGCGATAGCCGTGTTCAAGCGTCCCTCTACAGTATGGTGAGCATGGTCATTAATGGATTCAACCATCTCTGTGATATCGGCTAGAAATACATTTAGCCGATCAGCTATTTCGGGTGGCAACTCCTGGTGTACGACATCATTACTTTCGGACTCGGATGGGATCAAGATGGTGATCTGTCCACTTTTGCTTAAACGCTCATAGTCACTTAAAAGCGCATCTGGACGGCCATTTCCAACTTTTTTACGTAAAGAGGCACCGTTAACTGCTTTGCCTTCGGCGATAAGTAGGTTAGCAGCTTCGATTAATTGCGTGTCAGTGTAACTTTTGGGTCTCATGGCGTTCTCTCCTATCCGGTCAATACATTCATTGTAATACAAACAAACATAACAAACAAACATAACAAACATAACAAACAAACTTAGCTGTTTTTCGAGTCATCGCACATACTTTTGATTAGAAAACACAATATGATGGATATTTTTGGATGCCGATGTACATTATCTAGTAATAGCGCGGTTATTTGCTGGGTTGGGAAGAAGGAATTAGGTTGATGACGACAGGTGAAGTTGGTGATTTGGCATCAGAGATTGAGCGGGCTTTTGAGCAAGCTCAATCTGCTTTGGAGCACGCAAAAGCAAGTGGTGATGACCAGGTTTCATTAAGATTGGACGTGGTTGAAGCTTTGCTTATCCACAACACTTTAATTGATAAGGAATGACTATGTTAAAAGTGACTATTATTGCAGCGCTCGCGTTCGTTTCGTCGAGTTCCATTGCGGCTAGTGATCAGGCGGCATGTAAAAACCAAGCTCTTGCGGCTGCCGATGCGGTCAAGTTTGCACTCAACTTAGATGCAGGTATTACCGACGAAGAGAAGAAAGTGATTAAGGTTAAAGTTGAAAACCTCGATGACTTGCTGGCTCAGGAGCGTTATTGTGATGCGCTACAGCTCGCAACGACACGGTAGCGAACAAACAGATGGCACACTCTAAAGCCCCCTATGTGTATCGGCCCGCTCACGGCGTCGAGCGCGTCGATTATCCATGCGAACGTTGTCACAATGGGGTTTATCACTACAACGCAGACGGCACTCGAATACAGCCGCACAACCAACTCCCCCACAAATGTACACACTGTGGTCATGAGGTGCATTTCACTATCCCCTACCCTTGCATCAAATATCAGGGTCGTATCTTTGTTGATTGGGAGACAATTCGAGCGATATAGCCAGGTTCGTTGCCTCCCCTGGCTCTCTTCATCTATGAGTTGATTAGCTTAAGGTCGCTTTTTCGCTGCCCCTTTGCCTTCTGGTAGAAGTTTTCGTGGGAGCCTATATTTAGTAGGTACAACTCCAATTTGTCTTCAATCCACGTGTACCTTAATGATCTTGTCTATTTCATCCTCAACCGACTTCAATTGTGCTTCCAGACTCGCTCTGGTGCTCGTAGCTTAGTTCGATACGATCTCTTTTCCTTTGTGTCATACATGTGTAATACATAGCTCCGAGTTGTGTCTACCTCAGTAGGAAGTTTGATCTATAAATTATATGTATTACCTATGTATTACACATAATGACTTGCACATCGTTAAGGTTGGTAGTATTGTGTATTACATAGGTAATACATAAATGTGCATTACTCGATATTTATATGTAATACACAGGTCATACACATGGAGGCGCTATGCATATCATTAATATTGCTAATCAAAAAGGTGGGGTTGGGAAATCAACCACGGCCATTAACCTGTCATCTGAATTATGTCGAAAACACAAGGTGTTGGTGATTGATCTTGATCCTCAAGGTAACTGTTCAAAGGTACTATTGGGCGCTAGTGACTATGAGTTTGAAGAAACAATTGCTGCTTTTTTCGATAAGCCTAAAGCCGTAGGGCTTGATTCACTCATAAAGCCAGCTGTATGCAATGATGCTGAAATTGATAACTTGTACGTGATCCCAGCAGACTTCCAGTTGTCCCGAATCATTGAGACCTCATTGACTAAAATTAATCGAGAACGAATTTTAAGCCGCGGACTCGCAAAGCTTACCGAGACGTTTGATTTTGTTATATTAGATACCCCCCCAAATCTCTCTTTGACAGCCTTAAACGCGATTGAATCCGCCAGGCTAAATTTGATACCTATTGACTCGGGCGCATTTAGCTTAGATGGTGTCACACCTTTGCTTGAGGCAGTTGAAGAGATCAAAGAGGAAGGGTTTGATTATCGATTCTTACGTAATGAGGTTGATAGCCGCAATCGATTGATCAATGAGTTTATTGATGAAGAGTTAAGGGAAGTTTCTGAGAATACCTTAAAAACTGTGATTAGACGTTCTGAGGATATAGGTCAAGCAAGTGCAGTATCAATGCCTCTACGCTTTTACAAAAAAGGCTCTTTGGCAAACAACGATTATTCGTCACTAGCGAAAGAGATACGAGCACTAAACTCTATGTAATACATAGGTAATACACATTTGACAGGGTTCAGTATGGCAAAATTGATACCGAAAAATAAGAAAAAATTAATAGTCACTGGTGAGAGGGGAGAAAATCGTGCACCCATTACCACGGTTAAGCAGCGCAATGATACAACATACCAAGTGCCGCCTATTTCCTTACGACTATCACGAAACGATAAGAAAGAGGTGATGGACTGGGTGGATGATGTAAGTGAACTTACGGCATTAAATAGAAAAGTATCACCAGCAAAACTAATGCGAGCGCTGTTACTCATGAGAGAAGACATTGACGATGCTAAGCTTGCAGCGCATATAGACAAAATGGCGTAACATGTATTACATATGTAATACATGTTACGCGTGATGAGGCCTGATTATGAAAGGTAAGGATTTATATCATATCAAGGGGCGAGTGTTTCATGATGACGGCTCACAGTTAGATGAGTTGAAAGCGAATTTTTGTAGTAAGGTCTATCAAACGGTCGATGAATTACTCAGTGATATGTACATACTCGGAAAACATGAAGACTTCAAACGCACGCTGGTTGGCGAGCCAGGTGATGAATCAAATAGGCGTAGCAGCGATGAAAGGCAAACGTTACTGATTGCCAAAATTCGTGCTGAGAGGCGTTATGAGTCACACATTGAAAACGGTGGGACAAACATTGAGTTTGGTAACGTTTTTGCCAGACAAAAAAACACCAGTCATTGACTGGTGTTTTTCATTCTCGTACATTGAAAAGGCAGCTCTTCAGAAGTTGTTAATCTTAGGCTACGCCATTCATAATCGAGTGGTGTCCATGCCCAGATTATGATTGTCAGCCTATTTTGTCAATCCATCAATGCGAGGCAATCACCATGATCACATCAACATACTTACCACTTAGTCGTGCCGACGAATTTTCAGCATCGTATTGCGATTCTCGATTTGAGCAATTTTGCTCTACAGTGTCACAACAAATCGCTTACTCGGTTACTGAGCCGAAAAGAACCTGGCTCTGGGTTGAGTTAAGTAATGGTGGCAGATATCTTCAACCTGCTTGTCATAATGATTTCGTTACTCTGTGGCACCCTAAACATCGCACGCCTGTGCGTATGTCACTTAATGCTGCTGGCATTTGTTTTAGCCTTCTGGCATTAGAGCGCCTTGCGTATGAAGCATACAAACAGCAGGACTTAGCGAAAGTTGACGAGATAGCGATTGAGCACAACTTGCTAGAAAAGTTTGCTCAAGAACATTCTGAAAGCGACTTGATGGCGGCTATTTGCAATTGATATGTCGTGCACCAATACATTACTCATTAAATTGCCCCGGTTTATCTTTCGATGCCGGGGTTTTTTATGGGCATCGATTATTATGGTTGGCATTTTCACAAACAATCCAGAGGAAATATTGACCATAACTGTCTAATTTCGTACAGTTAATGGGCAGCTCATCAGTAGTTGCAATCTTGGCGATGTCACCATTCTTAATCGAGTGGTGTCCAACCCAAGATTAAGATTGCCAGCATCGCTTGCAATCCATCAACATGAGGTAGTCGCTATGATTACTGCATCAATTGTTCCCATAGCGGAACGTCCAGGGTTTTTCCCTTCTATTACCAGTCAATACATTCACTTTGAGTCTGCAATGTTTAATTTTGCACGCAACATATGTGATGGTTATGACGGTGGTTACTGGGAATTTGTTGAGTTAAGCAACGGTGGAAAATTTGCCTACCCTAAACTCGATCAATCTTTGGTGCTCAAAAACCCAAGTCGGTGTGAGCCTGTTCAAATGACAGCAGAAGCCGCAGGCATCTGTATCACTCATATCACATTGTCAGCCGTCGCAATGGTTGCTTGGCGAGACGATGACAAGGTAGAGATGAATCGTCTGTCAGTGCTTGTCCACCTTCTCGACCAGTATGTGAAATCACATCCTGAACGCGAGAAAATCGAGGCGATAGCCGATTAATTGACTTGAAAGCTAGGGAGGAATCCCTAGCGGGGTTCCTCTTTTTATTTGATATGAATTAGAGGTATGGGCCAAATGAATGAGGAATCTATGAGTTTTGAGCAATGGTATGACACGTTCAAACCGTTACCGAATCCTGACGGATTAGGTGGAATGCTTGTCGATGATATCAACATTCTGTTCGAGGTAAGGTCGATTGATCTGTTGCCTAAAACAGACCCTCGATATGTTTGGACAGTCATAGAGAGTGACAGCAGTGATGAAGATGTTTGGATCATCTCTCAAGGGTTTCGTTGGGTTAATCGAGTTGGCTTTATTGTCACTGAGGTATCTCATCGAGAACTGAATGTTGCTGACGTAGTTTTCGACTGATAACCAACCGCAAAGCTATAGCTAGGGAGGAATCCCTAGCGGGAATCCTCTGATTACTTTTTGAAGAGGGATAACTGATGCCATCAACTACCAATAATCAAGTAGTAAACGTTTCACAGATCTTAGCTGACAAGCCATCGATAGTTGCTACTCATTACCATTTAAAGCTAAAGGCGTATGTGTCATTAGTTTGCGATCCAAACCCGTTTGTATCACCGGAACGTGTAGAAATCTATTTCGTCTGGTGTTTGGTTAACGAGGAATGGGTGATCACAGACTTTACGGAAGAAAACACCTATTGGATGCTGCCACTAGTCGAGCTTGAGCAAAGTGGCTTTGCTTCTTTGGTGATCCCAAAATCGTCTGATCATTGCACTTTATGTAACAATCCGTTGTTGTTACATATTACGCGCGATGGGGCAGCTTCTACAGAGTGTCCTCACTGTGATCTTTCACGCGCTATCGACACAAAAGCCGAGTATGAACAGTACTTAGGTTAACGTTTTTACCACTCTCACTGCTTTCGCAGTGTGGCATTGCCAGTCCAACTGGCGATGCCAGTTGACTAGCAACATTTCCATTTTTGCTAAATCAACATAAGGAGTGGTCACCATGGCTACTAACACCAACACTAAAACTGACTTTTACCAAGAAATCACCAATGCGGTTATTGAAGCTTTGAAAGCGGGCGTGAAACCTTGGACGTGTCCCTGGGATCGCACCAATGCTTCCGGTTTGCCGGTTAATGCATCGACGCATAATCACTATAACGGCATGAACATCATGCTATTGTGGATGAGTGCAGCGATGCGCGGCTTTTCTTCTGAGTTCTGGCTTACGTTCAAACAAGCTAAGGCGCTTAAAGGACAAGTTCGCAAAGGCGAAAAGGGCACCAAAATTTTCTACTATCAAATGGTAGAGAAGAAAGGGGCGACGGACGAGAAAGACGTGTATCCAATGTTAAAGACCTACACGGTGTTTAATTTGGATCAAGTGGATGGTATCGATTTTGATTCATCAACCACTGAGCAACCGCGTACTATCTTGCAAGATGAGGAGATAGAGCGCTTTATTGCGGATACACACGCTGACATCGTCTATGGAGGTCAAAAGGCTTTCTACCGACCCAGCACTGACAGTATCGTGTTACCTGCTCGCGAGCGATTTCATTCGCAAGCGGATATGTATGCCACGGCCATGCACGAGCTTGTGCATTGGACAGGGCATAAGAGCCGCTTAGAACGCGATCTAAAAGGGCAATTTGGTACGAAAGACTATGCGTTTGAGGAATTGATCGCAGAGTTAGGTGCTTGTTTCTTAATGGCTGATCTGGGGCTTTCTGGTGATGTTCAACACGAATCGTATATTGCTAATTGGTTGCAAGCGCTTGAAAATGACAAACGTTATATTTTCAAAGCGGCTGCTTTTGCATCCAAGGCACACCAATATTTAGTAGAAATCGTAAATCACGACTCAGAATCAATCGCGGCCTAACTGTTTGTTGGTCTCGATACAAACTCTCAACTCACTAAAATAACCCGACAATCATATGATTGTTGGGTTTTTTTGTATCTCGAGATAGAGGCAACAAAGTGCTCACTTTACAGTGCGAAGTTTGGCAATTACCATCAAGTAATAATTGCTACAGTGAAGAAAACCAATGAACCATCATCAATTTGTGAAAGTGCGTGATTTACTAGGCTATGATAACCTATCGCTTGGGAAAGCAATGGGCTACACGCATACACAATATCAGTGTAAACAAATTGATAACCTAGTTTCGGGGTCGTCTGTGATTAAGCCAGTTGTGGTATTGGCTTTGGAATGCTTGGCTCGACGAAAATCGAAACTTAAGGAATTTAAAGCGATCTTGCACGGTGATAATTAACGGCACTAAACACCGTTAGTTAGTCGAGAGCTGAGTGCTTTCGGTAATATTAGGCATTTACCTAGTGCCTGGTTTGCCAAGAGGCAAGTAAGATGCCCTGGTGACGAATACCAACATTTAGCAATCCTTTTGGTTGAGCGCAGCTTTAACCTTTTGAACCGTGTTGACGCTGGTTCCGGTTTCCCGTGCGGTGGGGCGGATACCTAAATCGCGAGCTAGGCAGTCCACAATCTGAGGATACTCTGCCAGCAATTGGTTTGCCGTCTTCTTCTTACGACCGGCTGCTTTAATCTCTTTTGCTAGCGCTATAACAGGTGGATTGTAACGCTTTATATCTCCAGCTTGATTTAGGTCGTTTACTAGTTGTTGTATCTGCTCATCAGAGAGAGCGAAAAATTCTCGGTGCTGTTTGAGCGGAATGAACTGATCAGCAAAGTGATGATGCAATAGGCGCTCTAGTCGTCCACAAAGCGGTTTAGTCGCTAAAATTGAACTGGATGTGACTTTACCATACGATCGCAACATGGCCTTCACTTCCTTATAGCGCTGTTCTACTGGTCGGGTTGTCATACCAATCTTTACGATTCTCTTTGGGCAGTTTGCAATATCGATTTCAAACAGAAATACGTAGAGACTTTGTTCATTCAGTGCTCGCAACTTCGCATCAAGTAGTGGAATAAAATCGGGTTCAAGCAACGCTATTTTGCGATAGTAGGCATCAAGCCAGTAGCGCTGAGCTGCCTCAAAATGACCAAATTTGCTTAACTTACTAAGTTTATTGGTATGGTAAGAGCGGTTGATAGATGTTTTTATAACTTTTCTCGAATCCTGCCAACATTCAGCTAAACCTTTTCCTGTGATGGGCTCCAGTGCCTCTAAAATGTCCATAAATGCTTGGGATGGTTTACCGGCTTCGTTTATATAGCCTTTTCGCAGCGCTCGTAGATTGTCTGTCACTGCTACAACATTCTGGTTTTTTGTATCCTCATACTCCACAGACAGGATTTGCATCGCCTCTAATCTTTCGATAGCTCGACGCTCGCCTCCCCATGAGTAAATATCTTTGTGCTGATACTGTTGCCTACGCTCTAGATATTTCAATTCATTAGTGTCGAGCAGTTCAAAATGATCAATGGTAGGGAGTTGGGTGTTTTGAGACGCCTTCTCAGAGAGCTGGCACGTATTTCCATGATGAGCAAAGTGATGCGACTTTATTTTCCCTTTTCGAGCAATAAGTTGTTGCTTGCAAAATGGACAAACCAATTCGGTTTTCCCAGCCTTGGTTTCTCCAATGCTTATCCATTCGCCCGTAGGCGCTACACCGAACGTTAAGAACATCTTCACTCCGTATCATGATACACACAGGTTGATTATTGCGTATGTATCATGATACGTCAAACATCCATGTATTTACTTGGTTAAATCTGTGTCGGATTACCATGCTACCCCCAAAGGCACGGTTAATCGTAGCTTTGGGGGTTCTGAGTAGTAGAAGAGTTACGGCTGATATAGCTCATGGTCTTCGGGAACATAGGGCGCACAGGCTTCTAGGCTAGGACGGGTGTACTCGCTGTCTTCGCACGTTTGCTTGTCAACAAAATCATACCTCGCCTTTTGCTCGAATAATTTGACAGCGATAAAGGGAGTACACAGCAGTGCTGTGATTATAAGGAGGGCGACAATTACCTTCTCTGAGGTGGTTTTATTATTGGTCATTTTGTACTTCTTAAATGTTTTTTAGTATTGGAATGTATCACCATCAATCTTGATGGCTTAAATATAGGTTACGATCTATTTGGATGGCTGTGCAAGTGGTTTTTTTACTTATTTGAAAATATGGCTTAATTTTATCCAAATTATGTTTAAAATCAATAATTTAAACGCACGACACCTCTTGTTTGTTCATTGGTTGTTATTTGTGGTACTAAGTGCAAGTAAAATTTACAGTGTTTTTGTGTGGGGATTAATATAAGTAAATAATACTTGTATCTAATATTTTTTAGGAGAGTTAGACGAGGGGTAAAAAGAGTTTGTTATATTTCATCCACTTGCGCTTTCTCAACTTGAAATAATGTCAAGTTGGGTTTTGGGGCTAAATAATGTAATTGTATGAATTATAGGCTAAGCCGAACCGGCCCAACCTTTTTTTAACAGCAGCTTTGCCGCTCATTGGTGTTTGCCAGGTGGTTTTTTTCGCTTCTTTAAGATTCTGCACGAAGTGATACGCCGAGTTGAACGGGTTGCTGCTTCTTGCTTCCATTGTGTCATTTCAGTATACCCATGTGACACCACTCTCATTCCCAATGTTTTTTCTTTATGTCATAATCTATATGGCTTATTGTATGTGACATAACTTATATGACACAGAAGGGCAAAAATGTACATCTTTGGGTATCTAAGAGCTTCAACCGTAGAGCAAGATGCAAAACGTGCACAGAACAGCCTTTTAGAGTTTGTGGCAGAAAAAGGGCACCGTGTTGCTGGTTGGTATTGGGAAAACGTATCGGGTGCTAGTCTGCAAAGACCAGAATTGATGCGTTTACTTGATGAAGCAGCGCCAGGTGATGCAATACTCATTGAGCAAGTTGATCGACTTTCTCGGCTTGATGAGGCTAATTGGCTCAAACTAAAGAGCATTATCAGTGAAAAACAGCTTAAGGTGATCAGCCTCGATTTGCCCACATCGCATTTGGCACTCTCAACAGCGCTAAGTGATGAGTTCACCGGTGCAATGCTCAATGCCATAAATCAAATGATGCTTGATATGCTCGCAGCGATCGCTCGTAAGGACTACCTTGACCGTCGCCGCCGCCAAGCTGAAGGGATAGAGAGGGCCAAACTAGCAGGTAAGCTCAAAGGCCGACAAGCGAACCTGGAATTGCACGATCAGATCCGCCGTTTACGTGCAAGTGGGTTGAGTATTGCTGAAACGGCTAAGTTAGCGGGTGTATCTAAGCGAACAGTAACGCGAGTCAGTCAACAAGAGCGTACAGAGAACGTTAATGATCGAGTGGATGGGCAGCAAGTACCAGCCGCGATAAGGGGCCATAGCGAGGATAAGAAGCAAATACTCGACCGCTTCTGGGCGGAACTCCGCTCACTACCGAAACAGGAGAGATTTACTTTCAAAGGTATACTGGCGAGATTGTCGATCTGTGAGGATTACCTGAGTCGTTACCCAGTACTGAATAACTCGTATGGAAAGGGCACCCCACGCTATGAGTGTAACGATCTGCGTTTCGATTTATTAACATCAGTCTGGAATGACGGTAGTCAGTTTGACGAGCAGCCTTTGTTTAACGGATGGTCTATGCGGAGTATCGAGCGCAAGCTTAGCGAAGAGGGCTTAGAGAGCCTTCCTGATAACGTAAGACTCGCGTATGAGCAGTATCACGCCCACTTAGAAATTAAAGGCAGATGACCACGGTGAGTGTCAGGGGAATGCGGGGTTTGTGATAGAATGTTGACTTGCCAGCACTGCACATTTTTTTGCCTCAATTACCTCAGAGTAGCAGTGCTAGTAACCCTCATTGTGACCCTGTAAATAATTCTGTGTAACTGCCTGGGTTATTGATATTTAGATAGTCGTTCATCAAACATAATCATAAAGCGGTTTAGGGCTTGCTTCCAGTTTCTAATTGGCATTGTCCACTTCTTGGAGGCATCCTGGATCGCTAAGAAGATCACTTTCCTCGCAGACTCATCCGTCGGGAACAGCTTGCGTTTTTTCGTTGCTTTCCTGATCACACTATTGAGTGATTCGATGGCATTCGTGGTGTAGATGGCCCGCCTGATATCCTCAGGATAGCCAAACAGGGTATTAAGGTTATCCCAGTGATTAGTCCAAGAGCGACTGATCTGCGGGTATTTCTCATCCCACTTTTCCGAGAACTGCTCTAGGGCCAACAACCCTTCATCCTCAGTTTTTGACTGGTAGATTTTCTTAAGATCTGTGGTCACAGCCTTGTAGTCCTTCCAAGGGACATACTTGACCGAGTTTCGCACCATATGCACGATACAGAGCTGGATTTGAGTATTTGGAAAGGCAGCATTAATTGCATCAGGGAAGCCTTTTAAGCCGTCGACACAAGCGATTAGGATGTCTTTAACGCCTCGGTTCTGTAGTTCTGTCAGCACGTTTAGCCAGAACTTCGCGCCCTCGGTCTCAGACAACCACATTCCAAGTAACTCTTTCTGCCCATCCATGTTCACGCCAAGCGCGAGATAGACCGACTTGTTGATGACCTGCTTATCTTGGCGAACTTTGACCACGATACAGTCGAGATAAACGATGGGGTAAACCTCATCGAGTGGGCGTGATTGCCATTCAACGACTTGCTCGAGAACGGAGTCCGTCACCTTAGATATCAGTGTCGGTGAGACGTCAGCATCATACATTTCTTTGAAGGTAGCGACGATTTCTCGAGTGGTCATTCCCTTGGCATACAAGCTTAAAATCTTGTCATCCATGGACTGAAAGCGTGTCTGATGCTTACGCACGAGCTTTGGTTCAAAGCTAGATTCACGGTCACGAGGCACATCAATAGGCACTTCGCCATCATCAGTGATGATAGATTTTTCAGAGTACCCATTTCGGGTATTTGAGTTGGGTTTTGGAGAGTGTTTTTCATAGCCAAGGTGGTCGTCTAGTTCAGCATTTAGCGCTGTTTCAACGGTCACCTTGGTTAACATTTTGCGGAAGTCATCGAGATCAGATTCGGTCTTGATTGACTTTGCAGCTTCACGAGCAAAAGCTTCAAGTGCTTTTTTATCCATGTTGTCCATCCTTAGCCTTAACGGCTTAAGTGTAGACAGTTACACAGAATTCAGGACAGTCTCCTCATTGTTGAACAAAGATGAAACCTCTATTCAACTAATGCGTAGCCCTTACTTGTTACAGAGTATATCTGCCCTCCGGCGAGTGTAATTAGATCGTTTGATATTAACTCCTCTATGATTGCACGCGCGTTAGCTCTATCTTTTCCTGATATTACATTGATGACTGGCGATGTACCGACATCAACCTGGAAGTGGTCGAAATGGTCGTACACTACAATATCTCCTGCATACTCGGTTGCATCTATTGATTGCTTAAGTAGTTTAATGGCCTCTGGAGACACAAGTGTCTGCTGTATATCAGGGGACAGTTGCTCTCTTTGGAGTGCTAAAGCAGTACACAAGGACATTAGTGTTTCCAACGATCCTCCAGTTTCACCACGCTCAATTCGACCAATGGTTCTAGTATCTACCCCTGAAATTGTAGCCAGTGTTTCTTGCGTATAATTTTTAGCCGTACGTTCGGATTTAAGTTTTTTGCTATCGATAAATGTCATTGTTGTATCCCCCATAAACAGAACAATATTAAGGTTACTGATTTTGTTCTCACAGATATAGGACACGAATAAGGCATTGTGAGGACATCTATAACAATCCGATTTCCCCCGAAAGTCTTCAGTATCAGTACCTCAGTATGCGTCTTTCATTATTCCCCGGCATTCATATGTCACAAAACCTCATAATTGGGGATATTTCGCAAATGACATCTTGAATGAATGCGCGCATACTAGACATTATTGACTGGTTAAAATTTAAGCTATATACTAGACATATATGACGGGTAAAGTAATAACAGAGTTTCAAAGACTAGCCAACGCTAAAGGCTGGACGTTTGTTGAGATAGGCAAAAGGTGGGGTAAGTCTGAGCGACAGCTATCCCGAATCGCGAAGGCCGGTGAGCAGCGTGATCTTGATGCTGTAAATGGACTGCCGAATAAGAACAAACGACAAGAGGGGTAAATTTAGATCACTATGAAAAAACTACTAGTAACAGCCGCTTTAGCAATGGCTGCATCGAGCGTGATAGCTTCCGAAGTGCCTATTTTGGATAATATCCAAGTCGAAAAATCTGCTTACAGAGATAGTATTGGCTTGTTTGGCCAACAGGTTGTTGGTATAGCACTTAGTTATGTGAGAGATGTTCGTGATGTAGATGGGAAAAAGGTCGTGGACGTAGTTATCTTAGACAAGCTCTGTCATGTGACAGTAGTAGATCATAGCGATGGATTGAAAGCCGAAGGATTCGCATGTGACGAAGGAAATTACTCCGAAAACCGTGATTAAGGGGAAATTGTGCCAAAAGTAACATTTATTGATGAATCGAATGCTCATGCATTCACTCAGTTTACGGCAGTGTTTGAGTGCGGTTGCTCATATTCAAACCGTTCATGGACAAGTGAAAAACAATGCATTGCTTACTGTCCTGAACATAACCAACGTCAAATCGCTGTACATACTTTTAGATCTTTAGGTTTGCAGCCTACTACCGCAGAAACGTACAAAGCCAGTCTTAAATTTAATACGGCGTTCGTTAAGAATGGTTTATCTCAGCTTAAGGACTTTGACGTTAACTAAGTGGTTTTGAGCAATATAGGTCTTTCGGGGTTGTTCCTGATGTGTTCTGGTGAAACTCCTTGTTCAATCTCTGCAACTTACATTCGAGGGCTCATAAAACAATATCAAGCTTCGGCTTCCTCACTCGTTCAGACTTCGCTTAGCTGCGGCTTGCGGTGAGCGTATTGCTTTATTCATCCAGTACGAATGTTTAACCGTTACAATTTCACAAAAGGAGCAATCACCATGTCACATTACGATGAACAACATGAAAAATTCGAAAATCAACCGAGACCTTACTTCTCTAAGCGCGATACTGGCTCAGCAGAAACTCGCCAGTCATTGAATAAACGTGATGAAGAAATCGAACAACTTTATGAAAGCTCGCATCCAATCATTTTTGATTAGTGGCTTTACTCGTTACGCCCTACGGGGCGTATTCGGCAAAGAATCTTATAAGGGGAAATATGGACGATATACAGACACAGACATTTGAAGCAATTCCAGGCCACGACGTTGTTATTAAAAATGAAGGCCCTTTACCGTTAAAGTATCGAATTGATTTTGGTGAGTATGGTTCTATGGAGGTGGAGCTACTAGTCGGTTCGAAGATAGTTCTAAAATGTGGGACAAAGCCTCCGGTAATCAATGTTATGAAGTCCGATGTTGAACAAGGTATCTATCCCATTGACTCATTATAAGAACGAAATTGATGCAGCACACCAATCAAAGGATAAATTTATGATACTGTTAGTGGCAATGGTCTTTGGTCTTTACTTATTTGTTAGGTCTTTAATTTCACTAAAAGAAGGTGACTTGTTACATAGTTTTCTTTTGTTAGCGGGCTCATTCTTTTGTATTGGTATTATTATCATTAGTGGGTATCACCATGAGATATCGAGGGTTGTGTAAAAAGGGGGGAATTGTGGAAGGAAATATAACAACTTATCTAATGGTATGCCTGATTGGATTTGGATGTACGGAGATTATGCATAAGTATCAGCAAAATAGTACACCGTTAATTCGTTGGCTAACGCGTGGGATATTCGCTGTTATCTTGGTGTTCACTTTGACAAGATAAATGAGGGAACTAGTTGCGGCGCTGCAAGTCTCTCAGTAAAACAAAAAGGATTTTAAAATGTCTTATGGATATAAAGTAGAGTTGAATCTGAGCGCACCAACAGGTGAGCCCATAGCGATTCTTTCCAAGCTTATCGATTTACCAAATGTTTTCGATAGTTCAGTTGTAACAAATGTGGACTTGGCATTCACAAATAATAAGCGAGGCAACGTTCCATTGCTTATATCTCATATTGATACGAAACATCAGTTGGTTGTTCTCAAAAGCCAATCGAGGTTGGGTTTGTTTGACAACCTGATTCTCAAGGGGTTACTTGATGATGTGCTTAACGAATTAGCCGAGAACGGTTGGATGGTAGCTAAAGATGAAACACAAATTTTAAAACTTGAAGAATCGCTGGTTGATTCACAACTATCACCCCGTGATTTTCTACGTAAACATAAACAGCGAATGCCTAAGACTAATGAAAGAAAGGCTTTTTATATTGGGGTAGCAAGTTGGTTTTTGTCTTTACTGGCCCTCTATTCTATCGCTTATGAATCAATTTGGTACTATAGCATCCCAGTGTTATGCGGGCTGTTCGTGTATAAGTTCGCCCAGTCTAAAATCACCAATAATTGGGTCGCTAAAGAGCAAGGGCGACTATTGCGCATATCAAATGGTGGGCTTTGATGCTATAACTGATTACGAAATCACGAACCTTTCACCTTAGGGGGGAAATAACGTTCGCTTTAAAGCTTCTGGGTGTGGTCATTTTTTCAAAGATACTTATTATAGTGCTTGTTTATACTAGTGTCATTGTTGTTCAGATTTTCTTATTTTTAATAAGCACTCATAACCTCCAGACAGAACGTGGTGGCTATGGTTTTAGCCTCTTTTCTTGTAAGTGAAATTCGTGCGTTCCCCGCCTGTAGTATGTATGGTGAATTTTTTTCTAAGGTATCATTAAATAAATGAAATAGCATCAAGTCATCTGAGTGTGCTGATATTTGAATATTTTCAAGCCAAATATCTAATACTCTTTTATCTGCCATCATTCGACACTGTGCACCATTAACTAATATATATGGCTCATGGTTTTCCATTTGTATTATTCCTTGTGTTTTGTACCTGGTAATTATTGATGTTATTTGGGAAGTAAATCAACCTATCTGAATTTTTTTGCGTACTGCTTCACAATTAACTTTATATTTAATATTAGTTGCATATTCCAGTTTGGACGCTGACTATTTTTGGTTAGCCCAATTGACCTATCAAAATACTTCGGTGAATCGTGGTGGCGGGGGCTTGTCTAGGCAGGACATGTGTCATGTCATGTTTTATCTACTTTCTAGTAATAATTACTTTATTTAACTAGTAATTATTACTAGTATGTTTGTAAGTTTTCAGCAAATGGATTGGGCAGATGGACTTGTCAGAACAAGCTTATGAGTTTGGCTTTGATTGTAAAAATCAGGGGTTAGATTTTGAAACTTTTTTGAGGGCGTTTGATAGAAGCTTTGATTCGAACGATGAGGTGTTGGCGGCGGCGATGAAAGGCTTTTACAAGGAGGATTAACGATGAATATTCAGTTTATGAGGAAGGGTGATTTTGCCGACCCACAGCAACAACGCGCTTTACGAAGTATGAAGTTGAGCATTGGGGGCGTAGCGTTTATTTTGTTGCTGAGCGTAGTGACCGGCTATTTTCTAAAGTTGGTCGTCATTGTTGGTCTACTGGCCTTGGGTTTCCTTGGCGCGAAACTTAAACGACTGCACAGTATCTTATCGGTCAGACAGTTCAAATGGATAGAATCATGCAACGATTATGAACTGTTTTGCTTGCTCAATGATCCACTGACGCAGCAGACTGATAGGAACGAATTGATCGACATTCTTGAGTTGATTGGCCGTGACCTTAAAAGTGACAATGGCACGATCTATTTTGTGTAGGTGATAGGTTATTACAACAAAAAAGCCCGGTAGCGGAAGCTAACCGGGCTTTTTTACTTAAAGGCGCTTTATTTGCACAGTAAAGCTTTCTAAAGTCTCTAGGTGGTCAGGCGTCTGCCGGTTGAGGTAGTGAAGCGACTCCCGTGTGTTCCAATTCACCGATGTGCGGCTCATCATACTGCGGGCATTCGGTAAACTTTGCCCACCTTTACTTTCTATCGACTCAAGCAAGGTCAGGTTGTAATCAACCCAAACGGGTTTTCGACCTGGTAGGGTTAGCGGATTTTCATGGATCGTGATGTGGCTCTTACAGTCATCAACGACCGTCGCCGGTGCGCAGAGCGGGAATGTCTCATCAATCGGTAACTGGTCAAAATAGAGCACGACTTGATAGCGTTGGTACTCAGGGCTTGCACGCGTGTTGACATAATCAAACAAGGCCACCCCTTTTGCGTTGGTCTTATTTCCCACTTCATACACGTTGATGGGGGGCTTTGTGGTGGTATAGGAAGCGGTGTGACTGCCACAGCCGGTGATCGACAGCCCGGCGACGGCTAAAATCAGTGTTGCTTTATTCATTTATAGATTGTCCTCAGTTGGATAGTAAGTGTTGCCATCGTTAAAACTCACGCTCAACACACCGCGCCGGTGCAGGGTTGACTTGATATGGTTATCAAGTTGCTCTTGGCCGAACGAGCAATAAACGTGCTTACCCGAGGCGATAGGCGTTTTCAAGAAGTCATCCAGGCTTTGGTTGTTAGAAGCGATGAAAAGGGTATGTTCATCGCCTCGTTGTCGAGTTTCGATACTGGTCATTCAAGCTCACCTCGGTCGCGGTCAGGTTTGCCGTTGCGGTCGAAAAAGCGCACTTTGCACGTTGGAAATCCAGAGCAGCCCCACCAAAATGAACCCTCATGCTTACCAGGGCGGCGCACCAGGGCTTTACCACAGCGCTTACAAAATTCATCTTTGCTCACCTCCCCGGATTGCTTCTTTTTCGGGTTGAGGTTGGGCTTACCGTTGTCATCGGGAAATGCCGTTTTACAGTCAGGAAAGCGAACACAGGCCCAAAATGGCCCATTACGGCCCTTAAGCGCCTTGAGACGGCCTTTTTGACAAGTAGGGCAGGTAATCCCCTCGGTTTGTGTTAACGCGACACCATGCGTTTTAACGTGCGCTATCTGCTCAGCAAGATAGGTATCAATACGATCAATAAATTCAGTGACCCGACACTCTCCACCTTCGATACGCGATAAATCCCCCTCCCAAATCGCGCTAGTATCGGGCATCACAATTTCGTCAGGGAGTAGGGCACAAAACTCTTGCCCAGCCTTAGTCGTCATGTACACCGGATTTTTATAGCCTTTGACTTTTTTCACACTCACCAAGTGTTTGAGTGAACCGAGCTTTTCAATATGTCCACTGCGCGTAGCCTCGGTGCCGATGGAGCCATTTTCACCCTTGGTGTTTTTGTCTTTAGCCTCTAGCTGCTTTCTTAACGCTGGATCTTTAATGAACTTTGCCGCATTGGTCATCGCAGTGAGCAAGCTAGCATCATCAAAATATTTGGGCGGTTTGGTCTCGCGCTCGAGGATTTCCACATCAACACACTCGCCGGTTTGCCCTTCAGTCAGGGTTGCCAGGTCAACCGAGTTTTCATTCGGCTCATCACGACTCTCTGCTTTGAAAAGGACTTCCCACCCTTGTGATTCCAAAGTGTTTTGTGTGCTGCGATAAAGGCGATCAGTACAATGGATATCCAGGGTGACTTTGTTGCGCACTGAAGCTGGGTAAAACAGAGCGATAAAGCGCTTGGCGATCAGCTCATAGATATTTCGCTCTTTCTCGTTCAACGTGATTGACGCGCCATTTTTTTCAGTGGGGATGATCGCGTGGTGCGCTTCAATCTTGGCCGCGTTAAAGGCTTTATGGGTAGACGTGGGCTGCGCCTCACTGATCACTTGATCTAATTCTGGTGAGGTTCCGCTTACCGCCGCGAGAATTTGCGGCGCATTGGCTAGGTGGGCATCCGATAAAAACTGGTTGTCACTTCGAGGGTAGGTAACTAGCTTGTGTTTTTCATACAACCCTTGCAGGACATCGAGGGTTTGCTTGGGGTTATAGCCCCACTTTTTCGACGCTTCAATCTGCAATTTAGAAAGGTTGAACGGCATCGGTGGCGCGGAGGTTTCTGTTTTTTCGCTTACCTGGTTTACGGTGGCCGCCTGGCCCTTATCCGCTTCTTTGGTCGCTGCTGCTTCCAGCGAAGAGATCATTCGGCGCTTCTCATCCAGGTCAAAAGAATCATCCGGGACGAGCTTTGCCTTGAGCTCGTGATCGCCCATCTTAAACTGACCGACTAACTCATAGTAATAGCTTTTGGTGTGGTTTTGATTGGCTAGGGTACGCACGTTGACAAGACCAATCAAAGTGGTGATCACCCGGCCAATATTGAGCACGCTGTCATACCCTTTCTCTCGAGCTTTCAGGGTATAGGCGCGCGTTAGATTGTAGCCAAACGCTTGATCAGCCAGTGAGCGTGCCAGGGCTTTATCTGACAGGTTGGCGAATTGAGTATTGCACTGTAAGTTTGCCAGGGCTTTTTTGACCGGCTTATCGTTGAGGTCGGCGATCAGTACGCGCTCAACCTTTTTATCATTACCAGCGTAGCGCAGCACTTCATCAACCAGCAATTGGCCTTCGGCGTCAGGGTCACCGGCGTGCACGATGGAGCTGGCTTTTTTGACGAGTGACACGACGGTATTGAGTTGCTTATTCACGCCTTTGCGGGGTTTTAACTTCGGTGGAAACACTGTAGTGATGGGCAGTTGTTCAAGCGACCACTTCTTTAGCGCGGGATCGTAATCTTCAGGATCGTTTAAAGCCAATAGGTGGCCGACGCACCAGGTCACGACGTTCGAGCCGGTTTGGTAATAGCCGTCTTTTTTTCCGGTTTGTGGGTTGCCGCCTAAGCCTTTGAAGATCGCAGCGGCCAGGGACGGCTTTTCAGCAATATACACTTGCATGAGGTAAATTCTCCGTTTTGGGTAGCCAAGTGCGGGGGGATGACTTAGCCAATAGTGAGGTTCTTCAGCTCATCAATGGTGTAGATGCGAATGAGCTTTGATTGGTAGTGCTCGAAAGGGTATTTGGATTCGTCAAACTGAATGTATTCAATCTTGTTAAAGCGATTGGTGAGTAACTTTTTAATGTTCTCATCCGGGACAACATAGACGACCACGGACCAGTATTTTTTCTGTTTGGCGATGATGTGGCTTTTCATAATTGAGCGATATCGACGGACGGCTTTGAGACTGCGCTCAGTCTCAAAGGCGACCACGTGACCGGTGGGCGTTGTCATGAGAGCATCAGGGCGATGTTCTAAATCGTATTGCTGACGAAACGCATAACGGTCGCTGTTGAGCCAGTTTGTCCAATTGCGTTTGGTAAGGTGCAAGTAGATAAGCTGATTCATCAGTTTGTGATTGAGGTTGGTAAATTTGACTCGGTAAGGCTCAAAGGACACAAAATCTTCATTGGTATCTTTGACGTATTGCGTGAGTCCCAGGTCGGTGATCCCCCAGACTGAAAATTGCCCAGTCGGGAAGTCATAAACGTGCTTTCGCACAAAGCCCAAATCAATCAACTTATTGAGTAATCGATCCACTGGTCGGCGGCTTTTCACGCCCAAGAGCAAGGTTAGGTTTTTAATGTCGCTGTAGACCTCTTGCTTGAGAAAATGGATCACCTTCGCCATCTTTTCGGTATTGATCCGCTCGCGCTCGCGGGGATCGGCAATCAAGTGACTCATGCCATAGTCTCCACTTTAAGCTTGCGCACTTTATGAAAAGACAGGCAAGTTTTGTTGGTGTTGGTCAAAAACGCTTGCAGTTTGCTTGTCGCTAACTTTCGTTTTTCCCGCTGCTCATGGTCAGTGAGTTCACCGTTCTTAAACGCTTTGTATAGGATGATGAAATAGCCATCAAGCGCCGCAAAAATCTTGATCAGCATCGCCGTTTCCGGGGTTATTTTGGATTCGTCGTACACCACTCGCTCAGCGGTGGGTAACTTGACCGGATTGATCTCAATGTCGCCCACTTCATCAATCAACTCACGCGCCATCTTAGTCAGTTCATTGCGCAAAGCGCGCGCATCCAGGCGCAGCTTTTCCGTTGTCTTTATCGCTAAACGTTGAGTGATGGCTTGCTTTGGGTTTTGCCCTTTTTTCGAGGCGAAAGCGCCGACAGAAAACAGGCTGTGGTAAATAAATGCCCCATCCACGGGTTTGTGTTTGGGGCGTTGAGTTGGGTTGTATTTGGCATCATCCCAGAGGATCAGCACACGGCGATTATGCAATTTCATCTTCAGTTAACCCCTCAATTTCTGCTTCGAGTATGTCTAACATCGCTTGATCAAAAAATGGCTCGACGGGCTCGCTCGACTCAGGCTCAGCGCGCGCCGGTGTATCATTTTCGTCACTCTCTTGTGCCTGTTCGTTCTCCACGATGTGGAAAAGTGCCGCCACATCCTCATCGAGATCAATTGGCGCTTGGTTCGAGTCATTGTCACCGGAAGCTGTTGCTTGTGCTTCGACTTCATCATGAGTGTCAATGGGTGCCTCATCATCCGGGTGAATCGGCTGCTCATCGATAACCGCGTGGGGTTGACTCACGACGGCCAGAGTTTGATCAAAGGTTTTCAGTGGTTGTTTTTTGACTTTGATGGGCGCAATCATAGAGGGTCTTGGCACAAAGTCGGGGGTGAAAATATAACTGACGAAGTTAGGCAAGCTTAGCAACATATTGCTGTCAACGAGCTCGCGCTCGGCTAATTTAATATTGCGCCGGTCTTCGATGGTCTCTGTTAACGAGCGACCGCTTTCGACATAACGCGTTTCATCATCGACCAATATCGTGCCCGACATTTCCGCGACCCATTGCGCGGTGATGGGATCTTGTAATCGATAAACAATTTTCATTTTGGTGTTTTCCACAACAGAGCCCACTACCGCATCACCTTTGAGATCCGCTGGGCAATCTTTCAGGTCGGCAATCGATTGGTGAGCAAGAAGTAGGTGAACACCTTTATCTCGCACGGCCCCCAAACCTTCCATGACGGGTTTTGAAATGTGGTATTTCAGCTCATCGAGAAAAATCGCAATCGGGCGCGGTGAGGTATTGATGCGATCCCGCATCTCGGCCAGTTGGATCAGACGAATGAGGATCATTTTTTGCGTCATCAAAATCTTGGAGTTACGTAACGATCCAATGATGTAGCAGCACCCGCCTTGCTCATAAATGTCATTGAGATTGAGCCCGCCAATGGCATTAACCGACTCAATCAATGAGATCTCTTCAAGCTTGCCATAAAACGCTTTTACAGTGTCTTGTATCCCTTGAACGTATTCAGTGCTGAATAGTCCCTCAAACGAGCGGCGCTGTTCATCGTCGGCCAGTTTCGGCGCTTTTCGAGCGGCCTTCCTGTCATCAATTCGATAGAAATCGGCGTTATCACCTTTTTCGGCCAGTGAGAAACCCGCGACCAATAATTCTTCGATTTGCTCGGGCGATGCGCCCGCCAGCAAGTCAAGTTGTGGGGCCTTCTTATTTAGGTTTATAAGGTGAAATGGTTTGCCCGCTTTCTCACAAGCGTACTTAAGCAGGTGCGGTGCCCACTCATCGTTTTTCGGATCGAGCACGAATGTGCCTTCATCGGCCAAGATTAATTGATACAGGATAAGACCGGAGACAACGCCTTTACCGGCTCCCGTGGTGCCGATGATATCAGCGTGCCATTTCTGGATACTTTCCAATGGAATGTATTGCGGTTTTTGCTCGCGATCCAAACCAACAAACACGCCTTTCGTGAGATCAATGTAGTCTTCAGGATCGTACTCGACCGTTTGCGGCAACATCTCTTTGATGGTTCGAACGTCGGTACGTTCATCACGCGCCATGTTGGTTTTTTTCGTCGCTTTCTTCTTGAGTTGGTTAGCGATGGTTGTGAGTTCACGTCGCACAACGGTATGGATGATGGATGCGACCAGGCATACCAACATGTTGAGATAGCTCGATGTTGGATAATAGACCGAGGTGACGTTTTCCATTTTCATACTTTGCACGTATTTGATGAGTGGCGGCACCGTGAACGGGGCCAGTGTGCCAAGCACAAACAAGAGTAACGCGACGATCACCAACACTCGGCGAAGCGGCGAATCCTCTTCACCTTTGTTGGGTTTATCGAAATAGATGATGGGCAATAACAGCCCCGCGATGAGGCTGATGTATGAGCCGTAATAAAACGTCGCCTCATACAACAAGGAGATCAAATACACTGATCCTGTAAAGATTTTGAGTTCTATCAGCTCAAGCATGTTGTCGGTTTCCTTTCTCGTTGCTTGGTCTTTGTGCTCGGTCTCTGCATTCAGTCTTTTGGTCAGACCGAACGCTGAGACCGACGAGGCAAGTCAATTGTCGCTTGAAGGCGATCAATTAACTTGGTTCCCCTTGAGGGGAATTATTAAAAAATCGGTGATTTTTCAATAAATTAAAAAGAATCCTTTTCGGTCTGGACGACCAAAAATGATCCTTTTTAATTAAGAGCCGAAAACCGCCTCGCTACGCGAGACCAAGCCCCTTTTCAAGTGGGAAATGGTCGCCATTTTGCCGCTGTATCCAGCTTGCTTAAATGTCTTCCTTTCCACTACGAAAACGAGCTTGGTCTCGCCTACTCAACGGTTTTCGGGGGCAAGCCCCCAAAAACAAAGCGACCGCTGGGGCGGTCTCACTTTGCTGGGGCACGTGTTTGTTTTCGGCTCCCCCGTCTTAGAACATTTTCGTTGGGCGAAAATGCTCTAAGATGCTCATCTGGCGATTCGCACCCTAGAGAAAATTAACAATTAAACCCCGCAAGGGGGCGCTTGTTGCGATTGAATTTTTCTAGGGCTTGGCACACTAACCCTGCTCGCTCTAGGGCGCGATCAGGCTAAGTGTGGAAAAGCCCGCAGCATCGCTTATCAGCTTTTGCGCGGTCTTTTCGTTCACTCTCAATGCTGTCGAGTGCTCTCACCTGGTTAACAATCCTATGGGATTGAACCTCGGTGCTTCGCACTGGCATTGAACGCTCACAAAGGACAGATTACGCAGGGCGAAATCTAAAAGGGTGGTGCCGGTGAGTGCGTCACGCCCGTGAACTTAGGCGCTAACTTTCTACACAATCGTTTTCGAGATTGTCCCTGGCGGTCTCGAAAACTCATGTGCATAAATGGTTGAGTGGGGTGGTTGTCAGCTCCCTCTCAATGCGGTCGAGTGCTCTCACCGGGTTAACAACCCTATGGGGTTGAACCTCGGTATTGAGCACCGGCATTGAACGCTCGCGAAGGTCAGATTGCGCA
>NZ_JBPVIS010000020.1:0-54196 GCF_051660965.1 Vibrio glycogenivorans | reverse complement strand
CTTGGCGACCATAGCGATTTGGACCCACCTGATTCCATGCCGAACTCAGAAGTGAAACGAATTAGCGCCGATGGTAGTGTGGGGCTTCCCCATGTGAGAGTAGGACATCGCCAGGCTTTGAACATTATCTGTTTAAAGCACTCTAGAGATAAGACTTTAAATAGACCACTGCGGAGTGGTAGTTCAGTTGGTTAGAATACCGGCCTGTCACGCCGGGGGTCGCGGGTTCGAGTCCCGTCCACTCCGCCACATATTTGAAACCTCAGCAGAAATGCTGAGGTTTTTTCGTTTATACGCGAGAATATTTTGGTCTTCGACCAATGAGCCCCGGTTGTCCGCAACCCCGGCCACTCCGCCACTTATATTAAGCCCAAGTCGAAAGACTTGGGCTTTTTTGCGTTTAAGAGGCGAGATCGCGCTGCTGCGAGAGGCGAGAATCGAGGGAGCGGGGACGTTGCACTTCGGGGACGCTAACGCTTCGAGGAACGAGTGGTTCCTCGCTCGTTGTGCTACATGTGATTTCCTCTCGTGACTAGCCTAGTGGAGCGTCTAATGTCGAGTCAATTGGCTATCCTATCCTTGTTTACCTTTCTTCTCTGACGTCATGTTCTTCAACGTGATGCTCTTCAACATGACTGTGGCATTGAGTTATTAAGATACCTGATAAGAGCCGCTGATGGTGATGCTGAGTCAGAGCCAAGAATGCTTACCTTCATAATTTACAGCGCCTACTGTTCGACAAAGTTGCTGCAAGAGCTCTAGATTAGAGATTCGCGGGTCTTCATATCAACTTAAAACTTCCGGTCATTTACCTTTTCGATATCACCGTATGTTCTTCTGTCTGTGTCCTTAAATCAGGTTAAGTAAATGATTAGCAAGACCGACACAGAGCGAAACTGATAATCTAACCACAGATAATCTGCTTATTTGTCGGTACTCAATTTATATTTACAGAGTGTTGGCTGTGATTATTTAGGTTGGTGTAAACATTATATGCTAGATATAGAAAGCGTTTAGTTGCAGAGATAGTGATAGGAAGAGGAGAGTCGCTAAGGGGAAGGAGGGAGTTAAGATATGGAGAAGAGGGAGTTAGCAGCGCCTGACAGGCGCTGCGGGTAAGAGAGGCTAGGCTTGCTTCTCTCCGGGTAAGTAGATATAGCGATAACTGAGCCAGGCGCTGAGGTAGGCAAAGTATCCTGCCCAGGCGACATCGCTAAAGTGGTGCCCGCCTGCAACAATGCGTGCGACGCTGGTAGCTAGATACCATGCAACGATCCCGATGGCTAGGCGTTTAGCGAGCTTTAGTTTGCCCCGCTTGTGTGCAGCAAACGCCAGAACCAAGAAGGCAAGTGGTACGGCTGCGTGGCCGGATGGGAAGGACTTACCATAGTTACCCCAATTGTATTCAAGCACAGCACGATGTGGGTGTTTGCCACCAAACTCCTCGCTTTGAACTGGGCGTGGTCGTCCCCAGTTATCTTTGAATACTGAGTTAACGATAAGCCCTGGGCCAACTACCAAGGCGATAAATAGAGCCAAGACCAAGCGGTTATGCTGACGTCCTTTCTTGAACAGCAGGCTCGCAATAGCAAAGCCAATGAAAAACAAGATGCTAGCAGTGACAGCCCAAGGGATGCTGTTATAAAACAGTTGTTCAAGCAGTGCACCACGCAAGAAGAACCCTTCTTCGACTGAATAGAACCATCCACTTACCATCAGATCAAGATTAAGAAGGCGAGTAGCCACAGTGATTAAGGCAATCAACCCTGTTGCTATTAGAGGGCCTTTTAGCGTAGTTGAGTAATCCTCAAAGGTCATATCCATTAAATCCTTCTACATAATAAACTTGGTAATGTGATTGACGATCCGAGGCACTTTGTCGAGTGATTTCCCCTAACAGTTCAACGGAATCAAAATGTTGTTCTAGGCGCTCTTGAGGCATACGTGTGAGGAACAGCATAGGCTGTCGGTGCTCTTCAGTCAGAGGACGAGTTAACTCAAAGTGACTCTTGATCACCGGACCTGGCGCCCAAGCTCGGATTTTGTCACTAGGCTCGCCAAAGCCGTAAAACATGGCTTCGGTTATTTCACTGCGGCCATTGGTGACAAAGTCGGCCTCTGGATAGGCTTTAATATAGGTCTGAAGCTGCTCTCCCCAGTCTTGCCAGCCGCGAACACGACGGAAAGGGTCTTGCTTAGCGTTGAGCTCAGCATTGGTCGCTTGTAGGATCGGGTCGACCAGTTGCACTAGCAGGCCGAGAGCAAGGTTACTGATCAACATCGCCAGCAGCCATTTGCGTTTATTTTGCAAGAAATGAGCAATACCAATGATAAACGCCACATAGGCAGGTGCGGCCCAGTTCGCATTGTATTTACCCTGCAGGGCAACCAGAGAGATGATCGCTAGCATAGGGAGACCAAAGTTAATCAGAAGATTGCGCGGTTGCTGGCCTTTAACTATCCACCACCAAAATACGACATAACCGACTGGCCCCAAGATACCGGCTTGCTCGAGCAAAAAGCTAAACATTTTACCCGGGTAAAGCCCTTGCTTGTCGACATACTCAGCGGTGTGGGAGAAGGTCGGGAAATCATGGTGGTAGTTCCAAACCATATTTGGTGCCAAAATCAGCAGGGCAATGGCAGCCATGATCCACAGGCGTGGATTTTTAAGTGTCTTAATATGGCCAAAGAACAACATATAGCCAAGTGCGGAGAGGGCAAAGATGGCCATGTTGTATTTAGTCAGCAGGCCGAGCCCGCACACCACTGCACATAGCAGCCAGTCTCGCCATTGGTTAGTCTCAATACTACGGATGAAAAACAACATAGCGCTGCTCCAGAAAAGGAACAGCAGTACGTCCGTTGAGGTGATGGTCGAAGACAGAGCGATACCTGGTAGGGTGATAAACAAGACCCCAGACCAAAACCCTACGCTCTCAGAGACAAGTTTGCGGCCAAGAAGGTATATCACATAGCTTGAGAGTGGGTAGACTAAGATAGCCCCAAGCTTGATGGTGTAGACCGAGCTACCAAATATCGATGTCACGGCATAGATAAGCGCCGCAACCCCTGGCGGTTTGGAGTAGTAGCCCCAATCGAGCTCTTGTGACCACCACCAATACTGGATCTCATCGACATACAAATCGAGTGAGCTTAACGACAGTAATCCAGCACGAATAATGGAGATCACTATCAGTATCGCCCAAAGGGGCTTGATAAGATCACCCGGCTTGGCATCCGGAAAGAATAGATCCTGTTTCATTATTAATTACCCATGGGAAGGCTTTGCAGGCACGGAATACGCAACCAGTGCACCAAAGACCGAGTTGAAAAGAATAAATAAATGAGCGTTAACGGCAGCAGCCACCATATCACTGGTACTTGCTCCATCCATATATGGCATAAGGCCAACCGAGACTGCTGCTTCATAGTTACCAAAGCCTGCTGGTAAGCCTGGTAGCATTCCTGATACCTCACCAATTAAAGAGGCTAACAGGGTTTGATCGATGGATAAGAAGGTCATGCTGGCAAGAATACCGGCAAACAGCACCACCTTAACCGCCCAGTTAGCCCAAGACAGCAGATTCATTTGCACGAGTGTCATCGGTGACTGAGGGATGTTTCTCAATAACTTCCAACCCAAACGCGCGTACTTATGACTGCGGTAGCGGTATAAAATTCCCACCATAAATCGATAGAGCTTTATCGAGATAAAAGGCAGTATAAACGCCACCGGTAGCCAGAGCATGACCAGCCATGGAGACCATAGCCACAGCGCAAGGCTCGCCGCAATAGAGCCAAGTACATACGCATCAAACAACCGTAGCACAATCAGCGCAGGTACTGAGTCGGTATAAGCGACAGAAAACTTTCTTTTCATTAATAGTGGGAAAGACACTTCTCCGGTTTTTGCCGGTAGCAGGTTAGCCCAGAAGGTCTGTTTCACCACAAGGGAACATAGACCACTTAGAGAGAGAGTTAGGTTTGATTTCGCGAAGTAGATGCGGATGCGATAGGCTCGAAGAAGGTAGGTAAACCAGTAGAGGGAGATAAAAGCAGCAAGGTGACCAATTGGTATGGCTTGCCACGACGATAACAAAGTATCCCATCCCCAAACCAGCTGTACCACGATAGCAACCGAAACAAAGGTCGCTACTGATAGTAAAGTCGATCGTTTTATCATAGGTATGCTCACACGCCTATTTGGGTTATAGTAGCCAAAACTTTTCGGATGATACCAGATTTTCGTATTGAGAGCAGACTATTATGCACGAGACTAATTCGCTGACCCAGAGCCGTTATAAGGTGAGTGTGGTTGTACCTATCTACAATGAAGAAGAGAGTGTTGGCCCACTGGTTGAAGCAATGAATGAGGCACTGGCTGAGGTTCCGTTCGACTGGGAGTTACTCTTAGTCAATGACGGCAGTTCAGACCGCACTCTGCAAGTTGCGATCGAAGAGCAGAAAAACAACCCAGATCACTTGCGTATTATCGCGCTTCAGCGCAACTTTGGTCAGACGGCTGCAATGCAAGCGGGTATTGAGCAATCAACGGGCGATTACATTGTGACCCTTGACGGTGACCTGCAAAACGACCCTGCGGATATTCCACGCATGGTTGAGCGTTTGATTGAGCGAGATCTCGACCTTTTGGTCGGCTGGCGTAAGGATCGCAAAGATAAGCTATTGATGCGTAAGTTCCCATCAAAAGTAGCGAACTGGCTGATTGGTAAAGTAACTGGCGTTAAGCTGAACGACTATGGTTGTAGCCTAAAGGTTTATCGTGGCAGCGTGATCCGTCAGGTGAAATTGTATGGTGAGATGCACCGATTCATTCCTGCTTGGGTTGCGTGTCACGTGCCTGTTGACCGTATCGAAGAGGTGGAAGTTAACCACCATGAGCGTCAATTTGGTGAGTCGAAGTACACTATCTCGCGCGTTTACCGCGTGATCCTAGATTTGTTGTCAGTGGTTTTCTTTATGCGCTTTCGCGCGCGCCCGGCGCACTTCTTTGGTCCTATCGGTTTGGGCTTCGGTACCATTGGTAGCCTGATGATGATGGTGCTGGCGTGGGATAAGTTTATCCTAGGTGAAGCGATCGGCGACCGTCCAATGCTGACTGTCGCAGTACTACTGATTATGATGGCGATTCAATTTGTGACCACCGGTGTGCTTGCTGAGATCTTGAGCCGCACCTACTACGAGTCTTCAGATAAATCGACGTATGAGTTTACTGAGATTCAAGTTGAGCGAGAGAAGCCAACGCAAGAATAGTTGCCTCTGTTGTGGCGTTATTGTTTGAACCTGTAGACTCTACGCTAACGCGAAACAGAATAAGTAAAGAAGCCGATATCTGAAACGATATCGGCTTTTTTCTTAATATGGGACTGAGTTTGTTATGCTTTGACCAAAGTTAGAGCCTTACGAGAGACATCACGCGCCGCTTGATTGAGATCCTGCTGTTCGAGTGCCTCAGCGAGAAACGCGTAGTCTGAGACACTTGAACGCTTGGCAAGTGCCAACTCGAAGTGTTTCTGTGCTTCAGGCCACTGTTGGTCATGCAGGTAGAGTTGGCCAAGGGCACTGTGAGCGTCGGCATTTTCTGGCTGCTTTTTGACAATGCCACTTAGGAATTGGCGAGCCGGGTGGCGATCGCTCAGGTTCATATCAGCAATAAGCTGGTACAGCTCTGGGCTCGATTGCTTTTTCAGCGTGTCTTTAACCAGTCCAAACGCTTCATAGTCGGCCTTGCGCTCAATGAGTTGCTTGACCATTGCGACAACCAATTCAACCTCGGTTTTGGTCTTCTTCGTCAGCCCTTGCCAGTGCGCCAATAAGCCTTCACTGCCCTGCTGCTGAGCTACATCCTCAATCAGGCCTGATTGCGCCATGATGGTGTAATGGTGAGCATCTTGGCTAGAGATGGAGTTGACCTTGATTAGGCTTGGGATGATGTCGATCAGTGGCTGCCATAACTTCAGCTCCACGTAGACCGACTTGAGTAGATCCAACACCATGGCATTGTTACGATACTGCGCTTTTAGCGAACTCAGGGTATCGAAGGCCTGCTCAAAGTGTTTGCTGCGAATATTCTGCTTGGCACGGGTGAGACCGACCGCTAAATCAGACTCTTCTTGCTCAGCGGCTTTGGCTAGGTACTGCTGGCTTTTTTCAGTCAGACCTTGATTGAACGCGGCCTCTGCCGCGACGAGGTAGCAGAGCATCGGCATATCGTGGTGATTGGCCCAGCGCAGGACCTTCTTCTCGGCGAGTTTAAAATCCCCTTCAAGCAGCTTGATGATGCCCTCATTGGTGTAGCGACGTGAGCGCTTGAGTTTACGCAAGCTAAACCAGTTCCAGGTATTTGATGTCGCGCGCAAGGCACGTTTTAATACATACTCGGTAAAAAACAGCGCCGCAAGCGCAATCACCATAAACACCACTAGGGTGGTGACGCTCATCTCGATGGTTTTATTCGCAAATGAGATCAATACGTAGCCTTGATGCCCCGCGTACTGAGTACCCACAAATAGGCCGGCGCCAAGGACAAGAAATAGAAATACCATTCTAAACATTACTTCTCCTCCTCAGCGATACCGCTGACCTCACGACGCAGGCGATCGCGGATGATGTCTTCCAAAGGCTGCTGTGAGGCAAGCTTGCTGGGGTAGTCGACACTCACCTCTTGCTCTGCTAGCTCTGCCAGGGACTGACGGAACTGCTTGACCTGGTGGTTTTCTTGGTCGAAGAAGGTCGCGCTCCACTCGCGGGCGTTCTCAAGTGAGATCTGATAGACCTCGCCTTGCTCTAGGTACACGGCACGAATCGCGGTTTCGAGCTTGCCTTTGATGTTCTCACTTAGGTAAAAGTGCTGCTGTGGTGAGAGCAGTGGGATCACGCTACCATCTCGACTGCGGAAGGTGATAAAGTTTTCGCTGAATGATTTAAGCGAGTTTTTCAGGTTCTCTTGCCAGTCATTGATATCGGTTGAAACAGTGAGAGGCTCCTCAACGGGCTCTTCTGGCAAGATGGCATTGGCGAGTGGCAATCCGTCGACTTGTTGCTGCAGTGCAGTAAGGCGCAAGACGAGACCATCTCGGTCGATCAGTGGGATCCCCTTGAGCTCAGTGATATCCGTCGCAAGCTGCTGGCGAAGAGGGACCAGGCTTGGATCGTTAAGTGCGGCAATGCGTTGATCGGCGGTTTCCATCAAGCGAGTGGCGGTGTTGACGTCTTTTTCTAGAAACAGCTTACGTCCAGCTAGCTTGACTAGGTGGTCAGCCTCGGCGAGCAGCCAGTCATTGGGCCGACGGCCTTTGACATCGGCAAGCGCTACTTGAAGGCTCTCAATGCTATTTTGTTGCTGCTCAATGGCTACGTCGGCACGGTTACTCAGCTCAGCGGCTTGCTCAAGTGTGCTGGCTTTGGTTGCCTCCAAGGTACGAGACAGCTCGCCTTGTTTGGCGTCCAGCTGCGCTCGTAATGCGGCGATCTCAGCCTGGTAGTTTTCACCTTGCTGCTGCAATTTATAGAAACCAGCGGCGCCCACACCCAAGGCAATAATGATCGCAAGGACCGCTAGAGTATTGCCAGATTTCTTCGGTTTGTCCGATGGTGGTGTTGATGGTTGTGCTTGCTCTGCGCTTGCTTCAGGCTCGGGTTGTGGGGTTGCCTTGCTTGAGCTGTCGCTGCTCTGTGCCACACTGTCTTGCGTGGTTTCAGTGTCTCTTGGGGAGTCAGTCGAAGCGGAGTCTAATGAGGATGACTTCTTTCCTGCTTCTGATGGCTCATTGTTTTTCTTGGTCATTGTAATTTTCCTTAATCTGAGCTTGAAGAGCACGGCTGATGACACTATTAGATGCACCATGGGTACAGGTTACCGAGCGAAAGCCCAGCTGTGATGCCTGCGTTGCAATGCGCTCACTGGGTACATAAAGGTGACGCTGCTGCAACCAAGCTTTGTGTCCCTTGCACATAGATAATAGATGGTTTAGCTGTTCGGTGCTTGTGATAACTACATGTTGTATTTGATTATCTTTCCACTCTGTGATGGTTAATTCTGCATCAAAATCGAGAAGTTTACGCTGATAAACTTCTCGATATTCTACAACAGCCCCTCGACTTGCTAGCTGTTGAAATAATAGTTCTCGTCCGCCGTTGCCACGTAAAATAACAATATTCTTACCGCTGACTTGTGTTTGAGACAGATTTGGTAGCGCTAGTAAGTGCTCGCTGTCATGAATGTCTGGAGTGGTCACAGAGCAGTGACAAACACGAGTAAGTTGCTTCGCCGTGCTTTTTCCTACAGCAAGATAGTCACAGCTTGTTGGCCATTGCTGGATGTGGGGCTTACTAAATAGAACGGCGTACTGGCTAACGGCAATAATGATGTCTGCACGATGAAGCACAGGCTCAAGAGGCTCAGTGAGGTCTCGGGCTTGAATTGCGATCAGAGGGAAGTGTTGGGCACAAATGCCCAACTGATTGAGGTGTGCTGTTAATGCTCGCCCAGGTTCATCGGGGCGGGTAATGAGCACAGATTCCATTAACTCTCCTGATACAACCGCTCTAAGATTGCTTTCGCGCCATCATCCAGCAATTGTTTGGCGAGGGTCGTGCCCAGTTGGGTAGCCTCATCGCGATGACCGCGAATCTCGCCACGCACAATCTTAGAGCCATCCGGCTCACCGACTAGGGCCCTAAGCCACAACTGATCGCCTTCCAACAGGGCATAACTGCCAATTGGGACTTGGCAGCCACCCTCGAGCGTGAGATTCATCGCGCGCTCAGCAGCCACTCGTGTGTGCGTATCGACATGGTTGAGTGGTTCCAGTAGGCGCAGAAGGCGCTCATCATCTAGGCGGCACTCGATGCCAACAGCGCCTTGCCCCACGGCTGGAAGCGATTGCTCCGGCTCGATGTAGGTGCGAATTCTCGATTCAAGCTCGAGTCTTTTGAGGCCTGCAGCGGCAAGAATGATCGCATCATAGTCACCGGCGTCCAGTTTGCCTAAACGAGTGCCGACATTGCCGCGCAGTTCCTTGATGATTAAATCAGGACGCGCTTCTTGGAGCTGACATTGACGACGTAGGCTACAGGTGCCAACAGTGGCACCGGCAGGCAGTTGTTCTATGGATTCATAGTGGTTGGAGACAAAGGCATCACGTGGGTCTTCACGTTCACAGATCGTCACCAAGCCCAGGCCAGGTGGGAAATCAACCGGGACGTCTTTCATTGAGTGAACGGCGAGGTCGGCACGACCTTCAAGCATTGCGACCTCGAGCTCTTTGACAAATAGGCCTTTGCCACCCACTTTGGCCAATGGGGTATCGAGAATCACGTCACCTTTGGTCACCATAGTGACCAGCTCCACTACCAGACCTGGGTGTGCAGCCTCTAACGCCTCTTTCACATAATGCGCTTGCCATAGCGCGAGCGGACTCTTACGCGTTGCAATTCGAATCGGGGTGTTGGTATTCATCTGTGTTCTCATTAGCTTAGATGTGGTTTATCCTATCATTAATCGCTACAATGTGACCGCCTTGAATGTCATCAAAAAAGATGAAATGTTGCCCATAGGTTGGATCAATTAAATTACGTGACCAAGATCACGTGCTGGAAACGAAAAATAATTGGCAACAGAGGCGTGAGATGCCAGAGTGGGCGACGGCTTAATTTCATATGAAACGCTGCATTAGGTAGCGATATTCTTTACCTAAACGGAAAAAAGTGTTAGATTGATCACGTTTTGAAGGTTCTTTTGTTCAAAAGTCCGACAAAGTGAGAAATCAAATTACTAACCAAGGACAGTCCCTTGCAGGCATACACCACCAAGCTGATTAACAGACTGGATCTCCTCAACCAGCAACGCATCGAGCGTGCGCTGTCGTTAATGAATGTGCCTTGTCAGCAAGTTTTCAACCTCATTCCGACTCTCCTGCATTTCAACCACCCTATTCTCCCAGGCTTCTATTCAGACCACACACCATCCGGTATTTTCGGGCTTACTCTCGATGAGAATCAACAGAAGTACGTAGAGCGTACTGAGCTTGAACTGGGTCATTCGTTGGCCAACTCAACTGAGCCCGCGATTGAGGCTTTGTACACGATGGGCAGTACCTCATCGATTGGTCAAAGTACCTCGAGTGATCTTGATATATGGGTGTGTATTTCGTCTTTGATGTCGGCAACAGAGCGTGAGTCTCTGACCAACAAGTGTTTGCTGATCACTGAGTGGGCAAAGGGCCAAGGGGTTGAGGCGAACTTCTTCTTGATGGACGAAGAGCGCTTTCTTCACAATCATTCTGAGGAGATGACTGGGGACAACTGTGGTTCGTCGCAACATATGCTGTTGCTTGATGAGTTTTATCGCTCGGCAGTTAGGCTCGCGGGTAAACGTCTGTTGTGGCAAATCGTGCCTCCGGAGATGGAAGACTGTTATGACGAGTATGTCAAACAGCTCTGCGTTCAAAAGTACATCGATTGCCGAGAGTGGATTGATTTTGGCCAGCTTAATGGCATTCCTGCCGAAGAGTACTTTGGCGCCAATCTGTGGCAGCTGTATAAAAGTATTGATTCCCCATACAAATCGGTTCTTAAGTCGATCTTGCTTGAGGCGTACTCATGGGAGTACCCACATACTCAGCTTTTGAGTTTGGACAGCAAGCGTCGTTTCTTTGCCCAAGATCCCGATCTCTATGGGATGGATTCGTATTATCTGATGCTCGAGAAGGTAACGCGCTATCTTGAGCGGATTGGCGATCACGATCGCTTGGATCTCGTGCGTCGTTGTTTCTACCTAAAAACCCACGAAAAGCTCTCTCGTGAGCCTGGCGTTGGTGCGGTATCGGTGCCATGGCGTCGTGAGGCGCTGGCCGAGATGGTCAACGCTTGGGAATGGCCTCAGGATAAAATCCAAGAGCTGGACGATCGCCGTAACTGGAAGGTTGAGCAGGTTAAGGTCGTGCACCACTCACTGCTTGATGCCTTGATGCAAAGCTACCGCAATCTTATCCAGTTTGCCCGCCGTAACAACATCACGTCGGCAATCAGTCCACAAGACATCAGTATCTTGGCGCGTAAGCTTTACGCCGCATTTGAGGTATTGCCGGGTAAGGTCACCCTGTTGAACCCACAGATCTCTCCGGACTTGCACGAGTCTGATCTCACTTTTATTGAGGTCTGTCCGGGGCAGAGTAATCCTGAGGGCTGGTATCTGTACAAACAGCCACTGGTGGCGCACCGCTTGATAGGTCAGCCGAAGCTTGAGCACAACCAATACCTCAGTAAGCTGGTGGCTTGGTCGTTCTTTAACGGCTTGATCACCGAGTCTACTCGCCTCAATGCCGTGGTGCGCGAAGCCGACATTGATATCGATAAGTTTTATCAAATGGTGGGCGATCTGCGTAACACCTTCTCACTCAATGCCACCAGACCATCGATGGATGCGCTGGCGAGCCCGTGTGAGATCAATCAGCTCGCGATGTTCATTAACTTTGAACAAGACCCTACGGCGACGTTAGGTAACCGCACCTTCCGTAATGACTTCAAGAACATGAATGTGTTCAGCTTTGGTCAGCAGCATGAGTGCTTGGTCGGCAGTGTGGATTTGGTGTACCGCAACTCTTGGCACGAGGTTCGTACCTTGCATTTCAAGGGTAAGATGGCGATGCTCGAAGCCCTTAAGACCATGCTCGGCAAGATGCACCATGATGCCATTCGACCTAAGTCAATTGATGTGTTCTGTTACAGCAAGCATCTGCGTGGCGTGATCCGTAATTCTGTGTATCAATTGTTGGCAGAGTGTATCGATATGCGCCTCAAGCCAACCGAGCAGCAAAAGCGTCGCAGCTTCAAAGGTTTGCGCATTGCTGATCAGATGTACGGCCTGTTTTTTGAACGGCGTGGTGTGTCGGTAGAGAAGCTCGAAAACTCGATCGATTTTTACCGTACTATCTCGAGCAACAAGCTCAAGGGCTCGCCTCTGCTCAAGCTGGATAAAGAACGTGATTATCAGATGCCTAACATCATCGACAGTTACGCGAGTGAAGGCTTGGTGCAGTTCTTCTTTGAGGATACTGCGTCTAGTGGCTTTAATATCTATGTCTTAGATGAGTCGAATCAGGTCGAGGTTTATCAAAAACTGGTCGGTGAAAAAGATGAATTGATCGCCAGTGTGAACAGCTTCTACACCTCGGTCAAAGATGAGCGTTCGATCTCTTCTAAGCTGATCAACTTCAATCTGCCACAGTACTATGAAGTGGTGCACCCAAGCGAGGGTGAAAGCTACGTCGTGCCTTATCGTAACAGCGATTCTAAGCGCTCGCGCAAAGTGGCCAGCGCTTAGAAGCTTGTATGGGTTTAATCCCAGTCGATATCTTCGCCAGCGTGTTTTTCGCACTCGGCTTTGACCATCGCAATCAACTCTTGGCCTGTCTTCGAACATATCCAAGCCTCACCTGACCACTGGAAGTGAAACCCTCCAGACTTTGAGGCCAACCAGATCTCGCGCATCGGCTCTTGGCGATTAATAATGATCTGGCTGCGGTCTTCAAACTCCAATGTCATCACATTACCTGACGTCTCGTAGTCGATGTCAGCACCAGAGTCGTCAATCATCTCTTCAATGGTTTCCATTTGAATATCGGCGAGTTGATGAAATTCAGTCTCGTTCATCGGTCCATCCTATTGCTTTTCTTAATTGTGGTGCGATTATAGGGGGCATCGAAAAAATAATCACGACAAGCATTATGAAAAACTTCTTGGCAGTTATTTTTATGCTCTCGTCTTTGGCCCTTGTTGGGTGCGGCCAATCTGGTGCACTAACATTGCCACAAGACGATATGCAAAACGAACAAGCGCAATAATCACTAGATAATTGCACAACACGCACTCAGATGCTCTGGATGTGAAAACACCAGGATAAAACCATCGGTCAGATTAAGGGAAACAAACTTGGATTACTTCAACTATCAGGGAGATGGCCAGCTTTGGGCTGAAGATGTCGCATTGACTTCTCTCGCAGAGCAACACGGAACCCCTCTATACGTTTACTCACGCGCCACTCTAGAACGCCATTGGAATGCGTTTGATAAATCGGTGGGCGATCACCCACACCTGGTTTGTTATGCGGTTAAAGCCAACTCTAACTTAGGTGTTTTGAACGTGCTAGCACGCCTTGGCTCAGGCTTTGACATCGTCTCTGGTGGTGAGCTAGAGCGTGTAGTCGCAGCAGGCGGTGATCCGAAAAAGGTCGTGTTCTCCGGTGTCGGTAAGACGGAAGCTGAGATGAAGCGTGCGCTAGAGCTTGGGATCAAGTGTTTCAATGTTGAATCTGAGCCAGAGCTTGAGCGCCTGAACAAGGTGGCGGGTGAGCTGTCTCTGATTGCGCCGATCTCGCTGCGGATCAACCCTGATGTCGATGCCAATACTCACCCCTATATCTCAACGGGTCTGCGCGAAAACAAATTTGGTATTGCTTTTGACCGCGCGCCCGCGGTGTACAAGTTTGCCCAAGGACTAGAAAACCTTGCCATTCACGGTATCGACTGCCACATTGGCTCACAGCTCACTGATATCGAGCCATTTATTGATGCGACTGACCGTTTGCTTGCCCTGATTGATGAGCTTAAGCAGCAAGGGATCACCATCAAGCACCTCGATGTTGGTGGTGGCCTTGGTGTGGTTTATCGTGACGAAATGCCTCCTCAGCCATCGGACTATGCGCGTGCCCTAATGGAGCGCCTTGTGAACCACGCCGACCTTGAGCTTATCTTTGAGCCGGGTCGTGCCATCGCGGCTAACGCTGGGGTACTGGTGACTAAGGTTGAGTTCCTCAAGCACACCGAGCATAAGAATTTCGCGATTGTTGATGCAGCAATGAACGATCTGATGCGCCCAGCGCTGTATCAGGCGTGGCAAGACATCGTGCCGGTTGTCCCGCGCCAAGGCGAGAAAACTTCCTATGACCTCGTTGGGCCAATCTGTGAAACGGGTGACTTTATCGGTAAAGACCGTGACTTATCCCTTGAGCAGGGCGATCTGCTGGCGGTGCGCTCGGCAGGGGCTTATGGCTTTGTTATGTCATCCAACTACAACACACGTGCACGCGTTGCCGAGGTGATGGTTGATGGCAATCAGGCACACCTAGTGCGCAAACGCGAAGAGCTTTCGAGTCTGTGGGCGCTAGAGCAAGTATTACCGGAGTAATGAGTCACTAATGCACTTTCACTTTTCTAAAATGCATGGCCTGGGTAATGACTTTATGGTCGTTGACTGCATTACCCAAAATATCTTCTTCTCACCTGAACTGATCCGCCGTTTGGCGGATCGTCACACCGGTGTCGGCTTCGACCAGCTTTTGGTGGTTGAGGCGCCTTATGATCCAGAAACTGACTTCCACTACCGGATTTTTAATGCCGATGGGAGTGAGGTTGAGCAGTGTGGTAATGGTGCGCGATGCTTCGCGCGTTTTGTGCGTATGAAGGGGCTGACCAATAAGTTCAGCATCAGTGTCAGTACCAAAAAAGGCAAGATGATCCTCAATATTGAAGAGGATGACCAGGTCACTGTGAATATGGGTGTGCCGGAGTTTGAACCGAATAAGATCCCTTTTAAGGCCAAACAGCAAGAGAAGACCTATATCTTGCGAGCTGACGACAAAACCCTGTTTTGTGGCGCGGTTAGCATGGGTAATCCGCATGTTGTGACTGTGGTCGATGATGTTGATACTGCCGATGTTGAGCGTTTAGGACCATTACTTGAATCCCATGAGCGTTTCCCTGAGCGCGTGAACGCGGGCTTTATGCAGGTCATTAACCGCAATACGGTGAAACTGCGTGTGTATGAGCGTGGCGCTGGAGAAACCCAGGCGTGTGGCAGTGGTGCTTGTGGCGCGGTTGCTGTGGGTATTTTGCAAGGCCTGCTCGATGACAGCGTGCGTGTGATCTTACCTGGCGGTGAGCTGCGGATTCAATGGCAGGGTGGTAATAAGCCGTTGTATATGACAGGTCCTGCAACGCATGTCTTCGATGGGCAGCTTTCTTGCTAAATTGCTCTTTCTAAATCAATTGCTAAAGTGTCTTAGGCACCATAGTGCGCTACAATAGCCTCAGTTTCATATTTAGTGCAGGGATTGATTTTGTCTCAAGTGGAAGCCAATGCTTTAACCGCTGAGGTGGTCGCCGAATATCTTCGTGATCACCCAGATTTCTTTTTATCACGTCCAGATTTGGTTGAGCGCCTTGCGCTTCCTCATCAAGACCAAGGTGCGGTTTCCTTAGTGCACGTTCAGTTGCAGCGTCAGCGTCAACGAATTGAAGAGCTTGAGGAAGAGATCACGGCACTGATGTCACTGGCTCGCCAGAACGATCAAACCTTTCATGACTTTATGAGCCTGCAAGAGCAGGTACTTAAAAGTCGCTCTATCGATGAGGCGATTAAGGCCATCGAGAGCTTAGCTCGCGATCTTGGGTTAAAGGCCTACATCAAGCTGGTGGAAGGCGAGAATCCTTCGGTGCAATTGGCCGCGGATGTTTTCCAACGTTTTGTGACCAACCATATCAATGGCAAGCCCGCCTATCTAGGTCGATTACGCCAGAGTGACCGCCACGCGCTGTTTAGTCAGGATGAGTGTGCCCCCGAGCTAGGCTCTTACGTGGTGCTGCCTCTTGGGTTTGGCAAGCCATACGGGCTACTGGCTTTTTCAAGTGACGATGGTGGCCATTTTCAGCCACAGATGGATACCTTATTCCTGCGTCATTTGGCATTGGTGTTTACCCACGTGATCAATACCCAACCTTGGCAAGCGGTGGTTTCGGATGAGCGAATCTGTCACACCACCGCCTAGCGAACTGCCCGCAGAGCTGCCAAGAGCCCTTGAGAAGTCGTTGCTGCGTTTCTATGAGTATTTACGCAGTGAAAAATCCCTCAGCCTTCATACTCAGCGCAATTACAAACAGCAGCTAGAAACAATGGCGCATCATCTCGTGCAGATGGGACTCAAAGATTGGTCCCAAGTCGATGCGGGGTGGGTGCGTCAACTGGCCAGTAAAGGGATGCGTGAGGGGATGAAACCAAGCAGTCTTGCGACCCGGCTTTCATCATTACGCAGCTTTTTTGATTTCTTAGTTTTGCGTGGCGAGCTTACTGCTAACCCTGCGAAGGGCGTCTCTGCCCCACGTAAACAGCGTCCCCTGCCAAAGAACCTTGATGTTGATGAGGTGGGCCAGCTTCTTGAGGTGGATGAGGATGATCCCTTGTCAATCCGCGACCGAGCCATGATGGAGTTGATGTACGGCGCTGGCTTGCGCTTGGCAGAGCTCGTCAGCATTGATGTGCGCGATATCTCCATGCGCGCCGGTGAGATCCGAGTGGTGGGTAAAGGAGATAAGGAGCGCAAAGTTCCTTTCTCTGGGCAAGCTCAAGAGTGGGTAGCACGCTGGCTTAAGGTGCGCTCTAGCCTACTGAAGGGCAATGAAAAGGCGCTGTTTATCTCAAAGCTTGGCCAGCGGATCTCCCATCGTAATGTGCAAAAGCGCATGGCGGAGTGGGGGCAAAAGCAGGCTGTCGCTAGCCATATTAGCCCGCACAAACTGCGCCATTCGTTTGCCACTCACGTACTAGAGTCGAGCAACAACCTGCGCGCGGTGCAAGAGCTTTTGGGACACGAGAATATCTCAACCACCCAAATCTACACCCACTTGGACTTCCAACACCTCGCTCAAGCGTACGACCAGGCTCATCCTCGAGCCAAGAAAAAGGATACCGATTGATGCTGTTTTACCGCTCTTTTGCCCCTATCAAGGCAATGACGTTTGACCTAGATGATACCTTGTATGACAACCGCCCAATCATCATGCGGGTGGAGCAGCAGGCAACGGCTTGGTTATTGCAGCAGCATCCGATTGCTCAGAGCCGTCCACTGGCGTGGTGGCAACAGCGCAAACGTCAGGTACTCAAACAAGCCCCGGAGCTTATCCACGATGTTACTCGCTGGCGTCATCGCCAGATTGAATCAGGCTTGTCTGAGCTTGGTTATGACGCGGAGCAAGCAAGGCTAGCGGCGGATGCCGCTATTGCCGAGGTATTGCGTTTGCGCAGTGACTTTACTGTGCCTGAGCAAAGCCATCGTGTGATGCGTGAGCTTGCTCGTCGCTACCCGTTGATTGCTATCACCAATGGCAACGTTGACGTTGAGCGGATTGGATTAGGGGAGTACTTTCAGCAGGTTTATCAAGCTGGGCCTGACGGTTTGAGCAAGCCCTATCCAGAGATGTTTAACAAAGCGATCGCGCACCTAGGCCTACCGGCTGGTGAGGTGTTGCACGTGGGTGATCATCTGCGTTCTGATGTGCTTGGTGCTCAGCATGCGGGCATGAGAACGTGCTGGATTAACGACCAAGGCGCGAACCTGCGCTCAGCCAAGTACGCTCGTGTGCTGCCCGATGTTGAGATCCACCACCTCGAGTCGCTACTCAGCCTTTAGCGCGTGACCGCTCTTGTCGGCTTGGTAGCTCGCCATATAAAAACCAAGAAACGGCGCAATCTGTTTGGCGCTGTCTCCATCACCTTCCACGCTTAACAGCTCAGCGACCACCTCCAAAGTACACAGATTGCCAGCGGATTGGTTGCGTCTTAATCGGTAGCCAGAGGCTTGATTGGTCGCGAGTTCCACCTTGGGTAGTGCTTGTAGCCAAGCGCTCTTATTGAGCATCTTTTTGGCTTCTTGCCAGGTGGCATCGATAACAATATACAGCGGCGGTACAGCCTTTAGAGTATTTAGATCATGATGATCCTTTTGCTCTAAAAGCTGACTATTCTCATCCGGAAAGACCACCAAGGGCCGATAATCACCACTCTTTATTTGTTCGATTAGCCGCTCGGGCGGGACCTTACGTTGCCAAACGTGAACCTCGCAGTGTGGCAGCATTTTGTGCGCCCAGCGCCCGGTATTGGTCTCTCGACTCAGCTCATTCTCATGCGTAAGCAGCGCAATATGAACATGGTTATCGAGCTTGGGCACCCTAGGACAGATACATTGGTGGATCAAGCCGCAGTTGCTGCACCTACTCACTACAGAAGTCATTGTTGAGGACTCGAGGTCGTTTGCTCAACGGCTTTGAACAGGGTCAGGCCCCCGTTGGCTATCGGATAGACTATATCGCTGACTTGCTCCTTATCCGCCTTAAGCATTTCACCCTCACGGGTAAAGATACGCTGTGAGACTAAGTGCTGTCGCTGGTGGCGCGTCATGGTCACCATCACTTGTTGATCGTTGAGCTGTTGCCAATAGCCCTGCTCGATGGTTGAGGGCTGGCCATCGAGGTACTCATAGGTGGTGCGAGCACTGTGATCGGCATTGAGCTCAAGGTGGATATTGAACTGTGGATTGTCGGTGGCAGCGGCTTGATATGCGCCGACCCACTCCAAGCTGTGATCTTGATTCGACAAGGTGGCACAGCCTTGGTAGTCCCTGTCCGCTAGAGACAGACTAGACTGCCAGCCATAGAGTGAATCACTCATACCATCACTACAAGCTTTTTGGGTTAGAGTTAGAGACTGACCCTTATCAAGGGTATACGAGCGCTGCTGTTGCGAGCTTTGCTGTGCTTTGATTGTGATTACGCTTGGCTCTTGTCCTATTTGGGCGAAGCTTAGCCCCTGAGGCTCAAAGCTTGCCGACCAAAAAGGTTCAGTGCCGAATGCGCGTGTGGGTCTAAGGTCTTGATTGCAGCGATTCGGATTCTCCGCACTAAGAATATTGACGGCGGTGACATTAAGCACGGCATCATAATCTGAATCAAAACCGTGATGACTTGGGGGAGTTAGGTAGCCAATAAGCTCGCCATATAAAGGCTGATATGGGCGAGCAGTCAGAGAGATGGCTTGCTCTCGCTGCTCAACTGGCAGATTGACCCAGTACTGCTGCTGACTGCCACAGGGCTTGATGGCGCGAGTTTCATGGCCAAGAACAACCTCACCACGAATGATAAAGGGCTGCGGTGCGATGGTTTCAGGGGCATCGAGACTGGCCATGATAGGAGCGACGCTGACCTCTTGGGTGTCGCTTGATGGCGCAGTGGAGCAGGCCTGAATAAGGACTAGAGTTGACAATGCCAGTGGGCTTCTTAGCGCCTTCATGATATATCTTCCCGACGAAATAATTAGATGGATAAGATTATGGCATATTGGTTATTCAAAACCGAACCAGATAGTTTCTCTATTGACAGCCTAAAGCAGCAAAAGGTTTCATGCTGGGAGGGCGTACGTAACTACCAAGCGCGTAATATGCTGCGCGATGAGGTAAAGCTCGGCGATGAGGTGCTTATCTATCACTCGTCCTGCAAACAGGTGGGGGTTGCTGGGATTGCCCAAGTCGTAAAGGAGTCTTATCCGGATCATTTTGCTTTTGATCCAACCAGTGAGGTTTATGACCCTAAGTCTCATCCAGACAATCCACGCTGGATGATGGTGGATATTGAATTTGTGCGCAAAACCCAGCGCTTGATCCCTCTTTCTGAGCTTAAGGCTCTCCCGGAACTGATCGAGTTACCTCTGGTTCGACGTGGTAATCGCCTGTCTGTGATGCCCGTTACCGAGCATGAATGGCAAGCTATCTTGGCGCAAGAGCATGGTTAGTTTCTAGCAAAAGAAAAGGCGATCGATGATCGCCTTTGGCGCAGAGCAGGCTAAGCGCATCATAGCTTGGGGGGGACTTAGCTCAGGAGCTGCTCTTGCAAGTACACGGCAACTGCATCATCCGCATTACTGCCGATCACGGTATTATTTGGCAGGGCGGTTTTGACCTTGTGGTGAGCATCGCCCATCACCAGTCCTTTACCTGCCATAGTCAACATCTCAACGTCGTTCATGCCATCACCAAAGGCAAGACAGTTCTCTAATTTTTTACCCAGTGAGGTTGCGATGACGTCTAGCGCCTCACCTTTCGATACATCCGCTGCCATGACCTCAAGACACCACGGGGTTGAGAAGGCGATATTAATTTGATTGCCAAAGTTGGCGATCAACTTATCTTCCAGTTTTACCAAGTAGTCATGGTCTTTATCAGGATGAGTGAAAAAGATCTTAGCAATGCCCTCATCTGGGGCTTGGTTGGCATCAAATAGCTGGTAGGTAAAGCCAGTCTCCTCGTGGAAGTTCTTTAGCAAACTATCCTCTTTATTCAGCATCCACTCCTCATTTTGATAAAGGTGGATGTAAAGGTTGGGGTCATCCTTAGCTAAATCCACCACGGACTGAACCAGAGACTGAGGGACATTCTTGCTGTACATCAATGTGTCGTTTTGGTCGTGAACACGGGCGCCGTTAGCGGTGATCATATACGCAGGTATACCGGCAATAGCGCGAATTCCGGCGACATCGACATGGTGACGACCGGTAGCAAAGATAAAGGTATAACCTTTTTGTGCCAGTTGCTTAAGTGTCTGTTTGGTAAAGTCACTCAGTTGGTGGTCAGGGGCAAGTAGGGTGCCATCTAAGTCTGAGGCAACAATCGAAAAAGGTGCGTTTGTCTTCATGGTTCTCTCATCATCACAGTGGATGAGTTGCCCCATCCAGATAGACGGGTAAGCCTTCACTTACCCGAGCCGTTGATGATTATCATAAGGGATAATTCACCTCAGAAAGAGGGTAAATATTTATTCAATCAGTTCCTCTTTTCCTGTACCACGAGCACTGGAAAAAAAAGCCAGTATGCTATTTAAAGTTGGCTGACGATACTGGTCCTGCTCGAACAGCAGTTCGTGACGCGCCCCGTTAATAACTTCAAATGCACAGTCTTTACGGGTTGTGGCGAGCTTGTGCATAAACTCATCTTGCGCTGTATTGGCGACGATTTGCTCCTCACCGGCCTGGAGCACAAGCAGTGGAACAGCAATCTTGTCGGTTTGCGCATGAATGGCTTTGATGGCCTTGAGGCTTTGCCAAACCCAGTGTGTGCTCGGTCCCCCTAGTCTGAGCTGGGGCATGGTGTCATACAGCTGACGAAACCAGTGATAGCGCACTTTACTTTGGGTCAAGCGATTGTCAGCAAAGGGCTTGGGGTAGTAAGGTTTGTGCCCAGGTGCATAGTGCGGGGTCTTAACCAGCCAGCTCATCAAACGCGTCAGCGGCAGTGCGATGGGAGCGAGATACTTGGGCATTTCTATTCCCATCATTGGCGCAGTTAAGGCGGCTGCGCAGAACGAGGAGGTTGGATGGGTTTGCAGATAGCGGGTGACAATCGCGCCGCCCATCGAATGACCGAGCAGGTAGCGATACTGGTAGCCTTTAAGGTCAAACAGCTCAATCAGTGCTGCTAGGTCATCAATATAGTCATCAAACTTCTCAACAAAGCCGATATCAAAATTTTGGGTCAGGCGTTGTGAGCTACCCTGACCGCGATGATCGTAAGAGTAAACGTCATAGCCTTGGTTCACGAGATCATAAATCAGCTCCTGATACTTCCAAAAGCTCTCTACGCGACCATTAACCAGCACGATCGCTTTATCGTGCTCAGGGCGAGTCATACTGCACCAAGCTAACTTCACACCATCTTTGGTGATGAACTGTCCCTGATTGCGCTGTTGCCACAGCTCGTTGATGGCGCCCTCAATATTGGTGTCAAAATGAGATTCTTGGCTGAGGGGCAGGGGATGGGATACGCACATATACTTGAGTTTATTCGCTTTGATTCTACAGACTGTAGTATATCGCTTGAGGCCTTGGCATGTTCAAGTCAATTTTTGTGCCGAAGAACGACAAACAGAAGAGATTGATATTCTGCTGAGCAGTTTGATGAAAGTTTTATGACGAAATCGACAATGGTCTTGTACAAGCCAAATAAAAGTGCTTATATATGCCCATCCGTATATGTGAATTTGAATTATGCTACCACATCAGTTTTTCAAACTACTCTCAGATGAAACCCGCGTGCGCTGCTTACTGCTGATTGCGCGCGAGGAAAACGGCATCTGTGTTGGTGAACTCACTGAAGCAATTCAAGAGAGCCAGCCGAAAGTGTCACGACACCTAGCGCAGCTACGCGCTCAGGGACTGGTTCGTGATGAGCGCCGTGGTCAATGGGTGTATTACCACTTGGCAGAGAATCTGCCGGGTTGGGCGAAAAAAGTAATTAACGATATTGCGGCTTCAAACTGCTTGAAGGCGGAGTATCAACAAGATTTAACTCGCTTGCAGGGCATGAATCGTGCCTCTTGCTGTGATTGATTTTTAACTCGAAAGAGAGAATGAGTGATGACAATTAAAGTCGGAATTAATGGTTTTGGTCGTATCGGTCGTCTGGCACTGCGTGCTGCTTTTGATTGGGAAGAGCTTGAGTTTGTTCTGATCAATGATGTTGCAGGTGACACCAATACACTGGCGCACTTACTGGAGTTCGATTCAGTACAGGGCCGCTGGCACCATGAAGTGACCACTGACGGTGATGAGATGATCATCGATGGTCAGCGCGTGAAAACCACTCGTGAGCGTGACATCGATGCAATTGACTGGTCTGGCTGTGATGTTGTGATTGAGTCAACGGGCGTTCATCGCAAAACAGAATTCTTGAATAAATACCTAGAGCAGGGCGTGAAGCGTGTTGTGGTATCGGCACCAGTAAAAGAAGACGGTATTGCTAATATCGTTGTCGGTGTTAACGATGACATCTTTGACCCAGCAGTACACAAAATTGTCACCGCTGCGTCTTGTACAACCAACTGCATCGCACCCGTTGTGAAGGTTATCCATGAGAAATTGGGTATCGAGCAGTCGTCTTTCACCACAATTCACGATCTGACTAACACGCAAACCATCCTAGATGCACCGCATAAGGATCTACGTCGTGCTCGTGCTTGTGGTATGAGCCTGATCCCGACTACGACTGGTTCAGCGAAAGCGATTGTTGAGATCTTCCCTGAGCTTGAAGGCAAGATCAATGGTCACGCGGTGCGTGTACCGCTAGCCAATGCATCGCTAACGGACATCATCTTTGATGTGAGCCGTGATACGACAGCAGAAGAGGTTAACGCACTGCTTAAAGAGGCTTCTGAGGGTGAGCTTAAAGGCATTCTTGGCTTTGAAGAGCGTCCGCTGGTTTCTATCGATTACAAGGGTGACCAACGCTCAACGATCGTTGATGCACTTTCAACCATGGTCGTTGGCGGCCGCATGGTGAAAGTCTACGCTTGGTACGACAACGAAATGGGTTACGCGACACGTACAGCAGAGCTGGTACGTAAAGTTGGTCTTGCATAAGGAATACAATAATGACACATCCAACATGGCAACTTGACCTCGACAAGGGCGCACTAATCCTAACGCCTTGTCCAGGTACTAAAGACGCAGATCTAGATACCTCACTAGCACAGCTGAAAGAGCAAGGTGTTGAGGCGATTGTGACTGCTCTTGATGATGCCGAGCTGGCAAGCAAAGATGTTGCCGCTCTTGGTGAAAAAGCACAAGCGCTAGGCATGCAGTGGTTCCAAATCGAGATTGAAGATGACTGCGCGCCAGGCGCGGACTTCGCTGCAAAATGGCAAGCGGCAAGCCCTGCTCTGCATGCGGTTGTAGATAACGGCGGCAAAGTAGCGATGCACTGCATGGGCGGCTCGGGCCGTACTGGGCTTCTGGCTGCGCACCTACTGCTAGAGAAAAACTGGCCACTAGACACTATCGTCGAACAGGTTAAGGCTCTGCGTCCAGGCGCATTTTCTAAGCCAGTTCAAGTTGACTACATTCAATCTGTAGCTAACTAAACTTACCTTTAAGAGCTTTTGGGTTGCTATGATCCAAAAGCTCTGTTCGCTCCTATTCGGTCGTTGATTATGATTGCTCAACTCGATAAAAGTATTCGCCAATACATCCTCGTTACCTTTAATTATTGGAACTTCACCCTTACCGACGGCGCGCTGCGTATGCTGGTGGTGTTGTACTTCCATGATCTTGGCTACAGCTCATTGGCGATTGCCTCGCTGTTCCTTTTCTACGAATTTTTTGGTGTCGTCACTAACCTGATTGGTGGTTGGCTAGGCGCGCGTCTGGGTCTGAATAAGACCATGAATATTGGTCTTGGCATGCAGATATTCGCCCTCGCAATGCTTGCCGTGCCGAGTGCGTGGTTGACTATTCCTTGGGTAATGGCGGCGCAAGCACTGTCTGGTATTGCCAAAGACCTCAACAAAATGAGCGCTAAGAGCTCGATTAAATCCCTGGTACCCGATGAGCAGCAAGGTTCATTGTATAAGTGGATTGCGATCTTAACGGGGTCAAAAAATGCACTTAAAGGTGCGGGTTTCTTCTTGGGCGGCGTGCTTTTGATGGCGTTTGGTTTCCAAACTGCTGTTGCAATAATGGCTGCGGTACTGGCTGCGGTACTGGTGTGTAGCTTGATCTTCCTCGAGAGTGACCTTGGAAAGGCAAAAAACAAGCCGAAGTTTAGCCAAATTTTTTCTAAGTCAGAGTCAATTAACATCCTGTCAGCGGCGCGTATGTTCTTGTTTGGCGCGCGTGATGTATGGTTTGTGGTCGCTCTGCCTATCTACCTTGGCAGTGTATTTGGCTGGGATCACCTCTGGGTCGGTGGCTTCTTAGCTTTGTGGGCCATCGCTTACGGGTTTGTCCAAGGGATTGCACCGCGCATCACTGGTAAGGCTGATGGCCGAGTGCCTAATGGTGGCGCAGCGCTGTTTTGGGCGGTGCTGCTTGCGGTGGTCACCGGTTTGATTGCGCTAGGGGTTCAATACGAGTGGCATCCTCAGTTTGTTATCGTTGTTGGCCTGTTGATCTTTGGTGCTATCTTCGCCGTCAACTCATCTCTGCACTCTTACTTGATCGTAAGTTATGCCAAGGGGGATGGTGTATCACTGGATGTCGGCTTCTATTACATGGCGAATGCCATGGGACGCTTGATTGGTACCGTACTGTCTGGATGGGTATTCCAGATGGCGGGTTTGGCGGCTTGTTTGTGGGTTTCTTTCGCCTTCTTAGTCTTAACCGCGTTGATCTCGATTAAGTTGCCACGAGTACGACCTGTCGCGACCGCATAGCCTCGATCTATTGACGATGAGTAAAGCTGACACAAGCCTGGCTTGGTCAGCTTTTTTTTTGTTGCTATAGTCGCTGCAGATTAATAATTCAAAGGCTTAGGTTTACCCATGCGACAACGAGTTCTGTGTTTTGATTTAATGCGCTGCGTCGCCGCTATTGCGGTGATTGCGATCCACGTTCTCGCCCCCTATCGCCACGAGTTGCACGCGATCCCTTTTGACCAATGGCTCACCGCGATTACCATTAATGGTCTAAGCCGCTGGGCTGTCCCCGTGTTTATCTTGATCTCCGGTGCGTTAATGCTCAGTGACACGCGCCCATTTGATCTGGGTTATTACGTCAAGCGGCGCCTCGGTAAGGTATTCATCCCTTTTGTCGTATGGTCGCTGTTTTATGCCATGCTGGCTGGGTGGAGTGCCCAGGGGTACGACTCACAAGTCACTGCTGAGGTGCTTGGTAGCAGTTTGACTCACGCTACTTATTATCATCTGGGTTTTTTCTACTACTTCATTCCACTCTACTTTGTGATCCCATTGTTTCAGTGGGGGCTGCGCCACTATGGTGAGTCCTTTCTAGTCTCCTATGTTGGCCTGTGGGGACTGACCAGTTTACTGTTTTTACTGCGTATAGATGGTCCATGGAGTAATCAGTTGTGGCTATTTAGTGGCTACCTGCCTCTGGGGTATCTGTTATTAAACCGATTTAATCTCAGTGCGAGAAATACCGCGGTGGTGGGGACTTTAGGCGTAGCGTCCTTGCTGTTGACCGTCACCATGGTCGTTTATCTGAGCCTGACACACGGTGAGTACACCTTTGAGCGATGGCTATCCTACAAAACCCTCAATGTGGTCTTGGCGGCAAGCATGGTGTTTGTTGTCTGTCGATATGCTGGTGAGAGTTTGTCCCCGAATCTCCAAAGAATGGTCAGCCTTATCAGTCGTTACAGCTTAGGTATCTATATTCTTCACCCTATCTTTCTTTGGCCAATGAATGAGTATGGCTGGTATCAAGGTCATCCACTGTGGGTGATACCGGTATGGGTGGTGCTCAGTAGCGCCGGGGCTCTGGGTGTCAGTTGGTGCATGGCGCGCTCTAGATGGACACGCTGGCTCCTGCCTTAGCGTGTCAGAGCGAAATGGACAAATTTATCACCCTGGTAGGTTAGGCTTCCTTTATCACCTGGATTGAGGGCATGGTAGTAGTGAACGCCAACTTGAAATTCGCGTTTAGGGCCTAAATGGCCCTTTTGTACGTAAATCCAATACTCTTGAGCCTCTTGCCCTACCTGCAGAGACTCAAGTGCCACATCGAATGCTTGCTTATCTAGGACAGTGACCTCGATAGTCTTTTTCTCGGCCTTGGTGCCTTGAAGGTGCTGATTGGTCAAGCGCCAGCACAGCCAAGCCGCAATGGTGGCGAGTAAACCCATGATCATAAATAGCGATATTGGCATAGCGTCCCTCTCCCTGTTGGCGTCTACCCAAGCAAATCACCGCAACGGAATTTTGAGGTTACTTGGATACAGAGAATATTACTCACCATGTTAATCAATAGAAGCACACAGGGGACATTTCGTGATATATATCTATCTGACAATAAAGAAATATTGCTGAAATGTTACCCATGGATACTGGGTGAAGCACACAGTTATCGACAAAAATACTCGAATTCTTCTTATAGCTGGTGAAAAATTAGGGAATGGACAACATGAGTGAGGGAGGTTGCTATGTCTGATATTGAGAATGTGGTTATCCGCACTCGACGATTGGAAAAACTGCTACGTGCGCAATATCACGCCGAGGGTCGAGGTTTGCATCAACTGATCACGAGTTGTGAGGAGCGCCTGCCACATGATGTGATTGGCAAGTTGCGTTTTATCGCGACGATTCGCAACAAGGTTGTTCATGAGGAGGATTTCGCCTTTGATGAGATTGATGACTTTTTCAAAACTTGCGACAGCTGCGAGCAAGAGTTGACCCCACGCAGTGAGCGCTTTATTTGGCGCGCTGCTTTTTGGTTGATGGCGCTCTTCACCTTGTTGGCGTTGGTGTTTAACTATCTGCACTGGGATGTGTTTGAGCGCTTGTTATAACTCAGTCCTCACCCAATCAATCTGCCAATTTGTCGCTGTTCACGGCATCCAAACTGCTCAATTATCCGTCAAGATTAAGTCAATTCGAACTACAAAGATCGAAGTTTTCAATACCACGGCTGGACTTAAGGTCTACGCTTTTTACACTGGCGGTCTGATTGAAGATTAGGTGGTGGCTATGTGGTTCTGGTTTACATTTGCGTTATCGGGTTTGGTTGGCAGTGATGCAGCGCTGGAACGCAAGGTCACCCGAGCGATTACCTTCAAGGTATTTGCTTATACTTGCCTAGTCTACGCTTTGTTGCAAGCCAGCGTTGGAGAGAGCTTTATTGGGCTGGTGGCGATGGTCGGTGTCTTAACCAGTCTGGTTGCTGATATATTGTTGTTTGTCCAGCAGCGTTTTCGCCTTAGTTTTGTCTTGATCGCCGGAGCCCTATTACTCTACGGCTGGGCGCTTTGGCTGCGAGTGGGGACGCCGACTTTTTCATGGCTACCTGCTTTGCTGTTTGCGCTGGCGATCGTATTGTTCTTACTCTTCCTACCTCGTTTGGGCCGAGCCTGGATACCTGCCGCCGCGATTACTCTGACATCGATACAGCTTGCATGGGCTGCTATTGAGTGGTGGATGATAAGCGCTCAAATTGCAACAGTGTTGGGGGTTATCGGGGGCTTTCTCATCCCTATTGTCGCGATTTTGCTTGGCTTAAAACATACGCAAAATAGCCTTTGGCGTGAGCCCCGTGTGAGCGCGGCAATCTATTTACTCGCCAATGGTTTGATTATCGCCTCTCTCTTGGTGTAACTGCATCACACATGAATTTCTGAGCGGTTACTCGCTTCACGGTAGGTTCATTATTACCTTTAGGGTAAGATGTGCGCGAAATTAGTGGAGGAAACTATGTCTCAACAAACCATGTCTCAAGAAACTATGCCGCAGGAAAACATGTCTAAAGAAATTCATGCTCATAAAATCCTAAATCAGTTACGCGAACAGCCGATGTCACGCGAGGCCCTGCAGCAGTGGGTTGAACACAGTTTTGGCACTCAAGTTCAATTCCGTACCTGTAAGCTCAATGGCTTTAGTTTGGATGAGCTATTAGCGTTTTTCGATCAGCGCAGCAAAGTGATTGAGATTGATGGGCAATTGCACATTAATGAAGCTAATGTGTGTCGCCACCATTAATCCCTTTTCTTTAATTTAGACCCGAGTACAACCATGGATCTTATCGCCGCCACCACCATGTTATTTTTAATCATCGACCCATTTGGCAATCTGCCAGTATGGACCTCGGTGCTTCGTCACCTGCCAAAATCAAGGCGGGTGGTCGTACTATGGCGAGAGCTTGTTATCGCCCTGATCATTATGATGACCTTCCTTTGGTCGGGCGAATCGATCCTGAACTTCTTAAGCCTGAGCCCACAAGCGGTGTCGATCAGTGGTGCACTTATCCTGCTGATTGTGAGTCTTAAGATGATTTTTCCTTCTCCGAGTTCACCGATCGTGGCCGCGGGTGAAGAGCCGTTTATTGTACCTCTTGCCACGCCTATGTTGGCAGGCTCAAGCCTACTGGCTACCTTGATCCTGCTCGCTCAACAAGACACGGAAAGAATGTTTGAGTGGTCACTGTCGGTATTTATCGCTTGGTTTATCTCCGCCCTGATCTTAGCTGGGGGAGAGTACATCGAAAAATTGGTCGGTGAGAAGTTCCTCAAGGCCATTGAGCGCTTGATGGGGATGCTACTGCTGATGATCGCAGTGCAGATGTTTATGAACGGGATTGAGATCTTCTTACAGAATATCTAACGGCTGCAGTTTTTACTACACGCAGCGGAGTTAAGTGAGCGAGCCTTCGGGGCTCGCTCATTGGTAAAGTCGCTACTTTGAGGCTGAGGGCATACTCAGCTCGGCGGCATATTTGTACTTAATGCCAAGAAGGCCAAACACGCCAAAGATAAAGATCGCTAACTTGTCGGCCAGAGTTAGGCTGACGCGCTTTGATAGCGCGGTGATGAAAATTGCCGATTGCATCGCATGCATCAACACCATAAACCCTAATATCACATACAGCATCAGCGCCAGTTTTTCTGGGTAGGGATAAACAAAGTTACTCAGTAAAACCCCCCATACGGCCAGAAACAGCCCCTTCGCTGCTAAGATTAACCATTTCATGACACGACTTCCCGCTGATAAAGTTTGAATGCCACTTGGCCTGCTTGCTTCTCTCGATGCAGTGACCATGAGGCTGGCGTATTGGCGACGTTGAGTGACTTCTCCGTCTCGAGGTAGATCATGGCATCGTTGCTCAGCCAGCCATTACTCTCGAGCAGGGATAAGCACTCATCAACCAGGCCTTGGTGGAACGGCGGGTCAATAAAAACCACATCGTGCGGCGTGCCAGGTCGCTTGAGGTATGCAAGTGCATCACCTTGGATAACTTCAATGTTATCAGCTTTTAGAGTCGCCACGTTGGTTTTGAGTTGCTGAAAGGCTTTGCTGTTCAGCTCGAGCATCGTCACGCGCTCAGCCTGCCTTGATGCTGCCTCGAACCCAAGCCCGCCTGAGCCAGCAAAAACATCGAGACATTTTGCGTGTGGGATATCTTGTGCCAGCCAGTTAAATACGGTCTCTTTGACTCGGTCTGTGGTGGGACGTAATCCCTCGGCATCATGCACCGGAAGCTTTCGCCCGCGCCACAGGCCGCTGATAATGCGAATAGAGCCCAAAGAAGCTTGTTTTTGTGATGAATTTTGCTGGCGTCGTCTTACCATAGATTTTTTGACCGCTAATTAAGTGTTACTATAACCAGTCGCTCAAGCTTTGTTCATCTTGAGCGCTAAAGTGGTGTTATCGGGTAAAGTGTACCTGTAAATCCTAGTAAAGAGTATGACTGAGCAAGGATTTCCGGCAGGGTCACTGGCTATTAAAGGCCCGTAGGCACTCAACATTCAAACAGATTTAACCGTGATGGTCTAAAATCGCAGGCAAGTTGCGTTAGACCGCATCACGAGAGACAGACCACGAGTAGCAAACCATCGTGTGACGAACCACGTGTGACGAACCATTAATTACACAACATTTAGAGATAGATCTAGGATATTCCCCAAAATGGCAGAGAAGAAAAAGCGCGGATTACTTTCTTGGTTAGGCTTTGGCGATGAAGAGCAGACAAAGCCTGAGTCAGCAGTTGAAGAGACCACTACGCAGAGTGATGAGCCCGTAGAAGAGAGTGTTGCTGAATCAAGCCAAGACCTAGACACTGAAGAAGCAGAAGCAGAAGCAGAAGCAGAAGCAGAAGCAGAAGCAGAAGCAGAAGCAGAAATCGAACCTCAACCGGTTGCGATCCAAGAAGAGGTGCAAGAGAAGCCGACCGAGAGCTTTTTTGCCCGTCTAAAACGCAGCCTAGCGCGCACGAAAGCCAATATTGGTGCGGGCTTCTTCGGCCTATTCAAAGGCAAAGAGATCGATGATGACCTGTTCGAAGAGCTAGAAGAGCAGCTACTGATGGCTGACGTGGGGATGGATACCACCCTTAAGATCATCGATAGCCTGACGGAAAAGGCATCTCGCCAAGACTTAAAAGATGGTGAAGCGCTGTATGGCCTGCTTAAGCAGGAGATGGCCGATATCTTAACCACAGTTGAACAGCCGCTTGAAGTGGATACTAGCAAGAGTCCATACGTGATTTTGATGGTCGGTGTGAATGGCGTGGGCAAAACTACCACCATCGGTAAGCTAGCTAAGCAGTTCCAAGCGCAAGGCAAAAAAGTCATGCTAGCGGCGGGTGATACCTTCCGCGCGGCGGCCGTTGAGCAGCTTCAGGTTTGGGGACAACGAAATGATGTCCCTGTGATTGCCCAGCACACGGGAGCAGATAGTGCCTCTGTGATTTACGATGCAATTGAAGCGGCGAAAGCGCGAGGCGTTGATGTCGTGATTGCCGATACTGCCGGTCGCCTACAAAACAAGAGCAATCTGATGGAAGAGCTGCGTAAGATTGTGCGCGTGATGCAGAAAGTCGATGGCAGCGCGCCACATGAGATCATGTTGACGCTGGATGCGGGCACCGGACAAAACGCGATTAGCCAAGCTAAGCTGTTTTCGGACGTTGCGCCATTGACAGGCATTACGCTAACCAAGCTAGATGGAACGGCCAAGGGTGGGGTTATCTTTGCGCTGGCTGACCAGTTCCAGATCCCGATTCGTTATATCGGTGTGGGTGAGGGTATCGATGACCTGCGCCCATTTGAGACGCAAGAGTTTATTGATGCTCTGTTTAGTCGCGACGAGTAGCAGCCGTTTTCGTGCGATAACGGCTTTGCGCAATAAATAAGGATAGCCAGTGATTAAATTCCAGCAGGTCAGCAAGGCATATCGTGGCGGGCGTCAGGCGCTGCAAAAGGTCGACTTTCACCTGCAGCCAGGTGAAATGGCCTTTCTTGGTGGACACTCAGGAGCAGGTAAAAGCACACTGCTCAAGCTCATTTGTGCGCTTGAGCGTCCATCGGATGGCAAGGTGTGGTTTAACGGCCACGATATCTCGCGAATTTCCAATCGCGATATACCATTTTTGCGCCGCCATATAGGTATTGTTTTTCAAGACCATCGCTTGTTGATGGATCGCAGTGTTTATGACAATGTCGCGCTGCCGATGCGTATCGAATCCTATAATGAGGAAGAGATCAAACGTAGAGTGAGTGCTGCGCTAGATAAAGTGGGTTTGCTGGATAAAGCCCGCTGCTTACCGACACAGCTCTCTGGTGGCGAGCAGCAGCGAGTGGGAATTGCCCGTGCTGTGGTAAACAGACCAACCGTCTTACTGGCGGATGAGCCTACAGGTAACCTTGACTCTGAGTTATCACAGCGCATTCTTGCTCTATTTGAGGAGTTTAACCGTGCGGGGGTGACTATCTTGGTTGCCACGCATGACGTAAACATTGTCAGCTCTCGACCGCAGTATCGGCGCTTAGAGTTAAACCAAGGCTTTTTGAGTGAGGTACATGATCATGGCGGCTAATCTGCGCAATAAGAGCTCGGTCAACAGTCGCTCAAAGCGTACCCCAAGTGCACGTACTCAGACGGATGGCTTTTTTAAAACCCACTACAAGCAGGCAAAGCAGGCGTGGCTGGATCTCTGGCGCCGACCGCTTGGAAACCTGCTCACCTTAGCCGTGATCTCTTTGGCTTTAGCGCTACCAGCGTGCCTCTATCTACTCGGCAAGAACATTGCGCTGGCATCCAATCAGGTTGTGACCAGCTCGCAAGTCAGTGCGTTTTTGCAAGAACAATTGCCTGACGCTCGCGCGATGGTAATTAAAGATGAGATCGAAAGTTGGTCGATGGTTGAGGGGGTCGAGTACATCTCCTCTCAGCAAGGGCTGGCTGACTTGAGTAATTATAGTGGCTTTGACCATGCGATTGAGCTGCTTGATGGCTTTTCTCTACCTGGGGTGTTTGTTGTTTCGCCTACGCTAGAGGATAGCGTCACCGTCGATGCCATTGTCGCGCGACTTCGTCAGCAGCAAGAAATTGCTGAAATCCGGGTCGATGAAGATTGGTTAAGTCGGCTTGAGGCGATTCGTCACCTTGCGAATGGCGTGATCACGGTGCTATCGGTATTGATGCTCAGTTCAGTCTTCTTGATTATTGGTAACACCTTGCGTTTTAACGTGCTGGCGAACAAAGAAGAGATCCAGACCATGAAACTGATTGGTGCGACTGACAGCTTTATTTTGCGTCCCTACCTATATTCAGGTCTGTGGTATGGTTTTTTGGGGGCGATGGCAGCATGGCTGGTTACTTTAATCATCAGCTTATCACTGGATACTGCGGTTGAGAGTCTTGCGAGTCTGTATGACAGCCAATATCGCATTTTGGGGCTGAGTTGGGATGAATCTTTGCTGCTCTTGATGTTAGGTACGTTTATTGGTTGTATCGCGGCAAAATTATCTGCTCAGCGTCATCTAAAAGACATTGAACCTGTGTAATCTTTTTCGGTCTTAGTTAACAGATCATTTTGCTCGGCTTGTTTTCGCCGATATATTGTGCATAATGATCAATCGCTCCTCAATCGCACTGGTCGAAACGTGTGCAAGTCAGGAGTTATTCATAGTCAACCTTGGTGAGGAAGTGAATGGCAACAACAGCATATCCAATGGCGGCAGTAACGCAAGATAGCCTAGACAGCTATATCCAGTCAGTGAACAGCTATCCAATGCTGACCGCAGACGAGGAGCGTGAGCTCGCTGAGCGATTGCACTACAAGGGCGAAATCGACGCGGCAAAAGGTTTGATCCTGTCGCATCTGCGATTCGTCGTTCACGTAGCTCGTGGTTATTCTGGCTATGGCCTGCCAATGGCAGACTTAGTTCAAGAGGGCAACATCGGTCTGATGAAGGCGGTGAAACGCTTTAACCCAGAAGTGGGTGTAAGACTGGTGTCATTTGCAGTGCACTGGATCAAAGCAGAGATCCATGAGTATGTGTTGCGCAACTGGCGCATCGTCAAGATCGCGACCACCAAGGCGCAACGTAAGCTGTTCTTCAACTTGCGCAAGTCTAAAAAGCGCTTGGGGTGGTTTAATAATGGCGAGGTTGAGACGGTTGCTAAAGAGCTTGGTGTAGAGCCTTCTGAAGTCCGTGAAATGGAATCTCGTCTTGCTGCGCAAGATGCTGCCTTTGAGCTCACTGTGGATGATGATGACTCGTCATCGGTTTCTACTGCACCGGTACTTTATCTTGAGGATAAGTCCTCTGATCTGGCCGATAACGTGGAAGCTGAGAACTGGGAATCGCACACCAACAATCGCCTTTCTATGGCACTGGCGAGCCTAGATGAGCGCAGTCAGCACATTGTTCGCTCACGTTGGTTAGATGATCAGAAAGCGACTCTTCAGGATCTCGCCGATGCCTACGGTGTTTCGGCTGAGCGTATTCGACAGCTGGAGAAGAATGCGATGAAGAAGCTGAAGTTGGCTGTTGGTGAGTTCTAGTCCCAGCCCAAATCAAATTTGAGAAGAGCGGCAAGGTTGAAAGACCTTGCCGTTTTTTTATGCCCGCCTTGTTCTACAGCACGTCGCTACCGGGTTCTAAATCCTGCCAACACACCGAAATCCTTGCCTACTGCGGGACTTCTTTAGCTTGCACTCCATGAGCGTGTTTTCTCGCCGTTATGATCACACGATAAGAGATGATCGAAAAGTTGTTGTGGTGAGTATATTTAGCTGTGAATAACTTTGTGAGTTAATTATTTGATCATTGTAAAAAACTCGGTCATATCTAGCCTCAAAGGGGATTTTTGCACTGGGGATAAATTCCAGCTTAAGCACAGTTTTGTCATGATCATCACTACATATTGTGGATCATTTTTATTGATCATACCTTATCAACGCAATCCACAGCTTTATCCACAAGAGGTGGATTTTTCATCACTGGTGGATAAGATTAGTTGCGCAAACGCTGTCCTTGCCTTTGGATAGTGTTAAACTGATGAGCGTTAACTGTTTGACGTGAAAGAGTACAAATGGACCAATTTTTACATATTGATGTCGCCTCGGCGCAGCGTTTGATAGAAGAGCGAAAGGCGTTTCTTGTGGATATCCGTGACCCACAATCATTTTCTGTATCACATCCGGTAAATGCGTTTCATCTTACCAATGACAGCATGACCACGTTTATGGATCAGGTAGAGTTTGATACCCCAATTTTGGTCATGTGTTACCACGGTATCAGTAGTCAGGGCGCCTCACAGTACTTGGTTAACCAAGGATTCGATGAGGTTTATAGCATTGATGGTGGGTTTGAGGCTTGGCATCGAGCTAACCTGCCGACAGAGAGTATGTGTTGATATGCGCCGATTGATTGTTCTGTCCAACCCGAGGCAAGCCCAAGCCTTCATCGACTACATGGCAACGCGCAAGGTAGAAGTTAACATGATGCCAGAGGGCGAGGGCATGTTCGCTCTATGGCTTAGTGATGAATCTCAATTAATGTGGGTGGAAGAAGAGCTGCAGCAGTTTATGTCAGATCCCTATCATCAGCGCTACCAGGCGGCTTCGTGGGAGGTTGCGGAAACTCGCCGCTCGTCATTTCGCTACGCCACTCCGAGCATGATGAACATGCTCAAGGCCAAAGCAGGGCCAGTCACTCTAATCATTATGCTGATCTGTGGGGTGGTGTTTTTCGCCCAGCAGATGGGGCTTGGTCGCACTGTTTTTGGCTTGCTTCATTTTCCGGCGTTTGAGGGGCAACAGCTTCAGCTATGGCGCTGGTTTACTCACGCTTTGTTGCATTTCTCAGTCATGCATGTGGCGTTTAATGCCCTGTGGTGGTGGCAGTTAGGCGGGGACGTCGAGTTGCAACTTGGCTCTCGGCCGCTACTCAAGCTCTTTTTCGTTAGTGCCGCGGTATCCGGAGCGGCTCAGTATTGGGCTGAGGGCGCCAATTTTGGCGGTCTGTCTGGGGTGGTCTATGCCCTGGTTGGCTATGTGTGGGTGCTGTCGAACAAGGCGCCTCAACTTGGCGTCCATATGCCAAAACCCGTGTTTGTCTTTATGATTGTCTGGTTGGTGCTCGGCTTTATTCAGCCTTATATGGCGATTGCCAATGCGGCGCATCTAGCAGGCTTAATCTGCGGATTAGCGATGGGGTTTGTCGAGAAAAGTCGCTATCAAAAAGGGGCCTAGCGGCGCTTTTGAGCAGGGGGGAAGCGAGAACAATGCCTCTCAGTGCGTGCACAAGCTGCCGTGCACGCGCTCACTCCACCCCCGTTGATTGATCCAGCTAACTCACAATGAACCAATCAAGTTGGTGCTGGCGTTATTGATAGAGGTATTTAGTAAACAATAAATCAGCCACGATAGGGCGGCCCACCTCAGGCAATAAGGTGTCGTTGATTTGGGTAGTGAGTGTCTGACGTAACTCTTCCCGACCAGGTAAAGACTTTATTGTGGCGTCGGTCTGTCTGCCGAGTGTTTCGAGAACGGTATCGCGGATCAAGGGTTGGTGCGTCTCGACAATTTTAAGATCCGATTGATTAGCCACCATCACATCAATCCGAATTTGCACATACCCAAGTTGGCGCCCAGAAGTGTGGAAGTTGGTAGTGACATCTGGTGTGAGGGTGAAATAAGCAAAGTCGGTTTGATTTGCTGCCGCCGTCATTGGTGCGCTGAAGAGCAGTGCAGCCAGGCTTGTCAGTATTGGGGTCACGTAACGTTTATACATAATTATCTCGGTTATTTCTGATAGGCCGGGTGACCTCGCAAGGCTAAGCTTGTTACAATGCGTTGTCTATTCGCAACATACGAACCGTGGGCCACAGCTTCAAAGCGGCTGATTGGCAAAGATTTATTGTACGATGTTCGTAGCCTTTGTTAAATATAAGTATGGAACGATCTGTAACCGAATACCTTGCTGCACTTCGAGAGGCTGACTGGCAGTCACCTGAGGTGTTTACTTTTCCAACGCCACTATCGCGTGCTTGGTTGACAGAGCAGGGCTCGCTTTCGGCACGCCTTGAGCGCCATTGTCGAGAACTGAGTCTGGAATTACTCCAAAACGAGCTAACAAGCCTTGAGCAATTGCTACCAAGCGAACAAGAATACTTACCGAGTGAAGATTATTGGTTGCGTAAGGTGATTTTAAAAGGTGATGGTCAGCCGTGGGTGCTGGGACGAACTCTGATCCCCCAATCTTCGCAGAGCAGTGGTTCCTATGACTTGGCTAACCAAGGCAGCACGCCGCTTGGATTTACTGTCTTTCGTCACGATACTGTGCGTCGAGATAAGCTCCAATTGGCTCAAGTCGACCTTGCTGATCAGCGATTGTTTGCTCGTCGCTCCCGATTATGGGTTGCAGATAAACCCATTTTAGTCGCAGAACTGTTTTTGCCATCGGCACCCATTTATGCACAAGGAAGTCGCTATGACACAGGCGAAATTTGAGGATTACTGGCAACTGATGCGCATGGATCGCCCAATTGGTTCATTGCTGCTGCTGTGGCCAACGCTTTGGGCGCTGTTGTTGGCTGCCGACGGTTTTCCGGATTTAAAGGTATTGGTGGTATTTGTACTTGGCGTTATCGTGATGCGCTCAGCCGGATGCGTGATCAATGACTTTGCTGATCGTAAGGTCGATGGGCATGTCAAACGCACCGAGATGCGTCCGATCCCTTCGGGCCGTGTCTCTGCTAAGCAGGCGCTAACATTGTTTGTTGTTCTCAGCGCTATCGCCCTGGCGTTGGTTCTGACCATGAACACGCTAACGATTAAATTGTCATTTGTCGGTATTGCTTTAGCGTTTATTTACCCTTTTATGAAGCGCTATACGCACCTTCCTCAGCTTTTCTTGGCGCTGGCTTTTAGCTGGTCAATCCCAATGGCTTGGGCTGCTCAAGCTGATTCTTTGCCGAGTATGGTTTGGCTGGTATTTGTGATTAATGGATTATGGACCATCGCCTACGATACTCAATATGCCATGGTTGATCGTGATGATGACCTAAAGGTTGGGATTAAATCTACGGCTATCTTGTTCGGCCGTCGCGATAAAATGATCGTTGGTTTGCTTCAGCTCATCACCCTTTTGCTGCTGATGTTGCTTGGTAACGTGAACAAGTTGGGCAGTGGCTACTTCTGGTGCCTGCTGGTGGTTGGTGCGCTATTTGTGTATCAACAATGGCTGATCCGTGGACGCGATAGAGACGCGTGCTTCCAAGCGTTCCTTAATAACAACTATGTAGGAATGGCGGTAACGACGGGACTGCTTTTTGCCCTGATTTAGTCGCTCAAGAGTCGTCATGGCTCTTAGGAATATCTGAATAAAAAGCCTCCCTTGCTCGGGAGGCTTTTTTGTTATTCCGCTTCTTGGTCTGAGCGAGCAATGCTTTCTTCAATGGTGAGCTTCACCTCAGGGTGAACCAAGTCATTAAGTCTCAACATCAGTTGCTCGGTCTTCTCAATATCACAATCCCCATCACTGTTGAGGTACTGCTCTTGCTTAAGAGTGGTGAACAGTGAACTGAAGACGCCTTTATCAAAGAACTCTGGTGCGTTAATACCATTGAGTCGACCCAGACGTTGGGCGATATCTTGGCTGCGCTTTTCAAGATCTGATTTACCGAGCTCAGGGTCATTAACCAGAAGGTTCATTGCAATCGCATAACGTTGCAGTGTTTCTGAGATAGTCGCGCTAAGCAGTAGCAAGATTTGTGTATTAGCTTGATTGATGGTGATATGCTGACCATCAATATTAATCACTTCTTGGCGAGCCAGCTCATCTAGATATTGAGTCACTAGCTCAGGTATTGCGTCAATCTCAGCACTCAAGAACAGCTCTTGCTTAAGGAACGGGTAGATGGCACTGACGGTCTCAATAATCTGTTGCTTGCTGCGAGTTTTGTGACGGATCAGTGTCTGAGCAATCAGCGATGGCAGGGCAAACAGGTGAATGATGTTGTTGCGATAGTAAGTCATCAATATCGACTGCTCACGGTCAAGTGACACGATGCTGCCCATAGAATCTTCTTCAACGACAAACTTATCTAGCGACTCTGCATGTGCAACAAGCTCTTCAGCGCTGTCGGCAGGAACCGTGTAGGTTGAAGAGTAACTCACATTGCGCAGCAATTGCAGGTAGCAGTCGATTTGACGTACGAGGTTATCACGTGACAATGCACGCTGGCGCGATGCAAGTAGCGCCGTTGCACATAGGGTTAAGGCGTTCGTCGCTGCGGCGTCATTGATGTTGGTCATCATCTTATTGGCCAGCTTATTCACCACAGGGGTCATCCATTGTGGCTTGGACGCACCCATAGGGTCGATGTCTTGATGCCACTCTGGCGCATGCTCGTTCAAAAAGCCATTGAGCGGGATAGGCTCACCAAAGTTTACGTAGCCTTTACCAAAGTTACGTAGCTTGCGAATGGTTTTCAACACAAGACCTGCGTTCTCTTTTTCCTTGCGTTTGCCACGCAGCTCTTTGGCGTAAGTACCTACTTCCATAACGTGTTCATAGCCAATGTATACCGGCACCAGAGTGACGGGGCGATTCAGACCTCTGAGCATGGCCTGCACGGTCATGGCGAGCATACCGGTTTTCGCTTGAAGCAGGCGACCGGTGCGTGAGCGCCCACCTTCACTGAAGTACTCTACCGAGTAGCCCTTGGCAAAAAGTTCAGCAAGGTATTCACGGAAGATGGTCGAGTAGAGTTTATTGCCTTTAAAGCTGCGGCGGATAAAGAAAGCTCCGCCACGGCGGAAGATCTGTCCAGCTGGGAAGAAGTTGAGGTTAATCCCTGCCGCGATATGTGGCGGTACCATACCCTCATGAAAGAGAACGTACGACAGCAACAGATAGTCCATATGGCTACGGTGGCAAGGTACATAAACAATCTCGTGACCATCTTGCGCAAGGCGACGAACAGTCGAGGCGTTGTTGATGTTAAGCCCTTGGTAGAGACGGTTCCACAGCCAGCCAAGAACGCGATCACCGTTGCGGATCAGACCATAAGAAAAGTCAGCAGCGATCTCATCAATGATGTTCTCTGCTTCTTTTTGCGCTTTCTCTTTGGTGATCCCTTTGCTGCTCATCTCCTCTTCAATCGCCTTTTGGATAGTTGGAGACTGGACTAGACGATCGACCAGTACTTGACGACTTGGCAGTTTCGGGCCAGAGGCTGCAAGTTTTTGACGCGAGAAGTGGATGCGAGCGACACGAGAGAGTTTTTGCGCAATCGCAGGCTCAGTGCCGTGTTTATCAGCCATATAACGCAGCGATACAACAGGGCTGACACGTACCATGCAATCGCGACCCGATGTCAGTACCGCGAGCGCTTTTTGTGGTCCATTGAGCGCCTCAAGGTGTGGTTTTACTTTCTCTTCTTTGCCCGGCTTACGGCCCCACATCACCGAGACTGGGATCAGTTGAATATCGAGCTCGCTATCGGCCTCATGCAGGTTAAGCAACTGTGAGAAAAGTTGAATCGACTCAGCGGGCGCGTCATAGTCATTTTTCATCACCGTCGGTCGGGTTGAGGTGAAGACATAGCGTGGGAACTGTTGGCCATTGATCTCAAGTGGTGAGAATGGGTCGGGTAGTCCCCATTGAAGTGCTTGGCTGCGAATTGTCAGAAGGTCGACATCAGAGCGAAATGGCAATGCGAACATGACCGGCTTAGACAGGTCAATGTCGAGATCTTCAATGGGATTGGATGGAATAGTGGTTCCTTTGACCAAAACCGAGAGTGGCAGTTTCAGTGCTGCCTGGAATAAGGATTGTCCTGAAGACATATCGTGCAATCGCCTCAAATTAGTGTAATCGACGTACTTCATCGCGATCTCAGTCGCGGCAGTTCTCTCAACCTTGTCTTATCTGCAAGGTACTTGTCACTTGGCATTGGCCACAAGTTCGTCGAGGAGAGAGTCACCTAGGGACACTTTGGACTGACTGCCACTAAGTATGGACAAGTTTTTGAAATACGTTAGCCAGATTAATGGTCAGCAAGAATATCAGAAACTGGTCAAACCTTTTAATGGTAAACGGCCATGTTGACGGTAAATTAACCAAATTGTTGCAATTTGTTGGCAATATTTTGAGGCGAAGCCAATTTATCTGCTGAACAATTTGTAAACACACCTTTCCATTTTATTTTTTACTGGATATACTGACAGTTAACTGTATAAAAAGACAGGTAGCTATCATGAAGCCTTTGACGCCACGCCAACAACAAGTATTCGATCTTATTAAAAGTAAGATCGATGAGACAGGGATGCCACCAACTCGTGCAGAGATTGCTCGTGAGTTAGGCTTCCGCTCTGCCAATGCGGCAGAGGAGCACCTTAAAGCCCTTGCTCGCAAAGAAGCGATTGAGATTATTCCCGGCGCCTCGCGCGGAATTCGTATTCTGCTAGAAACAGAAGAAGAGGGGTTGCCTCTTATTGGTCAAGTCGCCGCCGGTGAGCCTATTTTGGCTCAAGAGCATGTTGAGACTCACTACCAAGTGGACCCAGGTATGTTTAAGCCACAAGCGGACTTCTTGCTGCGAGTGCAAGGTGAAAGTATGAAAGACATTGGCATTATGGACGGTGACCTGCTTGCTGTGCATAAGACTCAAGACGTACGCAATGGTCAGATCGTTGTCGCTCGTGTCGATGAAGACGTGACGGTGAAGCGCTTAGAGCACCAAGGTGATCGCGTTCTTTTACACGCAGAGAACCAAGAGTTTGAGCCCATCGTCGTTGACCCTACCTATCAAAGTCTAGAGATTGAAGGCCTTGCTGTTGGGATTATCCGCAACACGGACTGGATGTAATCCTTGCCTCATTAAACAGTTGGTTTTCTAGACTGACTGGTTACACTCAGTGTTTTCTTTGCTGGGTGTAACCGTGACTCTCTCCTCTTTCTTTTCTGCCCCTCTTCACTCTCGTGTGCTCGCTCTTGCCCTGCCGATGGTGATCTCTAACATCACCGTGCCTCTGCTGGGTCTGATCGATGCTGCCGTCATAGGCCACCTTGAGCATGCTTGGTATCTTGGTGGGGTTGCACTTGGCAGTACCATGATCAGCGTGACATTCTGGTTGCTGGGCTTTTTGCGTATGTCGACAACCGGGCTGACCGCTCAAGCGGCTGGTGCCGGAGACAAAAGGGCATTGGCGCTGACCTTTGTCCAAGGGATTGCGACGGCAATGCTATTTGCGACGCTTTTTCTCATTGTTCATGGCTGGGTCGCTGAGTGGATATTTGCTGTTACAGATGCCAGCGATGCGATTAAGCATTATGGAGCCCAGTACTTTACCATCCGAGCCTGGAGTGCTCCGGCGGCCATGGTCAACTATGTCCTGTTAGGTTGGCTGCTCGGTAGTCAAGATGCCCGCTCACCAATGTGGATGGTGATCATTACGAACCTAGTCAATATTGCATTGGATGTTCTGTTCGTCCTAGGTCTTGGCTGGAAAGTCGAGGGGGCAGCGCTGGCCTCGGTGATGGCAGACTATTCGGGTATGGCTTTTGGTTTATGGTGCGTGACTCGACGCTGGCGAGGACAAGGACTGCCTAGTCCAGTGATGTTGCTGTCGGAAGTGACGAGTAACCTAGGGCGCTTTGTGCGTCTGAATCGTGATATTTTTCTGCGCTCTTTGTGCTTGCAGGTCACGTTGAGCTTTATGACCTTTCAAGCCTCCAGTTATGGCGACAATATCGTGGCAGCCAACGCGGTTTTGATGAGCTTTGTCATGTTGATCTCTTATGGTATGGATGGTTTAGCCTATGCAATGGAAGCCATGGTCGGTAAAGCGGTAGGCGCGCGTGATCGAGCCGATTTAAAGCAAACGATAGGTGTAACCTTCTTCTGGGGCGTGGTGATCTGCTCGCTGCTCAGTCTTGTGTTTGCCTTGTTTGGTACTGAACTGATTGCGTTAATTACCGATATTGAAGCAGTACAGCGACAAGCAGCTCAGTACTTACCGTGGCTTGTGGCTATGCCACTAGTTTCTTTGTGGGCATACCTGTTCGATGGGCTATTTATTGGTGCAACTAAGGGGCGTGAGATGCGTAACGGCATGTTTCTCGCCACGTTGAGCTTCTTTACGGTTTTTGCTGCGCTAAGCCATTTAGAAAACCATGCCCTTTGGCTATCGATGATGGTCTTTATGGCCGTGCGAGGACTGGGGCTAGCCGGGCTATTCGTCTACCAATGGCGTAGAAAGGTCTTTTTAGCTTAGTTTTGCAACAGGGAGGCTAGTTCCTCCCTGTCATTTACCGATAACAACCAGCCTAGAATAACCTTGTTAGAACAAGCGATTTAAGCCGTTGAGCGCAGCGACACGATAAGCTTCTGCCATCGTAGGATAGTTGAAGGTCGTGTTAACAAAGTACTCGATCGTATTGGCTTCGCCTTTTTGCTCCATGATCGCTTGGCCGATATGAATGATCTCTGCCGCACGCTCACCAAAGCAGTGGATCCCCAAGATCTCCTTGGTTTCGCGATGAAATAGGATCTTAAGGCTACCAATGTCCTTTCCGGCAATCTGTGCCCGAGCGAGGTGCTTGAATGAGGAACGACCCACTTCATACGGGACTTTAGCCGCTGTTAGCTCTTGCTCGGTTTTACCGACCGAACTGATCTCAGGGATGGTATAGATGCCGGTTGGGATATCTTCGATCAGATTGCCCTCGGCCTGTCCCTTGGTGATCGCCTGAGCCACAAAGCGCCCTTGATCATAAGCTGCACTGGCAAGACTGGGGTAACCAATCACGTCACCGACGGCGTAAACATGGCCGATTTCGGTTTGGTAATTGCCATTTACCGCCAGTTGTCCTCGAGAGTCTGGAGTCAATCCTACCAAATCAAGGTTAAGCTTATCCGTATTACCCGTTCGACCATTGGCGTAGAGAATACAGTCGGCCTTCATTTTTTTACCCGATTTTAGGTGAACAATGACACCGTCCTCTGTTCCCTCGATTTTATCAAACGTCTCATCATTGCGGATCACCACGCCGCTATTCCAGAAGTGGTAGGAGAGCGCATCAGAGGTTTCATTATCTAAAAATGCTAGCAGCCGGTCGCGGGTATTAATGAGATCCGTTTTTACGCCCAGTCCGCGGAAAATCGAAGCGTACTCACAGCCGATAACGCCGGCCCCATAGATGATGATATGTCGCGGGTCATGCTCTAGGCGTAAGATCGAGTCGCTGTCGTAAATACGTGGGTGGTTAAAGTCAACGCTGTTTGGTTGGTAGGGGCGTGAGCCTGTCGCAATCACGAATCGGTCTGCACTGTACTCCTCAACGCTGCCATCTTGCTTGAGGACTTCAACAGTATGACTGCTATTAAAGCGTGCGCTACCAAAGATCAGCGTGCACTGGTTGCGGTCATAAAAACCTTGGCGCAGGCGGGTCTGTTTGTCGACCACGGTTTTGGCATGATTGAGGATGTTGGAAAAGGTACTGTGCAGGCTAGTATTGTTGTGACAAAACAGAGGGTTGCTGTTGAACTCAATAATTCGGCTAACCGCATGGCGTAGCGCCTTGGAGGGAATCGTGCCCCAGTGAGTGCACCCCCCACCGACACTGCTTTCTTTCTCAATCACCCCAACCTTGAGCCCCGCCTTGGTCAGGCCCATTGCTGCCCCCTCTCCCCCGGGGCCACTACCGATCACAATTACATCAAAATGGTTGCTGTGTGCCATACTCTATCCTTGTTTGTACGGTTAACGTTCTGATAGCGCAATATTAACTCAGATTGCAGTTCGCTGCAGGTATTGGCTTGGACAGGTTGGATAGGATCACGCATAAAGTCCAAGTCGGGTACTTAAGCTCAGCTTGAGATCCATGTATAGTGTTGACGAGAGTGAAAACAAGGTATGTAGAGATATGAAACCTAACGGGATCCGTGCCCAGCAGAAAGAGAAAACCCGCCGCTCATTGATTGATGCTGCGTTCCGCCAGTTGAGTACTGATCGAAGTTTTTCCAACTTGAGCCTACGTGAGGTAGCTCGGGAAGCCAGTATCGCCCCTACCTCGTTTTATCGCCACTTCAAGGATATGGATGAACTGGGTTTGACTATGGTTGATGAGGGAGGCTTACTTCTTCGTCAATTAATGCGCCAAGCACGCCAACGAATCGTAAAAGAGGGCAGTGTGATCCGCACCTCGGTTGAGACCTTTATGGAGTTTATCGAGTCGAGCCCGAACGTTTTTCGCCTGCTTTTGCGCGAGCGCTCCGGCACCTCTTGTGAATTTCGTGCGGCGGTCGCGCGCGAGATCCAGCATTTTGTGGCAGAGTTAACCGAATACTTAATAGGTTCAGGGATGACCCGTGAAGAGGCATTTGCCCAAGCGGAAGCATCGGTGATCCTAGTCTTCAGCTCTGGTGCCGAGGCACTGGACAAGACCAAAGATGAGCGCGATGAGCTAGCAGAGCGCCTGATCATTCAGCTCAGAATGGTCGCTAAGGGTGCACACTGGTACCGCAAAGAGCGTGAACGAAGCAAAAACAGAGGTGATTATAAATAATGGATACTACAACACCATCCCCACAGCCTTGTGAAAAGAAACCACTGATCCTGGCCCTCATTGCAGGTTTGTGTGGTGATGCAATTTTGTCTTGGATGACGATAAGCGCGGTCTCATTCTCAATCTTTCCATGGATTGCGATGGTACTGGCCGTGCAAGCACTGTATCAAGACTATTTAGACAAGCCGATTTCCGAGGATTTACCACTCGTCGGACTGGCGTGTTTCTTGGTGGGGGGCTTTGGTCACTCTGCGTTTATCAAGGCTCAGTACCCAGAGGCTGGCTCAAACTTCTTTTCCATCATTATCCTAATGGCTCTGCTGTTCTGGCTCGGGCGTAAGCTTGGCTATATTGGTACGACAAAGGGTGGTGACGAAGACACTGCCTAGTATCAGCTTATTGGAGCAATACCCAAGCCCTTGAACTCATCAAGGGCTTTTTTTATCTCATTAAGCCAACCTTGATCTTCCTGCTCAATAGCAGCGCGCCTTTGGTGCCTTGAAAGTGAATTAGTTTTGAGCGAGTAAACGATTGCATTTGACTGTTTTGGTCATTAAGTCACCGGTTGGGTTCGGTTCATCAACTTTTACATTTGTTTAACCTAACTTGTCTAATGTAACAAATGACTTTCTGAAAGTTACATAATGAATTTAAAGTAATGTAAAGATCTAGTACAGAAAAGGTGTGCTCAAGGAGGATGAACATCACAACTTGTATTTGAAATGTTTCTGGCTTGAGATTGTCTTGTTTTTGTCATGTTTATAAACAAAAAGCGTCATTGAGCAGAAATATTTATGTCATGTAGCCTCATCAGTATGCGCCGAGAATTACTTAAGAGGTGAATATGTACTCGCGCAATACGAAACTGAAAAAAGTGGCGGCAATGGTAACCCTAGCGTTACTCGCTGGCTGTAACTCTTCTGAAGATAAACCATCATCAGAACTTCCAGAAACTCCGGTTCAGCCTCTTCCAGGCCGATGGATGACCGGCGATCTTCATGTCCACACATCAGTTTCAGCAGATGCGCGTGATTATATGTTGGATGTTTTCTACCATGCTTTTGATGAGTTTGAATTAGATTTTGTTTTTCTTTCAAACCACCTGCGCGATGATAGCCAAGATTGGGCTGATAATAACATTGGCGGTATTCTGTATAGCGAAGCGATGAAACGCTACGAATGGCCAGAAATTAATTACCTAACAAATAACTTGTATGACGACAAAATTGTGTTCACAACCTATGAATGGGATATGCCTGCTCATGAACACTTTAATATCGCTATTTTTAGCCGTGATGGTGCTCAGTCACATGAGGTCTACGAGGCAGCGAAGCTGTTTGAGTACAAGTTCAGTCACAAGAACAACACGGACAAGTTTGACCCTCAGGATCTTGCTAAGTGGGAGCGTATGGGAATTGAGCGCTACAACGGTGAGTCTCATGACGATCGGGAAGGTAAACACCAGGACGCGATTAAAGCGTTTGAGTGGATGCAAGAACATTATGCCGAGCTAAGCTACGGTATGCTCAACCATCCTCTGCGCTACAAGAAGAGTTACACACTGGATGAAATCCGTGATCTTCATAATGCTGCACCCGATGTGTTCTTCCTAGTTGAAGGCATGGTCGGCGGACAATTTAATAATAATCGTGGTGATTACAATATCGGCCATGCCCCTGATCACCCAGATGCAACTGCGGGTCTATACGGCGGTGTCGATCCTGTTGTTGCAGAAGTTGGCGGCTGGTGGGATGCCATGCTCAGTGAGGGGCGTAAAATCTGGAACGTAGCCAACTCAGACCATCACTTCAAGATTCGTGAGCCTTACACGTCGAGTTACTACCCTGGTGAGTACTCGAAAACCTACACTTATGTGCAAGGTGATAATGATTTAGCAGTACTTGAAGGGTTGCGCTCAGGTCAAGTATGGGCAACCTACGGTGACTTGATTAATGAATTAGACTTCACAGTGACCACCAATGGGCAGACTGCACATATGGGGCAAGAAGCGTTTGTATCAGCCGGCGATAAAGTTACGATTTCAATTCGCTTCAAGAGTCCTGAGTTTAATAACTTGGAAACAAGAGCGGGTAACAGCATGTTTGGTACCAACCCTAATCCAGGAGTGCACCATGTGGATATCATCTCTGGTGGTATTACAGGTATGATTATGCCTGATGACGAAGGGTATGATTCGGCTGATAACTCGGATGCTAAAGTTGTTGCTACCTTTACCGCTGATGATTGGCATGTAGATAAAGATGGCTACTACGCAATGACTTATTCATTTGAGGCTGAGCGTGACGAGTATTATCGTTTGCGTGGGACAGCACAAGATTATGACGTCCCTGGTTTCGTTGAAAACGGAGAACCTTTGCGTTGGGAAGGTATTGATAGAATTGAAGGTGAGTCCGCTGAAGCGTACCGCGATCGCTTTAATCACGCTATATACAGCGATATTTGGTTCTACTCTAATCCAGTCTATATCACACTAAAGAGCCCACGTGATTAATCACTAACTCTAGTGCGATAAAGAAATATTCCTCAGAGACATGGCTATGGTCGTAGCCATGTTTAGGTAGTGACTTCAGGAGACCTTATGTTACGTCTACTCGCTGTACTTGTTTGCACTATTTCCCTTCAAGCGGTTGCCTGTTTAGATGAACGTTTTCATCAGGGTTTTGGTGGCCCCAAAGGCATGCCTGGGGGCACGAGCCTACAGTCCCCAGATTTTGTTCAATCCGATAATGGGTTAGCGGAGTTCACCATTGATGTTCTAACCGATCAACAGATTGAAGATTTGGCGATTAAGCTAATGCCAAACCCGCGAGTTAAGCTTGCAGGTAAGGGAGAGATGTTAATTGAGGGCTCTCTGTCTCACACAGTTTTGGCTCAAGTAGAAAATGGTGCCCGAGGGGCAATTCGCTTGATGGTCACAGGTACCATTGATGGTGAGGAGTTTCTTGAGAATCGCTTTGTCATGGTGATGTAGACTTACAGTACTTAGATATAAAAAAACCGCCTATTGGCGGTTTTTTTATTTTATCACGTATTACTTGCGCTCTAGCATCACACCCGCTTCCATGTGGTGGGTATATGGGAACTGGTCAAATAGCGCAAAGCGAGTGATCTTATGGGTCTCACCTAAGATCTCAAGGTTCTGTTTCAGGGTTTCTGGGTTACAAGAGATATATAGGATGCGCTCATAACCCTGTACCATCTTACAGGTGTCTTCATCCATACCGGCGCGTGGCGGATCAACAAAGATTGTGTTGCAGTTGTAGCTCTTGAGATCAACACCGGCGTCTTTGAGACGACGGAATTCGCGTTGGCCTTCCATTGCTTGAGTAAACTCTTCTGCCGACATACGGATGATTTGTACGTTGTCGATGTTATTCGCCGCAATGTTGTATTGCGCTGAGTCAACCGATGGCTTTGCCAGCTCGGTCGCCAATACACGCTCAAAGTTTTGCGCCAGCGCCAGTGAGAAGTTGCCGTTGCCGCAGTAAAGCTCAAGCAGATCGCCTTGGCTATTGCGGGTGCAATCAACGGCCCACTCAAGCATTTTTTCAGCGACCTTACCATTTGGCTGGGTAAAGCTGTTTTCAACTTGCTGGTAGATGTAGCTATCACCGTGGACATTGAGCTTTTCAACCACAAAGTCTTGGTCTAAGACAATCTTCATCTTACGTGCGCGACCAATTAGATTGAGGTTAAAGCCTTCATCATTCAAACGCTGTTTTAGCGTCTTAGCTTGCTCAATCCATGCCTCATCTAGCTGACGGTGGTATAGAAGCGATACCAAGATCTCGCCACTCAGGGTTGAGAGGAAGTCTACTTGGAACAGCTTACGACGAAGGGTGTCGTTGTCTTTCATTGCATCCATCAGCATTGGCATCAAATCATTGATCAGTCGGCTCGCGGCAGGGAACTGATCGACACGGTATTTCTCACGCGTTTGCTGATTGAACATGATGTAGTAAAGGTCTTCACCCTCATGCCAAACTCGAAACTCTGCACGCATACGGTAATGCTGTTCAGGAGACTCAAACACTTCCAGCTCTGGAGCGCCAAATTCAGTAAACATCTCGGTGAGACGAGTTACTTTTTCACTTAGCTGCTGCTGGTAGGTTTGTGGGTTTACTTCAAGAGAGGCCATGGTGTTACCTTATAGGGTGCGTTTTTCAAACAGAGCGCAGATTTTATTCAATCAAATGATGATGTCCAGCTTCGATGCAAAATAATCGTATGTTTTCACGCCAGGAGTGAACGTTGCCTACCTGCGATTAAATAACGCTCAAGTTCTGGACATTCCACAGGTTGCACAATACTATGCTCCCCGAGCTGGTGGCTTGTATCTAGTATAGAAGCCTTAAAAGGGAATCTGGTGAGAATCCAGAACTGACGCGCAGCGGTAAGAGAGAACGAACTCCCATCAAGACACTGCACTTTAGGATAAGTGTGGGAAGTCGGGAAAGTAGGCTTTAGCTCTTAAGTCCGAATACCTGCCAGTAGCTAGGCGTCACGATATGCCTAGTAGGATTTACGCGTTTTAGGAAAAATAAATGAACCATACAATTTTAGCGATTACAGTAGTATCGCTCTTTTCGCACGCCTCGCTTTTATCTGCCCAAGAAGTTGATGAAACAATGGTAATTACAGCTAACCGTGTAGAGCAAGGCCTCGAACAAGTAATTGCCCCAATATCTGTTGTAACAAGACAAGAAATAGAAGCTTATCAAGCCAAGTCTCTAACGGATGTGCTGCGTCGCCTACCTGGCGTCGAGGTGACGTCTAATGGTGGTTTTGGCCAGACATCCTCAGTTTTCATTCGTGGAGCATCATCTAATCAAACATTGGTTCTTGTTGATGGTATTCGTTTCAACAACTCTATCACAGCGGGTATCAACTTTAATCGCATACCTCTTGCTCAAGTTGAACGAATTGAGGTTGTCCGTGGTGGTGCGTCTGCAGCATATGGCTCTGATGCGATAGGTGGAGTTATCAACATTATCACTCAAGCGCGGGCTGGCGAAGAAGGGACGCAACTCAATATTGGTGCTGGTAGTCGAGGGTATAAAGAGGGAAATGCAGTCGTTAATACTGCCGTTGGAGATAACGGTCAGCTTAAACTGGCTGTTGGGTTTCAGCAGGATGATGGGTATAACGTTAACCCTGTTGCTGGCGAAAACGATGGTGACAAGCATGGCTTTGATAATCAGCAGTTTATGGTTAATTATGAGCACAGCTTTAATCAACGGTGGTCAGCATTAGGATCGCTTCGTTGGTTTGATAGCACAGCCCAATACAATAATTGTGATTTTGATTATACAACTTTCCTTTGCAATTATTATGTTGCAGACGGCCGTTCAGAAACTACAAGTTATAGCGCAAAGGTTCAGTATAAAGGGGACCAATTGCGTTCGTACCTAACCCTTAATTATCAAACTGAACAGTTAGAGGACACAATTCAAGGGAATCGAGTCATCTCGAAACTGGATATTGAGCAAACGAATGTTCAATGGGTAAATGACTTAGCTTTAACAGAGGAAGTATCAACCGTCGCAGGTATTGACTGGCGAAAAGAAAGGCTAGGGGATGATGCAATTTCATGGGGGGGGCCTGATAGTGCGGCAGGTGAAGAGCGGAATAGCTTCGGTGCTTATATTAGCCCAACCTATACAAAGGGTGACTTCGTAGTTCAGGCTGCAGGCCGGTATGATCGCCATGATACTTATGACGACTATACAACATGGATGGTCGGTTCAGCTTATCGAATAAATGAGATCTATCGTGTATCTGCTCGGTACAATACGTCATTTAAGGCCCCTTCATTTAAAGATCTAGCATCGAATCCAGACCTGAAGCCTGAAGAAGCGCGTAGTGCAGAGATAGGGTTAGAGGCTGTTTATGACCTTGCATATATCAACTTGACCGCTTACCAAAGTGAGATTGACAACCTGCAGCTCTGGTATGTCGACAATACACACCCATCAGGAGGTTATTTGGCTAATGTCGATGCCGATATCAAAGGGATAGAGCTGGAGTTGGGCTTTGCAACGGGCCTTGTCAACCACTCTGTAATAGCAGAACTAAAAGATCATAAAGACACTCAAGGTGAACACTTAGCTCGACGAGCTAGAGAAAATTACAAGTGGATCAGTGACATTGAGTTGGGGCAGTGGCAACTATCCTCCTCATATATCTTTACAGGGTCTCGCCCTGACCTACCTGTAAATTCAGCTACTACACCTGAGGTCACTTTACCAAGTTATAGCCTTTGGGACCTGGCGGTAACTTACTGGGTAACCAACGAGTTAAAAGTAAGTGGGCGAGTAGATAATGTACTTGATAAACAATACGAAACCTCTGGTGGCTATCCTGCCCCAGAACGAGCGTATTATTTCAATGCATCTTACCAATTCTGAGTCCTTCAAGCCGCCTTCGGGCGGTTTTTTATGCTAATTGGAAACCAGTATGAAAAAAAACGCCATAATAAGTTGGTCAAGCGGTAAAGATGCTGCCCTAGTATTAGAGCGTCTAATCGAAAGTACCGAATATGAAGTTGTAGGACTGTTCACCACTCATGTAAAGGACACGGTTCCTTTTCAAGCTACACCAATAGAAGTTGTCCAAGCACAAGCGGATTCAATCGGTTTACCACTCATATCGATCGGACTGGAGCAAGCCTTCCCTCCCAACGAGCAATATCAGGCCAGCATTATAAAGGCGCTAAGAGCGAGCGGCTTGCCAATCGATGCCGTCGCTTTTGGCGATATGTTCTGCAATGGCATTGCCGAGTATCGTAGAAGCTACATTGAACCTGCAGGTTGGGAATGTGTCCTTCCTCTGTTGGAGCAGCCAAGTAGTTTATTGGCAGAGGAGATAATCGCTCGAGGAATAGAGACAGAGATCATCACCGTAGACAGCCAACAACTCTCACCAGAATATTGTGGCAAGAACTATGACCACAATTTGCTTGCGAGCTTACCCAGTGGCGTTGACCCCTGTGGTGAAGATGGCGAGTTTCACACCCTAGTGACAAATGCGCCAAGCTTTAGAAATAAGCTACGCATTGAACGACAATCCATAGTCAACGATGGTCGCTTCTATTCGCTGTGCTACAAGTATATTGCTTAATTTTTGTTAGCCAGTATCATCAGCGTGTTTTTTAGTTAGGGTAATTGGCAGTGACAGAGTATACGCAACCATCAGTAATGATCTTCGACTCAGGTGTCGGTGGTCTCTCTGTGTTTGATGAGATCCAGCAGCAATTACCTCAACTAAATTACTACTATCTATTCGACAATGAGGCTTATCCCTATGGCGAGCTAGAGCATGACACTCTATTGCGTCGAGTCTCGTCATTAATCACTCAGTTTGTTGCCAAGCATCAGATTGATTTGGTCGTCATTGCGTGTAATACCGCAAGCACAGTTGTACTGCCGACCTTAAGAGAAAAGTTATCAGTACCAGTTGTTGGAGTCGTGCCGGCAATTAAACCCGCTTCAGCGTTGGCTAATAAAGCGGTGGGCTTGATCGCAACTCCTGCTACGGTCGAGCGTTCCTATACCCAAGACCTTATCCGTAACTACTCACCAGATACGCCAGTAAAGCTACTTGGTTCCACTCGCCTCGTAGAAATGGCAGAGCGTAAGTTACGTAATCAGTTGGTAGAGACCAGTGAATTAGCCCATATCCTCAAGTCTCTTATCGGTGAAGTGGATGTGGCGGTGCTAGGTTGTACTCACTTTCCACTACTAAAAGATGAAATACAGCAGGTGCTGGGCAAGGAAGTGGTGCTGGTGGATTCTGGGGCTGCGATAGCGCGTAGAGTAAAGCAGCTATTAAATGCTCAGCGAATAGATGATTACCGAGGAGAGCGTCAGATATTCTCTAGTGCACCTCCGATGATGCAAGAGGCACTAGAGAATACGCTAACAAGATGGGGCTTCAAAACTATTCAGAATTCTCAGATTGTGATTTAGGCTCATTCGCGACTCTGACCTTGAGAGTGCGATCCATGTAGACATACTCGTTTAGCTTGCTAATCATATGCTCCGCATCAGCGGTTTCAACGACAACAAAACCAAACCCTCTGCGCTTACGTGTGCGCTTGTCCTTCATTAAACGAACGTTCTCTACATACCCATACTCTGCAAACAAGTCGCGGACATTTCCTTCGTTGGCTTTATAGGGCAGGTTGCCAACATAGAGAGTAGTGGTGTTGATATCCTCTTCTTCATCTTCCCCATCTTTAGAAGACAAAAAGAAGTTAGCCAACAGGGCAGTGACGAAAACACCAAGTAAAAATGCAATGCTGGGGGTAACAGAGATCCAACTACACAACACTCCACCGACCACAGCGATACCGATTAGAGAAAAATAAAACTTATTTGAATTCATAATTGATTAACTTCGGTCAATAAAACAAACAAATAAAACATAAATTAAACATTTCGATATTACGTTCTCATTGTTCTATTTTCCAATCGATTGATGTGACTTGACTCAAATGTTGAAATTTTATCCAAAAAAGTGCAATTTGACGCATTTTTGAACGCTCAGGCGATTAATTCAAAAAAACTTCAAAAAAGGGGTTGCCAAGCCTCGAGTGATCTCTATAATGCCGCCTCACCGACACGGAGTGAGACGAGAGTCACACAGCGATGAAGGGGCTGAGAAAAAGCTTTGAAAAAAGTTCTTGACTCAGGAAAAACAAAGCGTATTATACGCATCCCCGACAGCGAGACGCTAAGCGTAACGTGAGTCGGAAAGCTCTTTAAAAATATAAACCTATCAATCTGTGTGGGCACTCGTTGATGATAATCCACTTTTGGTTTTCACTTTTTTATAAAAAGTAAAATCAAAAACTGATTCCTCGGAATCAACCGACTATCAATGAACTGAGTGACCAATTCGAATCGTAAGATTCGGCACAGTCAATTCAAACATTACTATGTAATGTTCAGTATTCATTGAGTCACAAAACTTTAAATTGAAGAGTTTGATCATGGCTCAGATTGAACGCTGGCGGCAGGCCTAACA
>NZ_JBPVIS010000019.1:0-56303 GCF_051660965.1 Vibrio glycogenivorans | reverse complement strand
GAGAAGCGAGAAGCGAGAAGCGAGAAGCGAGAAGCGAGAAGCGAGAAGCGAGAAGCGAGAAGCGAGAAGCGAGAAGCGAGAAGCGAGAAGCGAGAAGCGAGAAGCGAGAAGCGAGAAAAATTTTCCAACTCTGACAACCGCTGTCAAGTATTTCTCCACCTCGAGCGAAGCATTCTCGCAGGGCAAGGCCCGCTCTCGACTCTCGACTCTGCCCCTAAAGGGGCTGGATATGTGCGTTTGGCTTGAGTTTCTGCGCGACGCCGGATAAGTCTGCACCGGCATTACCGGTGTCGGACTCCCCACCCCAAGCCAGTACATGACCGTCAGTGGTGAGAGCAGCAAACGCGTAGCCGTTGCTCGCCAAAGATTGAATGTTCTGGTGCACTTGTGTCCAGATTTTCTCTGTGCCGTAAGTATCATAACCCCACGAGACGACTTCACCATTTTTCTTGGTGATCGCAAAACCATTACGCACGCAAGCGACATCAATCACACCTTCACTAAGGTGCTCATCAATCTGTGCAGTGTTAGCGCCACTGCCCATTCGACCTATCACCACCGCTTTACCGCTTTCGAGCACTAATGCCATTGCCGCTTGGCTTTCACACTGCGCCATGACTCGCGCATCAACGCCGGGGACCAGGCCAGATTGATAACCCTGGTCTGTATCACCCCAAATGATTAGGCGGTTATCACTGCGTTGCGCGAGAAAGGTATTCCTTCGCCCCAAGCGTTGGATAGAAGTAATGTTATACAGCTCATCTTCCACGCCCTGCGTTGGGACGTTCCAAGAAACTACCTGGCCATCACTCATCAGAACCACTGCTGCGCGCTTGTTCTTCGCCACGGCAACATCAACCGCACCTTGCTCAATCACCAAGTCTACCGACGTTCCGAACGCTTCCCAGTAGACCACTTTACCGGTGTCGGTTATTGCCGCAAAGCCATAGCCCTCTCCACTAGGATCTGAGTGAATACTAACAAAGTCACCAAACGCTGAGCTTGGTGCGTTTCGATAACCATACTTACCCCAGGTCACTATCTCACCATTATTCCTCAATGCACTCAGGGCGATATCGGTTGAAACAGGGAGTTGCAAGAAGCCCGAGGCCAGCTCAGCATGCGGAATATGCTCATAAGCACCCCACGCAATAAGGGCACCTTTTCTACTTCGTGCAACAAACCCTTCTCGGTGCGCCATCACCTCAAGGATCCCTTCCTCTAACAGATGGCTAACTGCACTATTGTCCCAGCCATAACCGAGACCAAAGTCATAGGTCTTGGCCTTTACTGGCTTGTACTCATCAAAATAGAACAGATAATTATAGCTACTGGAGATAACTTGGCTGGGTAATGAGTGATTCTCAAGCTCAATCCATGCATGCTCAGAATCAAATCCCCACACAACAATAGAGTCGTCTTTCACCACGCCGAGAGAGTTAAAGTCACCAAACAGTTTCACCCCTTGGGTGAGTTGGTCTGAAATCTGGCTCGTATCTCCCCCTGCTTTAGGATCACCCCAAGCTATGACACTGCCATCACTTTTACGGGCGCTAAAGGCTCTCCCCCCAGAGAAATACGGCTGATAATAAGGATGGCCGAAAAGTTCTACGACTGGGTTTGCTGCGACATCAGCCACCACCTTCGCTGTATCATTACCTACTTCGACACTGGCGGTAAGAGTAAGGGGCTGCTCAAAGTCGATGAGACTCGACAGCAGCAGTTCACTGCCTCTAGCCAAAGACTCCCCGGCTTGTGACCAATGATATTCAATTAAGTTATCTTGACACCCTTGGCACGAAGCACTCACGCGCAACACCCCTCCCTCTTCCCACTCCCCCTCGACTGAGAGATCGCTAACCATTAGCGCCGGGCTCTGCGTTACCTCTCGCTCTGAGCCGCAACCTAATAAGATCAACACAGAGCTCAAGAGCAGAGTGAGCAACTTAATTATCATGACATCATTCCATTGATCCACTTAATAAAACTTCTTCGGTAGAATATCTGAGACAATAATACTTGCCTACCTTTTAAGCACGAATGTTCACCCTCCACGATAGTTTGATATTTTTGGGTCGCCAATCATGACACCAAACCCTGGCCTACACTGGCTTTACTACTGAGTTGCTGGCCGCCCGAAGAACTGAATAGGTGACTGCTCGGCATACGTGGCCAGTAACTGGTTGAACTGCTCTCTTTGCTCGACTGAAACCGTTCGTGCCGGCATGCGTAACGTCGAGTGAACCGTAATTTTATTCGGAGAAACGCGCAACACTCGCCTAGTCAACTCGCCGAATTTATGTTTGAAATTCAATGTTGCGGGCAAATCAACAATGATCCAATTCCCCTGAGTATCAAAGTTGATTGTCGACTCTATTAGTGCCCCAGGGAAGTACTCTGGATAGATCCGATTGTGCAGGTCAAGGTTACGTAACTCATAATGTAACCAAGCATCTTGCTCGGTGTATTGAGTGACCCGGGTCAGGTCAAGAAATGGAGTCAAGGTATTCTCAGACTGCACCTTGAGCTCATCATTCATTGTATCCAAATGCCAAAGGGTAAAGGCAGGTTTACCTAAGCTTGTGACCAAGTCTTGGTACTGCTCTATTAAGTACTCTTCCCGCTCTTCTGCGTTTTTCGAATAAAGAAACGAACGAAAGTAGCCAGCATACTCACCATAGTAGGTGCGCTGATTGCGCTCATGCTGAGCGCCCTCAGGTGTAAACTTAATATCAAACTCGCTTTTCATTCGCCAACGAAACAGGCTCGCAGACATTACCTCTGGCACTGCACCCTGCACCAGAGGCAAGCTGACCTTGCGCTGAATCCAACTCGGTACATACTGCCAGTGAACCTGAGTATCGGTCGGATCAAGACAATAACGACTACCATCCAGTGCAAAACACACCACAATATGATTAAAGCTTGCCATCGTCGGAATAAGCAAACGTTCACTATTACTGCGGTAAGTTGAGACTAGGACGAGAGTTGGATCTAATCCAATCCCTTCAAGCAAGGCCTTGAGTAGGGTCGATTTATCCTTACAGTCTCCGTAACGATTATCTATTGTCTCAGCCAAAGTGTGAGGAGTCACAGAATGACCATATTGAGAAAATGAGACATAGCGAATATCACGCGCAACAAAACTCAAGATTCTGTCTATCTGCTCTTCAATACTATCCGTCCCCTTAGTAAGGCGCTCTAGGAGGACATCTAAACCCTGCCGATCTTTATTCGCATTCTCCATTGCCTGATTAGCGCGAGCAATAACTTGTTGCCAACTATTTAGCTGACCAAGAGCGATCATCTCAATATGATCACGCCACAGCTCGCTTTGATCACTCCTGTACGCACCGATCTCTCTACCTTCGCACTGCAAAGCGTTTACTGCAATCTGACAATGGAGCTGCTCACTATCCTTGGCCCACTGAATTGGGTAACTCTCATCCCATGACACATCAAGCTGAAAATGACCAATCGGATATGAGCTCTGAACAGAAAGCCTGTTGGACCAATCGGTCTCCATCCGATTAAGGTCACTGATCACTTTATATTCAAGCAGCGAGAAGCTACCCTCTCTTAGCCCTGGAAACGGAAAAACCAACACTTTCTCGCTACTAAAGGTATTGAACTCACTGGTCTCTAGAGCTTGCAACGCCTCCTTTTTCACCGTACTCACCGATCCAGTGGGTGAAACACTCGAGGCAGCAAGGATTTGTACCTGCTGATAGTTAGGATTATAACGCACACTTTGTGTGCCATACTTCTCAGCATCCACAAAGCGTGGAAAGTAGTTTATTCGTTGATAGTGGGTCGTCACCTTATCTTTACTAACATCAATTTGGATCTTACGCCGCAGTTGCACCATCTCCTTTGGTAACTCGGTGATGTCCAAAGACTTGATGATTTGAGCAGGATCGACACTATCAAGTCGCCACTCAACGTTCTTTGTCTCTTTGGCATATAGCGGTAATGCAGAACTGAGCAACAACCACACCAAAAAGCTTATTTTGATCCTTCTCTTTTTCATAGGATGGTGAACCCCTTGCCAATCTTCTCAAAAGCAGGCAACCACTCCCGGTAAGTACTCTTTGGTGCCCTGAGTAGGCTAATCATCTCGTATCTATGATTCTCGTTTTGAACAATCACAATATGCACTGAGGCAGGTTCCAACATCATCGAACCGCGACATGTCAGCTTCAATCGTAAGTCCATCGAGTTAGGGGTAAAGCTACGCTGCTGGGCACATGTCGTTTTAGTCAGATTATCGTGAATCCAATCCCTACGTTCAGCGAGATGATTATCAAGTTCCTTCCGAGAGAACTTATCACCATCAAATACGATCAAATACGAATTGGGTAAATCATTCACAAACTCGACCAACGCACTACCATCGCTATTGGTTCCATTTTCTACTCGATACCAATCCCCCCCATGAAAGGGCATTTGAAAGGCGCCATCATCAGACAGGTAGAGAGTGTCGGCGGGGTAAGTCTCAAGTCGCCCCTCAAACATGGGGGCAAGGGCTCCAAAAAGATACAGCAGGGTGATCAATGGAAACATAGGGACGACCAAAAGCCGCTGCATCACTACCGTTCGTCGGTGTCTTGGACTCAGAGCGATGCGATCACTGGTGAGCTTGAGCCGTCTAACCCTTTTAGCGATCAAGACAAATGATCCAACAAACACCCCAAATGCGACTGCATCGGCTACCCCAGAGGTCAGTTGAGCTGTGGAGTAAGCAATGTAGAAGGTGGTCAAAATCAAGCCGATGCTGCCAACTAGATAACCAAATCGACCTGTTTTAACTTGCTGAGAGCTGGCATTTTCAAGTTGGGATAGGATTGAGTTTAGTCTTGGAAGGGCAAAAATCTGGGCAAAAGCAATAAATGGCACCCAAAACCACAATGCTGGACGAAGCTCTCTGCCCGTTAACTTACGTAGCTCTTTAATCCGAAAATAGAGCCAAAAATTCGCATAGAAGCCGAACGTACTGACCATCAGCAGGCACTCCCACAAAATAGTGTTGGGTGTACTCATCTCGATACGAGGTGTTGCTGCTGTCGCTTGACTATCTATCGATAAATCGAGGTTAGATTTCTCATTCATTTGATCACATCCGTTGTATCAAAATTATTAAGCGAGTGACGTCTCCCCACTAAAAGAAATCGGCAGCTTCCTTTCTACACGTATTGATATTCTCAGTAGGCTAACTGAAAAAGATCGCATCTCGAGGGTACTTAGTCAATTAAATCAGACTGATAAAACTAAGACATCAGCAAAAGTTAGACAAGCCGCGGCTATATGGGTTGCTCAAGCACACAGGGTATGTATTGCTTGGTAGGTTAAAACCGAGGCGGCACCAAGATTTTTGATAAGTGGCAAACGTTCCGGTCTAGCACTTTTGAATGCAAAAAAACGCCCCGCAAAAGCGGGGCGTTCTCAAAAGCATTAAGCTCAGTTTAATTCAATAAAGAATTAAGCTTGACCTTTAACTTCTTTAAGACCGTTGTAAGGAGCGCGCTCACCTAGAGCTTCCTCGATACGGATTAGCTGGTTGTACTTAGCAACACGGTCAGAACGGCTCATAGAACCAGTCTTGATTTGACCTGCAGCAGTACCTACCGCTAGGTCAGCGATAGTTGCGTCTTCAGTTTCGCCAGAACGGTGAGAGATTACTGCTGTGTAACCTGCGTCTTTAGCCATCTTGATTGCAGCTAGAGTCTCTGTTAGAGAACCGATTTGGTTGAACTTGATAAGGATAGAGTTAGCTACGCCTTTCTCGATACCTTCAGCAAGGATCTTAGTGTTTGTAACGAATAGATCGTCACCTACTAGTTGAAGCTTGTCACCTAGTAGTTCAGTTTGGTGCTTGAAGCCATCCCAGTCAGACTCGTCTAGACCGTCTTCGATAGAAACGATTGGGAATTGGTTAGCTAGCTCAGCTAGGTAGTGGTTGAACTCTTCAGAAGAGAAAGTCTTACCTTCGCCTTTCATGTTGTAGATGCCAGCTTCTTTGTCGAAGAACTCAGATGCAGCACAGTCCATCGCTAGAGTTACGTCTTTACCTAGCTCGTAACCTGCAGCAGCAACAGCTTCTGCGATAACTTCTAGAGCTTCAGCGTTAGACTTAAGGTTAGGAGCGAAACCACCTTCGTCACCAACTGCAGTGCTGTAACCTTTAGACTTAAGAACTTTAGCTAGGTTGTGGAATACTTCCGCACCGATGCGTAGAGCTTCTTTAAGAGTCTTAGCGCCAACTGGTTGAATCATGAATTCTTGGATATCAACGTTGTTGTCTGCGTGCTCACCACCGTTGATGATGTTCATCATTGGTAGAGGCATAGAGAATACGCCAGCAGTGCCGTTTAGCTCAGCGATGTGTTCGAATAGAGGCATGCCTTTCGCTGCAGCAGCTGCTTTCGCGTTTGCTAGAGATACAGCTAGGATTGCGTTAGCACCGAACTTAGATTTGTTGTCAGTGCCGTCTAGGTCGATCATAACTTGGTCGATGTCAGCTTGAGCTTTCGCATCTTTACCAACTAGTGCTTCAGCGATTGCGCCGTTTACAGCTTCAACAGCTTTAAGAACACCTTTACCTAGGAAACGTGCTTTGTCACCGTCACGTAGCTCAAGAGCTTCGCGAGAACCAGTAGATGCGCCAGATGGAGCAGCAGCCATACCTACGAAACCACCTTCTAGGTGTACTTCAGCTTCAACAGTTGGGTTACCGCGTGAATCGATGATTTCACGACCTAGCACTTTAACGATCTTAGACATTAATGTTTCCTCTCGTTTTAAAATTAAATGTCAAATTTAAAGGCAACAGCCAGTCCCGCTGCCGCCTACATCCTTTTATTTACTTCTCAAATTCACCGCGCTGGTATTGGCCAGCGGCTTTGACGAAGCCTGCGAATAGTGGGTGACCATCGCGAGGCGTCGAGGTAAATTCTGGGTGGAACTGAGCCGCAACAAACCATGGGTGTGCTGGGTTCTCAATCATTTCCACAAGCTTCTTGTCTGCTGACAGACCAGAAACTTTAAGACCGGCTTTTTCAATCTTCGGACGAAGGACGTTATTCACTTCGTAACGGTGACGGTGACGCTCATGGATGGTTGCGCTGCCGTACAGTTCACGAGCTTTGGTGCCTTTCTCTAGGTGACACAGCTGTGAACCTAGGCGCATTGTGCCGCCAAGGTCTGAGGTTTCGGTACGTTCTTCAACTTTACCTTCGCCGTCAACCCATTCCGTGATCAAGCCTACCACAGGGTACTTGGTCTCTTTATTAAATTCTGTTGAATGTGCACCGGTAAGACCAGCCACATTACGCGCGTACTCGATAAGAGCCACTTGCATACCTAGACAGATGCCAAGGTATGGGATGTTGTTCTCACGTGCGTATTGAGCGGCGCGAATTTTACCCTCAACACCACGGTCGCCAAAGCCACCTGGTACCAAGATAGCGTCTAGGTCTGCTAGCGCTTCTTCGCCTTTGCTCTCAACATCTTGTGAGTCAACGTATTTAATCTTCACGCTTAGACGGTTCTTAAGGCCTGCGTGTTTCAGTGCTTCGTTCACTGACTTGTAAGCATCTGGCAATTCGATGTACTTACCCACCATACCGATAGTCACTTCAGCGGTTGGGTTCGCTTCTTCGTAGATTACCTGTTCCCACTCAGAAAGGTCAGCCTCTGGCGCGTTGATGCCAAAGCGAGCACACACTAGGTCATCAAGACCTTGTGATTTAATCAACTGAGGGATCTTATAGATAGAATCTACGTCCTTCATTGAGATTACCGCTTTCTCTTGAACGTTACAGAACAGAGCGATCTTCTTACGCTCGTTGGCTGGAATCGCACGATCAGAGCGGCAAACTAGAATATCAGGTTGGATACCAATAGAAAGCAATTCTTTTACAGAGTGCTGAGTTGGCTTCGTTTTCACTTCGCCGGCAGCGGCAAGGTAAGGCACTAGAGTCAGGTGCATGAACATCGCGCGCTCGCGACCTAGCTCAACGGCTAGCTGACGGATAGCTTCCATAAATGGTAGTGACTCGATGTCACCTACTGTGCCACCAATTTCAACGATCGCGACGTCGTGGCCTTCACCACCAGCGATTACGCGGTCTTTAATAGAGTTAGTGATGTGAGGGATAACCTGAATGGTTGCACCTAGGTAATCACCACGACGCTCTTTGGCAAGGACGTCAGAGTAGACACGACCGGCTGTAAAGTTGTTACGCTTGGTCATCTTGGTACGAATGAATCGCTCGTAGTGACCAAGGTCAAGGTCAGTCTCAGCGCCATCTTCCGTCACGAATACTTCACCGTGTTGAATCGGGCTCATGGTGCCTGGGTCAACGTTGATGTACGGGTCGAGCTTCATGATCGTCACTTTAAGACCACGAGCTTCTAGAATCGCTGCAAGAGATGCTGCTGCAATGCCTTTACCTAGAGAGGATACAACCCCGCCAGTAACAAAAATGTAATTTGTCGTCATGTTTAACCTGAAATTGGTTGAATGAGGGAAATGGAAGTCATCTGGACGGGACGAAAATATACCAGAAGACCCTTACCGCCACAACGTGAAATCTATCACAGTGCATTTTTAAGTTTTTTGCTTCAAATCAAACTCGTAACCTTGATGTTGTAAACGCCGCGCTTCACTGTCATTGACCACCCCGCTGTGCTTTGACCTCGACCCACAGCGCCTCCATTTGATCTAATGTCATTTCATTCAGTGACTTACCCTGAATTTCAGCCAGCTTTTCAACCCCTTTGAAGCGCTCAACAAACTTTTGGTTCGCTTTGCCAAGCGCCACCTCTGGATTGGTATCCAGATGGCGAGAGAGGTTGATTACAGCGAACATCAGATCGCCCAGCTCCATCTCAACTTTGTCGCTGTCAGGGCTCACCTGCAGCGCCTCTTCCATGACTTCTTCAATCTCTTCCTGTACTTTCTCTACCACAGGTCCTAGCGAGTGCCAGTCAAAACCGACCTTAGCACACTGCTTTTGGATCTTTGTAGCACGCGAAATCGCAGGCAGTGATTTTGGTATTGAGTCTAGGATACTTTGCCCGGCTTTGCCTACCTGGGCCTTCTCTTTTGCCTTCTCGGCTTCCCAGTTGGCGCTGATCTCTTCTTCACTGGCAAACTCAACATCGGAGAATACATGCGGGTGGCGGCGAGTCAGCTTCTCATTAACCGTCTCAACCACCTCGGCAAAATCAAACAACTGCTGCTCTTTGGCCAGTTGGCTGTAGAAAATTACCTGAAACAACAGATCGCCCAGCTCCTCTTTGAGGTTGCTCCAGTCCCGATTTTGGATCGCATCCACCACCTCATAAGTTTCTTCGATGGTGTGAGGCACGATAGTGTCAAAGCTTTGTTTGAGATCCCAAGGGCAACCTGTTTTTGGGTCGCGCAGTTGGCTCATGATCTGCTCTAGCTGTTCAATCGGATGGCTCATGGTTGGTTCCTTAAAATAGAAAAAGCGAGCAGTAATACCCTGCCCGCTTTATAAATAAGTTTGGGTTACTTAGCCAAGGCGCTTGACCGACATAACATCTTTGATCTGCTCGACCCGGGTGATCACCCGCGATAAAACCTCAATATTGGTCACCTCAAGATCAAAGTCCATGATCGACAGCTGCTTGCGATAGTCGACACGGCTTTTCATACTGCTGACCTTAACCTTCTCATTAGCAAACAGTGAGGTGATGTCTTTAAGTAGACCACCACGCTCCATCGCCTCCACGCGCAAGGTCAAGACATACGAGCCAACAAAGCCGGCCCCCCAGACGGTATCGATGATCCGCTCTGGCGCATGGTGGCTCAGCTCCTCGAGCTGCTCACAGTCACTGCGGTGGACCGAGATACCACGTCCTTGAGTGATGTAGCCCTTGATCGCATCGCCCGGAATGGGCTGGCAGCAGCGCGCGAGGTGGGTCATCAGGTTATCTACCCCTTCTACCACAACCGCATCTTTCTTCGGCTGACTCTGCGCTGGCGCTCGATGCTCTGCTTCTTGCAGCTTCTCAAGCGCTTGCTGATCCTCTTCTTCAGCGGTGGGCTTATTAACCAACGCATTGATGTGATTAATGATCTGGTTAATCTTCAGATCGCCACTGCCAATGCCAACAAACAGCTCATCGGGCGTATTGACGTTAAAACGCTTAAGGGCGTACTGCTCTGCATCTTTGAGTGTGGCATCAATCTTGGTCAGCTCGGCCTCGAGGATCTCGCGCCCAGCCTCTAGGTTCTTCTCGCGGCTTTGCTTGCGAAACCAGGCATTGATCTTGGCGCGAGCGCGTCCTGAGGTCACAAAGCCCAGTGATGGATTGAGCCAATCACGCGATGGATTCGGCTCTTTGGCGGTAATGATCTCAACCTGATCGCCCATGGCCAGCTTGTGGGTAAATGGCACGATACGCCCCGCGACCTTAGCACCTATACAGCGATGGCCAACCTCTGAGTGGATGTGATAGGCAAAATCCAGTGGGGTGGCCCCCATCGGCAAATCCACCACATCCCCGCGTGGGGTAAAGGCGTAGACGCGATCATCGAACACTTGGCTGCGCAGCTCATCGAGCATCTCACCCGAGTCTGACATCTCTTCCTGCCAATCAAGCAGTTTACGCAGCCAGGTGATCTTCTCATCATAACCGCTGCGACCACTGCCACCTTCCTTGTATTTCCAGTGCGCAGCCACACCAAGCTCCGACTCTTCGTGCATCTGCTTAGTACGGATCTGGATCTCAATCGTTTTGCCTTCCGGCCCTAACACGACCGTATGAATCGACTGATAACCGTTCGGCTTAGGGTTGGCGACATAGTCATCGAATTCACTTGGCAGATGTTTGTACTTGGTATGCACCACGCCGAGTGCGGCGTAACAGTCTTGCAGGCGATCAGCGATGATCCGCACCGCGCGCACATCAAACAGCTCATCAAAGGCAAGGCTCTTTTTCTGCATCTTGCGCCAGATACTGTAGATGTGTTTTGGTCGGCCGCTGACTTCGGCGCGGATATTCGAGCTTTGCATTTCAGCGGTCAGATCATCGACAAAGTCGGTGATGTACTGCTCACGCACGATGCGTCGCTCAGAGAGTTGCTTGGCGATCTGCTTGTAGGTCTCCGGCTGTTGGTAGCGAAAGGCGTAATCTTCAATCTCCCATTTTAGCTGACCGATACCCAGTCGATTCGCCAGTGGCGCATAGATGTTGGCGCACTCTTTCGCCGCCGCGCGGCGCACCTCATCGGGGGCCTTTTTCACCTCAATCAGGTTGGTGATCCGCTCAGCAAGCTTGATCACCACGCAACGGAAGTCATCCACCATCGCGAGCAGCATGCGGCGCACGTTATCCACCTGAGAAGAAGCAGCGCTGCCCTCAAGGGTGATATTGAGCTGTCCCAAGGCCGCCATCTCATCAACGCCCTCAATCAGCTTAACGATCTCTTTGCCGTACTTTTCGCTCAGCGCTTCTTGGTCAAACAAGCCACTCGACACCACGGGAAACAGCTGTGCCGCGACTAAGGTTGCCTTGTCCATCGACAAGGTGACCAGAATTTCGTTCATCTCACGGCCACGCCACAGCAAACGCTGGCCATCAGGGTGCTCGGCCACCAGTTGCTCGCACAACTGGTAGGTCTGAGTTAGGGCCTTTGCCGCCTTAGCGGGTTGATTCAAGCTTGTTATCCAGCGCTCAAGCTCAAATTCGGTGTCCTGGTTTAAATGCGCACTTCGTACCGCAACCATCTCAAATTCCTATTTGTTTTCTTCGCGAGTTCAATTCGCTGTCGTTGTTTTTATTTTTCAGACTTTCGTGTTTTTCGAACTATATTGTTTACGAACTAACTGTTTACGGACTAATTGTCTTTGAGCCAACTGTTTTGCGAGCTACTTTTTGTTCGAATTAGCCGTTTTCTCAAACAGAGCCATCGACTCGAGGTGACTGGTATGGGGGAACATGTCCAGCATACCCAACCGAGTCATGGTGTAGCCTTGTGCCAACAGACTTTGGCTGTCTCTGGCAAGAGTAGCAGGATTGCAAGAAACATACACCACTCGCTCCGCGCCAAGCTTGGCAATGTGATCGACGATGCCTGTTGCTCCGGCTCGAGCCGGATCCAGCAGGACTTTATTAAACTGTTTTGCCGCCCATGGCTTCGTCGAGATATCTTGCTCTAGGTTTGCCTGGTAGAACTCAACGTTACTCAATTGATTGTGCTTCGCGTTGTCTTGCGCCTTATCAACCATGACCTGCACGCCCTCAACCCCCACCACAGAGTCAACCTGCTTGGCGATCGGCAGACTAAAGTTACCCAACCCGCAAAACAGGTCGAGAACGCGATCACTTGATTCCAGTGCCAACCAATCCAGCGCCTGCGCCACCATCTGCTGGTTGACCCCTTTATTGACCTGAATAAAGTTGACAGGTTCAAAAGGAATTTGTGCTCCGACCTCTTGATAGTAACCCGGCTCACCTAGCACATGCTCTAGCGCTTGGTCAGCTTGCTGCAAGTACAGTGTCACCGCGAGCTCACGGCATAGCGACTCAAGCGCATTGCGATCAGACTCGCCAAGCAGCTTAATCGTGCGCACCAATACGATTGCAGTATTGTCTCCTTTAACCAGTTCAACATGGCCAAGGCGCTCAGGGTGTTGGAAGCCGCGCAGGATTTGCTGCAGTGGCGCCATCAACTGGTTGAGGCTGCTATCGAGGATTGGACACTGATCGATATCAACGATTTGCTTGCTGTTTTTCTTGCGAAAGCCAAAATTAAGCTGCGCACGCTTTTTATCCCAAAACACGCTAAAGCGTGCACGGCGGCGATAATCCGGCTGGCTATCGGCCACCGGGGTCGATAAGGGCAACTCTTGCTTGGCAAATTTTTTAAACAGCCCAGAGAGCGCCTGCGACTTATACTCAATCTGATCTTGCACGTTGAGGTGCTGCATATTACACCCACCACACTGGGCGTAATGGGGACAAAATGGTGCGATACGCTTGTCACTTGACTCGAGTACTTTGATCAGGCTCGCTCGGGCGTATTTGCTCTTCTGCTCTACCAGTTGGATCAGCACACGCTCGTGTGGCAGCGCTCCCTCGATAAAGACCGGCTTACGGTTATGGTAAGCGATGCCGGCACCATGGGCGTCGAGTTTTTCAACCTTGACCTCAAAGTGTTTGGTATTTAAAGGGGATTTTTTCTTTGCTTGGAAAATACGCGCCATGAGTGTTGCCTAATCTGAAGGATGCGTTTGATGTCGTACACAGAAGCGCAAATCGATCCGCTCTGTGCATATCTGTGATATAAAAGAGAGAGTATTGTCCCACATCCAACCGGTTAAGTTTAGAGAATAATGACACGATATGGCTTACGCGCTCGGGTAATCACCCTGACCCTCGCCCCAACCCTAATTATTGGTTTGCTACTGTGTGCTTTTTTCTCATTCACTCGCTATCACGACCTCGAGAGACAAGTTATCAACTCAGGCTTAAGTATTATCGAGCCTATGGCAATTGCCAGTGAAGATGGCATGATGACCCAAAGTCGCGAGTCAGTAAGACGCATCATCAGCTACGCGCACCGCAAAAACTCACGTATCGTGCGCAGTATTGCGGTGTTCGACTCCAGCCATGAACTGTTTGTGACCTCAAACTTTCACCCTCAGTTTCAGTCGCTCACCTATGATCGCAGCGAGCCGATCCCCTTGCTGCCTTCGATTCAGATTGAAGATAACACCCTGATCCTGCGCGCGCCGATCATCCCTGAGACGCGCTTTGTCGCCCTGCCAGATCTCAGTGAGCACGATGCGAAAGCCCTTGGCTACATCTCTATGGAGTTGGATCTTTCATCATTGCGCCTGCAACAGTATCGCGAAATCATTATTGCTATCTCAGTGATGATCCTTGGCCTGGCGCTCTCTACCGCCTTTGCCCTGCGCTTGATGCACGACGTCACAAGACCGATTGATCACATGCGCGAGGTGGTTGGCCGGATCCGCCGCGGTCACGTCGATGTGCGGATTGATGGTAAGATGCATGGCGAGCTCGACTCGCTGAAAAATGGTATCAACGCGATGGCCGAGTCCTTATCGGCCTATCATACCGAGATGCAGCACAGCATTGATCAGGCGACTTCTGATTTGCGTGAAACCCTTGAGCAGCTTGAGATCCAAAACGTTGAGCTCGATATCGCGAAAAAACGCGCCCAAGAGGCGGCGCGAGTCAAATCTGAGTTCCTAGCCAACATGTCGCATGAGCTGAGAACGCCACTTAATGGCGTGATTGGCTTCTCGCGCCAAATGCTGAAAACTCAATTGACCGCGAGTCAGACTGACTACCTGCAAACCATCGAAAAGTCAGCCAATAACCTACTTAGCATCATCAATGATATCCTCGACTTCTCTAAGCTAGAGGCCGGTAAGCTTGCCCTTGAGAATATCCCGTTTGACTTCCAAGAGAGCCTCGAAGAGGTAGTCAGCCTGCAGGCAACCTCAGCCCACGAGAAAGGCCTCGAGCTGACACTCAAGATCGATCCGAAAATTCCAGCAGGCGTGGTCGGTGATCCGCTGCGTATTCAACAGGTTCTCACTAACCTAGTGGGCAATTCGATTAAGTTTACCGACCGCGGTAATATCGATATCAGTGTTGAGCTGCGCTCGCAGAAAGAGGATATGATTGAGCTGCAGTTTATGGTCCGTGATACCGGTATCGGGATCTCCGAACGCCAGCAAGCCCAGTTGTTCCAAGCCTTCTCTCAGGCTGATGCCAGTATCTCACGTCGCTACGGCGGCACCGGGCTTGGCCTAGTGATCACCCAGAAGCTAGTTAGCCAGATGGGCGGTGAGATAAGCCTCACCAGCCGCTTGCACCAAGGCTCAACCTTCTGGTACACGATTCAATTAGCCACCACCAACATGCCAGTGTCTGATTTGGTTGATACCGCTTGCCTAGCCAACCGTACCGTGCTCTTGGTCGAGCCGAATATTCAGGCTGCGACCGTGGTTCAGCAGATGCTTTCAATCTCCAACCTACAGGTTAGCTATCGCTCAACCATGCCTGATGAAGTTGGCCACTACGACTACGCTATCATCAACTTTGCCCCAAACACCGAGCACTCCTTTGACGAGGTACGCGAGCAAGTGATTCTGGCGCAAAAAATGGCCACTCATGTCTCGGTCGGTCTGCCAAGCACTGAGTTGGCGCTGGCAACTCAGATCACGGCAGAGCTCAACGTACCGTGTGTTCCTAAACCGTTTTCAAGACGTAAGCTGTTGCAAAACCTTGTGGTGTTGCAGCCTGAACTGGTGATTGAACCTGTGAGTCAACACGCACCAAAAGAGCTGTTACCTCTCACTGTAATGGCGGTGGATGATAACAGTGCCAACCTCAAGCTGATCTCAGCGCTTCTTCAAGAGCGAGTCAAAACGGTTGTGGCGTGTAACGATGGCATCGAAGCGGTCGAGTGCGCGCAGCAAGAGAAATTCGACATCATCTTGATGGACATTCAGATGCCGAGGATGGATGGCGTCACCGCCTGTAAGGCGATTAAGACCTCAGATCTGAATGGTGACACGCCAATCATCGCCGTCACGGCCCATGCGATGCAGGGAGAGCGCGAGCGCTTACTGGATGCGGGAATGGACGATTACCTCACCAAACCCATCGAGGAGCACATCCTGCAGCAGGTCTTGGTACGCTGGAACCCTAACCGCGATGAGAGCGAAGTCGAGGCGATCGAGCTTGAGCCCATCAAGACTGAGCCGCTGACACAAACCAGCAACCAAAATCTTATCATCGACTGGCAGTTGGCACTCAAACAATCCGCCAACAAGCAAGATCTGGCCAAAGACATGCTGCGGATGCTGATTGAGTTTATCCCTGAAGTCAGTGAGGTAGTCGATAGCGTCCTTGATCCACAAACCCACACGCAACCGGACCTGCTCCATTTCGTCCACAAACTCAACGGTAGCTGCTCTTACAGCGGTGTCCCACGCCTGAAAAAAGTCTGCGCCGAACTCGAAAAAGGCCTTCGCTCAGACATGAGCATCGAAGACCTAGAGCCTGAACTATTCGAACTGCAAGATGAGATGGAGAAGGTGATCGCGGCGGCTGAGCCTTACCTTGTTTAAGGTTCGGGGACGCTGCGCTGCGGGGACGGGCTTTGCCCTTCGAGGTGCGAGTGGAGCGGCAATCTAATATAGCGTCGGCGGACTACTCGCCCCTCGGAACGAAGTGAAACCCGCAGCTCGCTCCTAAAAAATGCCAATGGCACCCACCATTGGCTTTTCATTCGACAAAAGGACAAGACAACCGCAGAAGCTACGACTCCATAACGACCGTCGCCACCGCATAGCGCTTTTCATCCGCTATCGTGACTAAGATGGAGTGGGCAGACAAGGCGTCGGCGAACTGCTGAGCAGCGCCAGTTAAGCTGAGCTCTGGCTTGCCGAGTTCATCGTTGGTGACGGTGAAATCTTGAAAGCTGACCCCGCGTGCGATGCCAGTGCCAAGTGCTTTGGCTGCCGCCTCTTTGACGGCAAAGCGCTTGGCAAGGTAGCGAGCGGGCTGTTTACTTTGGTTAAACACCACCTGCTCGGCCTCGCTAAGTATGCGATAAGCCAGGGCATTGCTTTTCTCGAGTGCCTTTTCGACTCGGGCAATCTCGACGATATCCGTACCGATTCCTACTACAGGCATTGGGCTATCCTAGGCGCTTACTTACGCGCAGCAACCATAACGGCTTTCATATCTGCGACGGCTTTGTGCAGGCCATCAAACAGTGCGCGACCAATGATCGAGTGACCGATGTTCAGCTCATAGATCTCAGGCAGTGCCGCGATTGGGGCAACGTTATGGTAAGTCAGGCCGTGACCGGCGTTAACCATAATGCCAAGATCGTGTGCGTAGCTTGCCGCTGCAGCAATCTTCTTCAGCTCATCTTGCTGATCTTCATCGTTCTCTGCCTCAGCGTACTGACCAGTGTGCAGCTCGATAAACGGTGCGCCACAGGCTTTCGCCGCATCGATTTGCTGGCGGTCAGCATCGATAAACAGAGACACCTTAATCCCAGCAGCAGCCAGCTTCTCCGTTGCTGCCTTGATCTTGTCAAGTTGCCCCACCACATCAAGGCCGCCTTCAGTAGTCAGCTCTTCACGCTTTTCTGGTACCAAACACACGTACTCTGGCTGCGTTTGCAATGCGATGTCAATCATCTCGTCGGTCACAGCCATCTCAAGGTTCATGCGTGTTTGCAGCGTCTCGCGTAGGATGCGCACATCGCGATCGACAATATGACGACGGTCTTCACGCAAGTGGATAGTGATACCATCCGCACCCGCGCGCTCTGCAATCTCGGCTGCGTGTACAGGATCTGGATACTTGGTTCCACGTGCATTACGAACCGTCGCGATATGGTCAATATTGACACCTAAATAAATCGAGCTCATTGTGTTGTACTCCGTGCTTTGGGAAGTGTTGCGATAAACAGTTCCCGGCTCTTTAATGGTTTTCCGCCAAGATACGGCTTTAGTGCTATGCGTGTAAAGCGCTTTGCCGCTTTAAGTTGTTCTTTTGTCGTGAAACGCCGCTCGCTAATCGCGATCAGCTCATCACCTAAGAAGGTCAAGTTATCGCGCCGCACTGAGGCGATAAAGCCCTTTTCTTCTCGATAGCGATAGGTCATCTTAGGGTCGATCGGCTCGCCCGTTCCGGCGCAATGAAGAAAGTCTACCCCGTAGCCCATCGCCGACAACAAGGCGAGCTCAAAACGGCGCAGTGCTGGTTCAGGATTATTGGCCTGGGCTAATTCGGTTAACGCATGCAGGTAGTCATGGAATAACGCCGGCATCGCGACCTCTGGCGCCAAGACTCGCCCTATCAGCTCGTTAACATACATACCTGAGTAGAGATTAATGCCGGTAAGAGGTAAGCCGAGACTGATCGGCTCTGCTTGGCGCAAGGTTTTCATCGAGCCCTTACCCGACCACTTGAGTAGCAGTGGCGTAAATGGCTGAAGTGCCCCTTTGAGGTTAGAGCGGCGGCTGCGTGCCCCTTTAGACATCAGGCTTATCCGGCCATGCTCCTCACTGAACACGTCCAAGATCAAGCTTGTTTCACTGTAAGGGCGCCGATGTAAAACAAAGCAGCGCTGGAGACCTTCTGACATCCACTCTTCTCTATAGTTAACGGATAGGCAATAAAAAAGGAGCCGTTAGGCTCCTTAGGATGATAAGCTCGGAGCGAAGCAAGCTGCCTCACTGCGGTTATAGGTCGTCGATATAGCCAAGCGAGCGCAGGGCACGCTCATCGTCTGCCCAACCTGATTTCACTTTAACCCAGGTTTCAAGGTAGACCTTGCGACCGAACAGCTCTTCCATATCAAGACGCGCCTCACGACCGATGGTTTTGATCTTCTCGCCACCTTTGCCGATGACCATCTTCTTCTGGCCACTGCGCTCAACCAAGATAAGACCATTAATATGGAAACCGTCAGTCTCAGGGTTGTAGTCAAAACGCTCAATCTCTACTGTCACTGAATATGGCAGCTCGTCACCGGTGAAACGCATCAGCTTCTCACGCAAGATCTCAGAGGCCATAAAGCGCTGCGAGCGGTCAGTCACGTACTCTTCAGGGAAGTGATGAGTAGCTTTTGGCAGGTGCTCGCGCACGTGCTTGCGCAGCACATCAATATTTTTGCCGTGTTTAGCCGAGATTGGCACCACATCAACAAACTCCATCTTCTTCGACATCTCCTGCATATGCAGCATCACGTCGTTACGGTCTTGCACGTTATCAACCTTGTTGACGCACAGCACGACTGGGAAGTTCGACTTCTGCAGCTTGGTCAGCACCATCTCGTCGTCTTTGGTCCAGTGGGTACCGTCAACCAAGAAGAACACCAAGTTCACATCACTCAGCGAAGAGTTCGCCGCGCGGTTCATCAAGCGGTTGATGGCGCGCTTCTCTTCGATGTGCAGACCCGGAGTGTCGACATAAATCGCTTGGTAATCACCCTCGGTATCGACACCCATAATGCGGTGACGTGTGGTTTGCGGCTTACGTGACGTGATCGAGATCTTTTGACCCAGGATCTTGTTCAGTAGCGTTGATTTACCCACATTCGGGCGACCCACGATGGCGATAAAGCCACAGTGTTGGTTCTCAGGCGATGAGACTTCACCGGTTGAGGAGAAGAATGCATCAATATCGAATTCGTTGTTTTCAGTAGAATCAGCCATTGGTCAACTGCCCTAGTGCTGTCTCAGCGGCCGCTTGCTCTGCCTTGCGACGACTGGTACCTTTACCGACAACAGGCTTTCCTATTCCTGCAACCTCACACGACACCGTAAACTCTTGGTTGTGTGCTTCACCTTTAATATTAGTCACTGTGTAGACTGGCAGGGGTTTTCTTCTGCCTTGCAAAAACTCCTGAAGGCGAGTCTTTGGGTCTTTTTGTGAAACGCCAGGCTCGATAGCCTCAAGGCGCGACTTATACCAATCGAGAATAATGCCACGGATAGTCTCTACGTCGCTATCGAGATAGATGGCCCCCATGATCGCCTCAACGGCATCAGCAAGAATCGAGTCACGACGGAAACCGCCGCTCTTAAGCTCGCCTGGACCTAATTTTAAGTAGTCACCCAGCTCAAACTCACGACCCAACTCCGCAAGGGTATTACCACGCACCAAGGTGGCACGCATGCGGCTCATATCCCCTTCCGTTACCTTAGGGAAGCGGTGGTAAAGATCGTCAGCAATGACAAAACTTAAAATTGAATCGCCCAGAAACTCAAGACGCTCATTGTGTTTACCGTTGGCACTGCGGTGAGTCAGTGCCAGGTTCAAAAGCTCGCCATCTTTAAACTGATAGCCGAGCTTTCTTTGTAGTTTTTCAATTTGAGAATTCATACTCTCTCGTGGTGTTAATGCTGGCCTTGGCCAGACTATTGAATACCACCGATGCGGTTAAAGCGAACCCCTGTTGGAATCCAACCTGGTAAGAAGCTGCTTGGATCACGCTCAAATTCAAAGCTGATCCAGATAGCGACCGCCTTACCAACTAGGTTTTCCTCAGGCACAAAGCCCCAGTAACGGCTATCGGCACTATTATCACGGTTGTCACCCATTACAAAGTATTGACCTTGTGGGACAACCCATTCATTGACGCCAGGTCGCGGCATATACGCCTCTACGCGATCACGACGCAGTGGGTGCGCGAGCACCTCGTATTGCAACTCGCCCTGGGTTTCATTCATTTGCATCAGAGGGATATTGTTCTGTAAGAACTCACTCTCTCTAACATTAGACAGCGGCAACGGGCGGCAAGTACGCTCACCTTGCGGCTGGACACACAGCTCTTTCTGCGCGCTGTAGCGAACGGTATCACCAGGTAGACCAATGACACGTTTAATGTAGTCAATATTTGGTTGTGGTGGGTACTTAAACACCGCGATATCGCCGTGCTCAGGCTTGCCCGTGGCAACCAACTCTTTGCGCCACACCGGGTCTTTAATCCCGTACGCGTACTTCTCTACCAAGATAAAATCACCCACCAGCAGGGTTGGCATCATTGACCCTGATGGGATCTGAAACGGCTCATAGATAAAGGAGCGCAATACCAACACAATCGCAATCACAGGGAAAATTGAGACGCTGTTCTCAACCCACCAAGGCTGAGTTTGCAGTTTCTCGACCACCTGGGCATCGAGTTGCTCGGTTTGTGCTTCAGCGGCAGCAAGCACTTGCGCGCGCTTTTTCGCCCAAACCCATTTCTCTAGCGCCCATACTATACCCGTCACTAATGTCACTATGACAAGAATGAGTGAAAACGTATTTGCCATTGACTTCCCTTATCTTAAAAATACGAAAGTGAAAGAGCCGAAACCCTTTCACTCATAACAAATCACTATCGTAACAAAACACTTGTTCGATCTATTTGTCTCAGACCACCACACACATTGAGCGGCAGTCCAAGCAGGAGTAATTAGTCTTTACCCACGTGCAGAATCGCCAAGAACGCCTCTTGCGGCAGTTCTACGTTACCGATCTGCTTCATGCGCTTCTTACCTTCTTTCTGCTTCTTAAGCAGCTTCTTCTTACGACTCACGTCACCACCGTAACACTTAGCGATTACGTTTTTACGAAGCTGTTTCACGGTCGAGCGAGCGATGATGTGGTTACCAATTGCCGCCTGGATCGCGATATCAAACATTTGACGAGGGATGAACTCTTTCATCTTCTCAACCAGCTGACGACCACGCGTCTGAGACTGGTCTTTGTGGGTGATCATCGCCAGAGCATCCACGGTATCGCCGTTCAGTAGTACGTCAACGCGTACCATATTCGATGCTTCAAAGCGCTGGAAGTTGTAGTCCAGTGACGCATAGCCACGTGAGGTTGACTTCAGGCGATCGAAGAAATCGAGCACAACCTCTGCCATTGGGATATCGTAAACCACTGCAACTTGGTTGCCGTGATACACCATATCTACCTGAATACCACGCTTCTCTACACACAAGGTGATCACGTTACCTAGGTACTCAGATGGCACAAGGATGTTACAGCGAGCAATCGGCTCACGGATCTCTTCTATATCGTTTACCGCAGGCAGTTTCGCCGGGCTATCGACATACAGCAGTTCGCCATCAGTGCGCTCAACCTCGTAAACTACCGTCGGCGCCGTGGTGATCAAGTCAAGGTCGTACTCACGCTCGAGACGCTCTTGGATGATCTCCATGTGCAGCATACCTAGGAAACCACAACGGAAACCAAAGCCTAGTGCCGCTGAGTTCTCTGGCTCATAGAACAGAGAAGCATCGTTGAGGCTCAGTTTGCCTAGCGCATCACGGAAGTTTTCGTAGTCATCTGAAGAGACTGGGAATAGACCGGCATAAACCTGAGGTTTTACTTTTTGAAAACCAGGTAGCGCTTCTTCACAGCCGCCTTTCGCCAGCGTCAGGGTATCACCAACTGGCGCACCAAGGATGTCCTTGATACCACATACAACCCAGCCTACTTCACCAGTTTGCAGCTCAGTGGTGTCTTCTTGCTTAGGCGTAAAGATACCCAAGCGGTCTACACCCCACACCTGACCGGTGCTCATTACCTTGATCTTATCGTTCTTCTTCAGCACGCCATTTTTAATACGTACTAGCGAGACAACGCCAAGGTAGTTATCGAACCAAGAGTCGATGATCAGCGCTTGCAGTGGCGCTTCAGGGTCGCCCTCTGGCGCAGGAATAGCAGAAACGATGTTCTCAAGTACATCGTCAACACCGATACCGGTTTTCGCCGAACAGCGAGTCGCTTCCATCGCGTCGATACCAACGATCTCTTCGATCTCTTCCGAGACGCGCTCAGGATCGGCAGCTGGCAAGTCAATCTTGTTCAAGATTGGCACAACCTCGAGATCCATTTCGATCGCGGTGTAACAGTTGGCAAGAGTTTGCGCTTCAACGCCCTGACCGGCATCAACAACCAGTAGCGCACCTTCACAAGCGGCTAGTGAACGCGATACTTCGTAGGCGAAGTCGACGTGTCCTGGGGTGTCGATAAAGTTAAGCTGATAAGTCTCACCATCTTTCGCTTTGTAATTAAGCGTCACACTCTGAGACTTGATGGTAATGCCACGCTCACGCTCAAGATCCATAGAATCGAGAACTTGCGCGTCCATTTCACGCTCACTAAGGCCACCACAAACTTGAATTAGGCGGTCTGATAGAGTCGACTTACCGTGGTCGATGTGGGCGATAATCGAAAAATTGCGAATGTGCTTCATAGGATGGTGTGACTAAACTCTGTTATCAAAATGACGTTGTTGACGAGCGGTTCGCTGCGAGCCAACAAATAAGTGGGCAGATTCTACCGAATTTCTCTGCGCTTCGCATCCATTTTAGACAACTGGTATCTGGCTGCCCAAAATTCTTAGCAGGATCACCTGCTCAGATGTCGCGCGCTCTTTTCGTCGTACCAACCACTTAGCGAGAACAAAGCCCGCAAAAGCAAACAGCGCCGCAGCAAGAATAATGGCCCCCTCGCCCGCGCCGATAAGAGGCTGTACCCAGACCTGCCCCATCACAGCGCCAAGGAGCAGAAAAAGTAGTGGAAGTAAGTAAATAGCGGCAGCAAAACTGAGCAACTGACGCTCAGGTAGGCCAATCTCGACCGTGTCCCCAACTTGCACTGCTTGCTCGGTATCCAGTGTCCAGCTTAGGGTCTTATTGCCGACTGCGCCAGAGACAATCCCAGTCCCGCAGCTGCTTTTTTGCGCGCAGCCGCTGCAGCTCGATTGCTGCTCACAGTGCAATTGCGCGCGCCAACCCACAGCGCATGGCTCAACAGAGACGACTTGGGCTAATGCGGTGATCATTGTTCTGGTGCCTTAAGTGGATCAAATGAGACGGACTGGGCAATGCGCTGCGCCGTTGAGGGTGGAATATCGCCAACGACCGAGATCTCGGCGCTGCCTTTGACAAAGGTGTGCAGCGTGCGACGCCCTTGACGCACCACCTGTCCTGGCAGTGAGTTTTCATCTCGCTCAGCAATATAGATGGAGAAGTTAAACAGGCCATCGGTGTACATCTGCGTCTCGACCACACGATCGGTACTCGCCATACGATAGCGGTTCACATCCGTCGGTTCAAAGCCATTCGGTACCCAACCGACGTTCCAATCAGCACGATTAACATTGCCCTTAGGCAGGCTGAGTACATCGGGCAGTGTCACGTTGCGCAGCCCCGACATGATCTCCGAGATCTGCTCGTTGACCACAAAGGAAATCGTGCGGTATTGCTCAAGCACCTCGCCATCGCGATCTAGCAAATCAGCGCGTAGTGGCAAGCGCGTGGTTTCATCAATCCACAGCACATAAGAGTAGCGCATCCCATCTTTTGGTACGATGCGCACCACCTGAGTCGCACTGCCCGCTTCGCGTGCACGACCGACACTAACAAAGTCATAGTTCATGCTCAGATAGTCGATGTCACTGTGCAAAAGCGGAATAGTGGGTGCCACCATATCACTCGACTCGACGGTGAAGGGCTCGATACCCGGCTCAACATAGCTCACCTCGTCACCACGACGAATCACCTCACGAACAGGGCCGCTGAGGTACAAAAGGTGGGCAAGTTGTTGCTGTTCAAGGGAGGCATGGCGATACAACAGCGGCTCAATGCTGTTCTTTTTGATTAGGATATAAGAGAGCTCATAACTTAATTGCTCACTGGCCTGATGCATTTCCTGTAACAAGACCTCTGCAGGTTGTTCTGCAGAGGCTGAGTGGACGCCTAGGCCGAACAGTGTCAGGGCACTGATCAGTATTTTTTTCATTCAACTATCGGCTTTTGATTGAGCTTAGAAGCAATCTCATTCCCGCTGTTTAATCGCAGCTGGAGTTCATAATCTTGAAGTACCGCATTAATACGTCGGTGTTGCTCTTGAACATTCGCTTCATTGGTTGCAGCGCCGCCCTGGACTGACTCTCGAGTCAGGCTGACAGGCTCTGCGCTTCCTGCTAGCGGAATGGTTTGTAGAACAGGCAACTGCGCCACTTCAGGTGTCGCTTGGCCATCTTGACCACTGTATTGCTGTACCCCGAGGATCACCACAAAAGAGACACACGCAGCCACGGCCACTTGACCAAACTGACTTAGCCACGCCGGAAGCTGCTTTTTCGCCACCGCAGGCGCTGGCTGTGCCTCAAGCATCGGAGCGACCGTGACTCCTTGATGAGGAGCCTCGTCTTCCAGCGCCATGGCAACCGAACTGGCAATATCCCAATTGGCTTGCTCAGGGCCTTCACCACGCATCACATCACCAATCAAATGGTAGTGCTTCCAACTTTCTAGCGCGGCCTGATCGCTCTCAGCCAGAGCAATGAGTTGCTCGTCGTCTAACGCTTCACCATCCATGAGTGCTGAAAGTTTTTCTTTGTCAGCCATTCTTTTCACCATTGTTTATTGGTTCAAATCTTGATTAGTTTAACTGCCTGGTCAGTGTCGCTGCAATAGAGGGGCAATCTTCTTCTCTACTGCTTCGCGGGCGCGAAAAATTCGCGAGCGCACCGTCCCAACCGGGCAATCCATCACTTCAGCAATGTCCTCATAGCTGAGCCCGTCGAGCTCACGCAAGGTCATTGCTGTCTTCAAATCTTCTGGCAATGCTTCAATCGCCGCAAAAACCGTTCGTTTCAACTCGTTGGACAACGTCAGATTCTCAGGGTTCGATATTTCTTTTAACGCACTGCCGGTCTCGTAAAATTCAGCGTCTTCAGCATCAACGTCTGTGGCTGGCGGCCGACGACTCTGGGCAACGATGTGGTTCTTCGCCGTGTTGACAGCGATTCTGTACAACCAGGTATAAAATGCACTCTCGCCTCTAAACGATGGCAGCGCTCGATAGGCCTTAATAAACGCCTCTTGAGCGACATCGGCAACGTCACCAGAATTATTGATATACCGAGATATCAGGTTGCACACCTTATTTTGATAACGAATCACCAATAAGTTAAATGCTTGCTTATCTCCGTTCTGAACTCGCTCTACAAGAACCTGATCAGTCTGCTCGTTCATTCGAGCGGCTACTCCCATTTGTTATTATGGCTCTTATCCTCACAGATATGAGCGTCATCTTGCTTTAGCAGTCACTACACCACCGCGTATGTGAGCACTTATTGTGACTCAGGCACTAAGTAAAAGTTCCACCTCGAGCCGAGAAATTTATTTCATGATGTTAATAGCGTGAGCTGGTTAAAATTACTGTTTGATATCAATATTGGGTCGATTCAATGACAAAAGCAACGGAAATCAACTGCTCTGAGCGACCTAAACTGCTAGTATACGAGGCGATTGATAAATTTGTGATGCGGTTTGCCTTGCCTTGATGCCAGGGCCAGACAACAACCGTACAGCCCCAGCTCAGGATGACCTGGGAGATTGGATTTGAAGTTATGAGTGAAAACCGAGAACATCAATGTGATGTGTTAGTCGTTGGCAGTGGTGCCGCAGGGCTTTCATTGGCGCTAAGAGTGGCCAACAAAGCCAAGGTCATGGTCTTAAGTAAAGGCCCTCGTAGTGAAGGGGCAACCTTTTACGCCCAAGGTGGTATCGCCGCCGTTTTTGATGAATCTGACAGCGTTGAGTCACACGTAGAGGACACCCTGATTGCCGGTGCTGGCTTGTGTGAGGCGGACACGGTCGAATTTATCGCCAAAAATGCTAAGAAATGTGTGCAATGGTTGATTGATGGTGGCGTGCCGTTCGATCGCGAAGAGGATGACTCGGACGACCAGCCACGCTATCACTTAACGCGCGAGGGCGGTCACAGTCACCGTCGTATTCTTCACGCTGCAGACGCCACCGGAATGGCAATGCAAACCTCGCTGCAAGATAATGCTCATAATCACCCTAATATCCACGTACTTGAACGCCATAATGCCCTAGATTTGGTTACCCAAATAGGCAGTGACGGGCAAAAGCGCGTGGTTGGCGCTTATATTTGGAACCGGATAAAAGAGCGCGTTGAAACCGTTAAGGCCAAATTCGTAGTACTGGCCACCGGTGGCGCTTCCAAAGTGTATCAGTACACCTCTAACCCCGATGTTTCATCGGGTGATGGTATCGCGATGGCGTGGCGCGCAGGATGTCGCGTGGCAAATCTTGAGTTTAACCAGTTCCATCCAACGTGCCTGTTCCATCCTGAGGCGCGTAATTTCCTTCTTACCGAGGCACTGCGTGGTGAAGGCGCCTACTTACGTCGCCCTGACGGCAGCCGCTTTATGCCTGACTTCGACGCGCGTGAAGAGCTCGCCCCACGTGATATCGTTGCGCGTGCGATAGACTTTGAGATGAAGCGCCTCGGTGCTGACTGTATGTACCTGGACATCAGCCACAAGCCAACCGCCTTTATCGAGAAACATTTCCCAACCATCCATTCTCGGTTGCTTGACCTTGGCATCGATATGACCCAAGAGCCGATCCCGATCGTGCCAGCGGCGCACTACACCTGTGGTGGTGTGATTGTTGACCAGCAAGGCTGTAGTGACATCAAAAACCTTTATGCGATTGGTGAAGTCAGCTATACCGGTTTGCATGGCGCTAATCGCATGGCCTCCAACTCACTGCTGGAGTGTGTAGTTTACGCTTGGTCTGCGGCCAAGGATGTTCTGCGCCACCTTGACCAGGTCGAGTGGGTCGACAAAATTCCAGCTTGGGATGAAAGTCAGGTCTCGTGTTCCGATGAAGAGGTGATCATCCAACACAACTGGCATGAGCTGCGCCTGTTTATGTGGGATTACATGGGCATCGTACGCACGGATAAACGCCTTGAGCGCGCGCTGCGCCGCATCCAACTTCTGCAACAAGAAACCCATGAGTACTACAGTAACTTTAAGGTCTCAAACAACCTGCTCGAGCTGCGTAACCTGCTGCAAGTCGCAGAGCTGATGGTACGCTGTGCGATGCAGCGTAAAGAGAGTCGTGGGTTGCATTACACGCTTGATTACCCTCAACCTGCGAAGGATAGCGGGCCGACGATTCTGGATCCGAGTCAACCGCTTAAATAAAGGGGCGAGATGCGGGGACGGGCATAGCCCTACGAGGGGCGAGGTATATGTCCTCGCCTTAGCCAGAGTAATAGTTGGCGGTAATCTTGATCTTTCATGCTGGTGCGCCAGAGAATCCAGCGCGTGTTGTTGCTTAGGGTGACAAGGACAAAAATGTCGGCATAACAGCACAATACGCGTTTAACACTCTGCGCGTGATAGGCCGTTAAATAGAAACCGACCTCACCGCTAGGGTCGATGCGTATTCGTCCAGACCAGCTCGGTGGGAAAATCGCTCGGGTTTTTACCAGCTGCCGCCAGATGTAGAGCAAACAAAAGCTAAGCGCGAGAGAAGGGGAAAAAACACACAGCGCCCAAATCAGCCATGGCGTCACAATCACCATCACCAGTTGGGCGCGAGAATCGGAGTTGGGTTGAGTACTAACGTACCTTGGACAAGTTATGGGCAACAATCTTGTCTACCATCGACGCGTGACTGAGGTTCTCACTGCGCCCATGCCCCATCACCCAACTGAACAGCTCAGGATCATCACACTCGAGAAGCGAGACAAAGTCCTGTTGCTCTGATTCAGTCAGTGAGTTAAAGCACTCTTCAAAAAACGGCATGATCACCACATCAAGCTCTAACATGCCACGGCGACACGCCCACTTAATACGCGCCTTGTCTTCTTGGGTATACATCGATAATCCTCTACCAATTGCAGTGTAATGAGTGTATCAACCCGCCCTGAAAAAGCCACAACCTAAATCACGTTCTGCCCAACCGAAGATTTTTTCTCACTGTGAACTTGAAGCAGCTTGATGCGCCCTCACATTGAGGATTACCATTAATAAAATCTTAACCATAAAGGTCACGCGCGCATGGATTGGAATCAGCTCAACACACCGTTACCCCTCACCCCTGAAGAGGCGCTCCCGGCGCTGTCTTTATGTCACCTAAACCAGTTGGGGCTTATCACCCTATCCGGTGACGACCGAAAGTCGTACCTTCAAGGTCAAGTTACCTGTGATGTGGTGTCGCTTGCCACTGAACAATCGACGCTCGGTGGACATTGTGATGCCAAGGGCAAGCTATGGTCGGCTTTTCGTCTCTTCCACCATGGTGAGACCTACGCCATGCTCCAGCCACAGTCAGCGGTGGATAGGGAGCTCGCTGAGCTAAAAAAATACGCGGTATTTTCCAAGGTCACCATCGAAGTTAGTCAAGACACCTTGCTGGGTGTTATCGGTGATCAAGCCGAGCAATTTGTCGATCAACTGAGTGAAGACCGTGGCGACGTGCGTCAGATCACAGGCGGCACGGCAGTCAAAGTCGGCCAGCAGCGCTGGTTACTGGCGCTTGAACCAACCCAAGCCGGCGAGCTTGCTAAGCTCCACCCTTCGCTTTGGGTAGATAGCGCACTCTGGACCTTGGTGGATATCCGCGAGGCTCAACCGGTTGTTGAAGACTTCATGCAAAATGAGCACATCCCACAGGCACTCAACCTGCACGCTGTTGGGGGGATCAGCTTCTCTAAAGGCTGCTACACCGGTCAAGAGACAGTCGCACGCGCCAAATACCGCGGTATGAACAAACGCCAGATGGTGATCGTGCAAAGCACAACCGCAGAAACGCTTGAGCAGGAGGTTATCTTAGAGCGCTCTGTGGGTGAGAACTGGCGTGCGCTTGGTCGCCTGCTATGTCACTATCAATTTGCTGATGGCCGAGTCATTGGCCTGGCGATTGTGCCCAATAACCTTGAGCCAGATACCCAGCTCCGTCTTGCTCAGCAAGCCGAGAGTCACTGGCAATTATTACCTCTACCCTACAGCCTAGACGATGAGTGAGCCGTTTCGCACTCCACTGATGGACTTCCTCGATCAACAGCAGGTGAGTTATCGCCTGCTGAACCAGAAGCAGGAAACCATCACAATCGAAGACACAGCGCAAGCCAGGGGCATTGATAGTCAGCAAATGGTCAAGTCTATTCTGTTGCGGGATATGTCAGATCGCTACGCGCTGGCTTGCGTACCTGGGGATCAAAGCGTTGACCCGAAAAAAGTCCGAGCCCTGCTTGGCTGGCGGCGAATGACCTGTGTTGATCACAGCCAACTTGAGGCGATCACTGGCTATCAACTTGGCTGCGTTGCCCCGCTGAGACTTAAGCAACCGATGCCGATTATTCTCGATAAGCGCTTTGATTCGCAGCAGGTGGTCTCCATCAGCAGTGGCACGCGACTGGCCGGGCTTGCGATTGAGCTAGCCGATCTGGTCCGCCTTTGCTCACCGAGTTGTGGTGATATCTGCCGCGATTAACGACTTAAAAACCGGATAAGACTCTGTCACACCGACCAAAGTGCATCACTCGTCACACTTTTCTTACTCATTAATGACGTGGATATTTATAGACAAAATAGATGTAGCATAATGGTTAAAAATTCGTTAACGTAATCGTGTTGATGAGGAGTTTTGCGGTATCCGCCCAAGTGTGACTTGGACATCAATCAAAGTGAATCCACTGATTATTCAGAAAAATCCACTTTTGTGTTATGCATCTGTGACTATTCACCCGCACACTTCACTGTGCGGGCTTTTTTTCACCGCTCGCTAACACTATTTCTGCCCCATCCCCCCGCAGCTATTGGGCCCGCTCACTAGGCGGTAATAATAGAGTTAGAAATCAGAAAAAAACTTGAGGGGCAGGTCACGCAAAATGGAACTTATGACCTAAAAATTGTCTGACAAAGCACAAATATCCGAACGGGTTTGTTTTTGTAACCGATACGTCCAATAAATCACACTTTTTTGGAGACGACTTTCTTATAATTGTCCGGCACTCGCGAATAAGGAAAATGTATAAATGAGACTGTTCAAACGCTATCTCCCAGGCTTAATAGCGAAACACGTAACTCGATTGTTCAAAGGAAGAATATACATCAACGGCATCGGCAAGTTTGAATTTGACCAAGGTAAATTGGTCCTGCCAGAGAAGGCAGATCAGCGCCATTTTCGCGCTGTCAATGAGGTCAACAGCGAGGTAATGAAACTCAGGTTGGCTTACTAGATTTGGTAAAAAGGAGACCTCAAGGTCTCCTTTTTCATCTGTGTCACTCTTAAGGTTTCACTGAGTGGTAGTCGGGACGAGCTAAGGCCGGTAGGTCACCTTTTAATCCCAGAGCACGCTTCATAATCTCATCTTTGGCCCCCGGTAAATGACCAATAAACTGCATTCCGAGACCTCGAACGAGTTTTTTCGCCGGATTGCCACCACTAAACAAGTCACGAAAACCCTGCATTGCCGCAATCATTTTCGCCGCTTCCGCCTTGCGCCAACGCTCGTAGCGACGAAGCTGCTGGCGATTGCCGATATCTTTACCCTCTGCCCACAGGCGCTCAATTTCCTGAGCAAGACTGGCAGCATCGAGCAAACCAAGATTGACGCCTTGGCCTGCTAATGGATGAATGGTATGCGCCGCATCCCCCACCAGCGCCACTCGCTGGGCGACAAAATCGCGCGCGTAGCGCATTTTGAGCGGGAACGCAGCACGCTCGCCCTCGACTTGGCACAAGCCCAACTTGTTATCAAACTGAACCATCAGCGCCTTATTAAACTCACTGTCACTCATCGCCATTAACTGCTCAGCGCGATTCGGCTCAATCGACCAGACAATCGAGCTAAGGTGAGGGGGCTGTAGGGGCAGAAATGCCAACGGTCCTTGAGGCGTAAAGATTTGCCGCGCCACTTTGTTGTGTGGCTCTGCGGTGCGCACATTAGCCACTATAGCGCTGTGACCGTAATCCCAACTGGTGAGTGGGATATCTGACTGCTTGCGCACCCAGGAATTAGCACCATCGGCGCCTACTACCAGCTTTGCCGTCAGTGACTGCCCGTTATCTAGCGTCAGCCATGCCTCACGCTCACTCATGACCATCGACTGGCAACGCGTGGCAACAAAAAGGCTGACATTGGCTTGGTTTTTAACTTGCTCGAGCAAGGCCAACTGCACTATACAATTCTCGACAATATGCCCAAGGTCTGGCTGAGCAAGGTGCTTGGCATTAAACTCTATCCGAGCAAAACTATCTCGCTCCCACACCTCCATCGCCATATACGGAGAAAGACGTCGACTGGCGATACCCTGCCATGCGCCAATATTCTCTAGCACCATTTCGCTTGAGCGACTCAGCGCTGATACGCGCACATCTGGCAGCTCACTCAGTTCACTTTGTGGCTCCTGCCCCTCGATGACCGCAATCCTGAGATCGGTGTTTTTCAACGCCGCCGCGAGCGTGAGTCCAACCATTCCACCGCCAACAATAGCGATATCGACACTTTGCATCATAGTTACTTCCTTAAATTAGCGCGCGACTAAGCCCAACGTGCGCTGTAATAACGGCTGTTTGAGCGGGGGCAAATTATCAGCCGCCAGTAAACCTAGGTTACGCCCCAAGCGAGTTGACCACCAGTCATTGGAAAAAAGTCTAACCAAACCTGAGGTGAGAGCCATGGTGGCGGTGCGATCGTATCCACGTCGAGCTTGATACGTAGACAGTATTGAGTAGTCACCGAGATCATCCAACCCCGAATGATAAGCCGCGGCGATTTCATCGACCAAGCTCGCCACGTCACGAATACCAAGATTAAACCCCTGTCCTGCGATCGGATGCAGGGCTTGGGCGGCATTACCCACGACAGCAAAACGATGAGAAACAATCTGTTCACGGTAGCGCAACATTAATGGATAGGCGCTACGCTGCCCCGTTGCGGTCAATGCGCCAAGACGCCAGCCAAAGGCCTGCTGTAACTGGTGTAAAAACGCCTCATCACCAAGCTTCATCACGCTATCAATTTGCTCCGGTGGCAAGCACCAGACCAAAGACATCCGGTTGTCCGTCATCGGCAGCAACGCCACCGGTCCGTGCTCAGTAAAGCGCTCAAACGCGCGGTTTTGATGCGGCTGCTGACAAACGATATTGGCGATAATAGCGGATTGATTAAAATCGACACACTCTTGAGCAAGATTCAGCATGGCGCAGCAGTCTGAGTCTGCACCGTCAGCAGAAACCAGCAGCTTAGTCTCAAGCGACTCTCCAGAGTCTAAGTCGAGGGCAACATAATCCGAATGGCGAGTAATTTGGCTAATCGCATCAGGGCACAACAGCTCAATATTGGGGGCCAGAGAAATCAATTGATGGAAGGCATGCCCGACATCCGCCAACTCGACCACATAGCCTAGTGCTGGGACAGGAATATCGTCACTCGCAATCTCAGTCATGCCGAGGTGGGCACGATCCGAGACATGAATGTGCTTGATGGCGGTGGCCTTATCTTGAATGCTCTCCCACAACTGGTAGCCACGCAAGATCTCTACCGTACCATGAGCCAGAGCAATCGCCCGCGCATCAAAGCCAGGGTGCTGAGTATGATCAACCTGGTAAGACTCAACGATGGCGATCGAGACTTTTCCTGCCAAAGCGTGATTGAGTGCCAATGCCAGGGTTGCGCCCGCCATAGCACCACCCGAGATCACGATATCGAACTGTTTGACCATACTGCCTATCCTTTTGCTGCTCTTTTTGCCTAGGGAACTGGTTAGTGGAGAGTTGGCTTTTCAGCGTCCTGACTTGGCTTTTGCCCAAGCTCAGCGTGAACCGTCAACACACATGCTTTGACGTGCTCAATCACCTGCTCGAGCAGGAGCGCCTGCTCTTCCATATCGTCGTCTTCATCAATACCAAGCTTAGCAATCTCCTCGAGGTCGCTCAGCGCCTCTTTGGCATCGCTGCTCAGTTTTGACAAACTGTTGCTAGCCAGACCCAACCCAGAGATAAAATGGTTGACCCACTCTGCCACAGAGTCCGCCACCTCCATGAGCGTGGCCTCTTCGTCTTCAGGCAACAACAAGGTGATCTCCATACCACTGCCCATCAGTTCGGTCTTGCTGAGATCAAAACTTGCCTGAGCAATAGACAGGGCCGTTTGAGGCCAACCCATCCCCTCATTGGTATAATCGAATAGTGCCCCGTGCCAACTCTGGTCATTCACATTGATTCCGCCACTGATCATCCCCACCAGCAAACCGTGCATCTCCGCTGGAGAAATGGCCACAGAAGACTGCTGTAAGGTTTGCGCAGCATCGAAGTATGAAGGTAGTGAGTTCGTTGTCATGGTCAACCCCAGTGTTATTTTGTTGAGCACACATCCTACCATTTTCACTACAGAGCAGAAACTCTCGCGCTGAGAATTGATTAGTGCTTAATCGAAGCGAGCACGAACTAACCCAGAAGTGTTCGTTCGCTTACGCTTTCACCACCCAAGCAGAGGAAAAGCTTGAATCTTAATGGGGGTTTTTCTATAGTTTTCTCCTCGGTCACCCAAGGTTGGGCGACCAAACAGCGCGAAACGAGTTAAGTCATCATGAGTAGCCAAGCGGTAGAAGTAGAGATTTTAGGTAAGCTAACCCGAGTCAATTGCCCGGCCGGACAAGAAGAGTCTCTCGCCCAGGCCGCACGTGACTTGGACAGTCGTCTCAAAGAGATGAGCTCAAAAACCAAGATCACCAATGAAGTGCAACTGCTGACGTTTACAGCATTGAACATCTGCTATGAACTGCATAACAAAGGTGGTGAGGCTGAGCAAAATTTGGCGTCGGTGACGAAAAAGCTTGAACAGCTCACGCTTTCCATCGACAATGCGCTTACCAACGTGAAGCAAGGAACGCAACACAGCGAATAAGACTGATAGGCTCTGGCCTGTTAGCGACAATTTACCCTGGAGTGTGCGTCAGCGGGATGTAAGTCCCTGAGCCGATAAGCAATACTAAAGGGTTAGTACTTGATAGCTATTGAGCAAGCTCGGCTCGTACCGAGAAGCCTACGGTTAACATTGCTGATCCGCCTTGAACCAGCTGGTTCAAGGGCCACCTTCCCCAACGGCACTCTGGGGTATCCTCTCGATACCCGCTTTTATTTAGCAAGGGTAATCCATGGCCTCAAGTCATTCAGCCAATCCATCCATGCCGAAAACCGATACGCGCAACCAACTGCGCAAGCAAATTCGTGTTAGGCGCAATCAACTTGCCAGCGATGAGCAGTACCAAGCCAGCATAGACTTGATCGCCCAGGTCATGGCTACGCCAGAAGTAGCGCAAGCACAGCATATCGCACTGTATATCGCCACTGATGGTGAGTTAGATACCCAGCCCTTGATTGAAGCACTATGGCAAGCCGGCAAGTCGGTTTATGTCCCTGTCATTCATCCCTTTGCCAAGGGTCACTTACTGTTTCTCGCTTATACGCCAGACTCTGACCTGTGCTATAACCGCTACGGTATCATCGAGCCAAGGCTGACGCTTGACGCAATCATCCCAGTGGCGAAGCTCGATTTGATCTTCACGCCTTTGGTCGCCTTCGATGCACAGGGTCAACGCTTGGGTATGGGCGGCGGTTATTATGACCGTACCCTCGCCCAATGGGAAAACACTACAGATGGCCCAAAAGCAATCGGCCTTGCCCATGACTGTCAACGCGTCGAGCAGTTGCCTGTTGAAAGCTGGGATGTGCCGCTAGACAAAATCATCACTCCAACCCAGATTTGGGCATGGAAATCCTAGGTTTATATCGCTACACCAAGTGATCTCAAGATACAGACTACAGAGTCAATATACAGGCTCATACAAGATATAAATGCCGGTAGAAATGGTAGGCCCCTTTTAAAGTCATTTGACGCGGAAATGAGCCTGTATATTGAGTTTACTTGGGTATATAATCCCACCCAAACGATTGCGTAGGCGATTATTTACTCAAACCCTGGAGATGAGCATGACTCAAGATGAAATGAAAAAAGCGGCGGGCTGGGCTGCGCTGGACTATGTAGAGAAAGGTGGAATTGTTGGTGTAGGCACCGGCTCTACGGTCAACCACTTCATCGATGCTCTTGGCACAATCAAAGATGAGATCAAAGGTGCCGTTTCAAGCTCGGTTGCCTCAACAGAGAAACTGCAAGCACTAGGCATTCCAGTATTTGACTGTAATGACGTTGAGAAACTTAACGTTTATGTCGATGGCGCTGATGAGATCAACCCAACTCGCGACATGATCAAGGGCGGTGGTGCCGCGCTGACGCGTGAGAAGATCGTCGCGGCAATCTCAGATAAGTTTGTCTGCATCGTTGATGGCACTAAGGCCGTTGACGTACTGGGTAAGTTCCCACTTCCAGTTGAAGTTATTCCAATGGCCCGTGAGCATGTGGCGCGCGAGCTAACCAAACTTGGCGGTCAGCCCGTGTATCGCGAAGGCGTGGTAACAGATAACGGCTGTGACATTCTTGATGTTCACGGTTTGGCTATCACTGATCCCAAAGCCCTTGAGATCACCATCAATGCGATCGTGGGTGTGGTCACTGTAGGCCTGTTCGCTGATCGCGGTGCTGACGTGGTGATCACGGGTACCCCTGAGGGTGCAAAAATCGAGGACTAATCTCGACAATTCTGGATAAATTACAGTTTTTTGTGACTTGATGACCAAACGGCGCCCCAGGGCGCCGTTTTTTGTCGTTTTCAGGCGAAAAGTTAGTTCTTATTCCGTAATTTTCTTACCCATGACAAATAATTTCTGATAGTTTAATAGCCAGATAACGCACAAGGATGAACAGAAACTGATCGAAAAGGCACGTTTCTCAAGGTTGGAACCGTTTGTTCCAAGTGCGCCCCACCTTTAGCATTTTAAGGACGAAATCAATGGCCAAAGTTTCACTGGAAAAAGAGAAGATCAAGATACTGCTACTTGAGGGTCTCCACCCTTCTTCAGTAGAGGTTTTGCAAGGTGCAGGCTACACCAATATCGAATATCACAAGGGCTCGCTATCAGAGGACGAGCTGCTAGAGAAGGTCAAAGACGCTCACTTTATCGGCATTCGCTCGCGGACCAATCTTAGTGAGCAAGTGATTAATGCGGCTGAAAAACTCGTGGCGATCGGTTGTTTCTGTATCGGTACCAACCAGGTTGATTTAAGCGCCGCAGCCAAGCGTGGTATCCCTGTATTCAACGCACCCTTCTCTAACACGCGCAGTGTCGCAGAGTTGGTACTCGGACAGATCCTACTTCTCCTGCGCGGTATTCCAGAAAAGAATGCCCTGGCTCACCGCGGCGTTTGGAAAAAAAGTGCCGATAGCTCTTATGAGGCGCGCGGCAAGCGCCTGGGTATCATTGGCTACGGTCACATTGGTACCCAGCTAGGTATCATCGCGGAAAACCTCGGAATGCGCGTCTACTACTACGACATCGAGAACAAGCTCTCACTGGGTAACGCCACTCAAGTACACACCATGACTGAGCTGCTCAATAAGTGTGATGTGATCTCACTGCACGTACCTGAGACAGCCGGAACCAAGAACATGATGGCCGCTGAGCAGTTTGAGCTGATGAAGCCAGGCTCTATCTTTATCAACGCCGCACGTGGCACCGTGGTGGATATTCCTGCCTTGGCCGCAGCGATTGAATCGGGTCACTTAGCAGGGGCGGCGGTGGACGTGTTCCCTACCGAGCCAAAAACTAACGCCGATACCTTTGAGTCGCCACTGCAGCCATTTGACAATGTGATCCTAACCCCACACGTTGGTGGTTCAACCCAAGAAGCGCAGGAAAACATTGGGGTTGAGGTCGCGGGTAAACTGGCTAAGTACTCTGACAATGGCTCAACTCTATCGAGCGTCAACTTCCCAGAGGTTTCTCTGCCAGAGCATCGCGAGTGTTCGCGCATATTGCACATCCACAAAAACCGCCCAGGTATCCTGACGCAAATCAACACCATCTTTGCCGAGGATGGCATTAACATCGCCGCGCAGTATCTACAAACTTCTGCTGAGATTGGCTATGTCGTGATTGATGTCGAGACCAGCCGTGCAGTTGAAGCGCTGGACAAGCTTAAGGGCATCGAGGGCACCATTCGCGCTCGTGTTCTGCACTCATAAATGACTGCGCCAATAAGTTACTGAGCTAAATTATTGCTGGACATAACAAAGGCCACCTTGCGGTGGCCTTATTGTTTTAACATTAGGACTAGATATTAGGCTTTGAGAGCTCGTTCACCACGGGCGATACCGACTACACCACTGCGTGCAACTTCAATCACATCCGTCACCTCTGAGATCGCCTCAATAAAGGCATCCAGTTTCTCACTCGCCCCAGTCAATTGAACCGTGTACTGCGAGTTGGTGATATCAACAATCTGGCCGCGGAAGATATCAGTAGTACGCTTGACCTCGGCGCGAGCGAACCCAGACGCCTTGACCTTGACCATCATCAGCTCACGCTCAATATGCTCAAGCTCCGACACCTCTTGCACCTTAAGCACATCAATCAGTTTATGCAGCTGCTTTTGGATCTGCTCAAGCTGCATCTCATCCGACAGCGTGGTGATATTGAGACGCGACAGCGTCTCATCATCGGTGGGTGAGACCGTCAATGACTCGATGTTATAGCCGCGCTGAGAGAACAACCCCACGACGCGAGACAAAGCACCCGGCTGGTTTTCTAGTAGTAATGAAATGATATGTCTCATATTAGGTTCTCTCCGTCTTGCTCAGCCACATGTTGTTCATCCCTTCCCCTTTGATCTGCATTGGGTAGACATGCTCTGTTTCATCGACGTTGATATCGACAAACACCAGGCGATCTTTCATATCCAATGCGCGCTGCAAGCCAGCCTCAAGCTGGTCTGGGGTTTCAATCCGAATACCCACGTGACCGTAAGCCTCAGCAATAGCAGCAAAGTCGGGAACAGAACTCATGTAAGAGTTGGAGTGACGGCCTTGATAGATAATATCTTGCCACTGTTTAACCATACCGAGAAAGCGGTTGTTAAGGTTGATGATCTTAACCGGAATATCGTACTGCATCGCCGTCGACAGCTCTTGGATATTCATCTGAATACTGCCATCACCCGTGACCACAACCACCTCTTCTTCAGGCTTGGCAAACTTAACCCCCATACCTGCAGGCAAGCCATAGCCCATGGTGCCTAGGCCACCAGAGTTAATCCAGCGGCGTGGCTTATTAAACGGATAGTAGAGTGCAGCAAACATCTGATGCTGACCGACATCAGAGGCAACATAGGCATCGCCATTAGTCAGTTTGTGTAGCGTCTCAATCACCTGCTGCGGCTTGATTCGCTCAGAGGTCGTGTCATAGGCCAAGCATTGGCGTGCGCGCCACTGCTCGATATCCTGCCACCACAGCTCAATCGCTTGTTGATCGTTAGTTTGTGGTTTGTCATGCAACAGCCCTACCATAGTAGCCAACACTTTCTCCGCTGAGCCAACGATCGGTAGATCCACCTTTACGTTCTTGGAGATCGATGATGGATCGATATCGATGTGCATGATCTTGGCGTTGGGACAATACTTCTCAAGATTGTTGGTCGTACGATCATCAAATCGCACCCCAATACCAAAGATCAAGTCTGCCTCGTGCATGGCCATGTTAGCTTCATAGGTACCATGCATGCCAAGCATGCCTAGTGAATTCTTGTGCGTGCCTGGAAAGGCGCCAAGCCCCATTAAGGTGCTGACTACTGGCAGGTTAAGCTGGTCTGATAGCTCACGAATGTACTCATGCGCCTCAGAAATGATGGCACCACCACCGACATACAACACCGGTTTTTTCGCCTCAACCAATGCCTTGAGTGCTTTTTTGATCTGTCCCTTGTGACCCGCAGTTGTGGGGTTGTAAGAGCGCAGTTTGATGGTTTCAGGGTATTGATACGGGAATTTGATCTGCGGGTTCATCACATCCTTGGGCAGATCGATCACCACTGGGCCTGGACGTCCAGTGTTGGCAATGTAAAAGGCTTTTTTTATCGTTTCCGGGATATCCTCGGCTTTCTTTACCAGAAAGCTGTGTTTTACCACCGGACGGGAAACCCCCACGATGTCACACTCTTGGAAAGCATCATTACCAATAAGGTTGTTGGGTACATTACCCGAAATCACGATCATCGGGATCGAGTCCATATAGGCGGTCGCAATTCCTGTAATGGTATTGGTCGCTCCGGGCCCTGAACATACCAGTACCACACCGGTCTTGCCCGTCGCGCGCGCGTAGCCATCGGCCATGTGCGTTGCGGCTTGTTCATGGCGCACTAGAACGTGTTTGATGTAGTCGGTTTTTGCGTGCAGGGCATCATAGATATCCAAAACGGACCCACCTGGGTATCCAAATATTTGCTCTACGCCCTCTTCGATCAGTGATTGCACCACCATTTCAGCACCTGATAATTGAGCAAGCGCCTGCGTCCCGTGGCCATCATCGCGAGATATGTCGGTCATATTGTTCTCCTTAACCAGCTCCCCAAATTACACTTGTACGCAGCAGATTTGGACTGGTTTCACATAGTCTAGGTCTTATTTGTAGCCTAATTATTAAAAACATCAGTTTGGCTATGCCTTGAGCCTGTCATAACAAGCAGTCAAGTTACCTAACAAATGTAACTGTTTCTTTGCAAGGTTGCGAACCCAACCCAGCTCACAGACAGCGGATAATCTGGCAATAGAGAGCAGACTTAGAGATAGGTTATGAACAATCGAACATATTCAGCGAGTAACACTAAAATCCTCCTAAAGACGAAACTTACGTCTAAAAAAAGGTGCGAGGTACGGGGACGGGCGTTGCCCTACGAGTGGCGAGGAAAACACCGCGCGTGGTGAATTCCTCGCTACTCGGAACGAAGTGAAACCCGTACCCCGCACCTGTGTTTCTGGTGGACAAAAAAATCCCCACTAGCGAAAGCCGCAAGTGGGGATTTTTTATTCACATTGAAAATTTTCTCAGAAAAAACTGCGTTTATTTCTGCTTATCCGTGTACATTTCTTCAATTTCATCTTGGTATTTATCGCTAATTACCTTACGACGCAGTTTTTGCGTTGGGGTTAGCTCGCCCTGCTCCATTGAGAAAGCCTTTGGCAGTAGCTTGAACTTTTTCACTTGCTCAAACTTAGCTAGCTCTTTTTGTAGCTCTTCGACGCGTTTTTCGATCATTTCTACCACTTGGTGGTGTTTAATCAGCTCAACACGGTCTTTATACTTAATATTCAACTCTTTGGCGTACTCTTCCAGGCTGTCAAAGCATGGAACAATCAGCGCAGAAACGAACTTACGCGTGTCAGCGATAACCGCGATTTGCTCAATGAAGTGGTCTTTACCAATTGCGCCCTCAACAACCTGAGGTGCGATGTACTTACCGTTTGAGGTCTTCATCAGCTCTTTGATGCGATCGGTAATAAACAGGTTGCCGTTATCATCAATATGACCGGCATCGCCCGTTTTCAGGAAGCCATGCTCATCGAAGGTCTTTGCTGTCTCTTCAGGCATCTTGTAGTAGCCACGCATCACCATCGGGCCGCGAACCAAGATCTCGTTGTTCTCACCGATCTTAACCTGAGCACTTGGCATCGACATGCCAATTGAGTCAGGGTTAAACGCGCGATCATCCCAGCAAGAAACCGTTGCCGTGGTCTCTGTCATGCCGTAACCAAGCTTGACGTTGATACCCAGTGCGTGGAAGAAGCGACCAATCGTCTCGTCCAGTTTCGCGCCACCACATGGCATAAAGTTAATACGACCGCCCAATAGCTGACGCAACTTGCTCAGTACCAACTTATCGGCTAGCGCGTGAGAGCGCTTAAGCATCATTGAAGGCTTACGGCCCTCTTGATGACACGCTGCCATTCTTGCGCCCATGTTGACCGCCCAAGTGAACAGCACTTTGCGAATAAACGGTGCCTTAGAGACTTTCTCATGGATAGCAGAGAAGATCTTCTCGTAGAAACGCGGCACGGCACACATGACCGTCGGGCGTACATCACTGAGTGCATCACGCACCTGCATCGTATCTTTTAGGTAGCAGTTGGTCGCGCCCTTATAAAGCACATAAAAGGTCCATGCGCGCTCAAACACATGCGACAAAGGCAGGAATGACATCGAGACATCGTCGCTGCTCAAGCTCAGGCGTGCATCGTGATCCACCAGCTGCGCGGCAATATTAGCGTAATCGAGCATTACCCCTTTCGGCTGACCTGTGGTGCCAGAGGTGTAGATAAGTGTAAGCAGATCATCAAGATTCGCCTGTGCCACTCGCACGTCTAGCTCGGCACGTTGCTCATCATGAGCGCCAGCGACAAACGTTTTCCAGTCCGTTGCATGGGCGAACTCACCAAGCTCAATATCTTCTGACATCGCAACAACCAGCTCTAACTGTTCACACTCGTCAAAGATACTGACCGCAGCATCGTATTGGTCTTGCTCACCGACAAACAACACGCGCACATCGGCATTTTGTAGGATGTACGCTGCCTGTGCTGCGGTATTGGTCGGGTAGATAGGTACGGTCACCGCACGCACTTGCAGCGCTGCGATGTCTGCCAGAGTCCACTCTGGCATGTTGTTTGAGAAGATACCGATCTTTTCTTGGACTTTCAGTCCTTGAGCCAACAGAGCAAGGGATACAGCATCAAGTTGCTCACCAAACTGCTGCCAAGAGATACTTTCCCAAGCCGAGCCTACTTTGTGTTTCAGCGCAGCTTTGTTACCACCTTGAGCAATTCGGTCACGAATACATTTAACGATATGAAAATCAATATTGGCCATGAGTCCACCTTTGGCTTACACATGTAAGCTATAATTTCAGCGCACAAGTGTACATTCACTTAGTGAAAACTCAACAACGAGTCGGTGGTTATTTGTAATATTCTGTGAGGTTAGACCAGATCTTTACAGGCTTTTATAAGCTAACTGTATAAAAAACAAGCATGAAGTTCGAATGAATGCACTTATAAAGCGTATGTAACTATTTATTTCAATCATCGGCAAGCTTAACGATCTATGGCTATCGCCATAGATCGTTAGATTAAGTTATGACTAACTAGAATGTTGCATAGTCGGGAAAGTCTACCTGAGACCAAAGATCATCGTGCAGGCTAGCGTAGTCATCCAATTTTCCAGCGATGATCCATTTGGCAATCGCACCGGCCACATCTGGATAATGCACTTTCTCGGCATCATGATCCTCAAGCCACTGCCCCACCTGTAGCGAATCGAGCCGGTCCATGCTTGAGGCTAAGCCAAGCATTTCTAGCGTCGCCACATTACTCATCTGCTCAAACTGACCATTAAGTGGCTTGAGCAATAACTTTTTACCCAGCGATAACGCCTCGGATGGCAACTCAAAACCGCCATTGGCAATCACACCATCACAGCTATGCAATGCGTCTTGAAAACGATCATAGTTAAGCGGACGACAACGAATATTCTCGATATCCATATCTTGTTTCACCTCTGGGTGGAAGCAAATAAACTGGTGCTTGTTGAACCGAATCAGTAAGTCGATGATCTCATCGAAACCCTCAAAGGGCAGATACACTAAGACGTAACCCGCCGTTTCCACCTTGCCATGCTCAGCTTGAATGATCGGTGGCAAGATCGGTTGATCAAAGTGATACCAGTGTAAAGCAAGATTGTGATTTGCGGGCGCGAAATGGTGGATCAGCCTTTTGTCTAACCAACTGGCGCCGCGTATAGGCACGGAATAGCGAAAGGCATTTTGATGGCTGATACTGATACACGGTAGCGACTGACGCTTCGCGGCCCAGGCAGTGATCGGCTCAAAATCGTTTAATACCAAGTCGTATTGCGACACATCGAGCTGCTGAATATCCTTAAAAAGCTGCTTGAGATCGTTCTTGCGCACCGTCTCCATGTGATCAACCGCGCCATTTTTGCACACAAAGCTCACCCCGCGACGAGTTTGATAGTCACCAAAATCGCTCATAGAGAAATACTTATCGGACTCACGCCCCGAGAAGAGAAAGTCGACTTCTATTGGTTGGTTGGCGAATGCCCTAGCCATTGCTCTGGCGCGAGCGATATGGCCGTTTCCCGTTCCTTGCACACCATAGAGAATTTTCATCGTCTAAACTCCAATCCACTGCATAGCTAGTTCGGCGCATCCAACACCTAATACAATCCCGATCAATACATCGGTAATAAAGTGCACCCCAAGCAGAATGCGTGATAGGCCAATCAGAGCGGCCCAAATCAAGGCTAACGGCGCAAGCGATGGATAAAACTGGCTGATCAAGCTCGCCATCAGAAAGGCAGCTGCAGTATGGCCTGAGGGTAAGCTGTAGCGATCAGAAGGGGTAATAAATGAGACCAGTTGTTCACTAAGCTCAGGTGGTCGGCGGCGTTTGAAACTGTTTTTTAACGTCCAATAAATCGGCAGCTCAATTAGGAAGGCAAGCAGGCCACAACCGACAAAGATTTTACCTAGGGTTTCATCACCTAAGTACGCAACCAGTGCGATAACGACATATAAATGGCCATCACCGGTATGAGAGATAGCTCGGCTAAGGCGCGCAACCTCATTGTTAAACTTATGCTGTAAACAAAATAGAGAAAAGGCCAAGTCGAACTTAGCAATGGGATTCATAACTCGCATAACTTACTCCTTGTTAGACCGAGGTCCACTAGGTTTAAAGTTAATCAGTCAAGATGACGAAGCGGTTAAGGTTTGTTTTCTAACAAATGAAGTTTTCCCAGCCTGCGCTCATGACAACGATCTGTGTGATCATCGTCATGAGGCAAGCAGGGAAGAGGTTTATCGATGGGGTTTTAGGTGACCGGTTGGTGTTTTCTCACCAGATTAAAATCAGCCAAGATCGAGTACGCGGCAGGGATCATAAACAGCACCAACAAGGTAGAGGCGAAGATGCCAAACACTATCGAGATCACCAGTGGCTGGATCACCTGTGCTTGTAGGCTAGTTTCGGTTAGCAGTGGCAGCAAGCCAGCTGCGGTCGTCATCGAGGTGATAAATACCGCTCTAAAGCGCTCACGACTGGCCTTAACCACTGAGTCATGAATCGAGTCCCCCTCATCGACATGGTGGCGAATGTACTGCACCAACAAGATGGAGTCATTAACCACAATACCCGCCAGAGAAACGAAGCCCATCAGGCTTGGCATACTCAATGAGTGCCCCAGCACTAGGTGGCCAAACACCACGCCAATAAAGGCCAGGGGAATCGCGAGCATGACCACAAATGGCTCGATATAGCTGCGAAACTGAAAGCTAAGAATGGCAAATACACCGAACAGGCCAAGCAAGAAACCCTTGCCCATCGATGCACCGGTCTCAGCGGTATCTTTGGCCTCACCCTCAAAATCAAACCGCAACCCAGGATATTTGGCCATCAGGTTAGACGCCTCATCACGACGAAATTGAGCAATGATCTCAGACGAGCTGGCCTTGGTATTATCAATGTCGCCAAACACACTCACAGTACGTAAACCGTTCACCCTTTGGATGCGCACATAATTACGTTGAAAGTCGAGCGTTGCCACACTCGCCAGTGGGATCTGACTGCCATTGGGTAAAATAACGGGGAAGTTGGCGAGTTGATGCAGGTCGCCCGCCTCAACCTTATCGAGTCGAACCTCGATCTTGATGTTTTCCACCCCAAGTTGGATTTCATCTGCCGTCTGACCAAAGAATGCCGCACGCAGCTGACTAGCAATCGTCTGTCCATCAACCCCAAAGCTCTCAGCACCAGGGCGCAGTCTGACTAACACCTCTTCTTTACCCTTGCGCATATCATCAAGCACGCCATGCACCCCATCAAATTGGTTAAGGTAGCTCTGGATTTCTAAGGAGGCGGACTTCAGTTCATCCAAATCATCATGCTTGGCGCGGATCTCAATTGCCCGCCCGCCTGGTCCCATCGTCGGCTGCTTAAACACCAAAGAGATAGGGTCAGCAAGCTCTCCAACCTCTTCACGCCAGGCATTAACAAACTCGTCGATCACCGTATTGCGCTGCTCTGCTCCGAGCAAATCAAGTCGCACTGTGGCAATATGCGGGCCCGACTCATTGGCATCACGGTTAAAGTTATACTGACTGGTAGTATGCAGTATGAGGTTTCGTCCTCCCTCAACCTCTTCACTCCAGCGCTTGTCGAGGCGGTGCGCCGCAGCCTCAATCTCAGCCACTACCCGCTCAGTCTGCGAGAGTGATGCGCCAGGCGGCAGAATAACCCGCGCCTCAGCGATGTCCCCATCTAGCTCAGGGAATGGGATAAATTTGACCACGCCTCCCGCAATTATCGCTACCGAGATCAACAGCAGTGACAGGACGCCACCAATAAATGCGTAGCGATAACGTACAACCCTATCGACGGCAGTCACCAAAGTGGTATTGCGAAACTGCTCAAACTTGTCGAGTAGCACCCGCTTAAACTTAAGCGGTTGGCCATCTTTTCGCTCCTTATGCAGCGAGTGCGACAGGTGATTCGGCAAGATCAAAAAGGCTTCGACAAGACTTAAGCTCAGTACCAAGATCAACACTTGGGGTACTGCCCGCAGCACCGCCCCCATCTCCCCTTCGAGAAAGAGCAAGCTGCCAAAGATGCACACTGTGGTTAAAAACGACGATACCACCCCTGGTAAGACCTTCTTAACCCCATTGATCACCGCATCTTCGATCTTCTGGCCCCGATCAAGGTGCGCCGCGATAGACTCGGCGATCACTATCGCATCATCCATCATGATACCAATCGCCATCAACAGCCCGACCAGCGACATAATATTGATCGACAGGCCAAGGTTGGCCATCAAGAACAAGCCACCAAGAAAAGCCACCGGCAGGCCCGCAGCCACCCAAAACGAGTAACGAAAGCTAAAGAACAACCACATGGTGGCAAAAACAAGTACGATCCCTTGCCAGCCATTGCGCACCATCATGGTCAAGCGATCCCACAGTACCGAGGAGAGATCGTTGGTCATCTCAAGCGTCACGCCATCAGGTGCGATAAGGCGCTGATCCTCAACAAAGCTGGAGACTTGCTCTTTGATCCGCAGCGCATCATCTTCTTTATTCTTACTGATTTTTAGTACCGCTGACGGCTTGCCATCAAAGATGATCTTCTGCTCATCGAGCTCAAAACGGTCGGTAATGGTAGCCACATCACGCAGGCGAATCAGCGATCCATTTTCCCCTGAAGCAATCACCAAGGACTCGAGCTCTTGCGGTGTCACTCGGCGCTCGTCAAAGCGGATCAAAAAGTTCTTGTCTGGCGTCTCAACATTACCACTGGGCAACTTGATATTCTGCTTACCAATCTGATTGGCGATCTCGTTGACACTCACCCCAAGCTGACGGATCGCATCACTATTGAGCTCGATACGATACTGGTGATCCGAAAAGCCACCGACCTCAACCAGAGACACACCATAATCCAGTTTCAGCGTGCGCTTGAGCTGCTCAGCATAGGCTTTAAGCTGCGGCCAACTCGTGTCCGCGGTAATAGCCACATCGACCACCGGCTCGTTCCAATCCAGCTCTTGAACAATTGGCGACTCAATTTCAGTAGGAAAATCATTAATCGCGTTAATCTGGGTTTGCACATCCACCAGCATGCGACCAATATCTGCTTGGTCAGTCAGCTTCAGGGTCAGGCGTGCTGAGCCCTCTATCGCCTCACAGCGCGTCTCACGGATATTAGCAAGGCCATCCACCGCATCCTCAAGCCGGACACAGATGCTCTCTTCCACCTCTTGCGGTGATGCCCCGGGATAGACAACCGCGGCCAAAATATACGGGGGGCTAAACTCAGGAAAGGTTTCACGCTTGATATTACCCAGTGAGGAGATCCCAAGCACCAACAGCATCAGCATGACTAAGTTGGCAGCCGTCGGGTGTCTAGCAAAAAAGCGGATCATTGCTCAGCCTCCGCATCGCTCTCCTCACGCACCAGCATGCCATCGATAGCGGGTAGTAAATCGTTGAGAATCAATTTCTCGCCCTGTGTCAGCTCCGCCTCGATAACAACCTGGTTATTACGTCGATAAAGCACAGTAGCAGGGCGGATATCCAAGCGATCCTCATCGTTCATAATGTAAATCCTATCACCATGCAGTGCTCGCTCAGGGATCACCCAGCTCGGATTTTCCTGCCCTTCGATAGTTGCGCGGACAAACATGCCGTTTGCTAGCGCTGGTACAGAGTCTGGTGTCAGGCTCGAGAGGTCTTGCTCAACCTCTAAGATCACCCCGACGGTTGCTTGAGATGAGTCAACCGATTCAGAGAGGCGTGCGACCGTCGTGGGCCACTGTGCTGACAGAGCGCCGCTATTTAAGGAAATATGGGCTCTAATGTCGGTGCCGTCGCTTTGTGGGATCCCCGCACCGCTGCGCTCAAACTGACCTAGGCTGCTGATCACTACTTGTACATCATGGATAGAGAGCTGCGCCTCAACCTCCATCACATCTATGCCATGCGCCACGAACATCGTCTGTTGCAGATTTACGACCTGATCTTGCTCGATCTCGACCTCGGCAATACGCAAGTCTTGCGGCAAAATGATCTTAGTGCGAGAAAGGGCACGCTGGGCTTCTTCAAGCTTTGACTGGCTGACTTTCACCACCGCTTGCGCCACACGGCGCTCATCGGGCAGTAAAGCGATTTGATTTTCGATATCCTGCAGCAGCTTTTGCTGTGAGAGCACATTTTGTTGCTGCTGATCCACATCGGACTCAGAGGTCAAACCGCGTTGTTTGAGGTTGCGTTTTCGCTCCAACTCAAGGCGGGTGATCTCTAGGCGATTTTTCTCAATTGCCTGCGACTGCTCGAGATTGCGCTGCTGTTGATTGAGCTTTTCTAACGAGGTTTGACTGGAGGCGAGGTCGGCCTGTGCTTGTGCCAGCTTTAATTCATAGTCGAGCGGATCAATGCGCAACACCTCAGTGCCTGCAGGAAGAACCTGCCCTTTTTCCAAGTCAGGATGACGAAAAACGACTTTACCTGACACCTCTGCAATGGCCTTCCACTCGGTTTTGGGTCGCACATGACCAAAGCCAATCACCTCTGGCGCGATAGCTTTAAGATACAGCGGTGTGGTATCGACTAGCTTCGCCCGCTCTCCTGCAGGGCGCGAGGGCAGATCGGGGCGCATCTTGATCGCCACCACCAAGACCAAAATTCCAACCGCCAGTGCAGGGAAAAACAGTAATTTGCGGTTCAGTTTCATCTAATAAAATCCTATTTATTATCTAGATTTTGAGCGCTCATCAGCATGCCACCTTTAAGCAACTGGATATTGTGCTCAATCAGCGATTCGATAAATTCTTCGTTAAGCTCATAGCCAAGCACTGCCATTAACGCTGGCGGCGCAATAAAGGGAAACATCAACAAGCTCTTGAATGTCAAACGACACAAGTTAGGATCTAAGTCTGAGCGGATGATCCCCTGCTCAATTAAACGAGCGAACATAAGGTCACCACTGGGCTTTACCACCTGTTTGACCACTCGCTCGACTAATTGGCGCGACTTATCGTCAGCTGGCATCAACATCGCCTGACTGATCACTCGCGTGAAGCGCGGCATTTTGAGCATGGTGTCATAATGACTGCGCATGATCTCTTCCAGGCTCTTATCATCAGCATTTGCCATGACTGAACTCATCCTATCGAGCATTGGCCGCGCCGTTTCGCGCATCATCTCCTCAAACAGCCCTTCCTTATTACCGAAGTAGTATCGCACCATCGCACTATCCACTTGCGCTTTTTGTGCCACCAAGCGAATCGATACCTTGTCATACGGCATTGCGCCAAACAGCTTGGTCGCTTGATGGATTAACTGTCCACGCACATCGGTGCTTCTTGAGGGGCGACCCACTTTTCGAATCTCTGTCATAGCTTTGTCCAAAATTCATCAACCGTTGAATTTTATGTTAGTCAAGCCGACTGCACCTAGCGAATATATTCATCATTTATCCAACATCTGATGAATTATAACTAATTGATATTTATAGAAGGTAATCTTTTTACTCATTTTTACGTTAACCGTGCCACCTATTGAAGAGATCCGATATGCATAAAAATCACGCTTTAGGGTTGACGTGCTCGCTGGAGTGCGGTACTAATCTATTAACTAAATTTTGTGGTTTAACTAACGCCTGTAGGATTCAATTAACAATGGCTATGCGCTTTTCTCTCCTGCTCAAACTCCTCCTTATCGTGACCAGTTCGCGCGGGTAAGCAGTGTAAGAAAGACAACCACACAAGAATTGTCTCAAGCCCGCACTAAGATGCGGGCTTTTTTGTAGTTATCGACCGGACAAAACGATTTACTCGAGCCTTAACGGCAGCACATGAAAAGGAAGCACACATGAACGATCAAGTGATCATCTTCGACACCACCTTGCGTGATGGCGAGCAAGCGTTATCAGCAAGTTTGACCGTAAAAGAAAAACTGCAGATCGCCTTCGCACTTGAGCGTCTTGGTGTCGATGTTATTGAGGCGGGCTTCCCTGTCTCATCACCAGGCGACTTTGAGTCGGTACAAACCATTGCTAAGCACATTAAGAACAGCCGCGTGTGTGCCCTGTCGCGCGCCGTAGCGAAAGACATTGATGTAGCAGCAGAATCTCTCAAGGTCGCTGAAGCGTTTCGTATTCATACCTTTATCTCAACCTCAACCATCCACGTGCAAGACAAGCTGCGTCGTAGCTATGACGATGTGATTGAGATGGGTGTGAATGCCGTCAAGCACGCGCGTCAATACACCGACGATGTCGAGTTCTCATGTGAGGACGCTGGCCGAACTCCAATCGATAACCTGTGCCGCATGGTCGAAGCGGCAATCAATGCGGGTGCGAGCACGATTAACATTCCTGATACCGTTGGCTACACCGTGCCGAACGAGTTTGGTGGCATCATTCAAACCCTATTTAACCGAGTGCCGAATATCGATAAAGCGGTAATTTCGGTTCACTGCCATGATGACCTAGGTATGTCGGTAGCGAACTCCATCGCCGCGGTACAAGCGGGCGCACGTCAGGTTGAGGGCACGATTAATGGCATTGGCGAGCGCGCGGGTAACTGCTCGCTAGAAGAGATCGCGATGATCATCAAGACCCGCCAGGAGCTACTTGGTGTCCATACCGGCCTTAAGCACGACGAGATACACCGCACCAGTAAGCTAGTTAGCCAGCTATGCAACATGCCAATCCAAGATAACAAGGCGATCGTCGGCGCCAATGCCTTTAGCCACTCCTCAGGCATTCACCAAGATGGGATGCTTAAGAACAAGAACACCTACGAGATCATGACCCCAGAGTCGATTGGTCTTAAGAACCAAGCGCTGAATCTTACCAGCCGCTCAGGTCGCGCTGCAGTGAAAAGCCATATGGACTCGATGGGCTATAAAGACGAAGAGTACAACTTGGATGCGCTATACGATGCCTTCTTGAAGCTTGCTGATCGCAAGGGTCAGGTGTTTGATTATGACCTTGAAGCCTTGATGCATTTCTCCAACCTGCGCGAAGAGGATGACTTCTTTAAGCTTAACTACCTAAGCGTGCAGTCTGGCAGTGTGATGGCGACCACTAGCGTCAAACTGCAGTGTGGTGATGAAGAAAAAGCCGAAGCAGCCGTAGGTAATGGCCCGGTTGATGCGCTGTATCAGTGTATTTACCGCGTGACCGGTTACGATATTGTTCTGGATAAGTTTGACTTAACCGCCAAGGGCGAAGGCGAAGACGGCCTAGGTCAGGCCGATATCATCGCCAACTACAAAGGTCGCAAGTACCACGGCACGGGCGTCTCAACCGATATTGTTGAGGCCTCAGGTCAAGCGCTACTGCACGTGATCAACAGCATTCATCGCGCCGATAAGGTGGAAGCCATTAAGCAAAAGAAAGTGGCCACGGTTTAACCGAGTTCTGATGAGCTGTAACCCATGCAGCTCATCTCACCAAATACAATAGATTTAAAGGATTAACATGACTGATAAAGCATACAAGATTGCCGTACTACCGGGAGATGGCATTGGCCCAGAGGTGATGGCGCAAGCAAACAAGGTATTGGATGCGATTGAAACCAAACACGGCATCACCTTTGAGTGTGAGCAGCACGATGTGGGTGGAATTGCCATCGATAACCACGGCTGTCCACTCCCAGCTTCAACGGTAACCGCTTGTGAGCAATCAGACGCGGTGTTATTTGGCTCGGTTGGTGGCCCTAAGTGGGAGCACTTGCCGCCGAATGATCAGCCTGAGCGTGGCGCACTACTGCCGCTGCGCAAGCACTTCCAGCTATTTTGTAACCTGCGTCCGGCGCAAATCCACGCCGGTCTCGAGGCATTCTCTCCTCTACGCGCTGACATCTCTGGCCGTGGCTTTGACATTGTTGTAGTGCGTGAGCTAACCGGTGGTATCTACTTCGGCCAGCCAAAGGGCCGTGAGGGCGAAGGCGCGAATGAGAAAGCCTTTGATACTGAGGTTTATCATCGCTATGAGATTGAGCGTATCGCTAAGATTGCCTTTGAGTCTGCGCGCCTACGTCGTAAGAAAGTATGCTCTATCGATAAGGCCAATGTTCTACAAAGCTCAATTTTATGGCGTGAAGTGGTTGAAGAGATCGCCAAAGACTACCCTGACGTTGAGCTATCCCACATGTACATCGACAACGCAACCATGCAGCTTATAAAAGACCCTGCCCAGTTCGATGTGATGCTGTGCTCAAACATCTTCGGCGACATCATCTCAGATGAGTGTGCGATGATCACCGGCTCAATGGGCATGCTGCCATCAGCATCGCTTAACGAGAGCAAGTTTGGCCTGTATGAGCCAGCAGGCGGCAGTGCGCCAGATATCGCAGGCAAAAACATCGCTAACCCAGTCGCGCAAATCCTATCAGCGGCACTGATGCTGCGCTACAGCCTTGGTGAGGAGAGTGCCGCGCAAGATATTGAAACCGCGGTTTCTAAAGCACTGGCAGCCGGCGAACTGACTGGTGACTTGGCAGGCGATAACCCAGCGCTATCAACCTCAGAGATGGGCGATAAGATCGCAAGCTACATCTTAAACTCATAAGCTATAAACACTGGAGGCGTGAGTGACCACCCACTTCACGCCTGAGTAAACAATGGATTTATCCCAAGGAAATCACAATGGGCAAAACATTATACGAAAAGGTTTATGATGCTCACGCTGCTGTGGCAGCAGAGGGCGAAAACCCAATTTTGTACATCGACCGTCACCTAGTTCACGAAGTCACCTCACCTCAAGCATTTGATGGTCTGCGCGAAAAAGGTCGTAGCGTTCGCCAAGTCAGTAAGACGTTCGCTACTATGGACCACAATGTGTCTACGACCACCAAAGATATTAACGCTTCCGGTGATATGGCACGCATCCAGATGGAAACACTATCGAAGAACTGTGAAGAGTTTGGTGTCACCCTATACGATCTAAACCACAAGTACCAAGGCATCGTCCACGTGATGGGGCCAGAGCTAGGTATTACCCTGCCAGGCATGACTATCGTTTGTGGTGACTCACACACCGCTACCCATGGCGCGTTTGGCTCACTGGCATTTGGTATCGGCACATCAGAAGTGGAGCACGTTCTAGCGACACAAACGCTGAAACAAGCTCGCGCTAAAACGATGAAGATCGAGGTTAAGGGCAAGGTTACCCCTGGGATCACAGCTAAAGATATCGTTCTAGCAATTATCGGCAAAACAACTGCTGCCGGTGGTACTGGCTACGTGGTTGAGTTCTGTGGTGAAGCCATCACTGATCTCACTATGGAAGGTCGTATGACCGTGTGTAACATGGCGATTGAGCTTGGCGCTAAAGCGGGCCTTATTGCCCCTGATGAAACCACCTTCGAGTACATCAAGGGACGTAAGTTCGCACCGCAAGGCGAAGACCTTGAGGCAGCCATCGAGTACTGGAAGTCGCTCAAAACCGACGAGGATGCAGAGTTTGATGCAGTGGTTACCCTAAACGCTGCAGACATCAAACCGCAAGTCACTTGGGGGACTAACCCAGGTCAAGTGATTGCGGTTGATCAACCGATCCCAGCACCAGAGAGCTTTACTGATCCTGTAGAAAAAGCATCGGCTGAAAAAGCCCTCGCGTATATGGGCCTTGAGGCCGGTAAAGCCTTATCAGACTATAAGGTCGATAAGGTGTTTGTTGGCTCTTGTACCAACTCACGAATTGAAGACATGCGCGCCGCAGCCCAAGTCGCGAAAGGTCGCCAAGTCGCAGACAATGTTCAAGCCTTGATTGTTCCGGGCTCAGAGCAAGTCAAAGCCCAAGCGGAAGCGGAAGGTTTAGACGTGATCTTTAAACAGGCAGGCTTCGAGTGGCGCCTTCCAGGCTGCTCTATGTGTCTAGCTATGAACAACGATCGCCTAGGTCCCCATGAGCGCTGTGCATCGACCTCAAACCGCAACTTTGAAGGACGTCAGGGTCGTGATGGTCGTACCCACCTTGTGAGCCCGGCGATGGCAGCCGCCGCTGCAATTGCTGGTCACTTTGTTGATATTCGTGAATTGGACTAAGGAGAGCACAGATGTCAGGTTTTAAACAACACACAGGCTTGGTGGTTCCTCTAGACGCCGCGAACGTCGATACCGATGCCATCATCCCTAAGCAGTTTTTGCAGAAAGTCTCTCGTCTTGGTTTTGGTAAGCACCTCTTCCATGACTGGCGCTTCCTTGATGATGCGGGTGAGCAGCCAAACCCAGAGTTTGTTATGAACGCCCCTCGCTACCAAGGCGCCTCGATCTTGATTGCACGAGAAAACTTTGGCTGTGGCTCGTCACGTGAGCACGCCCCTTGGGCTCTGGCCGATTACGGCATCAAAGCCATGATTGCGCCAAGCTTCGCCGATATCTTCTACGGCAACTCGATCAACAACCAAATGGTACCAGTGCGCCTGACAGAGCAGGAAGTCGATGAAATCTTCCAATTTGTTGAGGCAAACGAGGGCGCAGAGGTTGAGGTCGACCTAGAGGCTAACCTAGTACGCGCGAATAGCAAAGAGTACTCATTTGAGATTGATGAGTTTCGTCGTCACTGCTTGTTGAATGGCTTTGACAATATCGGTTTGACTCTGCAACATGAGAGCAAGATTGCCGAGTTTGAGGACAAAATCCCAAGCTTCTTGCGCTAAGCAACAAAAGCGATAGATTAGAAAAGGTTGGCTTGGCCAACCTTTTTTGTTTGTGCTTGAAATAACCTGAGATTTATCTGGGTCATATAGGTATCAAACACGGACACGGACCTACCTATGTTGCGCTTTATCATCCTTTTATTGACTACTATTTCTTTTGCCAGCTTTGCAGCACCGAAATCAGAACTGTGGCCATACTGGTCAGCCTCTAACGAAGCCAATAGCCAAACCATCTCTCACCAAGCTTGGCAAAACACGCTTGATAAATATTTACATGAGCGAGGTCAGCATCGCCTGTTTGATTATCGCGCTGTCACCCAGCAAGATCGCAAGCAACTAAAAGGTTATCTTAATCAACTCAGCCAGCTCGACCCACGTGATTACCCTCGTGCTGAGCAATATGCGTATTGGGTGAATTTGTATAATGCTTTGACGGTTGATTTGATCATTGATAACTACCCGGTCAAATCTATCACTAAGTTAGGTGGACTATTTACCTTTGGGCCATGGGGGCAAGAGATCATTACGATTAATGGTAAGCCACTCACCCTCAATGACATTGAGCACCGAATCCTGCGCCCAATCTGGCAAGACCCACGCATCCACTATGCTGTAAACTGTGCCAGCCTAGGCTGTCCAAACCTTCAGCCTCAGGCCTTCACCGCACAAAATACCCCAGCACTCCTCGATGCAGCAGCAACAGAGTTTATCAATAGCGAAAAAGGCGCATCACTCAGCAACGGCAAACTCACCTTGTCAGAGATCTACGACTGGTTCAGCGATGATTTTGGCACCCAACAAAAGCTTTTCCAGCATCTCGGCAAATACCGACCGGATCTGGCGGGGTATCGCGGGAAGGTCAGTTATGAGTATGATTGGACGTTAAATGATCGCTAGTCATCTTAGGGGCGAGGTTCGAGGACGTTTCACTACGAGGAGCGAGGAGTTGCGGGGTTAAGAAACTAATATATCGTAGCCAAGCTCATACAAAGACAGTATCAACAATCTTCGTTCGTAAAGCACCAAAGAACTACTCGCGCCCCGAAGCGATAGCGTACTCGGAGTGCAACGTACTCGCACCCTTTGTCTCGTTTCCTCAGAAACGAGAAAACCCGACACTAGGTCGGGTTTTAAAATAGAACCTGGCGATGTCCTACTCTCACATGGGGAAGCCCCACACTACCATCGGCGCTAATTCGTTTCACTTCTGAGTTCGGCATGGAAATCAGGTGGGTCCAAATCGCTATGGTCGCCAAGAAAATTGGGTTGCTGCTCACCTCAAATGGAGATGGCTGCTAAATTGTCATGAAACTGGTGCTGATAGGCAGACTCGAACTGCCGACCTCATCCTTACCAAGGATGCGCTCTACCACCTGAGCTATATCAGCATCATGGTGTCCGCTTGGGACTAAGATCCGTTATATTAACGTATCTTATATAATTTAAAGCCTGGCGATGTCCTACTCTCACATGGGGAAGCCCCACACTACCATCGGCGCTAATTCGTTTCACTTCTGAGTTCGGCATGGAATCAGGTGGGTCCAAATCGCTATGGTCGCCAAGCAAATTCTTTAATTCGGAAAGCTGTTTGTGTTCTCTACACATTCATGTTCTTGTCTTGAGTCCATCAAAACCCTTTGGGTGTTGTATGGTTAAGCCTCACGGGCAATTAGTACAGGTTAGCTCAACGCCTCACAACGCTTACACACCCTGCCTATCAACGTTCTAGTCTCGAAC
>NZ_JBPVIS010000018.1:0-72801 GCF_051660965.1 Vibrio glycogenivorans | reverse complement strand
GGCGAGAGGCGAGAGGCGAGAGGCGAGAGGCGAGAGGCGAGAGGCGAGAGGCGAGAGGCGAGAGGCGAGAGGCGAGAGGCGAGAGGCGAGAGGCGAGAGGCGAGAGGCGAGAAAAATTTGCTGAGTTGACGCAACAGTGTCAACTCTTTTTATACGGTTAATTTAAAAAACTGAGGAGCCTGGTATTTCACCTGACAATACAACACACTCCCCTCGCCTCTCGCAGGGCAGAGCCCGATCTCGACTCTCGCCTCTTCACTCAAGAAATTGAGTGAATTAGAACGAGGTTAACTGAACTGTCATTGATATTTTCATACAATACGAGGCTTTAGTTGTATTGAATGAGAGATTGTTATGACCGCTGTGCGCTATGGAGAGCAGTTGATAGAGCCGAGTAAAATACTCTGTGTTGGACGGAACTATGTGGAACATATCAAAGAACTAAGTAATGCGATCCCTGATGAAATGGTGGTGTTTAATAAACCAGCGACCTCGATTGCACAGCGATTGAACGCCCAGCATCAAGAGCCATTGCACTACGAAGCTGAGATCTGTTTTTTATACCAGCAGGACAGGTTGGCTGCAGTAGGGGTTGGTTTAGATCTGACTAAACGTGAGCTGCAAGGTCGACTTAAGCAGAAAGGGCTACCGTGGGAGCGAGCAAAGGCTTTCGATGGCTCTGCAGTGTTTAGCCGCTTTGTAGCTACTCACGACATCGACATCAACAACCTGCAGATTGAGCTATTTATCAACTGCGTCAGAGTGCAGTGTGGTCATGTGGAGCAGATGCTGTATCCACCAACAGCGATTGTTGCTGAGCTCAAGACCTACACCACGATTCAAGATGGCGATGTGATTATGACCGGCACGCCGAGTGGTGTGGGTATTGTGCATCGCGGAGATGTGTTTCGGGCTTGCCTCAAGCTTGGGGATAAAACCTTGATTGAGACGGAGTGGGTTGCGCAGTAGCGAGAAGCGAGAAGCGAGAAGCGAGAAGCGAGAAGCGAGAAGCGAGAAGCGAGAAGCGAGAAGCGAGAAGCGAGAAGCGAGAAGCGAGAAGCGAGAAGCGAGAAAGTTTTCCAACCCTGGCCACCGCTGTCAAGTGTTACACCACCTCGAGCGTAGCGTTCTCGCAGTGAAACGATCTCGATTCTCGACTCTGCTTTTAAGCATAAAAAAACGGAGTGGTCACCCACTCCGTTTTTAAATCTTTTATATCAACCTAGATTATAGGTAGATACGAGAACCGATAGTCCATACGTTGTCATCACTTTCGTCTAGGTCAAACTGGTAACCTGCGAAACCAACTACGTTTGGAGCAAAGTTGTACTCAACGTTTAGAGCCATAACGTCAGTTGTCGTTTCATCATCAGCTTCTACGTTTTCGTAGTTGATGCTGAAGTTCAAGCTGTTAGCAAGTGCGTAAGCTGCGATCACTTCAAATGAGTCAGTGTCGATATCCACACGCTTGTCTTCAGTCATTTGGTAAACACCTGCAAGGTATAGACCAGCGCCGTAAGAACCGTACTTAGCAGAAACAACGTTGAATGTTAGGTCATCACCGTCAACACTACCAGTGTTGTATGCGTAACCTAGTTGAGCACCCGCTACTGAGTATGTCAGAGCGATTTGAGCACGTTGGCCGATAGAATCAACAGTAGCACCTTGCCACGCTGCACCGAAACCGATAGCACCAGCATCACCAAGCTCTACACCATTACGGTAAGAAACCATTTGGTCTGCACGAGTTTGACCTGTTTTGCTGAATTTGATGCCTGCTGGATCGTATAGGAAGCCGTTCGCGTAAGCGATTGGCATATCTGTTACAGAAGCAACATCGTAGTAAGGTGCCCACTGAGTACCTACTACTGCACGACCAAGATCGTCGTGAGAAAGACCTAGGTAACCTAGACGAGTTGTGAATGAGTTGTCTGAGTTCTCAAGGAAGTTCAGAGCCCACTCACCGCGAGCGTCAACAGTGAAACCGTTGTCTAGTTCTTGAGTTGCAGTAAAGTTGATACGTGGAGAGTTTGAACCAACCGTAGTATCTGCATCAGCACCACCGTTTAGGTTTACAGCAACGTGACCACCCATAGAGAAAGTAGTACCGTCTTCGTTGTAAAGTTCAACTGCTTGAGCGCCGAAAGTAGTAGCTGCGATTGCAATAGCTAGAATTTTTTTGTTCATTTTAAAGTCCATATTTTTTTCTTGGTCACCGACACTCCGCTTTTATAGGAGAGCCAAAAAGCGCCTTCACTTCATGTCGGTTCGCGAAATGATAAACGCCTAATTCATTGAGTTTCACAAGAATCCATCTTGTCAGTCACAATGACTTAAGAGCAATTAACCAGTGACATCGACTCTACACACGAACGTCATAAAAGTTCCATAAAACAATCAAAAACGAACAAAATGGGTTTTATAAAAACCATAAAAACTTAAAAATCAACAACATAACCAAAAACATAAAAACATAAATTACATACTCTTTAGTTTTTTTATGACCCAGCGCACAAACCGTACGGAACCGAGATCACATTTGATTGATTTTAACCTGAATAGTAATGCACTTTTGCTGCCTTTCTAGCACGGAGATCCGACCACTTATTCGACGTCAAAATGAACATTTACCAGACAAAAAAACCAACCAAGTCATCCACTTAAGCAAACAAACAATGACATTAAAGTGTCACACTTCAGCCATGAAAGTGTCATCCAATCCTTCTAACTTAAGCACCATCTTTCGTACGAGCATGAAAGCTCATATCCAAAAATAAGGTAAATGACAATGAAAACTTCAGCAGTGGCAAGTGCACTTCTTCTAGCTCTAGCTTCTACTTCTACAGTTGCTGCAACTGTATACAGCAATGACGGTACTGAACTTAAAATCGGTGGTCGTGCGGAATTCCGTGGTGATTTCAACGCAGACGACGAAGGTGAAAAGATTGAAGGCACAATGGGCGATGCTTCTCGTGCTCGTATTAACGTTGGTGGTACTAGTCAAATCTCTGAAGGCCTGAGCGCATTTGGTTTCTACGAAGCAGAAGCTAAGCCAGGCGCGTCACTAAACAACCGCTACTTGTACGCAGGTGTTAAAACTGACTTCGGTGCTTTCGCTGCTGGTCGTCAAGACATGGCTGCTGTGATGATCTCTGACATGACAGATATCACGACTTTCTCAGGTGTTCAGCAAAACATCACTGCTAGCAAAGACAAACAAAACTCAGTTCTTGCTTACCGTGGTTCATTTGATGCACTTCAGCTAGATGTAACTTATGCTGCACGCTCTGACGAAGATGCAGATCTGTTCTCTGTTGCAGGTATGTACTCACTGCCTATGGGTCTAGACCTAGGTCTTGGTTACTCTTCTGAGGAAGATGCTAACGCGTTCATCGGTGGTGTTGCATATTCTCTAAACAACCTTTACGTTGCGGGTACCTTCTCATTTGGTGAAGTTTCAGAAGATGTAGACTTCACTACTATCGAACTATCTGCTGAATACAAGCTAACTTCAGCTCTTGCTCTTCAAGCAAACTACAGTAACAGTGAAGAAGATGCAGACGGCGAGAAAACCGACGTTGTTGACCACTTTGAGCTAGGCGCTGTTTATAAGCTAAACAGCAACTTCCGCACTTACGCTGCTGCTCGTTTTGCTCAAATCGATGACGAAGCGAATGGCGTACGTATCGGTGCTCGTTACGACTTCTAATCAGTCATAACACCCGTTCTGACAAACTATCCCTTACCCAAAAGGTCGAGCCCCGCTCGGCCTTTTTCTTTTAACCTCGCCCCTCGTAGTGCAACGTCCCCGCACCCCGCCCCTGTGTTTTGTCTATCGAAAAAACAAATTTTGAAATAAAAATCATCCGCCGCCTTTCCTATACTGTAACCAACTCATAAAAAAGGAATTCACCATGCCAACACCAATCAAAGTCACCCTCTATCGCTGGGCAGGAAGCTGGGGACCGTTTAAGGTCAATATCCCCTGTGGTGAGTGCACGCTTACTAAGGACATCCTTAAAGACACCTTTGAGAGTGAATTAGCGGGTATTCCGATTGAGCTTGAGACGAAAGATTGGTTATCTCACTGGTGGGAGCCGCTCAAGGCTGGTGGTTGGCATGCCCCCATCATCATGGTTGAGGGCAAGATAATCAGTCAAGGTGAAGCACTGAATCGCGGTGTGCTGGTACAATCCATCATCGCTCAGTGGGCACAGCAGGACGAGCTGAAAGGCAATGTTGTGTTTGGTAAGGCGACCTGCCCATACTGCGTCAAAGCCAAGCAGGCGCTGGATGAGGCCAACATCGATTACACCTACTTTGATGTGGTGCGTGATAGCGCCGCACTCTATCGGATGATCCCTGAGGTCAAAGCCATTATTGGTGAGAAAACGCCGGTAACCGTGCCACAGATTTGGCTTGATGGTGAGTATATCGGGGGCTTTGATAACCTAGAGACACACCTAAAAAAGCGTGATGAGCAATCACCACCAGACAATATCGTTAATATCGACTCACGCGCCAGCTAACAAGCCAACATGAATTGCGCCGTATAATGCCCGAGTATTCGGGTATTATTTTGCTGTTTTTTTGCGGAGAAATCGCAATCCCCCTCCTATACTATTAACACCAAAGGGATTTTTAGGGCTAGGTGTTGGTGACTAACAATAATAAAGACCAATCCTTGGAAAACCTATCTGTACTGGTTGTTGATGACTGCAATGCCTCACTCCTCCTCTTTAAGCAGCAGCTCAAACAGATCGGTGTCCAAAAAGTGCACAGTGCAACCAATTATCACGAGGCGCTTTCGCTGGTGGGTACGCACCGCTACGACGTGATTTTGCTTGATTACCATCTCGACCAATCCGTCACAGGGACTCAACTGGCGAGCATCTTTTCTCGACGTAAGCTGATCAGTCGCAGTACTGGGCTACTGCTCATTTCAAGCGATAGCAGTAAAGAGACCGTGTTGACGGGCCTGTCGGATCAGATCCCACACTTTATGAAAAAGCCGTTTAAACCCGCCGATCTCTCCAAGCGCTTGATGCAGGTTCATCGTGACCAACTGGCGTTGCGTCAACTCGAGGACCTATTAATTGGGGAGCGCTCGCAAGACCCATCCCAATACGATGAGTTGAGTTTGGTCAAGATTGTCACTCGAGCGCCAACGCCAGTGTTGGCAGAAAGCTACATTCTACAAACCCTGATCTCTCAACAACGCTGGGAACACCTTGCCCGTTGGCTCACACACTCACCACTGCCTGTGCATGCACAAAAGCTGATCGCCAAGGCACGCCTGCTAGCCAATCAAGGGGATATTACACAAGCCCTAAGCCTGGCTGAGGACTATGTTCGCGATAATCCGCTGGCGATTAAAGCCATTGATCTTGTCTGCCAGCTCTATACCGAAAGCGGTCACTATGACCAAGCCTATCGCTACGCCAGGCTCGCCTTTGATAAAACGCCAAGCCTGAGCAGCCGAGCAATTTGTGCCGCCAGGCTGGCCACCGAGCTCAACAAATGGGATAGATTGATTGAAGTCGGCCGTCTTTACGCTAAATCCTTATCGATAGCGGACATCTCATGGATAAGCGCCATGGTGGCGTACGGTCAGTGCCTGCAGCAAGCCTTTGCACAACTTGTAGTAGCCGACAAGCGGGAGCACTTTACCAACCAAGTGAATGACGTCTTTAACCTCACTCATCAACGCCTATCCCACCCACAGCGCCGCTCACTTGAGCTGTATAAACAGCTGTTCGTCATCGGGGTTCGTCACCAGCAAGCTCGCCACAAAGAGGCGAAAAAAATCCTGCTCTGTGCAGTGCTGCCGTTTATTGATGATGTCGCTAAAGTGCCGACCTGCCTGCTTATCGAGTGTTACCTCAAACTGCACTTCTACAATGAACTCTGGTTTGCTAACAAAGTCGCGAATGAAATCGACAAGCGTAGTGTGTTTGATGAGGAAACCGAAAGGTTGTTGCAGCTTTATCATGAGTACCGAGAGCTCGCTCCTAAAAAGGATAAGTCCACGGCTTTAATCGCCCCTCAGGCCAGTAGTTGATAATACTGAGCCCCAGAAAAGACAAAACCCCCGAGAGCCTAAACTCTCGGGGTCAAAATCCTTGTCGCTAATCTTCAGCAGAGAACACTCTCCGGCAAAGAAAGCTCCCTACCAAAGCAAAAGGGAGAATAACTGCCCACAACCGTCCTCGCTGTGCTTTTCTCTACCTTAAGCTCAGCGGCTATTTGCACATCGGTGCTAATAGACCACTACTTGCTGGCTTTCTTGAATAGACGTTTAAGCACTGATGGCTTTTTCACTTTTGCAGTGGCCGCACCGTAAAACGACTCTTCAAGAATGCGCTTGGCAATCTGGTGGTTAATGTAAACCGAACCCAGTTCATTGTGACCTGTCATCGTCTTGCCTCTTGAATTGTAATTAACTTTCAAATCGCGGCGAATTATACGCCACAAAAAGCACAAAACAAGACCCAGGTCACATTTTTATGAAATTGCATATCAACTTGAGGGCTGTTATTGCGAGTTCGAACAATGAACAAAGGCACAAGCCTAAACTCTAGCTACCGACCACTCGCACCTCGGAACGAAGTGAACCCCGCTCCCCGCCCCTGTTTTTACCGTTTAGGCTGACGATATGTCTTACCCGCAGCTTGATAAGTCTCTTTCGCCTTAACCTCAAACTGACTGTCAAAGAACCAGGCAACAAAGCGGATGATATCATCGCCTTCGTTCATCACATGCTCGACATACTCTTGCTCGTTCCCTCCGTCGTCGGCCTGCGTGGTCACATGATAGATGCGCTGCTCACCCTCTACCTCAGCCAGTGCAAACTGCCCGGTCAGGCCTTGCGCCGCCTCTGCAACATCCTTATCCTCAACGACCTTAAGGGCGTTGAGTGCGCTAGGCAAATCAGCAAGTTGGCAAAGCTGTTTAACCAGTTGTTCAAATTCGTTGTGCTGCATAATTACTCCACGATCTCCCAGCTGTGCGTCATCTCGACCCCTTCACCCAGCATTAAACAGACTGAGCAATATTTCTCTAATGAGTCTGCGGCCACTTTTTCGACAATGCTTGGGTCAAGCTGGTCACCTTTCACGGCAAAGTGAATATTGACCTTGGTGAAAATACGCGGCGCGGTGTCGCGACGCTCTGTACTTAGGCTTGCCACACAGTCAGTGACCGCTTGCTGCGCTGTTTTTAATCCGTCGACCATATCAACGGAGCTACAGCCACCTGCGGCCATCAGCACCATCTCCATCGGGCTTGGCGCCGTTGCCCCACCATTGCCATCCATCACCACGGAGTGGCCAGACTGAGACTGTCCCAAGAACTTAAAGTCCTCAATCCATTTAACTTCTGCTTGCATATGTTTCTCTTAAATTGCTATTGGCTATCTGCCGGGAAGATCACCCCGGTCTGATGGCGAATGTCGGTAATGACTCGAGCCACCAGCAGAGATCGCTCGATATACTCGGTTGTCATCTTGTTATTCGTGACTTGATGGGCAAACACCTGCGCCTCATACAGCATCGGGTTATCGTCCTGTGCCACGGTCAAATCCTCTCTCTCTCCACCGCGGCGGATGCGCTCGACACGACGGCCAAACGACACCATCTCAATCAGTACACTACCCGATTCTCCCTGAATCTCACTCGGTGTCTGCGCATCACAGGTTTTAGAGTGGGAGAGCACGACATTAAACTGAGGATAGGACAAAATAACATTGCCGCTACCATCGACACCAGAGTCAAGGCGGTGTGCACTGGCGTGAATGGTATCAGGTGCACCAAATAATTCCACCGCCGCACCCACGCAATAGTAACCAATATCCATGATCGAGCCATTGGAGAACTCAGGGTTAAACGTATTGGGGTTTTCTCCGTCGAGATATTTTTGGTAGCGAGAAGAGTATTGGCAATAACTGAGGTGAGCCAATCGCACCGTTCCAATGCTCTCAACCGCCTGCTTAGCAACCTGAAAGTTTGGGGTAAATGGTGCCATGTAAGCCTCAAACAACACCACGTTGTGGGCCTTGGCCACCTCAAACATCTGCTCCACCTGACGGACATTCGAGGCCATCGGCTTTTCAACCATGACATGCTTACCCCCACGCATCATGATCATGGCCTGAGAGGCATGCAGCGAGTTGGGGCTGGCAATGTAAACCGCATCCACCTCTGCGCTTGCAGCTAGAGACTCAAGACAATCAAAGTAATAGTTTGCCGCATATTTTTGCCCAAACTGCTTGGCACTGGCTAATTTGCGCGAGTAAACCGCAGAAAGCGTATACTCACCACTTTTTAGCGCTGCCGCAACAAAGCGATCGCTAATCCAGTTGGTACCGATAACGGCCAGACGTATCATAGTTGTCTCCTTGATTTTTGCTCTTTGAGCTGTGTTCTCTATTGCTATGGGGTGATTCAAAGCGTCGCCACAACCCGGACCGCGAGTGCGATCAACACCACACCGGTGAGACGGTCAATCAACTGTGCACGAGAGCGCACTCGCTCTAATAGCGCCGCGCTAGAAAGGAGTAAAGTAATCAAGGTATACCAAAGGCCATCGACAATTAAAGGCGTCAGGACGATCACCGCATGGTTGGCAAGTGAGTCTGCCAGAGCGACAAATTGGCTAAATAGTGCGGTAAAAAACACCATAATTTTCGGACTGAGCAGCGCTATCATCAGCCCTTCTCGCGCCGCCTGCCAGGTGGATGTCGGCTGCCCTTTATCGAGCTTTTCTACCACTCCGCCCTTGGAGCGCAGCGCGTTCCAGCCTAGATAAGCAAGATAGCCAGCACCCAGTAAGGTGATGATTTTAAACACCACTGGTGCTTGTTCAAGCAGGACACCGAGGCCGGTGATGGTGATCATGGCATAAAAACCAATGCCTATCGCATGTGCCCAAGCGGTCGCCAGGCCGTTGATGCGTCCCCCTGCTAAACTGTGCTTTGCCACCATAGCGAGGCTCGGCCCCGGCGACATTGCCCCTAACAAGCAAACCAAAAATAATGAAAACCAAATTGATAGCGTCATCGCTTCTATCCCCTAAAACAGAAATACCGATATCCAAGAAGGTATTTGAGGCCACTTGGGTATGATATCAGACCAGAACTCTCTGTTTTTTATCACTGTTTTCTAACTTATTCACCTTTTTTGTCGGTGCTTTAGTCATATGAGTGGGGTGGCGACCGCCAGTAACCAGCGCGACCCTTGGCCGAAGCGGTGAATCTTGAGTGGGAAATCGATGGTAAAATCTGCGTTGAAGCAAACAAATATCTAACTGGAGGCGACCTGACTAGCTGGCGGGTTGATGCAAAACTATTTGCAGCATGCCCGAGCTTGAGCGCAGAGGAAAGTGGTCGCCCATCGACGCTCGCAGGAAATGAAGTGTTAGTCGATTGGGATTTCAAATTGCATAAAGATATCGCCTTGATAGCTTTCGTGCCAGCGATAGTCGAACCTAAGGCGTGGCTCTCCGGCTCGTTTATCACCAATGCCAAAGCTAAATTGCAGGCCATGGCTCATCAGCCACTCCTCGTAGGTCATCAGGTGAACATCTTGCTCTAACTCTTCCGGCAGCCACACCCCAACACCAAAGTAGTTATTCGACAGGCGTTGAGTCAAAAATGGGGCATACTCGCTTGAGATAAGCCATTGATCCCAATAGGACGTACCGACATCAAACTGGCTACTGCCTGGTTTCACTCTAAGGGCGGAGAAGGTATTGGCAACATAATCCATTCCGTCTTTTACCGAAAAGCAAACTCCAGGGTTTTTCATCACGACAGAGTCCACACCGTGATTGACGTGGGCGGGGTAGCGATTATCAAACAGATCACACGCCTGTGTCTGGGCGCTGATTACCCCCAAAGCTAAAATGACAACGAGAGATGGTTTTCCCGTAAACATATAATTCCCAACCCCAAAAAAAGCCTAGTAACAAGATCTTAAAAACGACAATTAATAACAATATCATAAACTGACTAGCACAAATCAATAAAACGTGCTTCAACTGCGCAGTAAGTCTAGTTATTAATCGACTAAAATTGAATATTCTTTAGCAATCGTGTAACGCTTAGCGTGGTTAAATGCGTTATTGGCTGCCCCTGCGCAATGGCATGGCGAATGTCTGTGCTGCGAACTGCGAGTTTCTCAGGACAAGCCAACACCGACCAGCGCTTAACAATCTCTTCAGCGCGGTAGAACTTGGCAAAATTAAACAAGTTGTCCGGGCCCAAAACAAAGGTGAAGTCGATATCTGGATGCTGCGCAGATAGGGCTTCTAGAACCGCAAATGTGGTGACGCTCTCTCCTGGTTGATGCAAGCTCTCTTCTATCGTCGAGCGCACGATCTTCGCCTGTCCCAGATCCGAAATAAAAGCATCGACTAATTCGCAGCGTTTCGAATAGTCCAGCATAGATTTCCCCCAGGCGTGCGCGATGCTTGGGACCAGCCACACTTGATCGAAATGGAGTAAGGATTCAATCACACTCTTGTGACCTAGACTAGGCGGGTTAAACGCGCTACCAAAAAGCGCCACTTTCTTATTCATACAATCAACATTCATTAAGGTCAGCAAGTCATGGCGCAGCAGTGATACCAGTCAAGCAATTCCACCGCTCGAAAAAAGTCATCAAGTTCGCCAACACCGAGTGACTTGGGGCAATAAATTGGCTTATCATACTACGAGTTACTTCAATTTTTATACCTGAATCGCTGTGGCGCATGCCATCTGTACTAGTGCGTTGTAGCCTTCTAGGTATATGTGGGAATCAAGGGAATAGCAATGGAACAACAGATCCGCGAAGAAATGCGCGTCCTACCTGAGATTGACGTTGATTTTGAGATCACGCGTCGCGTCAACTTTATCAAACAAAAGCTTATCGAATCTGGCTGTAAAGCTGTTGTGCTCGGCATCAGTGGTGGCATTGACTCGACCACTTGTGGCCGCTTGGCACAACTTGCCGTGGATGAGCTAAATCAAGAGCATGATTCTGAGACTTACCAATTTATTGCCGTTCGCCTGCCATATGGTGAACAGAAAGATGAAGACGAAGCACAGTTAGCACTGAGCTTTATCCAGCCTTCACACTCTGTATCGGTGAATATCAAGGCGGGTGTCGATGGCATTCATGCTGCGACGCACACAGCACTAGAGGGAACCGGCCTGCTACCACAAGACCCAGCTAAGATTGATTTTGTCAAAGGCAACGTTAAAGCACGTGCCCGTATGGTTGCCCAGTACGAGATCGCGGGCTATGTGGGTGGACTGGTACTAGGTACTGACCATTCAGCGGAAAATATCACGGGGTTTTACACCAAGTTTGGTGATGGTGCCTGCGACCTTGCCCCGCTGTTTGGCCTAAGTAAACGCCAAGTACGCCAACTCGCGGCAAGCCTCGGCGCCCCAGAACTATTGGTGAAGAAAACCCCAACCGCCGATCTAGAGGAACTCAGCCCACAAAAAGCTGACGAAGAGGCCCTGAATCTTAGTTATGATCAGATTGATGACTTCCTAGAAGGCAAACCGGTCAGCGACGAAGCAAAACAAGCGCTGATCCATATCTACCAAATCACCCAACACAAACGCCAGCCAATCCCAACAGTCTACGACTAAAACAAAGTGGCTCTACTGGCGCTGCGTAAATAGATATGACTATCCGAGAGTCGAGGAGCTTCCACCACCGCCCTCGCCTCTCGCAGCAAAGCGATCTCGCTTCTCGCCTCTTTCGCATGCGAAACAAAATCAAACATATTCGCTGTTTGAGATGTTGTTTTTCGCCCAAATCAGGGCTTGAAGGCGATTTTTTACCTTGAGCTTTTTGAAGGTGTTGTGCAGATGCGCCTTAACGGTGTTCTCACTGACGTGAAGGGCCTCGGCAATCTGCGTATTGGATGCGCCATCACCAAGCAGTTTAATCACCTCTTGCTCGCGCTTAGTTAAGGTCGCAAAGCTGGGGCTGGTTTTGATCAGTCGCTGCCGATCGCGATAAAAATGGATGTATTCCGCAAGCAAACGACGGCTCATCCATAACTCGCCTTGCAGGATTCGTTTGAAACCATAGACCAGCCGCTCGAGGGTATCGGATGCGTAAAAAAGCCCGACCAGATTCGGCCAATCCAACAACTGGTTATGCGATACATCCTGGGGGGTGTTGAGCAAGACTTCTTTATCACAAAGTGCCAGCCGCTCTTTGATTGCATCATACTGCTCGATAAGCTCCTCCGACATCGCCGGATAGTCGATAATCACCAAATCCATCGTTTTTATTTGCTGCTGGACCTGGGGCGTCAGCAGTTGTTCGGGATCAATGAGGTTAATAGCAACCGCTAGGTGCTGCTCGATTGAATCCTTGAGCAAACTGGACTGCAGCCCATCACTGGCCACCAGCATTGCCTTTATTTCGGCACTATTTTTGTCCACGACCACATCCCCGTTCTACCCTGTTCGCTCGATGTCCTTATACTTCTTTTCAGCAATTCTGCTTTGGACCACTATAAAAGAAGCACAGTGAGCCAGCGCAAGCGGAGAGAACGTCATCATTCTGAAAGATTGGATCAGCCTATTTCTATTTATTGATACATATAAGCCAAAAGTAATAAATACTCGTCTCAAACATTGACTATTTTGACTAGCTATACTGTAAGTTTTTAGTACCTAAGTTTATCCCCAAGTGACCTCAAGATGCAGACTTCAGAGTTTGCTTGGGTATAGCCACTGGACTCCGCCTTTAATTGGAGTAAACTTGCCCGACTTTCACAACCTGCAGCGTTTTTATGTCTTGCTTTCATCGTTTTCAGCAATCCGTTGATCATCTGGGACTACCAGAGAAATTTACCTTTCCTTTCTTTTACCAGCCGCATCCACTGGCGGTCCTGGCGGCAGAACAACTTATGCAGACACTCGAGCAGCCCCGCTCACCGTTTACTCATCAATTTGGTCTGAACAACACACCAGGAACAGGCAAAATGTTCGGTGTTCTGGTGGTAAGAAATCAGCATGGTGAATTGGGTTATCTGGCTGGATTTTCGGGGAAAATAGACGATAGCAATCACCACCTTGGCTTTGTCCCACCAGTGTTCGATATGCTCAGTCGTGAAGGCTTCTTTCGCCAAGAGATGGTCGAAATAAATGCGGTGACCGCAGCACTCACAAGTGCCCAGCAAGACATTGCCCTGCCGGAGCTCAAGCAACAGTTGCATATCATCGAGCAGCAAGCAGGCCAAGAGATTGAAGCGTTGAGACTCGAAACCGTCCAGCGCCGTGCAGAGCGAAAACAACGTCGCCAAGCCTCGCTAGCAATGCAACCACCGCTGAGCACAGAACAGTTTAACGAGCTGAACCAACAACTCGGTAAACAGAGCGTCGCTGATAAAAATGCGCTTAAACACCTCAAGGGGCGCTGGCAATCAAAAATAGAACAAGTTAGCAGCCTGCTTAACAGTAAAGTCTCTGAAATTGAAGAGCTTAAGCAGCAGCGCGCAACCCTATCTAACCGACTCCAGCATCAGTTGTTTCGCCACTATCGGTTTCTTAATGCGCGCCTAGAGCAGCGTGATCTGGTGGATATCTTTGCTTCGACTAGCAATCCAGTACCGCCCGCAGGATCAGGAGAGTGCGCGGCGCCTAAACTATTGCATTTTGCCTACCAAAATCAGCTCACGCCGATTGCGCTTGGCGAGTTTTGGTGGGGAGAGTCACCAAAATCTGAGATCCGTAAGCACAGGCAGTTCTATCCTGCATGTCAAAGTAAATGCCACCCCATCTTGTCGCATATGCTTGAGGGGCTTGAGGTGGATGACAATCCATTGCTCACCAACCCAGCAAAAGACCAAGAGCTCGATATTCTCTATCAAGATGATGCCATCGTGGTGGTCAATAAACCGGCTAATTTCCTCTCGGTGCCGGGTAAGCACATCAAAGACTCAGCGTACACGCGGCTGCAGCAGCAGTTTAGTGATGTTGAGGGGCCTTTTGTGATCCATCGCCTCGATATGGCAACCTCTGGCTTGCTGGTTTTTGCCCTGACTCGCCGTGCTAACAAAAGTCTGCAAAAGCAGTTCATCTCACGCTCTGTGAGCAAGCGTTACATCGCTAAGATAGCCGCAGCGGTGTCTTCCCTGCATGGTGAAATCCACCTACCAATGCGTGGTGATCCTAATGACCGCCCACGCCAGTTGGTGTGCTTTGAGCACGGTAAGCCCGCTCACACCACTTGGGAAATCAAACACCAGGATAGTAGTGGTACAACTTTATATTTGTATCCACACACGGGTCGTACTCATCAGCTCAGGGTCCATTGTGCACACCAAGATGGGTTTGATAGCCCGATCTTGGGTGATACCCTTTACGGTCAGCCAGCGGAGCGCCTCTATCTGCATGCTGAAAGCCTAAGCTTTGAGCACCCATACACTAAGCAAGCGATGCATTTTCAAGTCGATGCCGCTTTCTAATCGCATGAGTTAGTCGCTTGAGCTTTTCTTTGAATGACTGAGCCTAGCGGCTTGAGCTGAAATCATCGAATATGAGACTATACCGGCCTACTAAACCAAGCTATTTGTTACTCATGAATCCTCAAGCTGCTATTTTTGATATGGATGGACTCTTGCTCGACACCGAGCAGGTCTGTATGCGTGTCTTTCAACAGGCGTGCCAAGCGGTCGATGTCCCTTTTCTTAGGGAGGTCTATTTATCGATAATTGGCTGCAATGCCCAGCGCATCAATCAGATCCTAACCGATGGTTACGCCCCTTATATCGACTACCAATTGCTCCACAATGAGTGGCGTAAACGCTACAACGCCGTGGTGTTACACGAGGCCATCCCCGTGCGTCCTGGCGTGATTGCGATGCTTGACTGGTTGAAGTCTCAAGATATCCCGTGCGCGGTCGCGACCTCAACCCAAAAAGAGGTGGCATTGATCAAGCTAGAGCTTGCTGGCTTAACTCACTACTTTGACAACATCACCACTGGGTGTGAGGTCGCTCAGAGTAAGCCCCAGCCGGATATCTACCTATTAGCGGCCAAGCGATTGGGAGTCGCACCAGAGCAGTGTATTGCGTTCGAAGACTCCAATAACGGCGTGAGGGCAGCGGTTTCCGCCGATATGTTGACCTATCAGATTCCAGACTTAGTCGAGCCCTGTACCGAAGTAAAGAGCCTCGGCCATGCCATTGTCAACTCCATGGATGAGGCCTTGGCGGCACTAAAGAATAAACAAGGGACGGGGAGCGAGTTACACTGCGTTCCGGGGCTAGAGTAAACCAGTGCCTCTACATAACCGATCTGTGATTAATGAATAGTAAAGAATGGGGCTAGAGGATTAATCAATGCCCCACTCTTTGCTGCGTAAACGAGACGACCGCAAGTAATTCTTCGAAGCACGCTACTCACCCGGCACCAATGCCAATTTAAATATATGATTTTATTAAATATAAAATCGTATTCATTGCTCTAAATGGTCGCTTACTCTTCTCTTCAAATGTGGCACTGTGGCGTTAATTTTATTACCTCACTATCGCTATTTTTTAAGCGAAACAAACCGTCAAAAACGACAAAAAGCCTCGCTATTTGTTATCAATACAAAAAATCACGTTTAAAAACTGTTTTTTATTTTAAAAAACAGTAAATAAGCCATTCTCTCAGTGTAAAATGTGGCATTTTTTCTATGACACAGGTCACATCTTTTTTTTCTGTCACTCGTTTCGGCATAAACTGCTGTTAACCTCAAGCCGCTTTGAATGAATCAAAGAAAAAACTATAGGGAGTGTTCACAATGAATACCAAGCAACCAATGTCGCTTACCAGTCGTGTAATTATCGGTATGATTACCGGTGTATTGACTGGCTTTTTTATCCGAACTTTTCTTGCTGATATCAGCTTTGTTCACGAATACCTTGTCAATGGCCTGTTCGAAGTAGGCGGCCAGATCTTCATCTCCAGTTTGCAAATGCTGGTCGTACCACTCATTTTTGTTTCTCTTGTTTGCGGTACCAGCTCACTACAGGACATTACCACCCTTGGCCGTATGGGCGGTAAAACCCTCGCTTTCTACCTGATCACCACCGCAGTAGCTATTACGCTGGCACTGACCATGGGTACCGTGTTCCAGCCAGGCGCTGGCGCTGACCTTGCCGCAGCGAGCACTTTCCAGTCGGCTGAAGCTCCGTCTCTGGGTCAGGTGATCATCAACATGTTCCCGAAAAACCCAATCGCATCGATGGCGCAGGGTAACACGCTACAGATCATCGTATTCGCAATCCTATTCGGTATTGCCATCAGCGCTGCTGGTGAGCCAGGTAAACGTATCGCGTCTGTCTTCTCTGATCTTAACGAAGTGATCATGAAGCTGGTTGCGCTGCTGATGAACATCGCTCCATTTGGTGTGTTCTTCCTCATGGCGAAGCTGTTCACAGGTCTTGGTCTTGATGCTATCTGGAACCTAGCAGGCTACTTCCTAGTGCTAACCTGTACCTTGCTACTGCATGCGCTGGTTACTTACGGCGTGCTGCTTAAGTCACTGACCGGTCTGAGCCCAGTCACCTTCCTACGTAAAATGGAAGATGCGATCATGTTTGCCTTCTCAACGGCATCATCAAACGCAACGATCCCAGTCACGCTAGAAACCGTTAAGAACCGTCTGGGCGTGAAAAACCGCGTAGCATCGTTCACAGTGCCTCTAGGTGCAACCGTGAACATGGACGGCACAGCCATCATGCAGGGCGTAGCAACTGCCTTTATTGCGCAAGCGTTCAACATTGACCTGAGCATGGGTGACTACATCACGGTTATCTTGACCGCGACTCTAGCCTCTGTCGGTACCGCGGGCGTTCCAGGTGTTGGCCTGATCATGCTTGCCATGGTTCTTAACCAAGTCGGACTACCGCTAGAGGGTATTGCACTGATCATGGGTGTTGACCGTCTACTGGATATGATCCGTACGGCAGTCAATATCACAGGTGACAGCGCGGCATCGGTTATCGTTGCAAACTCTGAAGGTGCACTCGACAAAGAACGCTTCAACGACCCACACGCTGGGGAGAAAGAAGAAGAGGTTCACTTTGTGCCTGCAGAAGCTACTAAATAATCGCCTGATTATCTTTTGAAAAATAGCCCACCAGCGCTTTTAGTGTTGGTGGGCTTTTTATTAGGTACGAGGGGCGGGGACGCTGCGCTTCGGGGAGCGAGGGGTAAGCGCATACTGGAACTAATTGAGTTAACATAGAATTCATTTTTTATTGATACCCTCTATTTTTCTCGTTAGATTTTGTTTTGTAGACTACGTTTTTCTTCACCGTAACTCCTCGCTCCTCGAAGGGCCTAGCCCGTCCCCGAACCCCGCCCCTAGTTTAAGATCACGCCAAACTTCCAAGAAACCGACTAGACTTTGCGCAAACAATAGACCCCGTTGTTCCCGGAGGAATCAATGAAAGCCTACGCCCTGTTTGTGCCGTTGCTGTTCGTGTCTTACTCTGTCTCTGCTTCATCGAGCAGTGCCCTTAACTTAACTCAATCGGGAGTGGGTTATGCCTGTTTGATCATTTTTGCTATTGCCTATGCTCTGGTGATGCTTGAGGAGTATTTGGAGCTGAGAAAGTCCAAACCTGTGCTGCTTGCCGCGGGTCTGATTTGGGCGATCATTGGCTACGTCTATACCCAGCATGGTGTGGCAGAGCAGGCGCACTCGGCGCTTGAGCATAACCTGCTTGAATATGCCGAACTGCTGTTGTTCCTGCTTGTGGCGATGACCTACATCAATGCGATGGAAGAGCGTAACCTTTTTGATGCCTTGCAGGCTTGGATGGTGGGTAAAGGCTTTAATTTTAAGACTTTATTTTGGCTTACCGGGGTTTTGGCTTTCTTTATCTCACCGATAGCCGACAACCTAACCACCGCCTTATTGATGTGTGCGGTGGTGATGAAGGTGGCCGGTGATAACAAGCGCTTCGTCAACCTCGCTTGCATTAATATTGTCGTGGCTGCCAATGCTGGTGGGGCATTCAGCCCATTTGGTGACATCACCACCTTGATGGTATGGCAAGCCGGGCATGTGGCGTTCTCCGAGTTTATGCCGCTGTTCATTCCTTCGGTGGTAAATTATCTACTCCCTGCACTGATCATGTCGTTCTTTGTTCCCAATACCCAACCCAATACGGTTTACCATGAAGTCGAACTCAAGCGTGGTGCGCGCCGCATCGTCGGCTTGTTTATTCTCACTATCGCCACCGCAGTGGCTTTTCACGCCGTCCTGCACTTTCCGCCGGTTATCGGCATGATGATGGGATTGGCGTACCTGCAGTTCTTTGGTTTTTATCTGCGTCGAACCCTGCGCGCCTCTTTATCACGCAAGGCAGCACAAGCGATTGCTAATCGTGATGATCTTGCGCTTAAGCGCCTGGGCTCGGTTGTGCCGTTTGATGTCTTTCGCCGTGTCTCACATGCCGAGTGGGATACCTTGCTGTTTTTCTATGGCGTGGTGATGTGTGTCGGTGGCTTAAGCTTACTTGGTTATCTGGGCTTGGCGTCAGAGATCATGTACACCCAGTGGGATCCTATCTGGGCTAATGTGATGGTTGGTGTGCTCTCTGCGATCGTGGACAATATTCCGGTGATGTTTGCCGTCTTGACCATGGATCCTGCGCTTTCAATGGGCAACTGGCTACTCGTGACCCTCACCGCCGGAGTTGGCGGCAGTTTGCTCTCCATTGGCTCTGCGGCGGGGGTTGCATTAATGGGAGCCGCTCATGGTCAATATACCTTTTTCGGCCACTTGCGCTGGGCGCCAGTGATCGCCATTGGTTACATTGCCAGCATCTTAGTCCACCTAAGTATGAACAGCTATCTGTTCTAGTTAACTCCATTTGAGGCGTCATAGCGCACAGTGTTTGACGCCAAACAAAACTTTCTGCGAAGTGGCTCTCTTTTTTGCAGCTGTACCATTTGCTTGAAATAAAAATGACATTAAGTTCAAACAGATTATATACCCAGACTGCAAGGACGCGGTTTTTGGTACTTCCTCACCAATGCCCAATAATCTCAGTCGGTAATATCAAAAAGTTGGCCGGACATACCCAAGAGTCCCTGTCCGATATAAATAAAAAAGTTACACATTGAGGTCACCATGTCAGAAACTCAGTTTCGCTACGGCAAAAAACGTTTTTACGATAACAAAAAATTTCCACGTGGATTTGCAAAGTCAGGCGACTTTACGCTTGCTGAAGAGGAACTATTGATCCAATTTGGCGACACCCTGATAGGCTTAGAAAGTGGTGAGCTTGTGCCGCAAAGCAGTGAAGAGCAGCATTTTATTGATATGTTGCAAGACCCGACCCTGGCGAATAGCAAGCTCGAGCGTACTTGGTTGAAATACATCCGCCTTGCACGCTCTCGCAAACGCTTCCATACCCTTAATGGAGCGTTTCGCACCAATGCATCGATATATCCAGCAACGGCGACCGATTCGGTTGCTGAGGATTAATTAATCATAGAGCGCTGCCTGCAGCGCTCTTTTTTGTTTGACCAAAAATCACGCTTACTTAGCCAGTAACGCGAGTTTTTTTAGGAAGCTCTCTTTTAGGTGTGACTGATCATACTCAAGGTGATACGTGTTGTGGAAGCCGACGCTAAGCTCTACCCCATTGCCGCGCAGATAGATGTTGTAACCGTCATAATCTGAAAATGCTTCAACACCCTCGTAGATTTTTCCATGCTCAGTGGGTGAGCCGTTTGCCATAATTTTCTCATAGGCGTGCAAAATCTTGGTTGAGTCTAATTCGTTTTTCATAAGCCCTCCTTTCCCAACTTGGGCGTTAGACCTACCTTTAGTATGGTCTATTTCCCCAATCCCGATGTGACCGACACAGAATTTCTGTGACGACACGATTTCTTACACTGAAACTCCCACGAGCCCATGATAAGGCCCCTCTCGAGCCCCAACGACCGCGAAACAGCAGCACCAGATAATACGAAAATCAACATCGAGTAGCTCAATACCAGACCTGTCCTATACTCGAATAACTGCTTCGTATGATATTGAATCTCAAAACAACAAGGTCAATATGGATAACAAAAGTGTACTGGTGCTCTACGCACACCCTTCACAACACCGCTCCGAGGCCAACCGGCCATTGTTTCGCCAGGCCAAACAAACACAAGGCGTCACTACGGTCGATCTTTATGCTGAGTATCCTCGCTTCAACATCAATATTGATCGTGAGCAAAAGCGCTTGATCGATCATGATGTGATCATTTTCCAGTTTCCTCTTTACTGGTACTCCACACCGGCGATCCTCAAAGAGTGGCAGGATCTGGTGTTGGAATACAATTTTGCCTACGGTAAAGAGGGTAAGGCACTCGATGGTAAACTGTTTCTTTGTGCATTAACCGCAGGTGGGAAACAAGACGCTTACCAACAAGATGGCTACAACCACTATACAATCAAAGAGCTCCTGCAACCCTTAGAGCAGATGGCTCGCCTTACCTGTATGCAGTATTTACCTCCTTTTACTTTGTTTGGTTCACGTACCGCCCAAGAAGAAGGGCGGATCGCGGCACATGTGCAGCAATACAAAACCCTGCTCCATGGCCTTCTTACCGGCAAAATCAGTGCAGATAACACTTTGCACCTCGAGACCATTAATGCGTTAGTAGAACAGCTTAGCAAGGAGGAGCAGGCATGACTGGACTGTTTTTACAGGCGTTTGTCTATCTTATTGCAGCGGTGATTGCAGTACCCTTGGCCAAGCGGCTTGGCCTTGGATCCGTGCTAGGTTATCTGATTGCTGGAGTGGTTATCGGCCCCATCATTGGCCTCGTGGGCGAAGAAACGACGACGATTCAGCACTTTGCTGAATTTGGTGTGGTCATGATGCTGTTTCTTGTCGGTCTCGAGCTTGAGCCTAAGATGCTTTGGTCGATGCGCAATAGGCTGATTGGCCTTGGTGGTCTGCAGGTCGGTTTGACCGCCGCGGCAGTCACTGGCATTGCCATGCTACTTGGTCAGCCTTGGTCAATAGCGCTGACCATAGGTCTTATCTTTGCCCTTTCTTCAACCGCTATCGTCTTGCAAACCTTTAGCGAGAAAGGCTTAACCAAGACTGAGGGGGGCAACAACGCCTTCTCCGTACTGCTGTTTCAAGATATCGCTGTGATCCCCATGTTGGCGTTTATCCCATTGCTTGCTTTGCCCGAGTTAGTGGCCGCTGCACAATCTGCAGCGGCTCACGCCGCCGACCACCATGAGGAACTCTCTCTCGTCGCCAATTTGCCTGGCTGGGCGTACGGCTTGGTGATCATCGCCTCGATAGTCACCGTCGTGGTTGGTGGGCATTTCTTAAGTCGTCCCCTGTTCCGCTTTGTCGCCGATTCTGGATTAAGAGAAATCTTCACCGCCACCGCGCTAATGTTGGTAATTGGTATCGCCGCGTTAATGAGCCTGGTAGGGCTCTCCCCTGCACTTGGTACCTTCCTCGCTGGGGTGGTCCTTGCTAACAGCGAGTTCCGCCATGAGTTAGAGTCCAACATCGAGCCATTCAAGGGACTGTTACTCGGCTTATTCTTTATCACCGTCGGTGCGGGCATCGACTTCTCAATCCTATTTGGCGAGTTCGCCGGCATTATGTCACTCACCCTCGGTGTGATGCTGCTCAAAGCACTGGTTTTGTTTATCCTTGCGATGATCTTTCGTATCAAAGGCAGTAACCGCTGGCTATTCACCCTCAGCTTGGCCCAAGCCGGTGAGTTCGGCTTTGTTCTGCTCAGCTTCTCGCTGCAAAACAATGTCTTGCCGTTCGACTTAGCTCAAACCCTCTCACTGGTGGTGGCGATCTCGATGTTCTTGACCCCAGGGCTGTTTATCTTGTTCGACAAGGTAATTTTGCCGCGCTTTGAAGAGCAGTCTAATCAACAAGAAGCCGACAGCATCGATGACCAAGGCACAGTTATTGTTGCCGGTATCGGTCGCTTCGGTCAGATCGTCAATCGCTTGCTGACCACCAACGGTGTGGAAACCGTGGTGCTCGATCACGAAGCAAGCCAAGTCGAAAACATGCGTGCCATTGGCACTAAGACCTTCTATGGTGACGCCACCCGTCCCGATCTGCTTCATACTGCAGGCATCGAGCATGCCAAAGCATTAGTGGTGGCGATTGATGATCGTGAGCGAGCCGTTGAGCTGGTGCATTACGTCAAACACACCTATCCGAGTGTGACGATTATTGCCCGAGCATTCGATCGCGGGCATGGCTACGAGCTCAAAGAAGCAGGGGCCGATATCGTGGAATCTGAGACCTTCCACTCAGCGCTGGCGATTGGCGGTAAAGCGCTTGAAACCATCGGCATGCATCCTTTCCTCGCAGAACAACAAAAAGCGACCTATCAGCGAGTAGAGAGCAACAAGTTTGATATACTCTTCGCCGCTTGGCAGGGCGGCTCTGAAGGCGAACGCTACGACAACAACTATCTCGAGCTCTTCCGCCAAGTAGAAGCGCAAATAATCACCGAAATGTCCCATGATCGCAGCGATAAGCACTCGCACTCTGAGCGCGGCTGGACACCGCCACCTAAGGGCTACGCCGATCAATTTGATGAATCTGATAATGAACAAAACCAATCGTAACAAACTCGCCAAACAGCTGTACAAAATGACCTGGCCAATGCTGTTTGGCGTGCTCTCTCTCATGAGTTTTCAGCTGATCGACAGTGCCTTTATTGGTCAGCTCGGCGTTTTACCTCTTGCAGCACAGGGGTTCACTCTACCCATTCAAATGGTGATCATTGGCCTGCAGGTCGGTCTTGGGATTGCAACCACGGCGGTGATCTCAACCGCACTAGGTGCTGGGCAAACCCGTTATGCCCAGCAGCTCGGTGGGCTAATCATCGTGCTAGGTAGTGTTGGGATCGCCTTGTTCGGTGTGATTGCCTATCTGCTACGCGGGCCAATTCTCGGCGCATTGAGCGCCCCCGACAGCATTATGCCGATCATCGACAGCTACTGGATCTGGTGGTTAATTAGCTCTTGGACGGGCGCAGTGCTGTATTTTCTCTACAGTCTATGCCGAGCCAATGGCAATACCTTGCTACCTGGGAGCATGATGATGATCACCAGCTTGCTCAACCTGGTGTTAGACCCGATTTTTATTTTCACCCTGGATATGGGCATTAATGGGGCAGCCATCGCGACCATCATTGCCTTTGGCATTGGTATCATCATTGTCTCCCCTCGGGTGATTGCCAAGGAGTGGATGTGTTTTGATTGGCATGAACTCGATGTGGGCAAAAGCATTCGCGCCCTAACGAATATCATGGGCCCGGCAATGATCAGTCAGCTACTGCCGCCACTCTCCTCGATGTTAGCCACAAAACTGCTGGCAGGCTTTGGCACCGCTGCTGTTGCTGCATGGGCGCTGGGCTCGCGTTATGAGTTCTTTGCTATCGTTGTAGTCCTCGCTCTCACGATGTCCATGCCGCCAATGATTGGCCGATTACGTGGAGCGAAAAACTACGCGGAAATACGTGAGCTAACCAAGATAGCGGCGATATTTATCCTTGTTTTTCAGTTGATCATTGCCATCATCACCTACCTACTAGCGGTGCCGCTGGCGGATTTGATGACCAGTGAAGAGGGCGGTGTTGAGCAGATCCTGATCTGGCATCTGCATATCGTGCCTTTGAGTCTAGGACCGCTTGGAATCTGCATGCTGATGGTCTCAAGTGCCAACGCGATAGGTCGCTCTTACCGCGCCCTATCTATCTCGGCTTTGCGCCTATTTGCCTTCTTTTTGCCTTGCCTATGGCTAGGAGCACAATGGGGCGGTATCCAAGGGCTATTTTATGGCGCCTTTGTCGGCAATATTCTCGCTGGTATCTGTGCTTGGCTAATGTATCAGCAGGCACTCAACCAGCTTGAGCAGCAACAACTGGGAGAAGTAGCGCGCTAGAGCTGCGCAAAACGCAAAGCCGTGCACAGAGTTATCGCCATAATCATTATTCTCTCTGGCACGGCGATATAGTCAGGGCAGTTCACTCAGTTTCAATGGAGTACAGATGTCACTGCCGTTTATTTTTCATGCACAAAGCGCTGACTGGTCGGCGCTTTGTGAGCGCACACTTACCCTAACCCTAGTTACCGAACGAGGCCAAGACTGGCAAAAAGTGCTGATCCGCCATGAGCCCGACAACGAAGAACAGTTCGAGACTATGTCTTTGGTCAGACAAACCGACCGTCTATGCTTTTGGCAGGGTTCATTTGAGCTGCGCCATGATCGCGCACTTAATAACTACGTGTTCAAACTCCTGACCACAGGCCAGCAATACTGGCTCTCCGCACTTGGCGTCAGTAAGCGTATGCCAGGACTGGAGACTCACTTTAAAATCAATCCAGATCACCAGCCCCCTACATGGGTTCATCAGCAGGTGTTCTATCAAATTTTTCCCGATAGATTTAACAATGCTAAACCTGAGATCAGCGTGCGAGATGACCAGTTTGACTTGGGCGATAGCACCAAGCGTGTGGTGAGCAAGGCTTGGGGCGCCCCCGTCGAGACCCATTCAGGCAATGGGGGATGTGAGTTTTATGGCGGTGACCTTTATGGTGTTGAGGATAAGCTCGACTACCTACAGCAGCTCGGTGTCACTGCACTGTACCTCAACCCTATCTTTAACGCGCGCAGCAACCACGGCTACGACACCACCGACTACTTCAATATCGCCCCGCATCTGGGAACCAATGCCGATTTTGCCAAGCTGTGTGAGGATATCCATGGCCGGAAAATGAAGATTGTTCTCGATGCCGTGTTTAACCACACCTCGACCGAGCACCCTTGGTTCAATAAACTAGGTCAACACCCGCAAATCGGCGCCTACCAATCCCCAACATCAGACTATCGTGACTACTATTTTTTTGCTGAGGACAGTAACCAATATATTGGCTGGAACGGCATTGACACCCTGCCGGTACTCAATTTTGAAAACTCGGCGGTGCGTGACATCATCTACCAAAGTGAAGAGTCGATTATCAAGCACTGGCTCAAGGCGCCCTACCGCATCGACGGCTGGCGCTTTGACGTGATCCATATGCTTGGAGAAGGGGAAGGGGCGAAGAATAATGCCCATTACGTCAAGGCATTCAGAGAGTCTGCCAAACAGGTTAACCCTGAGACTTATATACTCGGTGAACACTTTTTTGAGGCCAGTGGTTGGTTGCAGGGCGAGCAAGAAGATGGAGCAATGAATTACTACGGCTTTGCCCACCCTCTGCGTGCCTTACTAGCCAACAAAGATATCGCGCTCGACCCGATATCGATTAACATGCTCGAGTTTCGCGACTGGCTGGCAGAGGCGAGAGCTAAACTACCATGGGACAATCAGCTGGCCCAGCTCAATCAACTCGACAGCCATGATACCCCACGATTTTTCAGTCTAATCAGCGAAAGTGAGCCATTACTCACTATCGCCGCTACACTGCTGTTTACCTATGTCGGTACACCCTGCCTATACTACGGCACCGAAATCGGCATGGCAGGCGGTGCAGACCCCGATAACCGCCGCTGTATGGAATGGGAGCGAGTCAACTCATCGTCACTACTGCCGATGTTCAAGCAGTTAATTGCGCTTCGTCAATCGCACCCAGCGCTGCAGCGCGGAGCATTAGTAGAGCTATACTGCGACGCCGAATGTTGGGTATTCGCCCGCCAACTAGAACAAGACGTCGTCCTAGTCGGTGTCAATTTATCCCAACACACTAAAGCCATAAACCTAACCGCCCCCCAACAAGCCCTGCTAGGTATCGACAAAACTGAGCTCCAAATTGCCCCAGTCTCAGCGGTTATACAATAACAGGTACGAGGAGCGGGGGCGGGCATAGCCCTACGAGGTACGAGGCGTTTTTCGCGCGCGGATAGCCCTCGCTCCCCGAAGGGCTATGCCCGTCCTCGAACCTCGAACCTGTGTTTACTGTTTATTTACCGCCTTAATAAACGCCTCTTGCGCCCCATCGATATTCAAGGCTTTGGCCTCTTCAAGCAGCGCAATGGCTTTATCAAGCATACCGGCCTCGACCGCCTTCTCGATACTTGAGATATAGAAGTTTCTCTGCGCTTCGGTGGCAACCGTTTGGCCTCCACTTGCGGCACTATCGACCACAACAGGCGTGCTCATCACCGGATCAGGGGTTGCCTGACTACCACCGACAACAACAGGTTCATTCACGGTAGAGGCTTCAGCCAGATTAATATAGACGCTCATGTTGCCGTAAGGGGAATGGGGAACCTTTACTAGCGTCGGTGAGCTAGACTGCTGTTCACCTCTTTCCATTGCCTCTAGCTCACTTGGGTGCACCGTATCGGTTGAACCTTGGATAAGTTCTGGCGTGGTGAAAATCAGCAGCTTGACCTTTTGATTGCCAATCGGTTGGATCTTGGTTTCCGCTACCAAGCGATTGCTGCCAAGCGCATGCGAGTGAGTGTACTTAAAATCCTCATTATTAAAGGTTTTAACCACCTGATTTTGCTCATCAAGTAATAAGGCATTGGGATAGAAAACCGTTCGTGAAAACAGGCTGACAATTTCTAGATCAACCTCTTTGCCCTGAGTGTCGATTTCAAAAGCAGCGATGGCACTCAAGCCATCCTCAAGATCCATAATTTGATTATTTTCATCAATCGAGAAGTCTAAGTAAGTGCCCGGTATTGTCTCAACCCACTCTACGTCTGCGTAACTTTGTGCTACTTGCTCAGTGCCATCAAAGCTAAAGTCGACTCTCTCTACCGACGTACACCCCATCAACGCCATGCTAATTGCGCAGCCTAATACCCACTGTTTCATACTCACCTCTTGTGATGAAAACCGACTATTCGTTAGTCGGAAAAAATTGGACTCATAACGCTAGGCAGTTTGGGGGACTACCAAGTCTTGGTTTAGATTCAGCAAGTAAATTCACAGGTTTATGTTATTTAATCGCTTAAACTTCGGTGTGTCTAAGCTGCTTTTTGATATATAACCGTGATACAAAACCTACTCGACCAGCCTTGGCATTGTACGATGTGATATCGGTCTCGTCAGCAACGCTGACCCTTACGCCCAGTACTACGTGAGCCACCTCGCAAGAATCACAGAACAAAAAAAGGGAAGCCATAATAGCTTCCCAAAATCTTTCGTACTGTTTACTGCTTATTTACTGTTTACTGCTTTAACAAATGCCTCTTGCGCACCCTCTACATTAAGTGCCTTTGCTTCATCTAGGAGCGCAAGCGCTTTAGGAATATCTTCTGCGTTCACTGCCGCCTCGATAGCTTGAATATAGTAGCTCGTCGTCTCTGGCTGAGCGAGAACCTCAGGTTGAGTCGTTACCGATTTGACCTCTGACTCCGCTGAGTTGCTGAATGAGAAGAAGCTACTTTTGTCAATGGACACCTCAACCTCACCATACGCCGAGTTCGGAATTTTAATATCCGCTACCTCAGGCAAGTAATTACCACGCGCCTCAGCATCTAACCGAGCTGGATGGATTACATCGGTATGCCCTTGCACATCCTTATCGGTGGTGTAAACAATCAGAAAAACGGACTCAAGATCGCGTGGTGGATAGAAATCCGTTTTTAGCTCTAATCGATTTCCAAGATGCAAACGTGGCTTGCGGTACTCAAACAAATCAGCACCATAGTACTCAATAATCCGACCCTGTTTATCCACCACTAAAGCATGAGGGACGAACGCTGTCTTAGAGATACGACTGGTGATATTTAGCGTGTACTCACCGCGATCGGCCGGTAGCTCAAATACGGCGACTCGCCCTTCGATACCAAGCATATCGATAGACTGGCTATTGGAAGTAATATTGACTATCGCTGAACTTGGCAAACGTAATGGCTGAGCTTGTAGTTCACTCACCTCACTCACTACCTGAGCACCAGCAGTGCTGTGCTGCTCAATAATCTCGGTAGACTGGCAACCGGCCAATCCGAGTAATGTCGCAATTGCGAGGGCTTTTAAACGCATACCAACCTTCCTCTGCCTTATTTTCCTAAATGCTCTTATTCAAACATTTAGGAAAATAGCCGGCAAGTCTGCCGGCTAATAACGACTGGTTAATCAAATGATATGGACAATTATCTTAGGATTACCACCAAGCTTCAGCTTGGATACCGAACACGTATTCAGTGTCATCACCGTTGAACGGTTCGTTCTCAGTATCTACGATGTAAGAGCCGTAAACACGGATTTCAGGACGTGCCCAGAAGCTATCACCCATTGCCCAAGATTGAGCAACTGTGAACTTGGCGTTGCCAAAGTCTTCAGTATCCAAGCCATCTTCAGTGATACGCTCACCTGCGTTTAGGCCTGCTTCAAACACGGTTCTCATTGTGTCGTTCCACTTGTACATTGGACGCGCTACTACCGAGAATTGGCTGATATCAAACTGTTGACCTGTGTAATTACCGTCGTCTTGACCGCCAATATCAGTACCTGATAGAAGCGCTGCTTGGTGACCTAGTTCCCACGATTGACCTAGGTTAATTACACCCCAGTTGATTAAGCGTGAACCAACAGCATCGTTGAATGCTTCGGTGCCACGAGCGTAGTAAGAACCTGAGCCCCAGAAGTTCGCGGCTTGTACGCCGTAACCGCCTGTACCAACCTGAAGAATGGTTTGGTTAAAGCCAGCGCTGAAGCCTTGGTGCAAGATACCAGTAACAAGTGCGCCATCGTCAGCGACTTCTGTCGCATCGTCTTTTTCGGTCGCAAAGTTGTATGCTAGTGCCAACTCTAGAGAAGCGTCTTTCCAAAGACCAATGTTTGCTAGACGTGCATCAAAGATGTAGCCTGTTGACTCGTCATGGTCGCCGTCTTGAATTAGGGCAAGAGAAAGCTTTGTGTTACCAAGAGAAAGGTTCTCGATACCACCACCGGTACCTGATGTGTTTAGGTAGTAGAAGTCAGTGATGTGGATATCTTTACGTTGGTAGTAAGTTTTACCCGCCCACAGAGTTGCTTCTTTATCAAACGACAACACACCCTGCGATTTAACCGCGAACTGAGCAACGTTAAAGTCGCCGTCTTCCCAACCAGACGCACCGTCATTACCTTGAGCAATCATCGACTCAATACGCCAGCTTTGCTCGCCTGTCTGTAGTTGCTTAGCTAGACCGAACTCGTAGTAGTTGTCGCTTTCGTTACCTAGACGGCCAATACCATTTTTATTAACAGATAGGTCACCTTGACCATTACCACTGATACCTGTACCAGCACGCATGTAACCATTAAATTCAACCGCGAAAGCAGAGCCCGCAGCTAGAGAAGCAGCAACAGCAGCAGCAATTACACTTACTTTTTTCATTATTAACTCCGTTTAGGTTTTTTATTCTTTTTCTCTCTTGTTCAACCTAAAAGGCACAATAGGTACAGCAGAAAAGAGAGATAAGATGGGATCACACTCTTTGGTGGGTTCCCCGTTTTGTTTCAACGGTTGTTAGAATAAGCGGGGCTGATAAGGTTGACTTCCTCCACCCCTAATTAATTTAGGGGGGATGAGAAAGGAGGAGAAAACGGGGCGTACGCCTCTATTTTCGATGGGATCACACTATTAAGGGGGAGGAGCCGCGGCCCTGATCACAAGTTGACCAAGAAAGTGCTACACAGTTCAAGTTTTGAAAAAACGTGCTACAGATAAAATGACACAAAAAAAGAGTAAATTATTATCTAAATGTGGTACTTGCATTTGGATCGACAAAGTTTTTTACTAATAGTTCACAAGCAAGTCCGAAATAACGGCCAAATAATGAACAATAAACGCACAAAACCAATAACCCTTGGTGCGGCCCTTGATGGCTCAGGATGCCAATTTGCGATCCACGCACCCAATCAACCTTTTTTGAAACTGGCACTGTTTAGTGACGGCAACAACTATCAAACCTTTCCGCTGGAATCTGACTGCCGAGGTATACAGTCTGTGTATATTGAAGGTGTCAAGGCTGGGCAAAGATATGGCTATGTTGGTCGTGTCGAAGGCAAACCGCATTTTATTTCCGATCCCTACGCCAAGGCGCTCGATGGCCCTGTTCTCTACCCTCGCCCATTCGATTCAACCAACAGCTTCTCACTGCCAAAATGCATCGTGATCAATGATGATTTCGACTGGCAGGGAACGGATCACCCCTATATTCCACGTGAAGAGACGATTCTGTTTGAAACCCACACCAAAGGGGTAAGCAAGCTCAATCCGTTGGTCGCAGCCGATGAGCAAGGTACCTACCTAGGCCTTATCAACCAGGATATGCTCGCTTTTTACCGCGCGCAAAACATCAATACGATTCAACTATTGCCAATCGCAGCGTGTCTCGATGAACCCCACTTGGAGCCATTGCAAAAGGTCAACTACTGGGGCTATAACCCCTACGTGTTTATGGCGCCCGATCCGCGTTTTGCACGCGAAGATGCGGTTACCGAGCTAAAAACCGCAGTGCGCGAGCTGCACCGTAATGGTATCGAGGTGATCTTGGATGTGGTGTACAACCACACCGCTGAAGGCGGCGATGGTGGCTGTGTGCTTAACCTCAAGGCGCTCGACCCAAGATACTATCTAATGCATAACGGCCATTTCACCAACTACACCGGTTGTGGTAACACGGTGGATATGGATTACCAACCGTCACTCAACCTAGTGATGGATACCCTACGCTACTGGGTGACAGAGTATAAGATCGATGGTTTCCGCTTTGATCTTGCAGCAACTCTCGGGCGCAATGGCGATCAATTTAATCCAAATGCCGCGTTTTTCCGCGCCGTCGCGCAAGATCCGGTTCTGAGTAAGATCAAATTGATCGCCGAGCCATGGGATATCGGTCCAAATGGTTATCAAGTTGGCCAGTTCCCTCTCGGTTGGAACGAATGTAACGACAAACTGCGCGATATTACCCGCAGCTTCTGGCGTGGTGATCATGGCTATCTGAAGGAGTTCGCTACTCGTTTGATGGGCTCACGCGACCTCTACAGTGCCTCAACCTGGCCATACAACCTAACGGTGAACTACATTACCTATCACGATGGGTTTACCATGCAGGATCTGGTGTCCTACAAGCACAAGCACAACGAGGCCAACGGCGAGCATAACCGCGATGGCCATGGTGATAATCGTTCAGAAAACTACGGCATCGAGGGGCCAACCGATAATCACACCATCAATGAGTTGCGTGAAAAGCAAAAACGTAACTTCATGACCAGCCTGTTATTTTCCTTTGGTATCCCACACATTCTGACTGCAGATGTACTCTCTCATTCACAGCAAGGCAACAACAACGCCTATTGCCAAGATAACCCAATCAGCTGGCTCGATTGGCGCTTAGATGAGCGCAAGAAGGCGTTTAAAGACTGGCTAGCTGAGATGATTGCGGCAAGGCAAAAATATATGGTGCCGTTTATCCAAGCGTTCAGTGGCCACAACCGTAACCAAAACCGCGTTTACTGGCGCCGCGTCAATGGCGGTGAGATGTCACACGACGATTGGAACCAGCTACGCTCAGTGTCCATGCATATGGGTATTGGCCAAGATGGGGATGAGCTGTTCTATTGCATCAACCAAACCAACGCCCCAGCACGGTTTGCCCTACCTAAAGATCGTAAGCAAGAGTGGCAAATGATCTGCAATACCGACTCACACGAACTACACCGCAGCGTTGATCAAAGCCAGGTCCTGGTCGAGCCATGCTCAATCGCGATCTTCCACTACAAGGCTAAGTAACAGGGGCGGGTTACACTGCGTTCCGAGGTGCGAGGAGCGAGTAGACACCACGCGTGTCAAGCTCCTCGCTTTATTCCTGTTACTACTTGATCTGCGAGGATCCTTTGTAAGACTAGTAAGCATTGATCTAATTATTGCACGTTCAACTTGTCACGTGCGTTGACCCCCTCGAAACTCGCCCCTCGAACCCCGCACCCTGTATTTGAGTACAATTTGTTTACACGATCCGAGCCTTATTTTGCATTGAACAAAAAGCGCGAAGTCGTTAACATATTGGTCATGCAGTAATAACTCTTCTATTAACAACTGGATTAGAGCAACGGATGGCTTTACCTAAGTTTTTGATAAGAATCATACCAGTACTAGTGATTTTGCTTTGCGTGGGTTTGTTTACAACTGGCGCAGCCCAACTCGCCCAACAACAAGAGCAGCGCGACAAGCAATCACAACGGAATTTACAGATTGCTCATGAGGTATTGGCAGCCCAATTGAACAATGCGATGAGTAAGCTTCGCCTGCTCGAGCAGGCAAGCCGTGAGCCGACCCACCTGCAACTCGCCACGACCGCTTTAAAAAAGAATATCGCATTCAATGACATCATCTTGGTTGACGCCCGTCAGGAGCGCTACCTGTCACTTGCTACCAATACCCAATATGCCATGCTCGATAGCAATCTTAGATGGCACCAAGTAGAAGATATCTCTGAACAATTTTGGGTCTCATCGGCGTACCAAACCGCATCAGGCACTTGGGTGTTCGCGTTGCGCGATGGTGATTCGTCCAATCAACAGAGTTTCTGGATCGAGTTTGACTTACGTTACTTAGCAGCAAGACTCAATGCGTTAAAGCCGATGGCATCCGATTCATTGTTTGTGGTAGAAAAACACACCGCCACCATTATTATCCATCCCAATATGGATCTCGTTGGCACCTCATTTGATAGCGATGATGCGGATGTGCAAACGCTACTCTCGCTCGATGGTGAGACGCGTAACTCGCTTGATTTCCACCCGACTGCGCTCAAAGTGGGAGACTGGTATATCGATGATCACAATGGTTGGGTATTATTATCGGGTCAAAAAGACCAACTAATGAGCAATAACCTGCTGCCGTGGGCGCTGATGATCTTATCTTTGCTGTGCGTCGTTATCTTGCTCTATCAGTACCTCGCTAAGCAACTGACTGATGCACTGGAGCACATCGCTCAGTACCAAGAGTTAAATCAGTTTAAGGGGGCGGTCAAATCCCTTTTTGACCGCTTTACCTATCACTCCGGTGTCTCCTTGTGTCTGTTTGACACTGAATCACAACAGTTTCAAACCATTGACTACCATGGCAATCGACATACTGTCCTTGTCGATAGGGTGCTCGGCGAACAGCTCAGTCAGCAGCCCGTAACTTATTCTCGGCGACAGCGCAAAGATCCGCTTGCCAAAACTCTCAACCTTCGTCGAGGGCATTATGTGATCCCGCTCCGTGGTGACAAGGGACTTTCCGGGGTCATCTATCTGCAAACTCGACTGCCCGCGCCCAAAGTCTTGCTTAACATGGTACAAAGTTACTGTGCAATGGCGCTTAACCGCGCACTGCTTAAGGCGAAAGTCACCAACAAAGATGCACTGACTCAACTTGAGAACAAGCAAACTATCCGGGCCCAAATCAACCAACACCTGGGTCAAGCTCAAATCTACTTTGCGCTTCTTGATATTGACCAACTCAAACAGATTAACGCCACTCACGGCCACCTTGTTGGTGATAAGGTCATTGCTCATATCGCTAAGCTACTGCAAACCTGCTTTACCAAGCCCAATGCATTATGTTTAGCCCGCTATGGTGGAGGACAGTTCTGCATTTTATTTCGCGCCTGTGACGAGGCCAATGCCTATGAGCAGTGCGAGCTTTTAAGGCTCGCGGTTGAGCAAGCGCGAGTGGAGGCGGAATCGACCTTGGTCGAGTGTCAGATAAGTATCGGTATCTCCCAAATACGTGATAGTCAGCAAACAACCATCAACCGGGCGGATAAAGCCCTGTGTCAGGCGAAGGGGCTGGGGCGTAATCAAGTGGTTCTCAATACCTTTGAAGATTAAAACTGACCCGTTTGGTTACAATTTGCCACAATCGGCTCATATCTGTACAATAGCCGCCTTTTTCACAGTAACCTGACAAAACGAACAAACGACATATAAAAACATTTAGCTGCAATTAGCTAACTTTAAGCGCAAATTGACGCATTTAGACACTTTTATCTAACGCTAACTGCCTACACTGAAATCGAAAAAAACAAGACATTTCTATCAGTTGTAGCCTGCTCTTTTACACTCTTGTTGTTTGTTTCGGGTCCCAGGGAAGGTACCACTGATTACCTGGGGACTGTTCACCTTAACGCTGAGCGTTAAACAAACAATAGGAGATATTATGCCTCAGGGTTTAATGCTATCTGATCTTGCCATTGCAGGCGGCCTACTCATTATCGCCAAGATTCTGCGCGTCAAGATAACACTATTGCAAAAGATCTATATCCCATCAGCCGTATTGGCAGGCCTGATTGGCCTAGCGCTAGGTCCGGCTGCCGCCAACCTGCTGCCTTGGTCCGATACGTTTACAGCCAATGCGGGTATCCTAACTGCGGCTCTTTTCTCAGCACTTGGCCTTGCAACCGATGTCCCATCCCCAAAGATAGTCGCCCAGCGCGCCGGGTCTCTATGGGCCTTTAACCAAATCGCATCGGTTTCGCAGTGGTTGTTTGCCGCGATGTTTGGCTGGCTGATCACCTCACTCTTCTGGCCGGAAATCAGCGCAGGCCTTGGTGTCACCATGTCTGCAGGCTTTATGGGAGGTCACGGCACCTCCGCCGTAGTCGGTGATATCTTTAACTCTCTGGGTTGGGAAGATGCGTTTTCAATCAGCCTGACCTTTGCCACGGTTGGGATTTTCCTCTCGATCGGCATCGGCATGCTGATCCTGCAAATCGCTCTCAAACTAGGCTGGATCTCGACATTTACCAGTTTTGCTAAAATGGACGACTATGAACGTAAGGGCCTTATCAAGCCCTCACAGCAGCAGTCTGTTATGAAAGACACCACGTCATCGTTGTCGGTTGATACCTTTGCCATTCACGCAGCCTTGATTGTCGTGGTGACGGCATTTTCTTATGTCGCAGCTGGCTATTTGTCTTCTTTCCACGACAAAGTTCAGATCCCAACCTTTGTAACCGGCTTCTTGGGCGGTATGTTTGTGCGCATTATTGCCAAGCAAACTAAGGCATCGGATTACCTCTGCGACGGCGCGTTCAAACATGGCGCTGGGATCAGCACCGATTACCTGATCATCTTTGGTATCTCTTCGATTCAAATTACCGTTTTGGCCAACTATCTTGCGCCTATGATTGTGCTGGCTTTTGGTGGCGTGCTGTTTACCCTGTGGCTGGTGCTTTGGGTAGCACCGCGCATTCTTGGTGATGACTGGTTTGAAAAAGGCATCTTCTCATGGGGCTGGCTAACCGGTACAGTCGCTATGGGTATCGCACTTTTACGCATTGTTGATCCGAACATGCGCAGCAAAGTACTAGATGATTACGCCATCGCTTATGTACCGGGCTCAATCACCGATATCTTCATCATCTCACTGATGCCACTGGCGATGTATCACGGCATGCAATGGCAAGCGCTGGGCGTTGGTCTGAGTTACATTGCCGCAGTGCTGTTTATCTGGCGCTTTGTGTTCAATAAGGTTGGCCAAACCGTCAATCAATAGTTGATTCCCATACAGTCTGATATATGCAATTAAACCGAAGGAGCCAATGGCTCCTTCTTTTGCTTCATCACCTCGCAACTAAGAGAACTTCCCTCCCCCATCTCGCAGCCCGAATTTAGGTTTCTCTCCGACTTGGCGTTATACTCTTTGTTTTAGTCGCTGGTGAAAATTTCCCTATGCTCAATCGCACTTGGCTTGCGACCTTTAAAACTCTGGTTGAGGTCGGCCACTTTACTCAAACCGCCGAAAAACTGTTTATGACCCAACCCGGTGTCAGCCAGCACATTCGTAAGCTCGAACAGGCTTGTGGCCATAGCCTATTAACTCGCTATCAGAAACGCTTTGAGTTGACCGAGCAAGGCCAGCTTATGTATCACTATGCCTGCCAACTTGAGCAGCAAGAGCACCAACTTTCTGAGGCGATGCAGTTAGACTCTCCCCACATTGGAGAGTGTCATATTAGCTGCTCAGGAGCCATTGCGCTGTATCTCTACCCCAAGCTGCTTGAACTGCAACAGTCACACCGCCAGCTTCAGTTAACACTTGAAGCCGCACCGAATGCGAGCATTCTCAGCAGTGTTGAGCAAGGTAAAACCGACTTTGGTATTGTGACCAGTATTGACCACCCAGAGCTGTACAGTGTCTCCCAATTGGGTAATGAAGAGCTGTGTCTTGTATTGCCAAAACACTATGCGCAAGAGGAGCTCAACTTTTCCACGCTGGATCAGCTGGGATTGATTGGCCATCCCGATGCTGAGCGTTATCTTAATCTCTATTGCGCTCAGTGTGCAGAGCCCGAATTAGAATCACTCGATGCCAGCCGATTTACGCGCTCGGGATATATTAATCAGATCCATCAGATTCTTATTCCAGTAGCAAAAGGCCTAGGCTTTACTATCCTCGCACAAACAGCAGTGGACAATTGTTCGTTCAAAGATCAGCTGCACGTCTTCCAGCCAAAAGCCAACGTAAAACTGCCTCTGTCTCTGATCCATAAGTACCACCGCGAATTGCCCGCGCGAAAAGAGTTGATCAGGCAATACATCCATCAACAGTTTGAATCAAAGCTTAATAAGTAGAGCAATAAAAGTCGCTGGGGGTTTTACAATGTAAATTAGAGTGCTGGGCACTCAAAATAACACTCAGCGACGTAAACACTAAGTGCAGCCACGACAAGCTGAGCGGGTGTGAGGGTCGAGTCGACCACGTTGGATCTTGCAATACGCCGTTCGCAGTACTCGACGGGCGGCAAACCAATCCTGCGGCTTTTGTAGCATCAAATAGCCGTTGAAGCGCTTAAATAGTGGTATTCGGTACTCGGCAACAAATGCAGCGTCATAGTCGAGCTCAAACAGATCAAACACCTGCTCTAGTGTTTTGCACGCTTCGATCCTGCTTATTATCTCGCTGCTCGCCATAATAGTTGCCCTGTTTTCTGCCGTAATTGGGAATCACGGCTGATAATAACATATACCTAAGCAATTCAACGCCCGTAGTGTGGACACCGGGCCAGTGTTAAATCAAAAGCTCTGGCTATGGGGAACACACTCCACTCGCGCATTTGGTCTTTGCGGCTAGCACATGGGAAAATTTGCTTTGCCGGGTCGTCAACTCGTTGGGTCTTGGTACGCATGGGTATATTATGAATATATCGAACGCGGGTTTTGCGCTTTTCTATTTTTTCTTCCGCTAACTCGCTCTCACCCTCTTTTTTGTCACTCGTCCATTTTGGTCACTGACGCTTTAGGAAGCTGTATGTTTAAGATATTCGAAGGTTTCACCAAACCCTTTCCTTCTGACTCGCCTGAGCCACCCCCAAAAGGCATTTTTGCCTTTTGCCGTCACTACACGCGTGGTTTTGAAGTTCCTTTGATCATCATGTCACTGATGTCGACAATTGTCGCCATCGTCGAAGTCGCGCTATTTGGCGCAATGGGAAACTTAGTCGATTGGCTCTCTAACAGTGACCCAACCACCTTTTGGGCAGATAACCAATCACAGCTGATGGGGTATGGCCTATTGCTGCTGGTCGTGATGCCACTGCTTGTCGTCGTCTATTCTTTGTTGGTTCATCAATCACTGCTAGGCAACTACCCAATGTCTATTCGTTGGCTCGCTCACCGTTACCTACTTAAACAGAGTGTCACCTTCTACCAAGATGACTTTGCTGGACGCGTAGCGACCAAGGTAATGCAGACCTCCCTAGCGGTACGCGAAACGGTCATGAAGACCATGGATGTGTTTGTCTATGTCAGCGTCTATTTTACCGCTATCGTGGTACTGCTCGCACAAGCGGACTGGCGACTGATGCTACCAATGTTAGCCTGGCTTTTGGCCTACATCGCGATTCAGGTGTTCTTTGTGCCACGACTCAAACAAGTCGCGACCGAGCAAGCCGACGCGCGTTCAACCATGACCGGACGTATCGTTGACAGCTACACCAATATCGCGACAGTAAAACTCTTCTCGCACACCGACCGAGAAACACAATACGCAGAAACTGGGATGCGTGGTTTTTTGGATACGGTCTATCGCCAGATGCGTTTGGTTACCGGCTTCGACGTCGCGGTTCAAATTACTAACTACCTGTTGGTATTTTGCATTGGTGCCATCTCCATCTACCTATGGATGGCGGATTCGATCAGCGTCGGTGCAATTGCCATTGCGATCGCACTCGCACTGCGAATCAATGGGATGTCGATGTGGATCATGTGGGAAGTCGGTGCCCTATTTGAAAACATGGGCACAGTCGTCGATGGTATGAAGACACTGTCAAAGCCTATCGACATCGAAGACAAACCCAATGCCCAGCCAATCAACGTCGCAAGTGGTGGTATCAAGTTCGATAACGTCAGCTTCCACTACGGTGAGAAAAAGGGCGTGATCAGCAATCTCAACTTAGATATTAAACCCGGTGAGAAAGTCGGACTAGTTGGTCGCTCTGGGGCAGGTAAATCGACCCTAGTCAACCTACTGCTGCGCTTTCATGATGTCGAGTCTGGAAGTATCTCAATCGATGGCCAAGCAATCGACCATGTAACTCAAGACTCGCTGCGTGCCAATATCGGCATGGTCACACAAGACACCTCACTGCTTCATCGCTCGATTCGAGACAACATCCTCTACAGCAACCCGAATGCGACCGAGAATGACCTTCGCCGTGCTACCGAACAAGCGCATGCAGATGAGTTTATTCGTACGCTCACCGACCCGTTTGGTAATGTCGGATTTGATGCCCAAGTCGGTGAGCGAGGGGTTAAACTTTCTGGCGGACAACGACAACGCATCGCTATATCCAGGGTGTTACTCAAAGACGCGCCAATTCTAGTTTTAGATGAGGCAACCTCTGCACTTGATTCTGAAGTTGAAGCGGCGATTCAAGAAAGCCTCAATCAATTAATGGAGGGGAAAACCGTTATCGCTATCGCGCACCGTCTCTCAACTATCGCCGCAATGGATCGGCTGATTGTGCTCGACCAAGGGCAAATCGTTGAACAGGGTACGCATCAACAATTGATTGACCAGGGTGGGATCTATGCGCATTTGTGGGCCCATCAAACTGGGGGATTCATCGGTGGTGATGACAGCGAATGATTTGCTAGCATGCCTTTAATGCAATGTATCGGGAGGCAAGTATCGCCTCTCGATTCTCCTTAGCTTTGAACTCGATACCCTTCTCCTCACTTCCCTTCGCTACCGACCTACCCCAATCATTGTTTGTTTACACTGTAAATCGTTGAGCTAGATTCGACGCAATACATGTGAATCCGGCCTGGCTGCCAGCACCATGCCGACTGTATTACCCACGCGACAGTTTCTTCATTGATCATGTTTCTGTCGTGTTTCTGTCACAGAACTGTCAACCAAGCAGGTAATGATGACATTACACAGACTGCGATAACGCTCCAAATTCATCGAAAAGTTTTCGAGAAAACCCGCTAAGTTATTACTATATTGTGAGTTCTATCGTAGAAAGTATGGCTAGGAACGATTAAATTCGATCTGTAAATAATATTGGGGCGCGACAAAAGAGTATTGCGCCAATTAGGTTTCAGGAGGAAACGATGAAAAAAATGAGAAGAGCTCAGTTGCATCGCATTCGTATTCAGTACTGGAAAGACTGCGCTAAGAACGGCAACAAAAAGTAAAACCACAACAACAAAAAACGCCCACTTAAGGGCGTTTTAAGTTTCTGTCATTAGACTATAACAACTGACCGTCTATTCAACCAAAGCGCTACGCTTAATCTCGTACTGGTCAAAAGCAAACAAACTCGCCGAATGCTCCTTAGACACCGTCATGCGCTCATCACCTAGCTGCAGCGTCACGTGAGGAAACACTTTCGCGGTCACCTCAATGGTATTGCGTGCCAGACGCTCCTCAAAATCCATTTGGTGTAATTCTATTGCATCCTTGGCTTTAACCAAGTTTGCATCCACCTGCTGTTTAAAATTCATCAGGTTCTGCTCAGCTTCCGCGGTCCGCTCTGACTTAGCACGCTTCTTAAAGGCAATCTCTTTACGTATCACTTCCATCGTCTGCTCTTGCGCATCACGATACTCTTGTTTGAGCTCTTCAGCGCGCTGTCGCAGCTGGTGGTAATCGGCGAAGGCAACAACGGAAGTTGGAGTATTGCCCTCTACCCCTAGGCTGACGCATACAAGCTTGCCACCCACCTCGACACTGCCACCACCCAACGTTCCCTTGCGACGTGCGTTATCCATCACAAACAGGTCTCGTCCGGTATTCACTTCACAGTTAAGGCAGTGAATCTTGAGCTTAATATCTTGCTTAGCCAACACTCGACTGTACTGCGCATAGTGAGCGGTAATATTGCCACCACTGCGAACGTAACAGGTTTTCTTATCCCCCTCAGAGACATTGTGACCAATGATCCCCTTGGCAACAATCACATCATTGCCAGCCTCGACATGCGCGGATTCAATAAAACCACCAACAATCAACTTGCCGCCGATATCAACCCGCATGTCCGACTCAATATCGCCGGACACGATCACGCTGCCATGAAACTTAATGTGACCTGATTCGACGCCAATCGCCTGGAGGTGGAGCACATCATCCACGACCACGGACGTTGGCTTAGTGATTGGAAGTCCGGCCTGAGTAGCAACTAAGATATTGGGTTGTGAAGCGCTCGGTGCCGCCCCTTTTGCCGCTTGGAAAGGGGTATCTTTACCCGGCTTTGATGGGATTAACTCGCCAAGTACCGTGATACCCGGACGGCCGTTGGTCGGCGGCTCACGACGCATAAGGGGTTGTCCCTTGCGTACAGTCAGGGTTTTGCCACGATCCAGCATATCAATCTTACTCAAAGAATCATTGTCCGGCACTGATGAGCGATTCTTAGTGAACAGTGGAATAAACTGAGCGTCCTTACCATCCACAGGCAAACGTCCTTGAGCGAATGGAATTGTCAGCTCTTCACCAGGCGGTAAAATAGTGCTCTTAAGCAGCGCTCTCTTGAGGGCACGCTTGTTAATCCCTTTGGTCACGCCAGCAGCTTGAATCGCATTGATGATCTGATCCGGCTCTAAACTGTTACCGCCATAAGCGCCAGTAACCGTAAGACTGGCAACCTGCCGGTCCTCACTGAGATGCAATTCAAGCGTCGCATTGGTACGCTCAGCCACACTCATACCGCTACGCGCTTCGTCCGTCGCTTCTTTGGCGTGGCTTACAAACCGCTTGACCGCTTTCTCATCAATCTGCAGGCTGGACGCCCCAAGTTCAGCCAGCGCTTCGACTAAGCCATGTCGGCCAAACCCATGCCCCATTCCAGAATTGTCCTCTGGAAGTTGAGCAATGACTGCGGCGCCATCATCCGACCAATTTAGTAAACCTGTCCACATACGTTCTAAAGGGTAATGTTTTGATTTTCAAATAATAATGTTTTAATTGAAGGACATACAGCCAAATAACAAAAAAATCTGTGACGGGTCACTGAATCTAACTGTCTGTACTGTTAAACGGCAAACTTTACCCTAATCTGATTTACAGTGTAAACACTCAATAGTGATGCCGTTTACAGTGTAAATTGAATTTACACTGTAAACATATTACCGCTAGATAGGATTCGATTGACTCAGCTGAGTAATCAGCTCACCTGTCGCAAGGCGAAGTTGTTGCTCAAACTGCTTCTTGCCAGCAAGAGCAAAACGGCGACAAGCCTCCGTCATCGGCATCTGACAGACAACGGTCTTGAGTAGTAGCTCCGAGCAAGTGGTTAGGTCTCTGGCCGAAAGCCGTAATAGAATATCGTACAAAATTGGGCGCACGCTCTCGAGGCTGCTTCCTCCCTGAGCATAACGCGTCAAATGTTCGATATCTTGTGCATTGACTCGTTGACCCTGCCTGTCGATGAGCTGCGCGATCAGCTCGGCTGAGAGTTCCTCAGCACGCCCGCTTAACCAATGAGGTAATTGCCGACGGAAGTGCGACTCTAGGTTGGTATAATCCGCGCTGCCACTGACCATGAGTAATGAATAGCAACCACTAGAGGCATCGCGCTGGTGACCCAGCTTGAGCGGGACAAAGCCATTGCGTTTCCAAAAGCTCACCAGCTCCTCGCTCATAGCGAAACTGGTCGAGATAAACTCACCGATGTGCTGTTGAGTCAATCTTTGCAGCATCGTACTTCCAAGCCCCCTGCCCTGCAATGAAGGATCGATAGCAATTCGCATAATGCGCTGACTTGAAGCCTTCCCCGCTTGTAAGCACCCCAAATGATTGATCATGCTGGTCACGGCAAGTTGACCCGCTGGACGTCGCTTACCCAAAGCGATGGCCTCAATCATCTCTTCCTCAAGCCGACCCTCCTCTACGGTAAGAATACAGCCAGCAACACGCCCCTCAGTCATCAGGCAATAAAGATGACTGCGAGGGTCTGCTAGAAACGAGAACAAATCATTGGGCGATGTCTGGTAATGCGCACTGACAAGCAAAGCGAATGATTGACGCAGTAACGACTTATCTGTGCGTAGCACCGACTTGCTTAGCAAAGAAAACTGCTCACAGTCAGGTTCTATCGCCACAGGTTCAAAGGGCTCAAGCTCTGCATCAAGCAAAAAACTCGAAAATGACCATGCTTCTAATGGATCGCCTTGGCGCCAACGGATGGGTTGGGATAAGTGTTGATGACGGCTGTTTGGTCTGTGCTGTTTTAACCAGTTGAGGAACTTGAGCGTGAAGCCGCGTCCAGAGCCTTCATAGCCGTGAATGGTGCTCGAGAACACCAAACGATGAAATCGCTCAACCATGGCTTGCAAGATCGGCAGAGGCAGCGCCGCGGCTTCATCAACCAAAACCAAATCATAATCTGCTTCGCTGCGCAGCAGGGCATCCGGGGCAATAAACTCGATTGAGCTGTGGGCACAAACCAACTTATTCTTGAGCCTCGTTGCATCCGGAAGACGTTGCGCGGCATGAGAGAATACAGGCTCAACACTACTCGATTGTGGCGCAGTCACCGCGACACGCAGTGAACGACGACTGATTAAACTTGCGGTTGCGATGCCAAGTGCACTACTTTTCCCTCTTCCCCGATCTGCAGTAATGACCAAAGGACGTTTTCGGTGGCCCTCGATAACACGGACAATGTTCTCAATCGCGAGTTGCTGATCGGCGAAGGGGACATCCAACGACTCGGGTAAATGAAGGTTAAGTTCTGGAAGCTCCCTGCCCTGCTCGACCTGCAGCAACTGTGCAAGGCAATCATCCAACCACTGCGATGCGTAATCAGACTCTGTCAGCTTCGCTTGGTAAGGGAGAACAATCAATACACCCCCACCAACAATAGCGCCTAATGCGGCAGTAAAACTATTGGCATCAAACCCACCGTCTAGCTCAACCACCAAAATATCCAACTCTTGACCTAGAAGCTGCGCACCCTTCTTGAAGCCTATCCCTCCTTCGGCAGAAGAATTACCCAGCCAGGCGACTCGGCACTGTTCATACTCAGCCTTAAGTGCACTGATGAAGTGATGCTGCCAATCGCGGGAGCCGTGCAGAACGAGGCCTTGACGAGCATTAAGCTGTTGTAGCTGCAAGGCCATTGAACGAAGCCAAGCGTGAGTTGCGTGCATAGAAACCGCCATCAAATAGTAAACTTGTTAGAGATTTTACCTGATGACAGACACAAAAAAAGCCGCTTGCGCGGCTTTTCATTTCTAACAACGGATAAATTAGAATTTGCTTTCAATAAACGCCAAGATTTCGTTTAGCGTCTCATCATCAACCTTCTTCATGTTGAGTGCCACATTGCCACCTTTGCGCGAATAAGAAACCCGACCTTTAACCAAATCGACTTTCTTAGCGACCGGCTTTTGGGTCGGATTCATTTGTGCAATCCAGCCCTCAATCGTCTCCGACACCTCTTTGGTTAATCGAGCGACGCCTTGTGCATCACTGCGCTGCCAAACGAGCGTACCGTCAAGGTGACACTTATCTACCAACTCAGCCTGCTGCTCCTTGGTGAGCTCATTATACTGCTTATGCAGCTTAACGATTGTCGGACGTCCAAGCTCGGCAACATTTGGATAGGCCTGCAATAATTCAAGCGGCAAATCCGCAGCCTTGAGCGCGCCACTAACCAAAGCTTCACTGCATTGGAAGATCTTCGCTAGCGCCTTTTGGTCTTCCGCTTCGCCACTTTCAAGCTTTGCCAACATCTCTTTACCTTTCTCATAAAGAGAGAGAGGCTTGTGGGCGTTAGCGACGTCTGAAAGGAACTTTGCGTGGTGTTCGTTGATACCTTCAGCAACGTAAACCAAGAACTCTTTTTCTGCCAAGATACACGACATTCGACGGCGGCTACCATCGAGAACCTCGATAAGTCCATCAGCATTACGACGACCGACCGCTGGATACTGTTGACCACGCTCACGCAGTGTCGTTAGTACATCCGACAGTGCATGCTCGTTAAGAAACGACTGCTCGCGCGCATTATCGGCAAAAACAACCGTTTGTTCTTCGACGCAGTCTGCTGGGATACGAACCAACTCAAACGAGATCAGCTCTTCTCCAGCAACAGACAGCTCAATAACCTGCGCTTGCTCCTTGGCAGCGGCTTGTGCTTCCTGTGGTGTGGTAGCACGACGTTTGTTCGCTTTACCGAACAGTTTGGCGTTGAGATCTGAAGTTTTGATTGCCATTTATTATGTTACCCCTTGTTCAGTGAAGACCAGTTACTGTGCAGAACGCGCTCAAGTTCAAGTGCGCTCTTCTGCACCGCATCTTGTGCAGTATGGAGGGTTTTCTTGCCCCCTTCAAAGTCTGCGATGGTTAAATCGAAGACCGTGCTGTACGTATCAGCACAGGTTTCGAACGCTCGGCTACGCGGAATGGTGGCCATCATCACCTGATCAGCCAATAGGTAATTCATTTCTGTCAGGACGGAAACCTGCTTTTTATTATCATCTTCAAACATGGTTGGCATCAGGCGGACAAACTCCAAGCCCTTCCAATCGTCTGGGAACATCTCATAAACCGTTGGAAGGTGTTGGAAGAAGTTGACCGTTGCTGCCCAGTCTAATCGCTTGGCCGCACATGGGATCAGCAGTGCATTTGATGCGTACATCGCATTCCATACCAAGGGATCAACGTGTGGACCGGTATCAATCATAATTAAATCGAAGTCATCAGCAATTTTGTCGATTAATTTCTCTTTGAGCAGCTTAACGATGTCCAAAGATTGGTTTTCCGACAAGTTTTGCCACGCTTCAGCGTTGAACATGGCATCTTCCGGAAAGGCTGAGACTGTCTTTAAGTTAGGATATTGTGTTGGTAACAACACTGATTTGCGCAAAAAATCTTGGTTGACTTCGACGCCTTCCGGCACATTGTCGAGCATGATATCAACCGCAGAGTAGATGTTATCGTGCTCAGCAACGCTAACTTGCGGGTTAAGGAACAGACGCAATGAGCCCTGAGGGTCTAAATCGATAAGACAGATGCGGTAGCGCTTATCAAGATTAAGTGCCATACACGCTGCCAGATGGACCGCGGTCATTGACTTGCCTGTGCCACCCTTTTGGTTCTGAACGTTAATAATCCAAGGCTTGTTGTCTTGGTTTTGCTTACGTTCATGAAACTTTGGAATACCAGCAGCGTCCATCAACATATGCGCTTCATTCAAAGAGATCGAATAGTGATTCGCATTGTTCTTTGTGAACTGATGGCCCTCTGATTCAAGCTTATTGATTGCATCATCCAGTTTACGACGCGTTAATCCAGAGCGAGTTTCCATCAACGCCTTTGACATTGGTGGAAAATGTTCATCACTGCGCTCTTCTAATACGATTTCAATGCGGTCGGATTGAACCTGCTGAGTGCGCTCAGCAAGATCATACAAATTCTCAATGGTTTGTTCTCGTTTCATCACCAAAGCTTCCGTTAGATTATCTCCTTGCTATTGTACAGCGAATAACAATAACTTCAATTAAAAGGTGTACGATATGTTTGTGGTGTAAATCACATTAATTTAATGTATCAGCAATTTAATGATGAACAATTAATCAATTTGTCCATTTCTACAGCTCGATTTTGTGGCTAATAAGGGCAATTAATCTATTCAAATTTTAAGTGTTACCGTGTCACCAATTTACAATGTAAACGTAATTACCGCTTTTTTTCTCGGAACGATTCGAAATCAGCCAATAGTTACGGCTTATGTCATTTCAACCCTGAACAAGTCGGACAGACCATAAATTCTATATGGGTTGTACATAATGAAAAGCGTGTTGAGGGTTGAAAGCAATGAATACCACTACTTCCTTCAAAACAGGAAGCATGATCAAGCATGAGTCTTGATCATGCTTCCGATCCAATCTGCTGAATAGGGAACAATGATCAAGGTATGTTCGCTGCCTGTTTAGCGCTATGTCTGATCCAGGTTAGTCGATCTTAATCCGGATCAATGATCAAGAGTAATGACTATCCGGAAGCATGATTAATCTTGGCAAACTTACGGCCAAATGCCGATGAACATTAGGTTTAATCACCAAACCGACTAATTTTATCGGTAAATTGGATAAACAGTGTCGCAATCACCCGATCGGCTCACTTACTTGATCATCGTTTCGACACTTTAAGAGAACTACCGGATGGCAATCGCCACAGCAACATCGCCAAATCGATTAAGGTAATAGCCAATCACAGCGCTGATAATTGCATTCTTGATCATGCTTTCGGAATAAAATTGGCAACATTGTCACTGCTGATCCACAGAATTGGTTCAAACAATGTACAATGAACAACTTGATGCGGTGCAATTCAAACCAAGACCTGTGGATAACCTGTTAGTGTTCGATGATCATCGTTTCGAATTTCCAATGATCATCTTTCCATTACACTCATGATCATGCTTTGGTATTTTGATGATCATAGTTTCAATGCCAACTTGATCACGCTTGCGGACTCTACTTGATCATTGTTTCGGAGTGGTGTGAATTAAAGTTTTTTAATTTCAGCACCTTATGCGAAAAATTCAACCCAGATCATAAGATCATATATATCAATCTAGATCAGAATAAATCAAAAGATCAGTTTAAAATAAAACAAATTTTTTCTTTATTTATGATCTTTTTTTCTTTATTCTTTCGGAACTATGGCGAAGTTACGGCAAAAGAACACCCAATACCAATGAGTAACGAAGAAAAAATACTGATCAAACTGCCAAGATCTCACAAAGGCGGACACCTATTCCAAGTTTCTGAATCGTCGATCGAATGGATCGAGCAGTATCCTCACTTCAAAGGCGTGACGAAAAGTATTGTCGAATTATTGAATCTCATTGCGCTTCAGGGATTACGCAGCAAGGACGGTTACGTATCAACAACCGAGTTGATTGATGCAACTGAGGGTGCTTTAACGCGGGCGGCCATTCAACAACGGCTAAGATCCGCGGTCAGTATTGGTTTGTTTACTCAACATCGAGTCAAGTTTGAAGAAGGGCTTGCTGGTAAAACCATGCTCCACCGTTTCGTCAATCCCAATCTACTGATTTCGGCGCTCGGCAGTACGAGCTTAATGACTGAATCTAGTAAGCAAAATGAGCGCCAAAAGCGTTCAAAAGCCTTAGCTCAGAATCAGGTTAACCGCCGCTTGCTCACCGAGCATGGGCTGAATACCCCGCCATCGATGAAGGATGAGGCGGATCAATTCGTTGTCTCACCGACGAATTGGGCAGGGATCATTGATCAAGCGCTTGCGCCACCAAGAACGCGTAAAAGTTACCAAAAGTCGATGGTTTCGATCTCGGGAACGCGCGCAGTGATCGAGACTCGATCGTCAAAAAATATCATGACCGTCGATGATCTGATGACGCTTTTTGCCCTGTTTACCCTGACGGTCCAATATCACGATCATCATCGTGAGGCTTACCAATTGCATGGTGTCGCAGCGCCAAACAAAACGCCGCTGTACATCACTGATATTTTGTCACTACGCGGCAAAAAAGACAGTGGTCCGGCGCGCGACGCGATTCGTGACAGTATCGATCGAATCGAGTTTACTGACTTTCAGCTCCATGAGCTGACAGGCCGCTGGCTCAGTGAGAATATGCCTGAGGGATTCAAAAGTGATCGCTTTCGCTTCCTTGCTAGAACCATTACGGCATCAGAAGAGGCCCCAACGGAAAACGCAGAGGGCGAGATCCGTATCAAGCCGAACCTGTATATCTTGGTGTGGGAGCCGTCGTTCTACGATGAATTGATGACACGCGATTATTTCTTCCTTTTCCCGCCAGAGATCCTGCGTCAACACACGCTAGTGTTTCAGCTTTACTCCTACTTCCGTAGTCGCATGTCGCGTCGTCACACCGATACTATGCTGCTTTCTGAACTTAATCAAAAGCTTGCGCGTAATATTGAATGGCGCCGCTTCTCAATGGATCTGATCCGTGAGCTGAAAAAACTCTCCAAGGGTAAGGGGAGTGACGATCTTTTTGTGGTGAATCTATGGGGCTACCATCTGACCATTGAAGCAATCCTCGAGAAGGGCAAAACAATCGATTATCAAGTCGACATCAAGTGCGATGTCGAAGAGGTGTTACGTTACTGCCGTGCCCGCACAACCAATGCTGGCAAGCGTAATATGGCGCCGACTCTGCCCAATCCGCTGCGTAATGAGATGGTCAGCAAGCAGCAGCTCGATGAGCTCTCTAGAGTGATTGATGGTGAGTTTGAGCCGATCAAGCGCAAAACAGGGCCATCAAAGGGTAAGCTAGGTCGCCGCGTCAAGCAGCGTAAACACCTGGTAGAGATTAATGCTGATGAAATCACCATTACTCTGACCAAATATACCTCTCAGGAGGCCCTAGAACGCAGTATCGCGGCTCTATCGGCCATGACTGGACATTCCCCTTCCTCGATCAAAGAGGAGTGTCAGGGGCTCATAGAGAAGCTTGATTGGTTGAAGGTCAAAGATGAGGTCCTGCCTTACGAAACATTGAGCCAAGTGGTTGAGCTGTATAACAAGCAAAATGATGTGAAGCACCTAACCATTGAGCGCTTGATTGCCGGCCTAGCAGTGCGGCGTAAGGTGTGTAAGCAGGTTTTTGAGGGGCACCTGGACGAAAATGTCTTCCGTGCGCTCGATGAGATTGCAACCTAACGGTTTGTTGACATTGGCTGCAGGTTATCTAACACACTTTTGACAAAGCCATCAGCCTGTCTACCTAAGATGAAAGTCGATTCGATGAGTATATCGTCTTTAGAATCAATTAGATTGGCTCATATTTTTTACATACTTATTTTTTTGGCGAGTTCTTTGAACTCGCTTTTTCTTTTTTAGCGCAATCGATTTTACTTCTATCGAATGCCTTGCCTTGATCATGCTTCCACACTTAATCCATCACCTAGCTTATTGTGTTTGCCATCATTGATGCCATCTTGCCCAATAGGTGACGGGAGCTGGAAAACATCTCATTTGCTTTACGTGATGCTTGTCTTATTGCTGTGTCGAATCGCCAGTTATACAGGGTCTATCTGCACCTTTGTTTGCCTGGGTATATACTTGGGTTATGACACGGTCGAGTCACTGGTGATTGGACCTTGATCATCGTTCCAGACAAGACGCTTTGGACTGGGTTGCTCAAGGGTAGGGTAGCAATAGAATTTGCGAGAAATAACTAAGGCAAGTATCGGGTGATAATGTAAGGCTGAACCTCACACTGTACTGGTTGTTTTCGTCCAACGCAAAGCAATATTGACTGGGTTATCAACAGATGTAATGAACCATTATCGCTATCACAGAAAGGGAGAAAAATCCTTAACAGCGTAACACGGCTTTGATAAAGATTAGTTGTCCCAACATGGTTATTGCGGGAGGAAACTATGTCCATAAATTCTATCGACCATGATGAAATGACAAACATTGCTCACAAATGGGAATTACCAGAAGAAGAAACACTAGTTAAACCAGATAAAACCATCAAATGCGCGGAGGCGAGGCGCCGGATTGAGGTCTTGCGTGAGATCCGCGAAAGCGGGTTGAGTATGGAAGAGGCGCGAGAGCTCGGCTTGATCCACTAATCTCGACCTAGCCAGTCTAATAGGGTAGCTTTATGTGGCTACCCTAATGTTTTTATACCTAACCAATCTCAAGATATGGTTACGGTGATTCCTGGTGACTTATCATTTTGCTTCATCACCCCAGTTATATGTATTTGTCTATAATTGATTCGATTGCGCCACTTTGCTTGAGCTCCGCCAGCCGCTGATTGATGTACTGCTGCAGCTCAGGATCCATCCCTGGTGAGAACGCTAAGTAGATCGAGTAATCCGGTATCACACTGTTAAACGGCTGGATAAGAAAATCTTCTCGGTTGAGTTGCAGGCGATCAATGTTGTACACCACACGCGATTCCATCTCGACGAAAGCCGTGTCATCTGGCGTTCTGTTGAGGACGCGATACGCGGCTTGGTAGTCTTTTACTCGCATCTCATTTATCACGCCATCATTAAATAGTGGGGTGAGGTTGGGATAGTCAAAGCCATGCAGCAGCACTATAGACCGTCCTCGCAGCGTCTCAATATCAGCGAATTTAAACGACGACTCACCACTTGAAACCAACACATGTTTTACAGTGTAAACAGGCAGCTCTGAGAGGTTTTCTGACTGCGCCTTGCCCCAGTTCGGACTGCCGTAGGTTAGCCAGTTTTGTTCTCCTCCTGCTTCAAGCAACGAAATCATGCGCTTAAATGGATAGGTGTGATAATTGAGTTGGTAGTCAGAGCTATCGAATATCGCTTGGACAATATCGGTGACAATACCAGAGTGCTTATCCCCCTGTTGCTCGATTTGAAATGGTCTGGCTTGCTCAGCAATCACATAGTAATTGACCTCTTCAGCGATAGTCGTGGTGCTGTAGGTTGTGAGTGCGATTGCTAGCGTGGATATGAGTCCCTTCATAGTTACCTCGAAATTTGGTTGCCTCGTCCTATAGTTATACTAGTGCAAATTTAAGGGAATGATTGCATATGAGTTACTCGAGTAAGGCGCGGCGTCGATTTGGGATTGGCAGTCAGTTAATGGTTGCTGTCGTATCGCTGAGCCTTATCTTCACAATTATCATTGCTGCGTATAGTGTCAGCCGTGAGCTGGATGAAGAGCTGAGCCATATTGACGCTGAGTTACAGCAGATTGAAGACAGCTATCTCTCGAGCTTTACCGCCAGCTTGTGGGTTGAAGATAGAGAGTTATTGATGACTCAGGTGCAGGGTATGGCCCGTCTGCCGGGCGTCGATTACATCCAGATTGTCAGCCCGGATGAGGTGATTATCGAGATCGGAACTCGACTTGATGGCGATGTCGTTGAGCGGCGCTGGCCGATGGAGTTTGACACTGGCAGTAAGCGCTTTGAACTTGCTCAATTGATCGTTCAGTCGGATCTAACCGCGATCTATCAGGGAGTGTGGCAACAGTTCTTCTTTTTGATCTGCGCTGAGGCGATCAAGATCTTTCTGCTAATGCTTGCGGTGCTGTGGGTTACCTTTCGTTTGATGGTCAATCCGCTTAAGTTGCTAGCCGGTGCGGTATCAGATTTTAAGGGGGGTCACGTACCGAGCTCGGTGATGCTGCCCGAACGCTGGTTTGTCGACGAGGTTGGGGTATTAGCAGAAAAATACAACCAAAGTGTCGCCCGGGTGCGCGAGCACCATGATGAACTTGAGCAAGAACGGGATAAAGCACAGGTAGCCAACCGCAAGAAAGGCGAGTTTCTGGCGACGATGAGTCATGAAATTCGCACTCCGATGAACGGCATCATGGGGGTTGCTTCGCTGTTATCGGAGACAGAGCTTGATGATCAGCAAAAGGAGTATGTCGCGATCATCAATACCTCATCGGGCTCTCTGATGACGATCATCAACGATATTCTTGATTTTTCAAAGATCGAGGCGGGCAAGATCGATCTTGAGCAGTCTCCTTTCCACTTGTTGCAAATGTTGGATCAAGTGGCCAGCTTGCATACGGTTAGAGCGCATGAAAAGCACCTGCAGTTGATGTGTCAAATTGATCCCAAACTTCCTAGCACAGTCACTGGTGATGTAGTGCGGGTTCAGCAAGTGCTGAATAACCTCTTGAGTAACGCGATAAAGTTTACTGAGCGCGGCCATGTCAAGCTCGCGGTGAGTTTGCAATCCAGTGCTGAAGGGGAGGTGACGGTCCACTTCCAAGTGACCGACACCGGCATCGGGATCGCCAAAGAGCACCAACAAGCGATATTTGAGCGCTTTCAGCAAGCCGATGGAAGCACCACTCGAAAATATGGTGGTACAGGGTTGGGATTGGCGATCAGTACCCAACTGGTGGCGTTAATGGGGGGCGAGTTGCACCTGACTAGCGCACTCGGGCTTGGCAGCAGCTTCGAATTTACCGTGAGCTTTGCTACAACCGATGAAATGGCGACCCCATCGATACCAAGTAACGTCCTGGATATACGCCACCCTGAGCCAACGGCGGCTAATGAGCTGGTGGCTGAAAGCGAGGTCGACGCCGGTCAGTTGTCGGTTTTGGTGGTTGAGGATACGGTCGTCAATCAGAAGGTGGTCAAGTTCATGTTGGAGAAACTCTCGATTCGTGTATCGATTGCCGAGCATGGTGAGGTGGCGCTGCGCATGTGCGACGAAGATTCGTTTGATCTCATTTTGATGGACCTACAGATGCCAGTTATGGATGGTTTTGTCGCTACTGAGCACATCCGCCAAATGGGCGAGTGGGGCGCCAAGGTGCCAATCATCGCCGTGAGCGCGAATGTGATTCGTGAAGATCAAGAGCGCTGCTTTGAGGTGGGTATGAACGAGTTTGTGCCCAAACCTATCGATAAACAGCGCCTGCGTGAGGTGATTGAGCAGTATGCCCCTGGTAAACTCAATGTTGAACCTCAGCAAGCCACCTAATGCGTTCTTGATACTCCCTAGCCATAAGGGTTACTAGCCGGGGGGCCCTTATGCTATAGTGCGGTGTTGTTATTATTTGGACAAAGAGGCTGTGAATGTCTTTAAATCTCTCCTTACTGCCACACAGTGAAAAAAATCTGATTGAGCTGGATAAGCAAGCTTCCTTCATCGTTTGGAAGGTGAAAAATGGCAAGGGAACCTTTGAAGAGGTACAGGCGCAGCTAAGTAAATTGTCTGATCCGACAGAGCAAGAGGCGTTTCAAGCCTCAGTGAGCAAATATCGCCAGATGATGGGGCTGTAATACGCCGTCTTATTGACACGTCACTTGCTCTGAGCCAGAGCGACAAATGCCTATGGATATCAAACTTACGTGGTAAGCCGGGCGGTAGTCATTGAAAAGGGCAATGGTTTTGCTAAAATCTTGCCGTTAAAAAAACGAAACACTAGAGAGAACATCCCGATGGGAAGAAGTTTTGAAGTGCGCAAGGCCTCTATGGCAAAAACTGCAGGCGCAAAAATTAAAGTTTATTCTAAGTACGGTAAAGAAATTTACGTGTGCGCGAAAAACGGTGGTGCTGATCCAGACATGAACTTGTCGCTTAAGCACCTGATCGCAAAAGCAAAGAAAGACCAAGTTCCAGCGCACGTTATCGACAAAGCGCTAGACAAAGCGACTGGTGGCGGCGGTGAAGATTACCAGCCAGCACGTTACGAAGGCTTTGGCCCAGGCGGTGCGAGCGTGATCGTTGACTGTCTAACCGACAACGGCAACCGTACTTACCAAGATGTTCGCCAGTGTTTTGTAAAAACCGGCGCTAAAATCGGCTCTCCAGGTACAGTAGCGCACATGTTTGATCATCAAGCGGTGTTCCAGTTCAAGGGTGACGATGAAGAGTCAGTACTTGAAGCACTGATGATGGCAGACGTTGATGTGACTGACATCGAGCTTGAAGACGGTGTGATCACGGTATTTGCACCAAACACTGAGTTCTTCAAAGCGAAAACAGCGCTGAATGCTGAGTACCCAGAGCTAACGCTTGACGTAGAAGAGATCACTTTCGTTCCTCAAACGCACACGCCTGTAACCGGTGACGATGCTGAGAAGTTCCAGAAGTTCCTAGATCTTCTTGACGATTGTGACGACGTTCAGCAGGTTTACCACAACGCTGAGCTGTAAGCCGGCGCTGATTAAATGACCAAAGGCCAGTTTTCTAACTGGCCTTTTTTGATCCTAACTGTGGCTATTATCAGCAGCGGTTAGATGAGCAAGCATTGTATTTTGATGGAAAGGGACAAAGACAGATGAAAGTGACATTTCTCGGTTTAGGGGTGATGGGCTATCCCATGGCAGGACACCTAGTTAAGGCTGGTTTTGACGTGACTGTGTATAACCGCACCACGCAGAAAGCGATTGACTGGGCGAACCAATATGGCGCAGAGCAGGCCGATACAGTTGCCGAAGCCGTTGATGATGCCGATGTGGTGTTGATGTGTGTCGGTAATGATGACGATGTGCGTAGTGTTGCCACCAGCGAGTCTGGGGCATTGTCGGCAATGAAGCCTGGGGCGATTTTAGTCGACCATACCACCACTTCGGCAAGCCTTGCGGAAGAGCTCAATGAAGCGGCACAAAGCCTGTCTATTCAGTTTATGGATGCACCAGTCTCTGGTGGCCAAGCGGGCGCTGAGAATGGCGTACTGACGATTATGTGTGGTGGTGAACAGGCGCTCTTCGATGCCTTGCAGCCGATTTTCAATGCCTACGGCAAATCGTCGGTTCTAATGGGTAAGGTTGGTCAAGGCCAGCGCGCCAAGATGGTCAATCAAATCTGTATTGGCGGCGTTCTCACCGGCTTATCTGAGGGTTTGCTTCTAGCTGAGAAATCCGGTCTAGACATCGCCACGGTCGTCGATTGCCTCAAACATGGCGCGGCTGGCTCATGGCAGATGGAAAATCGCGGCGTTACCATGGCCGAAGATAAGTTCGACTTTGGCTTTGCCATCGACTGGATGATCAAAGACCTAGGCTTCTGCTTGGATGAGGCCGAGCGTCAAGGACTCACCCTGCCACTCACCAGTAAAGTCATCGAGCAATACCGCCAACTTAGCGCCCAAGGCGATAATCGAATGGATACCTCGGTGCTGATCCGCGCGCTGAAACAACAGCAGGCTTAAGTTTTACACTGTAAAACTCAGGGGCGGAGCCCCTGCAGGGTGCGAGTTTCGAGGCGCGGGGTTCGAGGAGTCTTGGAGTTGTTGTTAGCTCAGCGGTAAAAGCTAGCAGCAAATAAGTGTTTTTTATCGACTTAATTTCATTGAACTCCAAACTCCTCGTTCCTCGTAGCGCAGCGTACTCGCTCCCCGCCCCTAGCATGCTGGGGTAGGGGAGGAGGTGGACTTAGTAACCCATCAACTGAAGCAGATTCTCTGCGGTGCGGATCGCCTCTTTACGATTGGCGATGTTGAGCTTTTGGTACAAGTTACGAATGTGGGTTTTGATCGTTGTCCCCGCGACATCCAGCTCCTGAGCAATCTGCTCGTTACTAAAGCCTGAATAGATAAGACCAAGCACCTGCCATTCACGCTGCGTCAGCGGGCTGGTACGGACTAATTCCGGAATATTCGGGTGATTGACCAGCTTCTCAACAAACTCCTCGTCAAAGTGCACTGAGCGGCTGCGCTGCGTGGTTGAGATGTCTTTCATCAACTGCTGCGCGCGGTGACGCTCAAGATCGCCAAGCTCTGCCTTATGGGTGAGTTTCTCTAGCAGATGACCAATCTTATTACCGTCTACCAGGAAGTTGCCCAAGATACCGGTTTGATTGGTCATCTCAAGGGCGTACTTAAGACTCTCTTTGGCCTGCTCATCATCACCACGACACGCGAGTAGGATGGTTTCGATGATCAGGTTGCGATTGATGTCGGTCACAAGCTGATGTTCGTCCGCCTGCTGCTGCAAGAAGGTCAGGGTCTCTTTCGCCTGACCAAACTGACCCAGGTTGATATGCGCGCGCACGATATTACGCCACTGAAGTTGGGTAAAGTGGTTGTACGCCTCAGTCGGGCGCGTAGTCGTCTCAAGCCATTTTTCAATTGCCGCGTTATCCCCGCGTGCTTGCCAGAACAGTAGTAGCGATAGAGATGCGTTAGCAGTCCAGTCAACGTGGTAGGTCGACTGATTCATCAAATGTTCAATTTGCTTGATGAATTTAGCAGCTTTGTCCAGCTCTCCGCGACCAATCGCAATCCGCGCCAGCATAGAGTAGGAGTGCAGGTTACGGTTATCCGACTCTTTGCCGAGTACTTCTAATCCCTTATAGGCGCAGACCTCAGCCTCGTCGAGGCGGTTCCAGCACCAAAGGAGTTGAGCACGCAGGCGTAGAAGGAACTCATGCATTGGTACTTGGTGTAGCTGGTGCTCCTCAATTAGTTTGAACGCATTGTCTTGCACTTCGTAAGCGGCTTGCACATAACCTTGAGCAATCAAGATCTCACTTTGCTGAAGCATCGCCCACAGGGCTTGGTGATACACCTGGTATTGACGCGCGAGCTTCTCGGTTTGCTGCATCATCGGCAGTGCGCGGCTAAGCTGACCGGTAACGTGATTAACCTCGCCAACGACAGAAGTGGCAACTATGCGGCTGCGATACACCGTGTGGTCAAGCTGGCTAAGGGCCAGCTCGGCCAGCTCAAGGGCTTTCTCCGGCTCATTGTGGTTAATCGCTACCTGAGCTTTCAGCGCGTTGAGTTCACCCTGCTCTTTGGTGGAGAGAGTAACGTTATAGTGCTCCATCTGCTCAGAGGCTTTGGCCACCAGCTGACCAACATTGTTGTAGCCATTTAGGCTCTGCTCAACCCAAGCCTGTAGCATACACAGTTTCGGCACGGTGTAGAGCTGCTCAGCAGAGAGCGAGTTGATGGCTTTCTCAAGCGACTCCAACTCGCCCTGGTTAAACATCTTCCAGCCGTGCTCGCGCAAAATGGTCGCCATTAGGTCAGTGTCATTGGAGATCAGTGCGTGGCTCAGAGCGCGATGCGGCATCGCCTGTTCCAGCCAAGCTTGCGCTGCTGCGCGGTGCAATTCGCTCTCTTTTTGCGGAATACGCGCCAGACGCTCGTGGGCAAGGAATTCCGCAAATAGGTTATGGAAGCGATACCAGTTCTGCTCACCCTCAAGTGGGTAAACAAATAGGCCATAGCGGTTAAGCGACTCAAGCATACTCAGCGCATCCTCGCGCTTGGTCAGCGTGCAGACCAAGGTATCGTTGAAGTGATCCAGGACAGAACACTCAAGCAAGAACTGACGCGTCTCTTGATCAAGCAGGTCAAACACCTCTTCAATCAAGTAATCCCATAGGTGGGCGTGATTAAATTGCGAGACCGACTCAGCGGTTTGGGCCAGCGTGCGCTGCTGATGCTGGGCTTGAAGGGCAATCAACTGCAATGCAGATGGCCAACCTTCAACATAAGTACACAGATTGGTGGCGGTCATATCATCGATACCGTCATCCACACGTTGATTAAAGAAACGCGTTGTCTCTTCGGTATCAAACGCTAGCAGCTCATTGCCAATCTCAATCATTAGGTCACGCACACGCAGGTTAGCGGTGCCAAGTGGCGGCGCAGCGCGGCTGGTCACCACTAGGGTGAGGTTATCCGGCATGTGTTTGAGGAAAAAGCGCATCGATTCATGGATCTCATCGTCATTGATCAGATGATAATCGTCGATAACCACATAGCACTCCTCGCCAAAGTTACTCAACTCAGTGAAGACCTCACCAAATAGCGAGTGTAGCGAGGAGAACTGGCGCTTTTCCGCCAGCTTTTGTGCGTTTGGACAGCAGTTATGGGTGGCCTTGTTCAGCGCTTGAAGAAAATAGTTGATGAATCGAAACGGGTCGTTGTCGCTCTCATCGACGCTATACCAGCCGACATTATGCTTATCGGCGAGCCATTGTGCCGCCATCGTGGTTTTGCCATACCCGGCAGGAGAACGAAACAGGACGAGTTTGTAGCAGTTCGCACCTTGCAGTAAGTCGAGAACTCTTGGGCGGGCAATCGCATTGTGCAGGCGGCCCGGACGAGTTAGTTTTGATGGAATCCACATCGTGTTCTTACCCTAAGTATTTGCGCATCGTTTTGTCGATGTCTCTATTTTTTTGTTTTTAATCAATCACTTTTCTTTTTGCGAAAAATGTGATTAGACCAGCGTAATGACATGGTACTTAATTACGGTTAAGCGGCATATTGATCTAGCCCGCGTTTTTGCATCAATCCCTCTTATAACGCTATCTACGCCCCAAAATTGAGCTATTGGTCACAGATTGTGCAGTATTGATCTCTATATTTGAAATTGGTTGCACTGCTTTGATAGTTCAATAAGCCAGCAATAGGAATGTTTGTGATCAAGGTTGGAATTTTAGCCTTCACCACTTTGTCGCCGATTTTTCTGTTGTGAAAACAAATTGATGATTAATTGAACACCAGTGTGATCAGTCTCAACACAAAATTGGCAAAAAGTGGCCCTAGTGCGATTCGGATCACTTTATTGACAGAGTAATAGGCTCTACGCCCTGTATTCTCCTCCTATCCTCCGCCTCTAACGGGAGGATGTTTTGCTCAAGGGGAGAATGCACGATATGCGGTAGATGGATTAAAACCAAATAAGTGAGATTTCTGTAATGAAACCTACTCAACAACAAAACTTCGATAAAGCTGCATTTCAAGCTGACGTTAAAAAACACCTTTCAGCAACTTACGCAACGACAGTAGAAACTGCTTCGCCACGTGCATGGTACCTAGCAATGGGTCGTGCGCTAGCTGAGCTAACTACTTTTGACTTGCTACAAACTGAGCAAGATCCAAAGATCAAGAACGCAAAAAGCGTGAACTACCTATCTCTAGAGTTCCTGATTGGTCGTTTGACAGGTAACAACCTGATCAGCATGGGTCTTTACGAAGAAATCACGGAAGCCATGGAAGAGCTAGGTCAAAACCTAACTGACCTTCTAGAAGAAGAGCGTGACCCATCACTGGGTAACGGTGGTCTAGGTCGTCTAGCGGCTTGTTTCATGGATTCTTGTGCAGCGCAAGAGTACCCAACAGTGGGTTACGGTCTGCACTACGAGTACGGTCTATTCAAACAGTCATTCGAAGACGGTCGTCAACAAGAAGCGCCTGATGCATGGCGTTGTGTTGAGGGCTACCCTTGGGAAGTCGCTCGTCCAGAGCTGGCGCAAGAGATCGGTTTCTTTGGCCGCGTTGAGGTTGTCAACCAAGATGGCAAAGAAGTACGTAAATGGGTACCGGGCATGACCGTAAAAGCGATGCCATGGGATCTACCAATTGTCGGTTACGAGTCAGACACAGTTTACCCACTGCGTCTTTGGGAATGTCAGGCGATTGCCCCATTCTCACTAGAGAGCTTTAACAACGGTGACTACTTCGAAGCGCAGCACGCGCTGATCGATGCGGGTAACATCACTAAAGTTCTTTACCCGAACGACAACCACGAGAAAGGTAAAACACTGCGTCTAATGCAGCAGTACTTCCACTCTGCGGCATCGGTACGCGATATCCTACGTCGTCACGAAGCAGCGGGTTTCACGCTACAAGACCTGCCTAAGCAAGAGACTATCCAGCTTAACGATACGCACCCAACGATTGCTATCCCAGAGCTTATGCGCATCCTTATCGATGAGAAAGGCCTATGCTGGGAAGAGGCGTGGGAAATCAGCTCGAACACGTTCGCTTACACCAACCACACTCTACTGCCAGAAGCACTAGAGACTTGGTCTGAGTCACTGATCCAGCGTCTACTTCCTCGTCACATGGAGATCATTTACGAGATCAACCACCGCTTCCTAAAAGAAGTTCGTGCAATGTGGCCTGGCGATGTTGAGAAGCAGCAGAAGCTATCGATCATCCAAGAAGGTTTCCACCGCATGGTGCGCATGGCGAACCTATGTGTGATCGGCTCTTACGCAGTCAACGGCGTAGCAGCACTGCACTCAGAATTGGTTAAGAAAGACCTATTCCCAGAGTTCCACGCGATGTACCCAACGCGTCTACACAACGTGACAAACGGTGTCACGCCACGTCGTTGGTTGAAGTTCTGTAACCCAGGTCTGTCTGCACTTATCTCAGAGAAAATTGGTACTGAGTGGCCTGCAAAACTTGAGCAGCTAGAGGCGATTGCTGAGTTTGCAGAAGACGCTAAGTTCCAGAAAGAGTACATGGCCGTGAAGAAGCAAAACAAACAGCGTCTGGCTGATTGGGTTGCTGACAACATGGGCATCGAGCTAGACACTAACGCTATCTTTGACGTGCAAATCAAGCGTCTACACGAGTACAAGCGTCAGCACCTAGACCTTATCCACGTACTGTCTCTGTACCACCGTCTACTGAACGACCCAACGTTCGACATGGTCCCTCGCGTTGTGTTCTTCGCAGCGAAAGCAGCACCAGGTTACCACCTAGCGAAAGAGATCATCTTCGCTATCAACAAGGTTGCTGAGAAGGTGAACAACGACCCACGTCTAGGCGGCAAGCTGAAAGTAGTCTTCATTCCTGACTACCGCGTGAGCATGGCGGAGATCATCATCCCAGCAGCGGACGTGTCTCAGCAAATCTCAATGGCGGGTAAAGAAGCTTCAGGTACGGGTAACATGAAGATGGCACTTAACGGTGCACTGACTATCGGTACGATGGACGGCGCGAACGTTGAGATCCGTGAAGAAGTGGGTGATGAGAACATCTACATCTTCGGTCTAGACGTAGATGGCGTTAACCGCGTGAAAGCAGCCGGTTACAACCCATTTGATTACTACCACGCAGACCCACTACTGAAAGCGTCGCTAGACCTACTACTAGGCGATGAGTTCACTCCAGGTCAACCAGGTCTACTACGTGCCACGTACGACAGCCTGCTAGACGGTGGTGACCCATACCTATGTCTTGCTGACTTTGCTTCTTACGTGAAAGCGCACGAAGCGATGGACGCGCAGTACCGCGACCAAGCTGGTTGGGCGAAGAAAGCTATCTTGAACACGGCGCTAGTCGGTAAGTTCAGCTCAGACCGTTCAATCCGTGACTACGTGAACAACATTTGGAAACTAGAAGCGGTTAAGCGCTAATTTCTTAATGATATTGATAGCCAAGGCGGAAACGCCTTGGCTCTATAACTTGCAACAATTTTCGACCAACCTTGGTCAAACCCTACAGGAAGAAGGTCTGCAGTCCTTCGGAGAGAGCGATGAAAGAACAAAGTGTATTAAAACAAGTCGCTGAAATGGCGCGTTTAGCCGATAGCTACGTCAGTGCATGGGGCGATGAAGCCCAAGTGGAGGAGGAAACTCTACGTCGGCTACTAGCCTCGCTTGGTTACGATACAACCAATGATGAAACTTTGCTTAAGTCTGCTGAGAAAAAGCATAAAAAGGATGTACTTGACCCGGTTCTTGTCTTAAGAAGTGGAGAGCCCGTCGAAGTACCGCTTTACCTAGGCACAAGTGCTCGCGAAAGCGAGTTTAGTTGGTCTTTGACCACGGAAGAGGGTGAGGTAATGGAAGGTTACCTACAGTCTCAAGTGGTGCGCGATGAGCGTGCACAAGGTGGCCCATTGGTGTTTGCATTGCCAAACAACCTGCCATGGGGTTATCACAAGCTCGAAATCTCGCGTAAACGTCGCAAAACTCCTTACTGTATGACTCTGATCATCACCCCTCAGGCGTGTTTCAAACAGCCGCAGATGGGTGAAGGTAAAAAAATGTGGGGCCCGAGTGTTCAGCTTTACACGCTGCGTACTCAACACAACTGGGGCATCGGTGATTTCGGTGACCTAAAACAGCTGGTGGCGGATATCGCATCGCGCGGTGGTGATTTTGTCGGTCTGAACCCAATTCACTCTCTGTTCCCGGCGAACCCAGAGGGCGCAAGCCCGTACAGCCCGTCTTCGCGTCGTTGGCTGAACATCATGTACATCGATGTGAGCTCAGTACCTGAGTTCTCACTCAGCGCTGAAGCGCAGCAGAAAGTCGGCAGTGCAGACTTCCAGCGCCGCCTGTCTGATGCGCGTGATGCACACTGGGTGAACTACTCTGAGGTGTCTGCGCTTAAGATGAGCGTGCTGCCGCTACTATTTGACGAGTTTAAGGTGCGTCATCTAGACAAGGGCACTGAGCGAGCGCAAGAGTTTGAAGCCTTTGTTGCCAAAGGTGGCGTTAGCCTGCAGCACCAAGCAACCTTCGATGCACTGCACGCAGAGCTGCATGCAGAAGATGCCAATGTTTGGGGCTGGCCAGCATTCCCAGAGAAATACAGCCGCTTTGAAAACGTTGCCGTGCAGAAGTACATCAAAGATAACCAAGATAAGGTCAATCTCTACATGTACCTGCAATGGGTAGCCGATACTCAAATCAAAGAAGCACAGACGCTTGCGCAAGAGAAGGGCATGTCAGTCGGCCTTTACCGCGACCTTGCGGTTGGCGTAGCAGATTCTGGTGCCGAAACTTGGGCAGATGATGGCAACCTAGTGCTGGATGCAAGCATCGGTGCTCCGCCGGATATCCTAGGTCCGCTAGGTCAAAACTGGGGCCTACCGCCGCTTAACCCACAAGTGCTACAAGCAACGGGTTATGAGGCCTATATTGAGCTATTGCGTGCCAATATGAAGCACTGTGGCTCGCTGCGTATCGACCACGTATTAGGCCTTCTACGCCTGTGGTGGATTCCGAAGGGTGAGGACGCGACCAATGGCGCGTACATCTACTACCCAGTAGAGGACATGCTAGCGATCTTGGCGCTTGAGTCGCATCGTCATCAGTGTAGTGTGATTGGTGAAGACCTTGGCACGGTACCAGATGAGATTGTCGGTATCTTGCGTGATGCGGGTGTGCATTCCTACAAGGTGTTCTTCTTCGAAACATCAGAAAATGACGGTGGCTTTATCTCACCAGGACACTACGCTAACCAATCAATGTCAGCGCTGTGTACCCACGATATGCCAACCCTACGTGGTTTCTGGCACTGCGATGATTTGAAGATGGGGCGTGAGCTGGGTCTTTACCCAAATGAAGAGCAGCTAGAAGGTTTGTTTGCTGAACGCCTGAAGAGCAAGCAGGGTATCTTGGACTCAGTCGCATGGCACGGTTACTTGCCAGAGGGCGTGGGTCGCGATGCTCAATACGTACCTATGGATACGCACTTGGCTGAAGCACTGCAGTTGCACGTTGCGGCAGGCTCATCAACCCTGCTGAGCGTACAGCTTGAAGACTGGCTAGAAATGGATAAGCCGGTAAACATCCCAGGCACAGTCGACGAGTACCCGAACTGGCGTCGTAAGCTGTCGGTAAACCTTGACCAGATCTTCGCTCAAGACAATGTTAATCGTCTGGCTAAGCGCCTAACGGAAGTACGCGCTGAAGCAAGTAAATAGTCTTGTTGCATAGAAATATCGGTTTGGTCACTCTATCGAAGGTGAATATTAGGTAGACTGGCCGAACGCTAACTTTAGACCCGCTTTTAGCGGGTCTTTTTTTTGCCCAAATTTGGCCATGGCGTCAAATGATTCGGGCACATTATAACAAAGAAGAAAGAATCCGAGCGTGCTACTAACCGTGTCCACTTCTCGTCTGGGAAGCGGTGGATATTCGTTGGTTAGGGCTTCTGTCCGTTCGGTTCGTTAGGTCTAGGAGAGAAAAAATTGAAGAGCGAAGGGCTTAAGGATATGACGCTGGCGTATACCCAACTAGAAAATGCCGCGTATGCGGATCCGTTTGCATTTATCGGTCCATTTCTAACTGCAGAGCAAGGAAGCCTGCGTGTATGGATGCCGGGTGCCGACAACATTCAAGTTGTCTTGGATGACGGCTCTCGTTTAGCGATGGTGCGCGAAGAAGCCTCAGGTTTTGTGCTAGAGCACCCGTTTGATTTGCACCTGCAACACTACCAATTGGCAGTAGACTGGCAGGGCAACGAGCAGATCATTGATGATCCATATCAATACCACAACTTATATGCAGAGTTTGAACAGCTGCATACCCCAAAAGAGATGTACCACCACCTGGGTGCACAATTTATTACCCTAGAGCGCGGTGGCGAGCATATCTCAGGCACACGCTTCTTGGTTTACGCACCACACGCGTCTGCTTGTAGCATCGTGGGTGACTTTAACCAATGGGATGGCCGCCGCACGCCAATGCAGCGCCTCGATTACGGCATCTGGGGGATCTTTATCCCCAATCTTCCTGAGGGCTCTCAGTACAAATTCGAGATGAAAGGCCCCGATGGTAAAGGTTTGCCACACAAGGCGGACCCATGGGGCTTCCACTCAGAGCAGTACCCATCGTTCGCGTCATTGACTTACGATCACGCGCGCTACCAATGGCAAGATAACGAGTGGCAATCGCGCCCAGTAACGGAAAAGCGTAAAGATGCGCTGTCTTTCTATGAGTTGCACGCGGGCTCATGGCGTCGTGATGCCGATGGTCAGTTCCTTAACTATCGCGACCTAGCTGATCAGTTGGTGCCTTATTTGGTGGACATGGGTTATACCCACGTTGAACTAATGCCAGTGTCTGAGCATCCATTCTATGGCTCTTGGGGTTATCAGCCTGTTGGCATGTTTGCGCCGACTAGCCGCTTTGGCTCACCAGATGACTTCAAGTACTTTGTTGACCAGTGCCACCAGGCAGGCCTTGGTGTGGTGCTTGACTGGGTACCAGCGCACTTCCCATCCGATGACCATGGTCTGGCGAATTTCGATGGCACACCATTGTTCCATGACCCGGATCCGCGCCGTGGCTGGCATCAAGACTGGAACTCGTACATCTACGATTTAGGTCGTGAGCACGTACGCCGTTTCTTGGTTTCCAACGCGTTGTACTGGTTCGAGCAGTTCCACATTGATGGCATCCGCGTCGATGCGGTCGCGTCAATGCTGTATCTCGATTACTCGCGCAGTCACGACCAGTGGATCCCGAACATCGATGGTGGCCGTGAGAACTACGATGCCATTGCGACACTCAAGTGGATGAACGAAGAGGTGTACAAACACTTCCCGAATGCGATCACCATTGCTGAGGAATCTACTGCATTCCCTGGCGTATCAGCGCCAACCTTTGCCGGTGGCCTAGGCTTTGGCTTTAAGTGGAACATGGGCTGGATGCACGACAGTCTCTCTTACATCAAAGAAGATCCTGTCCATCGTAAGTACCACCACAACACGCTGACCTTCCCTCTGGTTTACGCACACAGCGAAAACTACGTGCTGTCACTATCGCACGATGAAGTGGTGTACGGTAAAGGCTCGATTATCGGCAAGATGCCAGGCGATGAGTGGCAACAAACCGCTAACTGCCGCGCTTACTACGGCTATATGTATGGTCAGCCAGGCAAGAAGCTGAACTTCATGGGCGCCGAGCTAGGTCAAACCGCTGAGTGGGACCACGATGATCAGCTGCAGTGGTTCTTGTTGGAATTTGCCCGCCATAAAGGTATTCAAGACCTAACGCGTGACTTGAACAACCTCTACCGTGGCGAAAAAGCCCTACACGAGCTCGATAGCGAGCCCCGTGGCTTCGAGTGGCGCCTACAAGATGATGCGGATGCCAGCGTGATTGCCCACGAGCGCATGAGCGAAGATGGCGAGCGTATCCTAGTGGTGACTAACTTCACTCCAGTCCCACACGATAGCTTCCGCCTAGGCGTACCATTCGAGGGCAGCTACGAGCTGCTACTCAACACCGACGACACTAAATACGACGGCAGCGGCGTTGAGGTACGCGAAGTAGCAACCGTAGAGCCAGTCGAGTCCCAAGGACTAGACAACTCCATCGAGCTAACACTCCCACCGTTAGCGACGATGTTCTACAAGTACCAGCGTTAACTTAAAGGGGCGAGGAGCGAGTACGTTTCACTCCGAGGAACGAGTACTCCCCGCGAGCGAAATGTTCTCGCTTCTCGCCTCTCGACTCCCGCCTCTGCTTTTCTCCGCAGGGCAAAGCCCGTCCTCGAACCTCGCTCCTCGCAACTTTGTTTTAAGTTTGTCACAGATATGTGGTTAGATAGGGGGGCATTATCAAGGAAAAGAGAAAATCGATGTCAGAGCAAGCTATTAAGTGCGTCATTTTTGATTGTGACGGTACATTAATTGACAGTGAAAAGCTGTGCCTTCAAGCCATCTGTATCACCATGGAAGAGCTTGGGATACAGATTGAATACCAGTGGGTAAAAGAGAGTTTTCAGGGTATCCATATCAATGTCGTGTTCAATGCCATTCTTGACCAGCACCGCCCAGATCATGAGTATGATGTGGAGGCGCTGATCCGCCGCTATCGCGAGAACTGCAATACCTTGTTTGAGCAGTATCTTGAGCCGATTGAAGGGGTGCGAGAGGTTATTGAGACGCTAAAGCAACGTGGTATAGCGATGTGCATTGCTTCTAATGCGCCGCAAGAAAAAATGGCGATTACCCTAGCAATCACTGATTTAGAGAAGGACTTTTCCGGTCGCATTTACAGCGCGTTTGATGCCCAGTCTTGGAAGCCAGAGCCAGGACTGTTGTATTACGTTATGGACAAGATGGGCTATCAGGCCGATGAGTGTCTATTTATCGATGATTCAATGGCAGGGGTAGAGGCTGGGGTTCGAGCGAAGATGAGAACCTTGTATTTTGCTCATGATGCGCTGACTCACGACAACCCTTTTAAATCGCCTACCATTCATCGCTTGGTTGAGTGTTTAGACTTCCTCGACTAGAAAGCTATCAATCATTAGCAAAAAAGCTCCCAGATGGGAGCTTTTTTCGCATCACGGCAGTGCTATTTACAATGTAAACCTAAATCAGGTTGAGGTTGGTGAGGATGAAGATACCAAGCGTACAGGTGATGATAGAAGCAACCGTAGTGAGAGCAATGATGTTCGCCGCCAAGGTGGCATTACCGCCCATAGAGCGTGCCATCACATAGCTTGCTGCGGCTGTCGGTGCCGAGCTCATTAGGAAAAATAGCCCTAACTCCATATCTCGATAGCCAAACAGATAGGCGCTACTGGTGACAAACAGCGGCGCAAACACCAGCTTAATGCTGGAGGAGAACCAGGTTGGTTTCTGATCTTGCTTGAGAGCACTGAGATTCAGTGAGCCGCCCGTACACAGCAGTGCCAGTGGCAAAGTCATTCTGGCAAAGTAATTACCCGTATCGATGACCATCATTGGAACGGGAATATTGATAATCTTCACTACCAAACCACAAACAATGCCGATGATCAGCGGGTTTTTGGTGATGTTTTTCAGAATATCTTTAATTGTTGCGATGCTGCCTTTGCCTGTTCCTTTCGGTGTGAGGATCAAAACCGCCTGAATGTTGTATAGCAGTGTGGTAGAGGCAACGTACAGCGCGGCAAGTGCAATCCCTTCATCACCAAACAGTTTCGCCATATAGGCGAGTCCAATAATCGCGGTATTGGCGCGAAAGCCACCTTGAACGACCACAGCGTGGTCTGGGTGCTGAGGCAGCCCCACTTTGCTGAGCAAGATACTGAGCAGAAACACCAGCGTGTTAATGACAAAGCCAAACACAATCAGGGTGCCACTGCCCCCCAAGTCAAAGTTGCCATTAACGATACTTAAGAACAGCATCGTGGGTAGGGTGATCTGAAACACCAATTTTGACGCACTCTCAATAAAGGCGTCATGGATCATACCCACGCGTTTTAAAAGCACCCCCATGACCAACATGAGGCAGATAGGACCGGTAACAGAGGCAGAAAAAATCAGCTGTTCGAGCATAGTATTTCGCTATAGGAGGATGAAAACAGGCTGTATTTTGACATAGGCGATTGGGCTTGGGTATTAAATTGTCGTACAAAAAGAGCCGACTGTGGCTGCACTGTCAGGTTTGCTTTCTGGAAAAAACTGTGTCGTAATCTGCGATTAGCCTGCAGACACTCAATTCGCGGTAAGTCATTCGCGGCAAGTAATAGGATTCAATCAATGAGTGAGAAAATCTACTTTAACACCGGCAATCGTTTCAGCCTGCGTCGTGGCATGATCAACGTCACCACGCGCCTGCACCACAGAATTGCGCCCAAGCATGCCAAAAAAACCGCTCATAAGCTGTTCCTGACTCCAGTGAGAACCGAGCCTAAGAATGCCCAGCCAGAAGGTTTGGTAATAGGCAGTGTGGCAGGGCAAGAGGGCGCCCTGACCACTTACACGTTAGGCACAGGCCCGGTATGGGTGCTGAGTCATGGCTGGTCCGGCAGTGCTAGTCAGTTCTTCCCTTTGATGGAGCATATCGCTAAACAGGGCTTTACGGCGCTGGCCTATGATCACCCTGCCCATGGAAAGAGTGAGGGTGCATATGGTCATATCCCAGCGTTTGTGAATGGATTAGAGTCGATTCTCGATAGCGTGGATGATGTCGTGGGTGTGGTGGCACACAGCATGGGCACCGCCTCGACGCTGGAATGTCATCATCAAAAACTCCAGTCAGTGCCACTGCTGCTTATCGCTCCCGTGTTGAACTACGTGGAAAACCTGTTTGGCAGCGTTGCTCGCTCTGGATACTCGATGCGGCTGTTTACTGAGGTTCTCAGTGATCTTGAGCAGCGTTATCACTACCCACTTCACTCGGTAGACCCATATCAAAAGCTGGCAGCACGCAGTGAGCCGACAATCATAGTCCATGACGAGCAGGATAAGTTTGCCAGCTTCGCTGTCTCTGTCCAGGCAGCAGGAGAGATGGATAACGTGACGCTGGTGGCAACGCAAGGGCAGGGGCATGGCCGAGTGATGACTTGTCAGCAGGTGATGCAGGCGTTTGATACCCTGAATCAGTCATAAAGCCAAATATCGACATTAGCGAGGTTATTCACTTAAACACATCATTTATAAGACTTTCTCATAGGACAGTGTATTAGGCTAGAGCGTAGAATGGTGGAAGAGTGGGTACTCAAGCTGTTGTCATACCAAAAAGCAATTAAAGAAATCGTATCAGGGTAAAGCAACGCGATCCTGCTAAAGGGCTTAACAAGGGGCATAAATCGTCTATGCCCCTTTATGCGTTATACCTTTGCTGACTCACTCCTCCTCAACCTGGGTTTGCCCTAATCACGCTAATCCAATCGGGCCTTGGTACAAGCATCAATTAGGCATATGATTGTTTTGCTGTGATATCAATGCTACGGAGGTTGGTTTTGAAAACTATGATAGGTTTAACTCTAGGTTTTTTGCTAGTTATGCCATTGGCTGTGCTACTTCATGAGTTAGGTCACGTTACACCTCAATTAATCGCTGGCCACTCAGCAGAAATACGTTTGGGAAGTGGAAGTGATGTTAAAGAGTTTCGAGCTGGCAAACTGAAAATTTCAATAGCACCTTTATCGATGAATATTGGCTTTGCTTCTATAAAAAGAGATGTCAGTAAAAATTTACAAATTGTCTCTTTGTTAATGGGGCCTATTGTATCTCTTATTTTATGTGCCACCTTATATATGATTAGCCGTCATGAGCTACCCTATCTAGTCCACTACTTGGTTAATTTCGGCCTGTATTTTGCACTCTTTCAGTTTCTGTTTACATCCGTACCAATATACTACCCAAGCTTCTTCGGTGCTTATGAGGGTATGCCCAGTGATGGTAGGCAAGTGGTGGAGTTACTCGGGTTAATGGAGGGCCAACGATAATGAACATTACAACAGACTATGGCAGATACTTCCCCTTACCTGACTGATCTGTTGGTAGCTAAATTGGGCAGATTTCAAATTAAAAAAAGGCTAGTGGTGTTACGATGTGCATAAAACAAGCTTTTGCCCCATTGTGTGTTTTGGATGAAACAAGAGTGAGTGGGGGCAACCAGAACTAGCCTCAACAATGCTCATATGACAGTCATGGTGTATATGCACTCTGGTTGCATTTCTATTATGCATCTTTTTTCTCTTCTGATGAATACCTTCGAGTCATTCGGCCTTTCCGGTATCACTTACGCTCACAGTAATCTAGTTGAAGTCTTTGTTGTTTAGGTATAAAAAACTTTTAAAACTCATAGACATGGAATAATGGGTCAGTTATTTTGTCCATCGCTAGTTCTTTTTGCGATAGTTTCCTTCTTGGCTGAAACATCTGTTCGCAGAGCTGGCTTTTTGCTGCCTTCTATTCTTATCTCTAGCTCAGAATTGTTAGATTATTAATGAAACCCAAGGATAGAGAGTAACTAAATAATTTGATCAAAAGAGCAATAAAGAATGAACACTAACAATAAAACCTTCACATTGACGGCACTCGCTCTATTACTTTCAGGCTGCGGCGGGAGCGATGGCGGTAGTGGCGGTGGTGAAGTCGCAGGCACTTGGAACACAACTAACATGCTTGCCGTTGGCTATGAACCAGTAAGCGATGCTGCGAAAAATACAAAACGTGGCTCTCGCGACTGTTCAACACTACTCCGTGCAGTGCCAGACCTTGATGACCAAGAAGATAATACCGATCTTGAATACATCTACACTGCTGATACAGATTATGGCGCATGTGAGATCAAGAGCCGAGCAGTCCTAAAAAATGAACTAATCCTAGTTGGTGACTTTGCAGGCCTTCACCTAACAAACAACCCGCGCCCACAGCACTGTGGCGTAATCATGGTTCCTCTAAACAAGGCAGATGCAGTACCTACCTGTCTAACCCCTAACGGGTCTAGCGGGTTACTTATAAGCGAGCCGTTTGTTAGCACAGACCGCTCTACTCTTTATTTTGCATCAAACGACTACCAACCGGATGGTGATGGCTGGATTAATACGGCGAGCATTACCTCTTGGCGCAATGGCTATGACGCAGTAAAAAAAGTTGGAAGTGTAACAACAAGAGTTGGAGACTATTCGAGTGCTGTAACCCCGAATAGTTACTGGACACCTGATGGAATCAATTTCCTATATGAGCTTCGCCAACCGGACTCAAATACATATAGACTAACTTATTTAACAGCTTCGCACGGCAATGTTGCAGATCTTGAGCAGGAACTTGAACTACTCGGCGTGGACTTGGATGAGGTTCAAGAGAATCATGGTCTTATAGCAGGCTCAATCGAGAGCTTAGCCAACGATGACTACAGTACATCGCAGCTTTTGACCAGCTCAACACGCGGAGATGGCACAAAACTAAGCCTAACTTTCAATGAAGATGGTGTTCAGTTTGGCTCCAATGGCACCGAATTAAACGTATGGCGTGACACCACTGATGCGACAAACGCAGTTCGAGATGATGAAGGGAATGTGATTGGGTTCTTTAAATCTACAGATAACCCATCAGGGTCGCTTTACAAGGTTAACTTTGACGGGGTCCACACTGATCTTTTGAGTAGCATCCCATCAGTCCCATTCGGTGAAGTTGAAGGAGCATTTTCGCACTACTCCACAAAGCATGGGTGGTTCTACTTTCCAGCCAACTTCCTAAGTGCATCATCAAGTGATACACCTTTTATGACTTATTACAAGGTTAAAGAGGGTGCACTCAGTGATCGCAACTTGATTGAAGAAGCTACAAATTTACTAACATTCATTCCGCTTGGTGTCCAACTTGCTCATATTGAATACACAACTGGGCTGATGTTTGAATTTGTTGGATACAATGCAGGGGAAAAAGAACTTCTATTCTTTAACACCAACACGGAACAACTCGAGCTAAACCCACCGGAAAATAAAACAACTGTCGATGAATTGGAACCAGTGATCAGCCAAGAAATCTAATCAGGACCCCAAAAGCTAGGTGAGCCCTAGCTTTTTTGTACTACCAATCAGCAGTGGTCAAAGAGGCTATCAAACTCGCTCCAGAGTAGGTTAAAGTAGTCGCTGATGGGGTAAATGCGGGCTAGCTAATTTTTGAGAGGCAAGATGTTTAATCTTGCCTTTTGAAAATTCATTCAACACGAGATGTGATGTCTCTATATCGATCACCAGTTTGCCATACTCAAACTAATGCAAAGAGCTTGGTTTGAGTTACTTACCCTAAATGATTTCTGTCCAGAACTTTGCTGGCTGGCACCGTGACGGCCGTTGAGGGCTAACTCGGGTGACACACCGAATCAAACAGCCTAGATGTCCCCAAACCCGCTTTTCCCCATGGCTAACCTGGCCGGGGGAACTCTTTCGTTATGAATTGTTATCGCAACCGTTTTTGAGACCTACAAGTCCAGGAGCGCGTATCTTTTTTGAGACTAAGACCACCTCATACTCTGACAGATGCAGATGGTGTTCCAAAACCCATACTCCAACCTAAGATTCGACCCTGATTTGCTCACTCTCTAACTGAGTGCCTCTTAAGTATCCACATGAGTTTTGGAGTGGTCAGGAACTGTAGTTATCGACTACTCCAGTTCCGAGCTAGGCTGAAGTTCTGCAAGTTACGCAAGGTATTACCAGGTTGTTTTTCGGACATAAACTACCCGTTATTCGTCAGATGTATCTTCGAGTAAGGCACATGAACATGGGCTCTCTGCTTGAGGCAGGGCCGCCAGAACAACTGTTTAATCACTCACGGCATGAACATAGTGCTCATTTGATCTCCTTGATGCCGGCTTTCATCGGATTACCTGAAGAGATGTACATAGTTTGAAAAGGCAAGGCGGAAAGACCACCACAAACAGGGATATGTAATCCTATAAGGACAACACATGAAAACTATGACAAACAAGCTAGCCATTGCACTGATGACGGCAGGAGTTACCACCTCAGTAATGGCAGCGGATGCATTCAAGATATACGGGGTGGTAAGACCCCACTTCCCTAGACACTTAATAGTTATATAATTCAACAAACTCTGAGGTGTTGTTATGAGCGGAAAACGCTACACAGAAGAATTCAAAATCCAAGCCGTTGAACAAGT
>NZ_JBPVIS010000017.1:0-77318 GCF_051660965.1 Vibrio glycogenivorans | reverse complement strand
GACTTGTTCAACGGCTTGGATTTTGAATTCTTCTGTGTAGCGTTTTCCGCTCATAACAACACCTCAGAGTTTGTTGAATTATATAACTATTAAGTGTCTAGGGAAGTGGGGTCTTACCATGGGCGACTAATTTCCGAAATCCGACAACACCATTATCAGAGCTAGAAGTGAGATCTCAATTCTTAGGCTTTGAGATCATTAGGTTCAGTGAGCGAGACGAAAAATCTACGACGTCCCTGGGTAAGCTGAAGCATTGGCATACATACTCTGTGGTGGCTGTTAGACGGACTTAGCAAATGTTATTGCGAATTGAGTGACTAGGGTTTTATCAGTTAGGGGTCTATATGAGTATTGACTTGCACCTACTTAATGCGAAAAGCAGACTTTCCCCTCTCGAGAAGAGGATCATTTCCGAGTTCAAAAACTCAGTCGATCGTATTGAGACTCTCATACCAGTAAAAAATGTCGATGTGGTTATAAGTGCAAGCTCTGAAGTTATTCCTGAAACGGGACTAGTGGGATATTGCCCTAAAGATGATTTGGTGTACCTTAGGATTGATCCAAATAACTCTAATCTGCAAAAAAGCTTCTCTGAAGAGTTTACGGCAACCCTTGGGCATGAGTTTCATCATGCGATGCGCTGGAGAGAGGTCGGGTATGGTACCACGCTCGGAGAAGCATTGATTTCTGAGGGGTTGGCGTGTTGTTTTGAAGCTGAGTTACGAACCTCAGGAGCGCCATTCTATGCAAAAGCTTTAAATGAGCACGAGCTATCATCTCTTTGGATTAAGGCAAAAAATGAGTTATCTAGTAGCACATATGACCACTTTGCTTGGTTTCTTGGTAGCAATCTAAAGTCGATACCGCGATATGCTGGTTACTCTTTAGGTTATCAACTTGTCATTCATTATATTAAACAGTTCGGCGTTCCTGCGTCAAAGTTGTACGCTACCCAGGCGAGTTCAGTGCTCGAGCATGTTAGTAGCCACGAGATATTTGACTGACGATGGTCGATTCTTTTATCCCCCGTTAGAAACCATTATAGAAGTGTGAAGCAGTATTGGAGATAGAAACATGGAATTGGTATCACCATCGCTAGAGTTTGAGCATGCATTTGCTGATTTTTACGATGATTTCGCTTTGTTTGATGCTGAAAACGCCGCTCATTACTTTGCCGGCAAGCGTGATTTTGCGAACTATGTCCAACGCTTGACTGACGAGGCCAAAGGGATCAACTTACGCGAGGGTTACGTACCCTGCAGTCACTTCTGGCTTGTAGGAGCAGATAAGCGTATGCGTGGTGTTATTCGCATTCGACATAGCATTGCCAACGAATTTTTATCCCTAGAAGCTGGGCATATTGGGTATGATATTGCCCCTTCCTATCGTGGCAAAGGTCAAGGGAAGTTAATGCTAAAACTGGCGCTTCCAAAGGCCAAAGAGCTGGGTATTCGTGATGCACTAGTGACTGCCGATGAAGATAATCTTGCCTCGAGGAAAGTCATTGAGGCCAACGGTGGACAGTTTGAAAAAATCGTGATGGGAAAAGTATTTCCAAACCTTCTGGCAAGATATTGGATTAAGTGCGATTAAAGATCGGCAGTCGACTAAGAGACTCTCAGGCCTTGAACCGGCACTCGTTGGTGAAAGTATAATAATTTGCCCCATTCTATATATCAGACAACGAGCAGTTCGATTATCGAAAAAGTTAATTGACAGTATTTTTCTTATGTTTGTAAGGTAGTTTATGCAAGTCATATTTTCATTGGTTTGATAGAAATGGTGCTGCGCACAAGGAGGCCGCGTGATGTTCCCTCTAGAAGTGTTTACAACGTACACGTTGGCGTGTGTATTGTTAGTACTATCGCCAGGGCCAGACAATTTACTGGCCATCGGTAGGGGCTTGAGCCAAGGAAAATGGGCTGCCATAGTGTCAGGAGCATCTTCAGGTGCGGGGATCCTGTTTCACGTCATCGCTGCAACGTTTGGTTTGACTATTTTAATTCAGACATCAGAGCTTGCTTTTTATGTGGTGAAGTTTGTTGGTGCCGCCTATCTGATTTGGTTGGGTATTAAGGTCCTACGCGCGAGAAACTTATTTTCTTTAGAGCCGGCAAAAAAGCAATCAATGAAAGCAATTTTCTCGACGGGTTTTTTATCCGCTGCTCTTAACCCAAAACCAGGTATGTTTGTGCTAGCGTTTGTCCCTCAGTTCGTTCAGCCACATTTGGGCTCTGTGACATTGCAGATGATCGGATATGGTGTTTGGTTTGCGATCCTTACCGCGATTGGTTTCAGTCTCATGGGCGTTTTTTCAGCAAAGCTTTCAGACTGGTTTCAACGAAAACCCCGCCTTGTATCCGGCTTGAATATGGGCGCTGGTTTGACATTCGTGTCCTCGGGTTTAGCCGTGGCATTTATGAAGCAAAGGTAGTTTCCATACCAACATTAAGGGGATAGGTATTTTGGTGAGTCATGTAAGAAGCATTAGTCAAGATTACTGGAGCAGCCCACTTATTCCCTATCTCTCGGTAAGAACAACTCGAGAGAGCACGCAAAGCTACAAAGCCCATTACCATCCTGAGTTATCTATCGGGATCATGCTGGCGGGTCAAACATGTTTATCGCTATCCAAGACAAAAGTACTTGTAAAAGCGGGTGATGTGATTCTTATTGAGCCGAACTTGGTTCATGCCTGTAATCCAGTAGATGGAAAGCCGAGAAGCTACCAAATGCTGTATATTGACCATGGATGGTGCCGTAACGCGCTATCAAGGCTGTTTGGCCATGAGGTAACAAACTTCAGGGTAGACCGTCTTGTATTTTCTACTAAGGCGAGTGAATTTGACCTTGGACAATTACTCTCCAAGTTCAAAGAGCTCGAATCTCAGCAAATCGCCTCAGCAATAGAAAACGCCATACTCGATATGCTAAGTCGATGTTGTTCGCCTTGCGTGAAGGATAATGATGCTAACCTGGCCCACAAAGTCAGAGACTTGCTACTAGAAGACATTGAAAATCCCCCACAGCTTGAGTGCATTGCCAAACAGCTTGGATACAGTTCAGAAACGCTAATTAGAAAGTTCAAAAGACAGTTTGGGATCACGCCTAAATCCTTTCTTAATAATTACAAAGTTGAGAGGGCGAAGGCACTTTTGAAAGGGGGCATGCAAATTACGGATGTTGCCGCTGAGCTAGGCTTTTTTGACCAGAGTCAGCTTCATCGCGCCTTTGTGTCCTACACAGCTTCAACCCCAAGACAATATCAACTCATAAAGTCAATTTTCGACAATAATGAATAAGCGGGTTACTTCATAGTCGTTGGGTGTTTCAAATGGATGCTCAAATATGTCGTACTCTACATTTTTCCCAGTCGCATTTCCCGCCCTCGCTATTGCTCATTTTTTAGCGTTATTAAGCCCAGGCCAGGACTTCTTCTTAATCGTTGCTCATTCGATCCGTCACAGATTACAGGGTAGTCGGTTTATTTGTTTGGGTGTTGCCCTCGGGAACGCACTCTACATAGGATTGGCGATATTTGGTCAGACTATTATTCGCGATAATCAAGTTATCTATTTTTTGGTTGAAGCTATTGGAGGGTTGTGGCTTGTGTGGTTGGGTTGTGCTTTGTTAAAAAGTAACAAACGGAATACTGATTTTAAATTTGAGCAATTACCAGCACCGTCTGTGTCAAAACAACTAGCTCTAGGTTTCAATTCTGCGCTACTTAATCCCAAGAACGCATTGTTCTACACCAGTTTGATGACGGTGATCCTAGGTAATGATGTCACACTAATCCAGCAAGCGTCATGTGGAGTGTGGATGTTTTTCGCAGTCCTAGTCTGGGATTTATTTATCGCGTCCTTTATTGGGCAGCCTAGCGTGCAAAGACCGTTGTCGAACTATATCTATCTGATCGAGAGAGCAGCAGGGTTGGTTCTTGCCTCTTTTGGCGTATCTTTGTTCGTTAGCTACTTGTTTTAGAGGTGATCCAAATATTTGTGACTTTCTCTCTGAGCTTCGCCGCTTTGATGGCAGGGTCGTTTACCCCTAAATTGCGTTTGCCGCCGGCTAGGTTATCCTTAAGTATAAGGTCAATCGGTTGCCATCATTTCTTTGTAAACGAGGAGACCGTTTATTCTCGCTTTAGGTGGTTGTTTGTATGCCGGATATTACTGAATTCACACGTATTTTCTTAGCAGCTTTCTTTACTTTTGTCGCTGTCTTTTACGCGGTGAGAATTAGTACAATGAAGCGTGCCATTGCCTCTGAGGTAGTTTTTTGGGGCGAAAAGCATACCAAGAGCTGGTACAACCACCAGATTTTTAGATTGTTTCGAGCCTGCATCTGGGCGCTGTGCTTGATACGTGTGGCGGTCCCAAACATGGACAACTATCTGGGAATGATAACGGCTTTGGTTACACCATCCATTCAAGCTTTAGGTATGTTGCTTCTTGTTGTCGGTTTTTTTGCCACTTCTATCATTCACTTTAAACTCGGGAAACTTTGGCGCTCTGGTATTGACCCGAACGCACCTGCCAAAATCATTACCCAGGGCGTTTACCGATACTCAAGAAATCCGATGTATATATCAGTCGCTACCGCTCAGCTGGGCTTTTTCTTCGCCTTGCCATCGTACTTTACGCTGCTTTGTCTGTTGGTGGGGGTGTTCACCTTAAATAGCCAAGCTAAAGTTGAGGAGCGCCATCTTAGAGCGCTTTTCCCAGAGCAATACACTCAGTACTCGAGCAAAGTGCGGCGTTGGGTGTAATTTCGGGCTCTTCACTTCTTAGTCTGTATGTATGTACAGTGTTGTCCGGTGATTGAAGAAAAAGTGTGGTTAAAACCTTGTTAATCCATGATGCGGGCAGGTATCATCTGCGCCAAGGGATTTGATATCAATGAGTGATACTTAGAGATACAAAGCAGTACTAAGCTAACCAGTGCTATCACTTTTAAGTGAGAAGTCGGGAAAGCTGTTAGCTAAGCGTTATGACTTTCAGTCTGTTAATGACGATAGCGTGTTTGTAGTCGATTTGAGTTAACGAGTTGGATCACAAATTAGCTGGTATATTCACAGGGAGGTATAGTGACACCATTCATTTTGTCGCAAGTATTGGTAGCTATAGCCATAGGGTTTGACTTGATGTCATTCCAGTTTAAAGACAGAAAAAAAATCGTAACGTGCCTGTTTTTTGCAGGCTTGTTTATCTCAAGTCATTTCTTTTTACTTGAGCAGTACACAGCAGCAAGTCTAATGGTCATTGCCACTATTAGGTATTTAGTGAGTGCGTTTTCTACTTCCAATAAGCTAAAGTATGTATTTTGTACAGGGTCAATTATTTCATCTGTTGTAACCTATTCAGGAATTATTAGTATCATTAGCTGTTTGGCGTCAGTTTTTCAAACAGTAGCGGCGTTTAGTAAAAACGATCGTCGTTTGAGGGAATACATGATTGTGGGCACAACTTTTTGGTTAATCCACAACTATGCAATAGGTTCACCAACGGCAGTTCTAATGGAAGTACTTTTTATCACAAGTAACTTACTAGGTTATTATCGATATTATTATAAAAAAACGTCGGCGGCGTGAGTGTAGCGGAAAGTTAACATCTATGCTTACCCATGTTGTTGTTCACCATTCACCAATTAAAATGTTTGTATGTCCATTTCAAATAGATGTATGTTGACCTATCGGGTATAAGTTGGAAATAAGATTTGGAAATCAAAACAACAAGGATCACGATAAGAAAGCTTGAGGCAGGGTTAGCGAAAAGTGTGCATCTATATTCCCTAGACGACGATAATCGTCGATTTGTTCCTGATGAAGTGTTCGAGACGGTTCAAGATGCGAAAAATGCTATTGATTTTTTGATCGCCTGTTACAGTAACTCAGAGGGACCCTTTGTATATGCCATCTATGAATCAGGGCTTCACATTGGTCTTGTGCAAGTAGCGAAAGTTGAGCAAGGCTGGGAAGTTGGGTATCACATCGCGAAAGAGTTTACAGGCAGAGGGTACGCAACAGAAGCTTTAAAAGCATTTGTGCCAATGGTTATGCAAAAGCTCGCTACCAATCATCTCTACGGAATATGTGACACCGAAAACTATGCCTCACAGCGAGTACTTGAAAAGTCCGGTTGTAAACTATGCTCGAACCGTTTAGCTAGGTACAGCAAAAAGAACCAACTAATCTTTGAACTTGTCCAATTTTGACGATACATATATTTGTCTACAGTTTGATGCGGTGAAAGCCGTGAAGGAGATCAACAAATGGAATTGATAGTGCCATCAGTAGCGTTTGAAAAACCTTTCTGGGCAAAGTATTTCCAAATCTTCTGGCAAGATATTGGGTTAGTTGCGATTGAAAATTGATTGAAACAGAAGCTGGTTTATCACTTGAGCCGAGCAAGCTAATCGAAGACAGTGTTGTGAGCTGCTATCGTAGTCACAACATATATGGTTGTGACTACGACAATTAAGAACTAACGAGATAGATCGTAACGATTTTCGTAGTCACTCAAGTTGTTACAAGGGTATGGGAAATCTTCGATATTTTTGCCGGAATTATAGAATGACCAGCCCAATTTGCCCAGTTTTAGTCTTCCATCTTTAGCGTCATCTTCATCCCACTCACAGATGATTTCTTCAATAATACTTTGGGTATTGTTGAACTCTAGTTCTGGTAATTGACCCAACTCAGTAGCCGTTTTGCCGCTGTCACCGAGGACATAATAACTTGGGAGGCTGACCATATAGCGAGATGCATCAAGAACGACTTGTACATAGTCTTCAATAGAGTCGGTGCCATCTACACGAATAATGTCACGTAGCTCTTCTGCCCAGTAGTATTCTAGGAATGGGATCGATTCGGCGCTTCCTTTGTGCCAGCCGATATCACGCGTGTAATATACAAGGGCGCGGTAATCGTCGTTAATGAGCCCACGTGGGTTATCTGCGGTTGCTGCGCCTAAGTCTTTTGGTAAATCGCTCGGCTTGATCGCATTACCGTTGTCGAACAGGTACACGTTTTTTGTTTCCTGCATCTTCTGCCAGAAGGTTGTCATGTCACTGCGGTTACCATTGGCGTCAAAGGCAAAGTTGTCCTCTACTCGAACCAGTATTTTTGTGTCTTTTCCGCCGTCTTTCATATCATGGAAGCGACTAAAGGTATGGTGACCGTCGGTTAGGTAAAGTGCGCCATCAGGGCCAACAATAACGGGGTTGATCCAGCTCATTATTCGCTCATCCCCATTTTGGTCTTCTGATATTTCTCCGTCGGAATCGCGTGGGTCTTTACATACGAAGCTGTCTGGGTCATTGAAGTCGCTGTCTTCATCGAAGTAGTCAACGGAATCACGAAGACCATAGGTCTCACAGAATTCTTCGAATAGTTTCTCTTCTTCTAGCTGCCAGCGTCCAAGCTTGTAGTTATTTTGAAGCATACCCAATGTTCTCTGTGTTGGCATTAGATCACCAACAGTAACCCAGTGGACATCGCCCACAACAAAGCTAAGATGCTCTTCTTTCCCTTTTTCACTCAGAGTTATATCGTTATTATCGCTACTGCCCGTACAACCAGCTAGCATGCCTGTAATAACTAGCGCTAATACTGTATTTTTCATCTCAGTTCCATGTGTTTAATGACGAAGTTAGGCCAGAGATAATAGTTATGCTAAATTAAGTTTTTCTTACAGTTCAATTAATGCTACTTTGCAATAATATTGCATTCCGTTCTGTTTTCAATTGTCAGATTCTAAAACGATTGATTGTTGCCTAGTTGGCCAGAAACGACTTGCAACGGTAAAAAATATTTGGGCGGTGCTATTAAGTTGCCTGTTTTTTGGTCTCCTTCATTGGATGGGAGGAGTTAGGTATATGATCCTGACAGGTGTTGTAGCAGGAGGGCTATTTACGGGACTGTATTATGTTCGTAGCGGAGTGATTGCACCTTTTGCTGCTCACCTTGCTTTAAACTTGATCGAGTACATCTACGCATATCGCGTTCAAACCATTGCCCAACAGTAATTGACACAGGCTATTCTAAGCTAGGGTAACTGGCACAATCTTGCTCCTTCCCACTATATGGAAGTGCTTGTCGACTGGGTCGCAACAAGATTGATGCTCCATTAAATTAACCTTAAGATAACTCAAGTAAAAGTGAGCCTAAAGACGGGTAAAATCAGAGGGAACGATATGAATCAACATGAAAAGCTCAACTATGTTGAGTTTGGTGCCAGCGATCTTGCAGCTACGAAGGCTTTCTTCTCCAAGGTCTTCGCTTGGGAGTTTATCGACTACGGTGCAGAATACACAGCGTTTTCAAATCAGGGCCTAGATGGAGGAATCTTTAAGTCTGACTCTTGCAATCAAACTGAAACAGGTGGCGCGCTTTTAGTTTTTTACAGTTCTAGTATTGAAGCAACCCAAGAAAAGATTACCAGCAACGGTGGAAAGATCATTCGCCCTATATTTGAGTTTCCGGGCGGTTGTCGATTTCACTTTCAAGAGCCGAGTGGCAACGAGTTCGCTGTATGGTCAGAGCAACGAGCATAGTAGGCGAAGGCAAAATGACCGAGCGCAATTGGATAAATGCTTAAGCATTATATGGATAGAGGAATGGACGCCTAATGAAGTACACGGTAGTTAAGAATTATTCAGATGCACCTGAGAGCCCAATACAGGTGACAGCAGGTGAAGAGCTTCAGTTTGTCGAAGAGTCTGATTCTAGCGGCGATTGGCCTAATTGGGTGTTTTGCCGCGGAGAAGACAAGGAGGGTTGGGTGCCTAAACAAATACTCGAACTTAACCACTCCGTTGCTCACGTACTTAAAGATTACTCTGCAAAAGAACATTGTTTGGTGAAAGGGGACGTGTTGATCAAGGAGTATGAGGTTAATGGTTGGATTTGGTGTCATAAGGTTGAGGGTAACAAAGAGTCAGCATGGGCTCCATTAAACCATCTCACCGTTGTATGAGCTTGCATAACACATATGAGCCCAAACCAGTCACTAGGTAATACCTATCCTTGGCTGCGCTAGCAGCCAACATAATCGAACAATAAAGCTGATTACTTCGTTCTGTCGATAGGGGCGTTAATCGTTAGTAACCATCAACACATATTTATCATTAGTTCAGTTTGTTGCAATGACACCAAAGCTTGTGCTGTATATTCGAGAAATAAAGACGGCGAGTCGTACACAAAGATTATGAAGAGGCTTTTAGTAAAGGCCATTGTTTTAGCCAATTCTTGGATTTCAAGCGACTATCGTAAGCTTGTCTTGAACTGATTGGATTAAACGTGACATAGCCTTTAAACAATGACTCAAATCCGAACGCCGCAATGCACTCATACTGTCCCAAGGTAATTTGACGGATACCGATGGCTGTTTCTTTCTCTGGCCAGTGACGCATTGCGTCCAGAGAACTGGCGTAAGGTAAATCGCCATTGGCGACGTGCATTGTCGCTTGATTGCGTACCTGCCAATTTAACTCAGGCATCAGTTTTGTCAGTTGTGCTTCATACAGCAAATAGCAACCGAGGCTCGACTCCTCTGGATCAAAGTAAATAACATCCACGTCGTTGAGTGGTGTGGGGCGCTCGAGGTTGTGCAGTGAGTCCCAAACCAAATTACGAATAAACCCTGCTGCTATGTAGCACTGGGGGAGGTTGAGCTGGGCAACCAATCTCAGAGCTTGCACTCGCATTGGATCTTGCCTTATGAGTTCGATGATTTTTTCCATTCTTAGCAACCGCTAAACAAACGCGCCTCGACACATTACAGTCATGGAAAATCTAGTCAAGTTACAGCGGATAGATGAGTTACTTCTAAGCAAGGTGTTAATGAATAGGGCCAGTGGAGACCAGCCCTTACCCTATTAACCCGCGTCGAGAGGATTGACCCACAACTGCTCATCATGCTTGACGTCCCAAGAGCGTTCTTGGAGCATCTTAATAAAGGGCACCATTTCAGGGGGACAGACATTACGGAACCTAGAGTTCTCTTCCTCTACAACTCGTACTAAATCATCAATCTGCTGCTGGGGCTCGAGTTGATTGGCCATCAAGCGACCCACGTCTTCCATCACGTGCTGGGGCAAAGTGGTGGTCTGAGGGTCGAACCAAGTGGCCATAGGGTCTTCCGCGCGGTCATTGAATCCGGTTTTGTACGCGCCAGGCAACACAGAGCAGATCTCAATCCCAGTATCTTGCAGTTCCACTTTGAGCCCTTCGAGAAGACTCTCAAGAGCGTGCTTGGTCGAGGCATAGATAGAAACCGTGGGAACCGTCATCAAACCCACGGTTGAGGTTACAGTCACAATCTTACCTTTGCCGCGTTTGGCCATTTGAGGAACAAAACCCTGAATCATGGCGAGTGTGCCAAACACATTCACCTCATAGTTGTGGCGAACATTCTCCAATGGGATTTCTGCCGCTGGCCCACCTTCTATAACACCAGCATTATTAACCAGGATGTCTATCTCCTGTTTGAAAGCGCTTTGGCGATGGGCTTCATTGGTGATGTCCAATACCATGACATCGAGAGTGATGCCGAGTTTATCAGCCTCAGCAAGTAGGTCTGATTTTTGTGGGGGTATGTGTACCCCAGCGATCACTTGATGGCCATTTTTAGCCAGCTGAAGTGCCGCCCCACGACCAAATCCTGAGCCTGCACCAGTAATAAGAATCCGCTTAGACATTGAGAGCGCCCCCTAAGTGAGTAAAGAAGTATTGATTGCATTGTGAGCACGTGTTTTTAGTGCTCCAAATCAAGTTTAGGCTAGTGCAAACTTGTGAGTTTCACCAATGCCAATGAGGGAGAGGGATAAAGTTTCATGCTAATCGATAAAGCAATCCTGTTTGTACAGTTCTAGTTGGCACGCGCACAGAAAAAAGATTGATACTAATTACTGCAACCTACTCTGAATCGGCTTACAACTGAGTATTAAAGTATCATAATAGCCTACCTGTCATTGCCGCCCTTTGTAACTCACTTCTGGACAAATGTGAGTTAGGGCTGATGCTTAATTCGATATATCTCGCATAATTTTACCTAGGGCAAGCGTTTTGTCGGCTAGATAAAATAATTATGTCACTACATCATAATAAGTAGTTCGTACGCGTCCCATAAATACCGCATTCTAATCGCTTCCGAGCCCAACTAAGATCTTACTTCACCAACTTGTAGGTAAAATCATGGCTAAACGACGTAGTGACTAGGAAGGGCATTCATTATTTGAGCATGATGGAGAACGGGGTCGAAAACTAAAAAGGTCGCAATGTGCGACCTTTGTATTGGTGTGAGATGCATTATCTGTGAATATGAATTTGAAGTTGATCTGCTGGAAGACCCGCATCATTCTTGTACAAAGTTCTTAATGCTGACTTAGCTCGTACATCAAACATTCCATTGTTACCAAAGCCATCAAAGTGATCTTTAAAACCAAAGGCATGCATAAATTCATGTGCCACTAGTTCTGCGTTTGCTCCACATGTTTCGCCTGCAACGGTGACCCATGACCAGCCTTTATCAACACTAAAGTGGTTCTGTGCGTCCACAAGGTGCTGACCACCAGCAGATGAAGACCTGACGGCACCCCATGCCCCACATAACCCACCGGGTGTCCAACTTCCCATGTAGCCATCTGCAACAATGATTCCGCCAGTGACGTCAGTAGCTGAGAAGTCAGAGAAGTTGATTGACATAGCATCCTCAACATACAGGTATTTTACTGTTGAGAAAATGTTAAATCCGTAGCCAACAACTTCTTGAATTAGTGCCATTCCTTCAGAGACGTAACTTGGTAGTACAGCATCTTCACCGCTAAGAGTCTCATCTTCTGTATACATAAATACTTGGATTGGCTTATCTGGGGTCGGGTTGTATCGCATTGTTAACCCATTTCCAAAAATGCTCTCATTCGGGTTTTCTTCACACAGAGCGCGGTTTGGACCGTAGTCACGACATCGGTATGAGTCATTTCGAGCAATTCCGTTCCAGTCATTAACAGGGTACTCATTGCTGTTGTCGACATCTACAAAGTAATTAGTGGTTAGGTTTTCCATGACGGATTCTACAACTTTGATTACTTGTTCGTCGGTGATAGTGCCGCCGCCACTCCCGCCATCGCCATTGTCATCACCACTGCTACCCCCACAGCCAGCCAAGGTTAAACCTAGCGCCATCACAAGTAGATTATTTTTCATTTTTATTCCTTGTTATAGTGTTTTTTATTTGCAAGCCTCACGGCTTGAACGTGATTCTACAAGTAGAAAAAACCACTTACTACTGTTTAATTAGCTAAATAAATCTTTTTTATCAGTATGTTAGTGGCTTGTTGTTAAATGGGTTGCTTTAGTTTTAAAATTAAGTAGTGGTATAAAACTTAAAACCCATAGTTAGCCGAGGAACCTTTTTCGCGCTCCTTGCAAACCTCTACTCAAGTTGGCCAAGTTCTCTTGCTCACTACAAATCCTGTAAAATGAAATAACCTATGCACATATCAGTGATGAGTTTAAATCATTTCAACTCATAAAATATCCAAGCTAATATCAAAGCATCAACTATACGGTGATTTGTCGTATAGATGGATTACACAGCAAGGATGTTTGATGATTACTAAGTGAGGATTGATATGAATCGTTTTGAAAAAGATTCTTACACTTGCTGCAGCTATAACTGCCGGTGCTCTATCTGGTTGTGCTTCATCTGACATTAGCCACTCGATGGCTCAGAAGTTGACTAACGATGACCTTAATGGGAAAGAAGTTGCACTGGTTGTCATCACAACTGATCTTGAAGCATCACAAAAACTGGATGCTGAGTTGATGGAAGACTTCACTGAGATGGGCTTGAATGTTACGTCGATCACTCAGCTTAATGCACTCAATAGGGACCAGGCAAGATCTGCAATGGATAGTGTTGATTATGGTATCTTAGTGGGTGCTGGTGTTACTCAGGAGGAGTGGCAAGGTGAAACAGTGTGTCACTCATCTGAATCAACCTTTGTCGGTGGCGGTGGGGCTGATACATTTGGGACTACATCTTGTGATTCCGAGTCTGGCGTAGAAGTTGGTGCTGATGTCGAAGTACATGTAGTTAATAACAAAACAGAAGAAGAAATCTACACTGGAATGTACGGTGTATCTAGTAGCCAATCTAACTCAGACAAGCGTAGACAGTTGCTAGGTCTTAGCGATACTCCAGCTGAAAAGGTCGCTGGGACCATTATCGAGGATATGGTCATTAAAGGTCTGTTCACTCCTACCATGTAGTATAACGTAGCCACCGATTCTCTAGACACTTACAACAGATGAATATAAGTAAGGACAACCGTACCTCTATATTTCGAATAATTGCACGCCCCAAAAACGTTTTGGGGCAAAGGCGTGTTACTCCTACCATCGGTATCACGTCCCTAGATAAAGCCTTGTCAGGTATATGGAATACCGAGAAAAACCAGTCAGACAACATGTATATTTTATTAGATGCGGGTATAAACTCTACAACAAGTAAAACTTGCGCGCTTCCCCCCCCTAACGAGATATCAGTGATTAATGCATTCTAAAGCTCGTAGCAATAAGGCTACGAATAATAGAAGGAATCCAACATGTCAGGATTTAAAGATGGCTGCCAGCCAACTCAAGATGATTTAGACAACCGTTCTCGCCAGCTAGACCCAGAGCACGATGCTTATTGGCAGTCTCGCGGTGAGGACAGTCGCCCAGAAGACCAAGAGGCATAACAATGAGCAACAAAAACAACTGGCCAACTAAAAACGGGACAAGTAATCCTTCTGGCGGCGGTCGAACAAACAACCCACCACGTAAATAATTACGCTAAAGCTGCTAACTTAGGCAGCTTTTTTTTGAAATATTCAAAGTAAAGAGCATAACGTTCCGCTGAGAATGTGCTCTGAAACTCCTCCGTCCACGGTTTCATTCTCGGGTCTTTCAATCGCTTATCTAGGCCAATACAAATCATAGCCACTAACACAATAGGTAATACATAGCTATCAGCATCCATGTTCTCAAAAAACTGTTTTAACGTACTACTAGTAGGGTGTGTTTTCCCTGAACGCCACTCTTTCAAAGTTTTAGTTTGTGCTTCGAACATTGTAGTTGCATGCTCGCGTTCTTTATCTCTTTTTATCGGAATAAATTTAGCGAGCTGATAATCGCTATAATTGCTTAGCCCTCTTAAATGATTTAGAAGCTTACTGAGGTAGGTTACACCCTCTTGCTTAAACACATGAGCAAATAACCCATGCTCATATTTTGACATGAGGTTGGCGTTTTCGAGAATGGTAAAATCGAGCGTTGCCATAAGTGATAAGTGGAAATCATAGAACCAATATTGAATATAAAGTCTATTCGTACAGTTCTCTTGTCGATGTATATCATCACTTGCTACTAGTCGAAGTATCTCTTTCTGCTCTTCCTTTGACAGTAACGTTTGAGGTAACGCCAATTTGTAAAATGATACGAGTAACTCAGTTTGATTATCTGTGGTTAGCTTAGGGCTGGTATCAATGAAATGTTTAATTGGCTGATAAAGCTCATTTCTATGGTAAAGAAAAGAATGCAATGGCTGAATATCAATGTTTGAATTCGCATGATTAAAGGTGAGGAGCGGCGCGCGCCACGTGTGAATCACTTCCGTCGCTCTGTGGGATTTGGGCAGTTCCTTAAGATACTGAAGCAACCCATTTTTAAACAGAAACCTCAATATTGGCCAAGACGCACGGCGGGCTGTTTTCCCAGAAATACCTTTACTTCCTAGGCTATCTAGAGTGCGAGGAGACATTTTGAAGTCTGTCGATAACAGCTCTTTAAAGATCCTAGCTTTAGATCTGGCAGAGATACCAAAGCCTAAAAAACGTGCGAACTCATCGATTGATGGAAAGTAGATAGTATTAGGAGTAATTGGCTTTAATGTCACCTTTTCCTTCATTATCCCTATGCCTTTTGCTTATAAAAAATGCAGCCAAAGAGGTTAAGTTAAACCACTGTACATCAGATTTTTTACATTAGAAAATTTTGGTAAACTGAAACATGCTATTTTAGTGAATAACATCTAGTCTAAGAAACTTTGGGGCAAAAATGCGCTAGAGCACACAGCAAAAAGGCAGCGAAATCGAATCTTCGCTGCCTTTCTAGTGTGATACTTTTATTCCTAAGTATTACACTTTAATACTTAGTATGAGACTTTATTACTCTCCTAAAGCCAAACAAGCCAATCGTTTGATCTATTACCACGGTGCAAGCTTGGGCTAGATTACGCGCTACAAGTTAAAGTGCTGGAGTGCGGCATGCGCAACTTCTTCACCAAACTCTTGAACGAAATGACCCGCATCGGGCACTTCTAGGGGGGCAGGGCAGCCATTGATGACACTTTGCATCCAGCCCATAACGGCAGGCCCAAGCATTTTGTCTTTCATGCCAACAGCCATAAAGGTTTCGCCTGACCACTTGCCCCAAAATGCCATCGCCTCGGTGGAAATATCGACACAAGCCTTGTCTGGATTAGCTACCATCTTTGGCATCTTACGTACAGCTGCTTGATAAGTCCCGTCAGGAAATGGCACGGCATAGGCTTTCGCCTCCTGCTCATCTAAAGTCGGTGCATATTTTTTCATGAAAGTATCTAGCGTAAGCTCTTGAGGTTCGATGATGTCTTGCTTCCACTCTAGAAAGGCTTCTTGGGTAGTCGGGCCAATCAAAAAGCCTGTATTCATGATCAGCAAGCGACTAAAGCGGGCTTGCATAGCTTGCGGCAGTGTGAGGCCAAGCAGGCCGCCCCAGTCTTGCACCACGAGAGTAATATTGACTAAATCGAGGTGCTCAATCAGCTCTATCAAGTAGTTGCGATGAAACTCGAACGTATGTACATCTTCAGATGCCGGTTTGTCTGATTTACCGAAACCAATCAGATCGGGAGCAATAACGCGAGCGCCCGCATTGACAAAAACCGGGATCATCTTGCGATATAGGTAACTCCACGTCGGCTCACCATGCAATAACAGAAAGGTCTCTGATGAGTTAGGGTCACCCTCATCAAGATAGTGACCGCGTATCCCTTCATAGCCAGGCAGCTCCTCAACATAGTTTGGCTTAAATGGGTAGTCTTTGAGATTGTCGAACTGAGAATCTGGTGTGCGAAGTACTTGTGTCATCATTGGGTCCTCTCGAGCTGACTAGGTCATCTGACCTAGTTATTGAAGGTTTAGGTCAGTCGACCTAGTATGTCAATATCAGGATTGAAAAAGCGGCAACACACCAACTGGCTAGCACGAGTGATGACAGAGAAAAAATCAAAGGCTGACAAAATCTTAGATGTGGCTATTGAGCTACTTAAGCAAGAGGGCGATTTTGCGCTGACCATGCGCAGGGTAGCTTTGCAAACCGATATGTCGCTTAGCAACGTGCAGTATTATTTCAAAACCAAGGATGAGCTGTTGACCTCAATGGCTGATCGCTATTTTCAACAGTGTCTGGCTGAGTTGGGTGAATACCCTTGCATTGACTCTAGAGAAGGACTTCACCAGTTTATCCGTGAATTGCTTGTTCATGGGCATGAGCTCTCCGATATGTGTCGGATTTTTCGTGAGTACTGGGCGATTTCGACGCGCAACAGTGTCATTGATGATTACCTAATGAACTTCTATCAATCGTTAGTCAACGTGGTGAGTGATATTCTCCGGCCGCTTGCGCACGATGAAGCAAGCCTTACGCGAACGGTATCGATTTTAGTCCCATTTGTTGAAGGCTACTCAATCACGGCAAGGGCACTGCCCCGAGACCTAGATAGCATGGTCGCCTCGATTGAGGCGCTGTTATGGGATCAACTGAGCTCGGCATCTGATTGAGTCTAGTTTTGCGACTATGCGGTGAACAAATCCACGAGAATTTTACTGTTCGAACAAATAAGCGTTCATCGCCAAAACTTCATTATCAATCGCGTGATGCAGACAGATTGCTTTGTGGTTGGTGCTGCTGCCTATTATCGGAAACAGCGGGGTAAAGTGCTCTTGGGTTGGGTGATTAAAGCTAAGCTCTGGCGCGAGTTCTTGATAATTAAGCAGTGCTTGTTGGTAACCCTTTTCAAGTTGCTCATCGACCCAATGGGTAAAGCGATTTACTTTGTCGGCCCGATCAGGGCTTGGTGAGGGCGTAAAATACTCAGCGAGATTATGACTGGCACCTCCAGAGCCAATAAACAGCACCCGCTCATTCCTCAATGCGGCCAACAGCTTGCCAAGATGATGATTAAATTCAGGCCCTGCTTGGGTGCTAATTGAGACTTGGACGACGGGAATATCAGCCTGTGGGTAGAGTAGTCGTAACGGAATCCACACGCCGTGGTCCCAGCCTTGCTGAGGATCAAGTCGCGCTGTAACGCCACCCTCGACTAAGGTAGAGACTATCTGTTTGGCAAGCTCTGGTGCGCCGGGAGCAGGGTAATCGAGGTGATATAGCTCTTCAGGAAAGCCATAAAAATCATGGATAACGGCGGGATTTGGATTTCCGGTAATAACAACTTCGCCATCAAGGTCGAAGTGGGCGGAAAACACGAGTATCGCATCGGGTTTAGGAAGTTGGCGACCAAGCACTTCAAGAAAACGTGCCGTATCGCTGTTGTCTGTCGCCATCAAAGGAGAGCCGTGAGAAATAAACAGGGCAGGAAAAGGTTTAGTGTTCATCTCAGGCTCTCCATATATTTAGCTAATCTGAAATCTTTAAAACTCTTTGGCTATCAAATGCTATGCGAGTTTTTTACTAACGAGTTGGTCAATCGATACACGGCCGCCGCCGATAATGGCAAGGTAGCTGGTGGCTGCAAGCAGGATAAGCGCAAACTCATAGCCAGAATTGCTGATAAACAGGCCATTGCCGATATGAACTGTCATTGCCATCGCCATTGTGAAAGCCGCCACAATCGCAGCTGGGCGCGTTAACAGACCTAGTGCCAAAGCAAGGCCGCCGAAAAACTCTGCGCTGCCTGCTAGAAATGCCATTAGTAGCCCCGGCTGAAAACCAATGCTCGCCATCCAGTTTCCGGTTGCTTCTAAGCCGTAGCCACCGAACCAGCCAAACAGTTTTTGCGCGCCATGAGCACTGAGGATAAGCCCTAATGGTAGGCGGAGTAGCAGTGGTGCAAGGCCAGCGTTTGAGCCAAAGGCAAGATTAATCAGTTTGTTGTTCATGGTGTTGTCCTTTATCGATTTCCTTGTTGGGTTAACTAAAGACTAATAGCAAACTAACTGTTGATAAATATTGGTTATGTTGAATAATTAACAACAAAATATTGTTAAAGGATTAACATGGACAAACTAGAGATGATGCGTACCTTCCTGTGTGTTTCCCAAGAAGGCGCTTTTTCTAAAGCGGCGGAAAAGTTGGATACCTCGCCTCAACTGGTGAGCAAGTATGTTGCAGCCCTCGAGCAGCGGCTGAACACTCGACTGTTTTATCGCACCACGCGTAAAGTCACCCTGACTCAGGCAGGCCAGCAATACGCCTTGCGCTGCGCGCAGATCTTGGATGATATTGAAGAGACGGAGAACCAACTTGCAGACTGGCACCAGCGTGTATCGGGGCAGTTAACTATCAATGCGCCCATGTCGTTTGGCCACCGTCATCTACCGGCCCTGTTGAGTGATTTTCAACGCCGCTACCCAGAGGTGGACATAAAACTCAATCTCACCGATCACAAGGTCGATATTGTTAAGGAAGGGGTCGATATAGCGCTGCGGATTGGTAGCTTGAAAAGCGATACCGTCATCGCCAAACGAATCGCTTCAATACGATTAGCCATTCTTGCCTCGCCCGATTATCTCAAGCGAAAAGGAGTGCCAAAGAATATCGAGCAGCTAAGCGGTCATGATTTTCTCAACTACTCGTATTCTGAGCAAAACCAATTACAGCATTTTTTAGAACTGGACCCGCGTGAGGTCGAAATACGCTCCCCAATCACTGCCAATAATGGTGATCTTTTGGTCAGTTTGGCATCACTTGGGCAAGGGATCATCATTCAGCCAACCTTTATCGCAGGTGATGCGATCAAGGCGGGGCATTTGGTGGAAATTATGCCGGAGCATACATTGCCGGATTTAGGGTTATTTTTGGTTTACGCGAATCGCCAGTTTATGCCGAGTAGGGTACGGGCTTTTATCGACTTTGCCGCGAGCTACTTTCCTCAACCACCGACTTGGGATTGCGTATAAGTGATGAGTTCAATTAAAAAAGTCACTGCGCTGTTTAAGAAACTCAATCAATGCGCGCACTCTCGCCGGCATAAGGGCTTTATCTTGATAAACGGCATAAATTGGAACCTTGAGATCATGGGCGTTGGGTAAAATTCGCACTAGAAGGCCTGACTCTAACTCTTTGTGAACCATAAAACTGGGCACAATCGCAAAGCCATGATGATGGAGCAAGAATCCTTTAACAGAGGCCGAGGTTCTTACGGAAACCTTAGGCGCATGGGCGAGCTTGAACACCCGTTGGTTAGTAGAAGTCAACGTCAACTGTTTATCGCCGTGCACAATATGGTGGCTAATCCAGTCCATTTTCAGCAGATCTTCAGGGTGTTCAAGCGGTTTCCCGGCTGCTAGGTGCTTATCAAGGTATTCGGGTGAGGTGCAGATCATATCGGTAAAGTGGCCAAGTTTAATCGCATACAAACTGGAATCTTCGAGCATTGATGACGCCCTTAACGCGATATCACAGCGAGAGTCAATTAAGTTGGTATAACTGTCACTCTCAATGATATCCAGTTTGATTGCTGGGTATTGAGTTAAAAACTCACTGAGCAGATCAATCAGGGCCATACTTGGGGTCGAGATCCGGATCAGACCGCTTGGGTTGTTTTCATCCTCTTGGATCATGTCATTAGCTTGCTGGGCAATATCTCTAACGGCGCAGCACTTCTCAAAGTAATGAGCCCCGGCTTGAGTAAGAGAAAGGGATCGCGTGGTTCGGTGCAACAGGCGAGTATTGAGAGCATTTTCAAGCTTGGTCACGATCTGCGATACCCGCGCCTTGCCCAAGTTCAGCTCTTCCGCCGCTTTAGTAAAAGATTGCTTTTCCACAACTTTAACAAAAACCATCATGTCATCTAGCGATATCATTCTTACACTGTTTAATCTCAATTAACAATGAGTTTAATTATACGCTAATTATCTCTTTAATCATTGCTATTATAGTAACTCCATCAACAGCGCCGAGTGCCGACAGAAAACCAAAGTCGTATGCAAGGCCTGTAAACCCAGATGGAGAATCCAACATGTCACAGCAAAAAATTCTAGTCACAGGTGCAACCGGTAAATTAGGTCAACAGGTCGTGAGTTTTCTTCTTGAGGACTTTAAGCTTGCCCCAAGTCAACTGATTGTGACCAGTCGTCGAGCAGAGAGTCTGCAACATCTAGCAGCGAAAGGGGTCGAGGTGCGCGAGGCTGATTTCTCACAGCCTGATTCTTTGGCAGCAGCGTTTAAAGGTGCTGATAAGCTACTGTTAATCAGTATCGATGCGTCCGGACCTCGTACACAGGCACACCTTAATGCCGTTGAGGCTGCAAAGGTGGCAGGGGTTGAGTATATTAGCTACACCTCAATGCCACAAGCGCAACAATCGCCGGTGGTTTTTGCCCATGAACACCAAGCCACTGAAGAGGCGATCATGCAAAGTGGTATTGCTTCAGCAACGATTTTGCGTAACAACTGGTATTTTGAGAATCTGCCAGAATACTTTGCAAGTATCTTTCAAACAGGTTTTTGGCTCACCTCGTCAGGGCTTGGTCAGGTAGCCGAGCTGTCTCGTAAAGACCTTGCTTACGCGGCCGCGGCTTCACTGATAAATGAGAACCAGGGTAAACGCACTCTGTCTCTAAATGGCGTTGAGTCTCTGACTCATGAGCAGATGGCTAAGCAGATTAATGAGGTATTGGGTACCTCAATCCAGGTGGTACAGCTTAGTGATGAGAATTATCAGGCCAAACTAGAGAGCTTTGAGTTACCAAAGCCCATCGTTGATTTGTGTGTCACTATGGACAAGCACAATCGCGCTGGTTACTCAGATGGTAATAGCGTTGACTTTGAAGCATTGACTGGGAAAAAGCCAATGTCGTTTAAAGCGTGGCTTGAGGTAAACAAGACTCAGCTTTTGAACTTGGTGAAATGAGTTTAACGTTTATCAGAGGGGCGCTGGTTGATTAACCTTGCGTCGCTCTGAGGTTTTGTTTGGTTGCTAGGGTATTGCCTAGCAACCAACTATCGTTCAATCATGGGCTAATTGGCGGCAACAGAATCCTTGCTGTTGTCCGTTTTTTTACTAACCCAGTATCCAGCAAGCAGCGATCCTGAGATGTTGTGCCAAACAGAGAAAATGGTGCCAGCAATGGCCGATGCAGGCGAGAAGAATTTCATTGCCAGTGCGGTTGCCAGCCCAGAGTTTTGCAGTCCAACCTCAAAAGCGATAGTGCGGCAGGTTGATTCATTAAAGCCAAGCAGACGACAGCAGTAGTAGCCAGCCGAGAGACCGAATCCATTGTGAAGGATAACCGCGAGCGCCACCATTGACCCTACCTGACTGATATTTTCAGCATTGAGCGCCACGACGATAGCAATAATCAAGACAATCGCGACCATAGATATAAGTGGAAGCACTGGGCTGATTTTTTCCACGACCTTATGGGCTAAGGTGTTGATTAAAAGACCCAAGCCAACCGGAAGCAGGACGATTTTCACCAGACTCATTAGCATGGCTGAAGTCGGGACATCGACGGTTTCGCCAACCAGTAGTTGCACCAGAAATGGGGTCAAAACCACACCGAGCAGGGTTGAAATGGCGGTCATGGTTATCGACAGCGCCACATTGCCTTTTGCTAAAAATGACATCACGTTCGATGATGTTCCCCCAGCGACACTGCCAACCAACACCATACCCACGGTTAACTCAGTATCAAAACCCAACGCGATACTGATGGCTAAAGCGGAAAGCGGCATCAGCAAAAACTGTAACAGCACCCCAACACCCACGGCCTTTTTATATTGAGCGACGTTAACAAAATCCTTTGGTAACAAGCTAATGCCCATCGCCAGCATGATGATCGTCAGCAGTGGCACGATTTGATCCTTCAAACCGATAAACAGCTCAGGCGATAGGTAGGCTGCTGCTGCAAACACCACGGCCCAAGCAGGAAAAAGCTGGTTGATTTTGTTTATCATACGATGTCCTTATCCTTAATTGATTTACAAAAAACAAGTTGTTTACTGATATTAACTCATTGGTGCGCTCGGTAATGTCGTTAATACATAACATTGATCACAAACGGTTCACTTAAGGGTGATTAGTATTTAGAGATTACTTTAACCACCAGATGACTCCAATGCTCTCACTAACCAAATCATTTACTTTAGGGGCAGTATGTTTAAGTGCTTCTTTAGGCGTAATAGCGAATGACTACGGACAAACTATCCAGATACCGATGACAGACAAAGGTATACTATGGGATAGTGAGATCACATTAGAAGCAACCCTGTATAAGCCCGAGGGTGATGGGCCTTTTCCAACTGTTATTTTCAATCATGGCTCTACTGGCGGCAATAAAGAGTTTGCTAGCGAAACGGTTAACCCTTGGGGCTTAGGAAAAGTCCTGAACGAGAAGAACATCGCCCTTATTATTCCAATGAGGCGGGGCCGGGGACGCTCACAGGGACGCTATAAAGAGCAATATACATGTGACCCTAAGGGTATTGCTCAAGGGTTAGATTATGCAATGGCGTCTTTGGATGCATCCTATCAATTTCTGTTAAAACAACCTTGGGTCGACAAACGTAAGGTTATGCTCGCTGGAAACTCCAGAGGCGGAATTCTTTCATTAAAGTACGCGTCTGAGCACCCTAATTCCTTTACCGGTGTCATCAACTTTTCCGGTGGTTGGGTAGATGATGATTGTATTAGTGATGGCATTTCACCCAATGAATCCATTTTTGCAGCATCAGGCAGCACGCTCAGCATCCCAACTCTATTTATCTATGGCAGAAATGATTCGTTTTACGCTGACCAAACAATCGAAAAATTTGTCAGCTCTTATAAGAATGCTGGCGGCTCTCTCGATTTTAAATTCTACAAACTCGGTGAAGGGGTATCTGGGCATGACATTTTCTATAGGCATTATTATCTGTGGTCATATGTAGTTGATCAGTATTTGTTAGAAATACAAATGGATGTCAATTAAGCACTCTTTTTGCAGTGGCTTCATTAGATAAAGTACCTCCTGAGAACTCTTTCATTTAATCGATTCAAACCCAAATTGAGTCGAGGCACTGACCTATTTAACTGACATAGTTTTTTAGAAAAGGTGATTTATAAAGGTTTTTGCAGAAACATAGCCGATCACCATTGCCTTTGATAGGATGAAATTTATTCTAATCGATACTGAAAAAACTATGCATGTAAGAAAAGCAAATTTAGATGACTTGCCTTACCTAGTCGAGTTTACAGCGCAGGAAGCGAAAGAAGCTGAAGGCAGTGTCAAAGTACCCAAAACGTTAGAGAAAGGGATTTTGGCAGCACTTAACGATCCGACTATCGCGACCTATTGGGTGTTAGTTGATGACAGCAATACGCCAGTAGGGAGTGTTTCTGCGGTTCGCGAATGGAGTGACTGGAATGCGGGTTATTACTGGTGGATTCAAAGTATGTTTTTATCCAAGCCTCAAAGAGGCGCTGGACGGATGTCGCTGCTTATCGAGGCTGTAAAAAGTGAAATGATCAGTCAAAAGGGGCTGGAGTTACGTTTATATGTCCATAAAGATAACCATGCAGCCATCAAAGCATACCGCAAGGCCAATTTTTCAACGTCAGATTATGAAATCATGGTTTTAGGAAATTAATTCGCGAGCAAAGTAAGTCGCATTTCACGGTTTCGAGAATAGAGTAAAGCGTCAGTAGGCTGTCCTTACGAGTTGCGCTGTAGTCAGAGGGAGGAGAGATAACAAAAAGTTATCTCTCCTCTTGCTTTTTGTTATGGCTAACAATGTTCCGTTCAAACTTACAAGCAATGATTATTGTAGGAAATTGAAGATGTGAGTCAGGGCCATTTTTCGTCAGCGCTGGATAATAGTATTGGGGCAAGCGACTTGAGGAAAGAAGTATGAGTGAATTGCCTAATATTCTGATATTTATGACCGATCAACAGCGAGGGGATACGCTTAACGATCCAAGAATTCATTTACCCAATATTCGTAAACTCATGGACAACGGACTGGCTTTCACTAATACCCATTGCCCTTCACCGCACTGTTGTCCATCGCGCGCCTCATTTTTCACCGGCCAATATCCTAGTCAACACGGTGTTTGGAACAATGTCTGTGTTCAAAATACTTTATCGCGGCGCATGAATCCTAAAAGCCGCTGTTTTTCATCGGCATTAGTCAATATCGGATATAAGGCCTTCTATGCCGGTAAATGGCATGTCTGTTATGACACTGGACCCGAGGATCATGGCTTTGAAGAGCTCTATGTTACGTGTAATAAGGAGTCTAAACAGGATCCCTCAAGCCAAGCGATGTCACCTGGGTGGGAGATGTATGCCGGGATCCCGCTATACGAATCCACTGATAGCCGCCAGAGGGGGGAGATCATCAGACCTGGTTACCCTCAGTACCTGCATTATGGCGTTGATGAAAATCCATTTAATGATCAAGATGTGGTGTATTCATCGCTCAACAAGCTCAAGGAGTTAAGAGGCAGTGAATCAAAATGGTTAATGTACATCGGTACTTTAGGCCCGCACGACCCTTATTTCGTCCCCCAAGATTTTATTGAGATGTATAAAAGTGCTGACGTTGAACTATCTGATATTCACAACGACACTATGCTGGATAAACCGACCTACAACCGAAAAGTAAAAAGGCTTTTTGACCAGTTATCCATCGAAGAGCGCAAAGAGGCGATTCGTCACTACTGGGCCTTTTGCAGCTATGAGGACTATTTGTTTGGTCAAGTAATGGACGAGCTAGAACACCATGACCTTGACAATACGATCGTAGTCTTTACCTCAGATCACGGTGACTACAATGGTGAGCATGGCCTGTGGTGTAAAGGCTTAGCCAGTTTTCGCGGCGCGTACCATATACCTTTGGCAGTGCAGTGGCCAAAGGGCATCCATCAGCCAGGTCGGCAGATAAACGATCTTATCTCCCTTGCTGATATCGCTCCAACTATTACAGACATCACCGGAACTGAGCTTGAACAACCCATGGTTGGCAAGAGCTTAATTCACTATTTCAATCAACAACAGCAAGAACCTATTCACTCCTACCTCTACACACAGACGAATGGCAACGAAATATATGGAATTCAACGTGCGGTGTTCAATCAAGAATGGAAGCTAATCCATAATACCTATGACGTGGATGAACTCTACAATCTCGCTATAGACCCTGACGAGCTGAACACCCTAGCTCAAGATCCCACCTATGCAGAGACAATGAGATCGCTGTACCGAAACCTGTGGCGATTTGCTAAAGACACTAACGACCAGAGCTTGAATCCCTATATCCTTGTGGGCATGGCGCAATATGGGCCCGCAATAGCATTCGAAGACGAAATAAGGAAATAACGATGAATCTTTGGACACTGTTTAGCTTTGTGGGATTCACTGCTCTTGTCGCAGTCATCTCTTATTACGCCACCAAAAAAGAGGACCTTAAAACCAGCGATGGCTTCTTTCTTGGAGGGCGAAGCCTCACGGGGTTATCTATTGGTTTTTCAATCTTACTCACCAACTGGTCAGCGGAACAGTTGATCGGCTTAAACGGACAAGGCTTTTCGGTTGGCTTGTCAAATATGGGGTGGGCGGTGACCTCAGCAATCGCGTTTGTAATGATGGCGTGTATCTTTCTGCCATTCTTTATTAAAAAACGCATAACCACTATTCCTGATTACATTGAGAGTCGTTTTGGCCCGCTTGCCAGAAATGTGATCGCTTGGTGCATACTCATCAATATGGCCGCGATTGCTTTGCCAACGGTGGTTTACGCCGGTGCTTTGGGTATGAGTAAAATCTTTGACGTTTCCGCTCTATTCAATGTTTCAGAGTCTGCTGCGCTGACACTATCGATTGTTTTTATCACCGTGATTGGCGGTATATATGCAATATTTGGTGGACTCAAAGCGGTTGTCGTTTCTGACACGATTAATGGTATTGGGTTCTTTATCGGTAGTATTCTTGTCTTGGTTCTTGCTCTCAGTGCACTAGGCAACGGCAGTGCCTCACAAGGAATGGTCGAGTTGGTGACTCGTGAGCCACAAATGCTTAATGCCGTTAGCTCACCAAAGGTTAACGTACCATTTGGCGCGATATTCACTGGTATGCTCTTGGTAAACATATACTGGGCTTGTACCAACCAAGTCATTATACAGCGTGCATTAGGCGCCAAGTCGGTTGCTGAAGGTCAGAAAGGAGTGTTGTTGGCAGGTATTATCAAAATTGTCAGTATTGTTATTCTTATTGTGCCAGGGATTATCGCCTATCACTTGTATGGACATGAAGGCGTCCGCGGCGATGAAGCCTACCCGCTGTTAGTTAACCGGCTACTTCCTCAAGCCTTTGTGGGTTTCTTTGGTGCAGTATTATTTGGTGCGGTGATCTCCACTTTTAATTCCACCATTAACTCCTGCTCTACGATCTTTGCCGTCAATATCTACAAACCGATCAAAAAAGGCACCGCAGACAATGCAACCTGCATTCTCGCTGGCAAATACTTTGGCACAGGCTTAGCCATTTTCGCTGCCGTTTGTGCACCTTTCATCAAGCATGCTCCTCAGGGTTTATATATGTTTATGCAGGAGTTCAATGCCTTGTTTACCGTACCTATGTTGCTGATGATCCTTGTGGGGATGGTATCAAAACGTGCCACCGCAAAATCGACCATTCCAGGGCTTGTCACCTACATGCTTCTGTACCTGTTTTTCCGCTTTGGTTACACAGGTTGGGAGCTGCATTTCTTGCACAAAACCGCGATCTACTTCGCTTGTGGCTTAGCCGTTACTGCCTATCTTACTTACAAGTACCCAGGCGACAGCACAGTGAGTGAGAAAGATGAGGCACCAGTGAATATCGAACACTGGAAACACCTGCCTATCGCATCCATCACGACCATCGTTATTATGATCGCGACGTATGCCATAGCATCACCGATTGGGGTTGTGGCACCTTTAGAAGATATTCCTAGGAACTTAACGCTTATTGCGTTGGTGTCTGTCGTTAGTATATTTGCTTTGAATACTCTTTATAGACGCTGGAGTCTCTCGCGAACCAAACGAGACAGTAAAAAGCTGGCTGCAGATCACTAAATCAAACAGAGGGCGGTAACGCCCTCATCTTCTATGAACCAAGTCCATATCTGATTTTGACAGGACGTTAAACTATCTTTATTTGAGAAGAGTGAAGGTATTTTAAGTGGACAGGCAACTTATTCATTTTAGAGAAGCGGCACTGTTTGGGTGTATCACCGAGGCTTCACTTCGACTGGGTATCTCACAACCAGCAATCAGCAAAAGTATCAAAGCGCTAGAAACTAAGTATGAGACTCAGCTCATTGAAAGACAAGGGCGGGGCATCCAACTTACTCAAGCAGGTAAGCTTTTACTGGAGCGAGTTGAACGAATTGAGCGCGAGCTTAACTCGTATCAACAAGACCTTAAGATGCTTGACGATGAACCGACACTTCTTCGTTTCGGAGCCGGACCTGCTTGGGAACCCATTATCACCCATGTTTTACCCCGTTTTTGCCTTGAGAACCCAAGTGCTCAATTGGCGATTAAGTCTGGGCCGATCAGTGAGCTCATGACCCCTCTACTGCAGGGCGATCTCGATTTTGCGCTTGGAGGTGAAGACGGTGGCCTATTAGTCAGCAATAATGAGCTTTCTTTTTCGCCCTTTACCTCGTCACATCTTTGCTTATTGGTCAGACGAGACCACCCGTTGGCTGACCAAGCCATCAATGACTTGCAACCTTTAACTCACTTCCCCTGGATAGCATTCCAGCAATCTAAACAGATCCTCAACCACATCAACCAACTACTCGAGAGGCAGGGAGCTAGCATCGTTAACTATGCGATAGAAACGGAGTTCCTTAATATGGCGATTAAGTTAGTCACAGAATCAGACTATTTGCTGTGTATTTCTAGCCATCTTGCCCGTACCATTCGCAATGACGATCTATCGATACTCAACTTAAACTACTCGATTTGGCACTATCATCTGGGGGCGTGGCATCGAGATCTCAGCCAGACCAATCCCTTGGCGGCAGATTTCTTGAGAAGATTAAGAAAGCACGTGCATTTGATGAAGTAGTGAAGTGAGGCTAGTGAGCCTGAGACATGATGTGCATATTACAAGGCAGTATGGGGTAGCTGAGCATGACATTTGGTAGATTTAAACTGGCTGTAGTAGACCTGAGATGTAGCTATGTCTAACTATGGGTGACTAAGATTCTTTTGGGCTGGTACAAGAAATCGTCGACTCTCACCACCCCAATCACAGTATGTCTAAAAGGCGTTTATGCCCGAGTAACTGAAAAGCCAACCCTAGTGCTGGCTTGCATAAAATCAGAATAAAAAGTACACTTTTGAGTACTTAACTAAGTACAAGGTGTGGATAATGAAAATGAGTACGATCTATGCTGAAAAAGCAGTTTCATCCAGCGAGGCTAGAAAGCACTTCAAGGACTGCTTGTCTGGAGAGCCTGTCGTGGTGCTGTCGAACAATGAACCTGCAGGTTACATGATGAGCGCAGAATTTTTTGAAGGGCTAATGAAAGCCTTAGAAAACAGTTCTAGTGACTCAGTGTCATCTTTTCGTCCTTTGAGTGCGCGCCTCGAGGTGATTGCGCACCTCAACGCTCAAGCACTTGAGGATCTCAGTGAAGATGACTTGGGTGAGTTTAGAGAGTGAGTCATAAGCAACCGCAAATCAGAGTTTTTAAGCACAAGGTACTAATTGATTCTTTGACTCAGACGGAACTTGATTTGTTAACTGAAGACTTCAAAGTTTACAAACAGACGGGTAAGAAACCAGAGTTTTTTGGTCGAGATGAAGCTTATGACCATCCAAATACCCTGCCTATATTAAAAGCAGAAGAAGTAAAACATATTCACCTAGCGACGAGTGATGCTCCTTTCCTGCGAGCGGTCCAATTTTATCAAACCAGTGATAAACACTTGGTGTATTGCCAGGGTTGGGCTGACCCACGTTGTTACCTTTTGATTGCAATACTAGCTCCTGATGCCCATACGCAAGCTAGAAACACAACAATTATGAGAAAGCTTGGTTTAATCGCAGAAAAATTCAGGCAGCAGTTTTAAAAGTACGATTGATCCGAATGATCCCCAACTTTAGCTGGGGATACCGCTCGCTAGTTAACAAATTAACACAACACCCATGTTTGCCGCGGTCGAAGAGGGCTAACCAATGTTAATAGAGAACATAAAGTAAACTCTATCCCAAGATATCCAATGCGACTATTATCTAGAACTCATCACGCGCATAGAAAGTACGACTATCAGGAGTCCAATCGCATGCAAGGCTGTAAAGTCTTCACCTAACACATAGACAGCTGCACCTGCAGTAATGATCGGCCCTATATTTGCGCTCAAGCTTACTTCCGCTGGAGTGAGGATCTCCATCCCGGCAGCAATCAAATAGGCAGGTAACACGGTGCAGACCAAGCCCAGAATGATCCCCAATCCTATGAGCGTCGGGCTCCAACTTTCAAAACTGCCATCCAAAATGAAAAAGTGAAGCAATATAGCAGCACTAGCACTTGCCATCCCGACACTGGTAAAGAGTTGGCTTCCCATTCGGTTTATTAACGGCTTACTGAATAGTAGATAGCATGCAAAGACAAAAGCCGATGCAAAAGCCAGGCTTCCACCTAAAAAAATTTCTGAGTTAGCACCTGCAGGCTCACCGATGACAATGGCTGTAACCCCAAGGTAGCCTGTGATAACAGCAATAATGACACGCTTTGTGGGGCGTTGTTTATAGAGTATCCAAGAAAGCAATATAACGATGCTGGGATAGAGAAAAATAATTAATCGCTCCAGCTGAGCGGAAATATGATTCAAAGAGGCTAGGTCTAGGTAGACGGTGACGTAGTAGCCAAACGCACCCAAAAATCCGGCTTTCCATCCATCTTGCTTTAACAACTTACTCTTATCGTGTTTGGTGATAAGAGTAAACAAAACCAATAAATAGATGGGTAAAGCGCTGATCGCTCTGAGCAGCATAACAGACTGTACATTGCCACCGAATTGATAAGCGACTTTAACCAATATTGGTTTGAGTGACATCAGTGCCGTACCAGCAAGGGCAAGACTGAGGCCCTTGAAGTAACTGGTTTGAAAAAAACGTTTATTCGGTAGGTGTTCATTATTAGAAATCATTCTCTAATCCTTAAGAAAAAGGCTACGAGAATGCACTACCATGGCTACGATTCTCGCAGCCAGGCACAACTCATCCTACCTAGCTACAGGTAAAGATGATAGCCAACGGTTGAATTGGGAAGTGTTCATAAAATCTCCAAGTGAGACTTAACACTATCGCCATTAGCTTGATTGAGCAACTGAAATTTCGACTCGCTCCCTGTTCATCTGCGAAATATTTATTTGCGAACAGTTAGGGATATAGTATCTCCAATACAGGGTGATTCTCAGTCCATTCGAGTGATAAAGGTTTGCTCGTCATCCACAAAAGCCACAAAGCCGCCGTGATAGATAAACACTCGACCGCGCCCCTCGACTAGGCAGGCTAACTGTGGGTTCAAGTCTTCTTCGATATCTTGGCTTTGAAAGGTGCCGGTATCGGTAATTACACCGCTGAGTGTGGGCAAGTATCCGTAACTGCGCTTGGCTTGATCAATCAGGCTCAGTTCGCTGGTGGTGGAAAAGTAAGAGGGGATCACACCGGCTTCTTCAATAAATAGTGGTTTCAGCTCTTCAAAAGCAGTGATCACAAGCCAGTCGATGTCGTTAACTCGATGGATAAACATAAGGTATCTCGATAATTCTGATGCGCAGAGTTTATCACTAACAACTTACTCAGGGCTAAAAAATTGATAGATAATCTTGTGCTGATAAGGTTTATCAGGCGTTACCTCGGAGAGGGGGAAGTGGTCAATATTGACGGCATTAACGTAGCCTTTAGGCTCAAGACAGACACCGGCAAACTTGTGATAAGTTGCACCAAATTTGGCGTTCACAGTATCTAGGTTGTGTCCGTTATAAAAATGCAGCGTGCGTTCATTGGAATAGACGCGCAGACCAAGCTGGCTGGCGGTGAGCTCTGCGACTAGGTTTGTCTTGCCGTCATAGGCTAAGGTGTATGAGTCGTTGATATCTAAAGCTTGATCCACACACTCGGCTAGTGATTTAGGGTGTTGAAAATCAAATGGTGTGCCCTCTACATTGATGAGCTCGCCATTTGGCACGCGTTCTTGCTTTTGTTGTAGTCGCTGTTGAGATGGAATTGATAGCCGGTGATCGCCCACGTAGCCTGATGAGTGACCGTTGAGGTTAAAGTAGCTATGTGCCGTGGTACTAAATGGGGAAGGTGCGTTTGACTGAGCGGTAACCTCGAGGCTTAATTGATTGTCTGATGTCAGAGTGTAAGTCGCTAGCACATCGACTTTTGATGGAAATCCTTCCTCGCCGTCATTATCGACCAAGCCTAACGTCAACGAGACGCTGTGCTCGGTTTTACTGGTGCCGACGATTTTCCACACTCGGCGATGATAACCAAACCGCCCGCCATGAACGCAGTGTTTACCCTGATAGGCATTGGCGTTGACCTTAATGGTTCGACCTTGGTAGTCAAACTGGGCGTTCTCGATACGATTGGCCACTCGGCCAATGATCGCGCCCATATAGTGTGGGTCATTGGCATAGTCTGCAAGCGTATCATAGCCCAAAACGACATCGACCAACTCGCCGCTGCGATTAGGCACTAGCAAGGATTTGATGATCCCGCCCAGTGTCAAAATCGATACCGACATGCCGGTGCTTGAGGTCATGGTCACTTGGTGAACACTCTGGTTGTAGAAATAACCGACATGACGGGTATCGATAGGCATAACGCGCTCCTAAGAGTTGACGACATTGATGGGTTGGCCATCAATAAAGCTTTGGATGTTGCTAGCGACCATATTCATGATCCGTTCACGGGCATCGAGGGTGGCCCAAGCGATGTGCGGTGTAATGACGCAGTTTGGCGCGGTTAGCAGTGGGTTATCCGCAGCCGGTGGCTCTTGCCAAAGCGTATCGAGCGCAGCACCTGCGATCTCACCTTGTGTTAATGCTGCGGCCAGCTCTTGCTCTTGGACCAGTTGGCCACGTGAGGTATTGATCAGTAGGGCACTTGATTTCATTTTCTTGAGTGTCTGTTGGTTGATCATATTCTCGGTGGCAGGCAGCGCGGGGCAATGCAATGAAACGAAGTCCGATTCACATAACAAGCGTTCGAGTGAGACTTTCTCGTGCTGATACTCCGGGACTTTGGCGCTAAAGTCGTCGTGGGCTAAGACGTTCATACCAAACGCACTGGCAATCGCTCCCACTTGCTGACCGATATTGCCAAAGCCAACGATGCCCAAGGTTTTACCCGCTAACTCGACTTGTGGTGTCAGCCAATAGGTCCAATCTTGGTTATTACTCCAACCAAGATTGGTTTTGACGTCATCGCTGATGCTGCCGACGTTACGCGCGAACTGGAAGATATGCGCGAACACCATCTCAGCCACGGTTTGGGTGCCATACACCGGCACGTTCATTACCACGATGCCTTTTTGCTTGGCATAGTCGACATCCACCACGTTATAACCTGTAGCGAGTACCGCGATACATTCGAGCTCTGGGCAGGCATCGATCACTTGTTGGCTGATCGGGGTTTTGTTGGTCAGTAGGACGCTGGCATTTCGCGCGCGTTCGATTACCAGCTCAGGTCCGCCAGTGCTGCGGTCAAAGGACTGAAACTCGCCGAGTGAGGCAATCGGTGTCCATGGATTATCGCCTGGATTGAGGGTGTAACCATCCAAACAAACAATAGTTTTCATATCTTTTCCTTAAGATGACGTTGCTAGGCGATTTTTCACCGAGCTGAATAGGTTGCGAATGGCGCGGTTAACCGCCGGGATTTGGCTACAAATGATCATCACAATCACACATACCAAGATAAATGAGATTGGACGCTCAATCATCGGCATTAGACTGCCACCGGTGGTTTTTAGGCCCGTGCGCAAAGAAGTATCTGCCATTGGCCCTAAGATCACGCCAATAACCAGCGGTGCAATCGGCACTTTAAGCTTCATAAAGAAGTAGGAGATGATGCCGATGATGCCCATTAAGTACAGGTTGAATACCCGCATTCCTAGGGCAAATGAGCCAATCACACACAACACAGCGATCAAGGGCATAAATAGCGTTTGTGGGATACGTAGAATATGGATGACCTGCTTAGACAAGATCATGCCGCACACCCACATTGCAATCGCAGCAGCAAACAAGATCGCCGTGACTTCAGGGATAAACGATGGGTTAGTTTTCAGTAGCATAGGACCTGGCGCCACGTTATGCAGCATCAAGGCACCAAGCAGCATAACTGCCGGTGGCGAGCCTGGAATACCAAGGCTTAGCAATGGGATCATCGCACCGCCAACACACGCTTGGTTGGCTGTTGAGGTTGAAATAACTCCCTCAGGTGCGCCCTTACCGAAGGTTTCTGGCTTTTTACTGGTTTTGCGCGAGATGCCGTAGGCAACCCAAGCTGCGATGTCCTCACCAATGCCAGGAACCGCGCCGATGCCGACACCCGTTAATGCCGAAGCAATAATATTACGGGTATTTTGGAACATGGTTTTGAAGTCAGGCATCAAGCGGCCAATCGATTTGGCGTTCATCGACTTCATCTTCAGCTTCGACTCTAACACCGACATGATCTGCGGGATACCAAACGCACCAATCAAGACCGGCACCACATCGATACCGTTATCCAGCTCATGGATGCCCATGGTAAAGCGCGGGTACATCTGCATATGGTCTTGGCCTATGGTAGAGAGCCAAATACCAAATAGGCCCGCTATCCAGCCTTTGATGGCCAACTCTGGCGAGGTCAGGCTGCCCGAGATCAGAATGCCAAATAGGGCCAGTAAGAAGTACTCGTACGAGGTGAACTGCAATGCCGCCTTAGCGATAACCGGCGAGAGGAGCGCCACAAACACCATGCCGATCGCTGAGCCGATCAGTGATGAGGTTGTCGCGAGACCAAACGCGCGCCCCGCTTGCCCTTGCTGAGCCATTGGGTAGCCATCCATAGCCGTTGCCGCAGAGGCAGCAGTCCCAGGAATGTTCAGCAAAATGGAGGTGTACATACCGCCATACACACCGCCGACGTAAATAGACAAAAGGGCAAGCAGCGCGGTTTGATTATCGAGACCGTAGGTGAGGGTGGTGAGTAGTGCTACCCCCAAGGTTGCGGTCAATCCAGGCATCGCGCCAAAAATAATCCCCAAGAAAGTACTGCCGACCAGGATCAATATCAGCAGTGGTGAGGTGAAAATATGCCAGAACATACTTCCGAAAGTGGTTAAAATATCCATGTTTATCACCTGTTAGAATGCGTCTTCGAGCAGCTGAAGATCTTCATCTGAGAGCTGCATGGCTTCTGTTTGTTTGGTTGGTGCTAAATAGGTGTAGTAAGTCTGATTAAATACCTGCTCGACAATCAGCCCCTCGTTAGGTAGTGGCACCAACAGGAAGTATCTGAAGATAGGACACAGTACAGCCGGGAAGACCAGGCCGATGATCAGCAAGCGGCGAACCTTGGCGCTGACCTCTTTGCCCAGCGCTTTGCCTTGCAGGTAGAGATAGCTCGACATGACGAAACCGCTCACCACCAACACCAAGTCGCTGGTGTAGGGGTAGAGTGAGTTCATCGCATCGGCTATGCCCGTGGCAAATAACAGGATCGATAGCACAACGGTTGCCGAATAAATCTTAATTAATTGCTTGGTGACTTTTTCGATATCTAGGTAGTACAGGCCGATATAGAAGATTAGAAATATCGCCGAGGCGAGAAAGAAGTCGTACCAAGTGATAAGTACGTAGATGTAGGTAATAATACCGCCACCTGAAATAAGGAACCCAGTTGGGTTGATGTTCTTATAATGGTGCATCAGTAGCGCTTTGCCCTGCGCCGCTTTACTTTTCAAAAATACCGACAGACCCGCTGCAAACAGTGAGCAGCCAATAAATAGCGGTAGTAACCCGGGTGATTCGTACCACTCGGTGGTTACCCCGCCAACGGTGCCGGAAAATGGCATGGTTAATGAGTTTGCGATGACCATCAGTGAAAACACCATGACTACCAGGGAAAAAGCAAAATCCCAGCCATGCATCTGTTGTTCTTCAAGTGTTGGCTCTTGATGTTCTTGGTCTTGTGAAGCGTTTTTTTGCTCAGACATTTGGTTTTGCGTAGACATGTTTTGCGTAGACATAGGTGCCCCCAACAGCAAGTCAATCAATCAAAAGGGAAGACCAGCCTCCTAAAGAGACTGGTCTATAGGCATTACTCAGGTTTTGGAATGCCAAGTGACGCAGGGTCAATCTTCGCCGCTTCCAGATCCCACAGTGTCCAGCTAAACAGCGACTCTAGGCGCGCCATACGCTCGTTGGCTTTCTTACCGAACTCACCGACGATCTCATAGTGGTTTTCGCTCGCATAAGTCAGCACCTCTTCGCTTTGCATTGCACTCGCGAAGGCTTTAGCCACCGTACGCTTGATCTCAACCGGAGTCTCTTTCTTCATTGCAAAACCAATCGCTTGCGAAATAGGTAAGTGCTCTTGAAGCTGAGGGTAGGTCTGCAAGCCAGAAGGGATAGTGATATCACCGACGGTAAACGGATTCTCAGTCAGAGTTGCCAGCGCTTTAAAGTCACCCGATTGGATAAGCTGGTTTTGCTCCGCCACAGAGGTGATGACCACATCAACCTCGCCGCTTAACGCCGCGTTTTGGCTGCGAGAAGAGCCTGGGAACGGAATGAAGTTCATCTCACCACCGATGCCTTTTTCAAACGCAAGGTAGTTGATATGGTGCAGTGAGCCGGCTGAACCTGCGCCAACACGTACTTTACCTGGGTTGGCTTTAACATGGGCGACGAGCTCTTCAATCGTGTTAATTGGCGAGTTTTTCGATACCGAGATAACATCTGGTGAGCTTGCGACGATAAAGTAGTCAAACACGTCCATACGGTTGTCCCAGCCACCCATTACCGCTGCGGCGACGTTTGACTCAGAAAGTCCAACAAAGGTATAGCCATCGGGGGATGAGTTATAGCCTTCAAGCAGACCGACCGAACCAGAAACACCGCCAGGTTTGTTGATGACGTTGATATTGGTACCAAGGTATTTGGCCATCGACGCGGTCGCAACGCGGTTAATTACGTCAGTACCGCCTCCGGCAGACCAAGTAACCACGTCAGTGATGTTTCGCGTAGGGTAGCGATCCGTCGCCTGAGCAAATGAAGTTGTCGCAGCGATGGCTGCAACCAAAACCGTTTTCAGTAGAGTTCTCGTTTTCATTTTGTTTCACCTCTTGTGATGCGGCGTCAGATCTTAAGCCCAACTTGTGCCGCGGCTTGGTTGATATTCCGGTTTAGATCTTGATGAAATAGCTCTCAAGATCGGCCCAAATATCCATGTATTCTTGTTTTCTTAAACTCTCGCCAAAGCTATCCATGCCGATGGCATCAATTCGGTCAGAGATGCGATTGGTCATACGAATATTCGCCTCGAACATTTTTACAATATCCCATCGCGTTGGTGAGGTATCTGATGTAAGCCAACCTTGGTAGTTAAACTTCTTCAGATAATAAATAAATTCGATGTATTGCATTAGGCTGCGGCTGCCACAGAAAAAATCCCAGTCCCATTTGCCGTCGTTGTCATTGATATGGATGTAGTACTGCATATCAAGCGAGTTAAGCAAAGCGAGCTCTTCTGCTGGGTTATTATCGCCATATAGAGAGTGACCATAATCGAGCGTGACACCAATATTAGGATTGCCGATATCTTTGATCAGACAGATGGTTTTTGCTGCGTCGTCCAGATAGCAGCGGCCACGCACTTCGTTGGGTTTGTACTCGATAAACAGTGGGATATGTGGCTTATAGTCACCCGCCTCGCCAAACGTCTCACATAAGCGTTGCCAAGTCTCAACATAATCGGCTTGGAAAGAAAACTCGTAGCCATCACTGAGTGGACAACACTGCACCTTATCGGCACCCACTTCCTCAGCGTAGTCTTTGGCTTGCTTAATAAAGCTCACGGCGCGATCGCGTACGGCTTTATCTGGAGAGGTAAGCCCACCGGATAAAAACTCTTTTTCAACTTTCACATTGACGTTAATACACGCGACTTTAACGTCGTACTTGGCTAACAATATTTTTAGCTCGGCCAAATTGTCATAATTCACCTCGTAGGGGTAAACCAACTCGGCTCCTGTCATCCCGTCAATCGTGCGCAGCGTTTGCAGGCGCTGCTCTAGTGTTTTTGGTTCGTTATATTCAGAGAAGCGGTCACGCGTCTGGCTGAGAAATGGGGTAATCACTGCATGTTTAAACATAAGTCTCCCTAGGCAATTGCCTTGCCTCTAATTAGTAAGCTTCCGATTGATTGGATATCAGCATGGCGCTTGCGACGTCGATGATGTGTTTTGACGACAAGCCATATTTCTCCAGCAGTAGTGGGTAAGCACCGGATTCGGCGAAAGTATCATCCAAACCTAGGTGGTCAAATTGCGCCTGGATCTGCTCCTTGGCCATGCGCGTGGCAATGTCATAGGCCATGCCATTGCGTTTTTGATGGCCCTCGGCAATGATCACGCGGCCGGTTTTCTTAATTGAGCGGCTAATCGTTGCCCAATCAAGCGGTTTGACGCTGTAGGCATCAATCAGTTCAACACTGATCCCTGCCTCACGCAGCTCATTGGCCGCTTCGATAGCCTGGAAGAGGATATCGCCATAGGAGACTATGGTCAGGTCGTTGCCGATCATCAGAGTATGACTGCCGCCGCACTCAAACTGGGCGTTCTCGTCATACAGCTCATAGTAGGCATCGCGCATCAAGCGGCAATATACCGGTCCCGGCGTCTGCATGGTGACATCAAACAGAGCGCGGCTTGAAGCGCTATCGCAAGGCGCGAAAATGTGCATATTCGGCAGTGTGGACATCAGCGCCATATCTTCCGACGCTTGGTGGGTGACCCCATCGATCGCCGCGGTGGTACCACCATGTGAGGACATCAATTTGACGTTAAGGTTAGGGTAGCAAATAAAGCTGCGCACACTCTCTAGGGCGCGCATGGTTAAAAATACCCCATAACCCGCCACGACGACTGGACGGCCATTGGCGGCCATGCCCGCGGCAGATGCCATCATGCCAAACTCGGCAATACCCATCTGAAAGTAGCGCTCAGGGTACTGCTGGTTAAATAAATAGGAGTTGGTTGAATAGCCAATGTCGGCCTCAAAAACCGCAAACTCTGAGTTAATTTCACCATACTCAACCATGCGTTCGGCAAAGGCTAATCGAGTCGGTTTTTTGGATTTAGTAACTGTAATCATAGTGATAGCCCTTAGCTGTTAAACGACTAGCTCTGCACGTGCGTCGGTATACTCTTGCTCGCTCGGTGCCTTGCCATGCCAGTTGCGCACATCTTCCATAAAGCTCACGCCTTTGCCCTTGACCGTATTGGCCACAATGCAGGTTGGCTTACCTTTGGTCCCCCGAGCGGTATCGAGTGCCGTTAGAATTTGTTCGATATCGTGACCATCGATGGTCAGGACATGCCAGCCAAAAGAGCGGAACTTATCTTCGATGCTCAGTAGCGGCATGATCTGATCGCTGGTGCCATCCATTTGCAGGTTGTTTTTATCCACAAAGAACACCAAGTTATCTAACTGATATTTGGCCGCGGCCATCGCGGTTTCCCACACCACGCCTTCATTTAGCTCACCATCACCTAGTAGCGAATACACCCGGCGACCGTCTTGTGCAAGCTGGCCCTCGAGCGCCATCCCGGTGGCGGCGGCGCAGCCATGTCCAAGTGAGCCGGTGGTGATATCAATCCCTGGGGTGCTTTTCATATCTGGATGGCCTTGCAGAATACTGTTGATCTGTCTGAGCGTGGTGAGGTGCTCACGATCGAAATAACCAAGCCGTGATAGACAGGCGTACCAGACCGGACAGGCGTGCCCTTTAGACAGAACAAAGCGGTCGCGATGACTTTGCTTTGGCTTATTTGGGTCGAGATTCTGCATTTCTGAGAAGTACAGAGTGGTGACGATTTCGGCTGCAGAAAAAGAGCCGCCAATGTGTCCTGATTGCGCTTGATAAACCATATCGAGAATATCAATTCGAACATCATTGGCCAGCTGATAAAGCTCCTGAACACTTATATTAGGCATAAGTGATCCTCCTTGAATAGGATGCAAATTGAATGTGGATAATAACTAAACTGTTTATTTCTCTAGGAAGTGGTAATTCTCTAAGAATTCAATAAATTGCTTAGATACTTGCTCCCAGTGAGTTAAATGCATTTCCCTAGCTTCATTGATATTGCCAGTTTGCAAATTATCAATAAGCTTGTTGTGTTCTATAATCGAATCCCAGGGTAGGGGTCTTAGCTTAATGACAATATCTTTGCAGCGTTTGTTTTGCTCGTTGTATTTCCTAGCTGTCTCAATCAGTCGAGAGTTTTCGGTATATTGAAAAATCTGATCGTGGAAAGCAAAATCATGAATCGCCCACTGCTGAATATCATTATCATCAAGCGCTTGCTCCATCTTACTCGTATAATCACGCAGGACATTTATCTGACTCTCAGTCAGCCCTTTTGCAATGCAAATATCCAGCGCCATCACCTCTAAGTGGGCAATCAGCTCATAAAGCTCCTCGACATCACGTCTTGACAAGGCGCAAATTTTTAGTCCATGTCTCGGATGAAGTTTGATCAAACCATCTTGTTGTAGTCTTAGCAGAGCTTCTCTTACAGGAGTTCTGCTAAAGCCACATATCTCGACCGCTTCATCAACAAGTAGTTGCTGATTGATTCGAAATTTATTCTCTAAAATCATTCGTTTAAGCTTATTGTATGCTTGTTCTGATAGCTTCATAACGGCGTCTTCAACCTCTATACCAATCGCAAAGTGTGAGCGAAATCAATTTATTTTCTAATAGATTCCCTAAAAAATTTATTAAAACATTCATTAATTGCTGTTGAGTATAAAATAACCAGGTTGTTTCAAACGCGATCTTAGTCACGCAAAGAGACAAAAAATAATATATTTTGCTAGAGTGATAATGTACAAGAAAAAGATATTAATATGTGATGTGCGTAGCTGGTTTATTTATAGGTTAAGTATTACTGTATGCGGTAAAAATATTAATATGTATAATAAAATTATTAATAATCATATAAAATTAAAAATAAATTAATAAATTCTTTGTGACGAAATTCAAATATGCCTTAATGAAAATAGAGTAGCTTTATTTGTGTTGCCTGGTGGTTTATCTGACCCTTTAGGAGGATGTATGTCAATTGCAATTGGCTGTGATGATGCAGCGGTTAAATTAAAAGATGAACTTTGTAAACACTTAGATAAATTAGGATATCAATATATAGACTATAGCCAAGCACCAGCTGGTGGCTCTAATTTATATGCCGACGTTGCCGAAAGAGTAGCAAAAAAAGTCGCTGATAATACTCATCAGCGCGGCGTATTGGTGTGTGGGACAGGAATCGGTGTCTCGATTGTTGCTAATAAGGTGCCAGGGATCCGCGCTGCGCTTTGTCACGACGTGTTTTCTGCGGTGCGGGCAAGAAAAAGCAATGGCGCGCAAATCATTACCATGGGCGAGCGAGTGATCGGTGTGGAATTGGCAAAAACGATCCTGCAAGCCTGGCTCGAAGCAGAAGAGATTGACGAGGCGTCTAAGCCAAAAGTGCAACGGATCAGTGAGATAGAGGCCGAGATTCTGGCGCAATAAGCGGCAAGGAGAGCAAGATGAGAAAACCGAAAAAACTTATCAATGATAAAAATGCCGTAGCTCGCGAGCAGTTTGAGGGCTTTATCGCGGCCATGCAGCATGACTTAGAGCCGATAGGTGATTATACCTGTGCGATCCGTAAAGCCCCACTTGATGGCAAGGTGGCGATTTTTACCGGCGGCGGCGCTGGACATGAGCCGATGTATGGCGGCTATGTGGGCGAAGGACTGGCCGATGCGGTGGCGGTTGGTGATGTGTTTGCTGCTCCAACGCCGGATGCCATCTTTGCCACAGCGTTAGCGCTTAATCCAGAAAACGGCGTGGTGTTTATTTACGGTAACTATGCTGGCGATAACATGAACTTTGATATCGCCGCTGAGCTGCTCGAGGAAGAAGGGATCCAATCTCACACGGTTCGCGTCAACGATGATGTGATCTCAGCGCCGAAAGAGCTAGCGCAAGAGCGTCGTGGTATTGCCGGCGCACTGTTTGTGTTGAAGGTGGCTGGCGCGGCGGCCAAGCGGGGTGACAGCTTTGAGCAAGTAGTGGCAGCCAGTGAAATGGCGCTCGCTCATACCAGCTCGATTGGTGTGGCGCTTGGTCCGTGTGCGATCCCAAGAAATGATGATTTTAATTTTCATATCGCCGACGACCAAATTGAAGTCGGTATGGGACTTCACGGCGAGCCGGGAGTCGGCAAGTCGGCCTTAACCAGTGCCGATGAAGTAACCGAGCAGGTGATGGAAAAGTTAGTTGAAGAAGCGGGCCTCACTCAGGGCGACCATGTTGCTCTCTTGGTGAACAACCTAGGGGCTTCAACGCAAATGGAGCTGCTGATCACCAATCGGGCGGTACACCGTTATTTATCTGAGCGACAAATTTCCATCGTCGATAATCTTATTGGTGGCTATTGCACCTCACTTGAGATGTCGGGCTGGTCGATCTCATTGCTCAAACTCAATGATGAACTCCAAGCCCTGTACCAAGCCCCTTGCCAATCGTTTGCACTAAGGAAGTGATTATGAACAGCACACAAACCAAACAAATGTTGCAATATATGGCGCACAACATGGTGAAAAGTGAGCCTGAATTAACGCGTGTCGATCAGGCGATTGGCGATGGCGACCATGGGCTGGGGATTGAACGCGGCTTTAGCAATGTTGAACAATTGATTGAGCAGGGATTTGAGGCCAAAACGGTCGGTGACGTGTTAACTAAGGTGGGTACTAAGCTGCTTACTACTATGGGCGGCGCTTCAGGCGCGATCTTTGGCACCTTGTTTCGTAATGGCGGCAAAGCGGTCTCCAATGCGACTGAGTTGAACACAGCCGTAGTTGCTGATTTCTTAGCTGCGGGGCTGGAGGGAATACGTCAGCGCGGCGGCGCCGATGAGGGGGCGAAAACCATGATCGATGCCCTGGCGCCAGCCGCCAGAAAGGCACATGAGATCGCGCATTTGCCGCTAGAGCAGTCAATGCCTTTGATCACTGTAGCAGCCAAACAGGGTGTAGAGGCCACCAAGTCGATGATTGCCACTACGGGCAAGGCGAAAACCCTTGGCGAGCGGTCGCTGGGTTACCCTGATCCTGGCGCCATCTCTATGTCGTTGATCCTAGAATTCATGACGACTTATATCATTGAAGGAGTGCCAGCATGAAAAAGGTCTGGTTGGGCTCGAGTTGGAAGATGAATAAAACCGAAGCCGAGGTGGTTGAGTATTGCCGTTCTATCGCCCCTGTGCTTAACAATATCAGTCATGAGCTTCAGACCTTTCTAATCCCGCCTTTTCCTTACGTGAAACAAGCCGGGACACTACTGGCGCAGACGCCTTGCTTAACCGGCGTGCAGAATATTGGCTGGGCAGAGCAAGGGGCATTGACTGGCGAGGTGTCGGTCAGCATGGCCAAAGATATCGGTGCCACACTGGTTGAGATAGGTCACTCCGAGCGCAGGCAGTGGTTTGGTGAGTGCGATGAAACCGTCAATAAAAAAGTGATACTGTCACTTAAAGCTGGGCTCGTGCCCTTGATCTGTGTTGGTGATAGCGCTGAAGAGAAGCGCTGGGGCGTGTCTGCGGAGTCAATCGTGCGGCAGGTTAAGATTGCGCTGTATGGCGTTGAGCCAGCGGATTTAACCAAGGTGATGATTGCTTACGAGCCCGTTTGGGCGATTGGTGAGGGAGGCTCTCCGGCTAGCGCACAAGAAGCGGAGGCGGGGATGAGTGCTATTCGCTGTGCCTTAACGTCTTGTTACGGCGCCGAGATAGCTCATCTTATCCCGCTGCTCTATGGCGGGAGCGTCAACCTTGACAACGCGCAAACCCTAATCGCTCAGCCAAACATTGATGGCTTGTTTGTCGGCCGAACAGCATGGCAAGCTGATGGATTTGCTCGCTTAGTCGAGCTGGTTTCCGAGGTGATGATGTCGAAGGAGCGAGTGACTGGGAGAGGTGCCTATGCAACTTAACTTTTCCATCAGTACCGTGGCCTATTCGGGTTATCGAATGGAGCAGGCAATTGATTCCATTGCTAGCTTGGGAGTGCAAAACATCGAACTGGCCTTGATCCAAGGCGCGGTTTACGACCTGACCGAGTCCGATATTACGCCAGAGCTCGCCCGGTGGATAAAGTCGTACCTAGATGATAAGCAGATGCGCTGCAGCTCATTAGCAGCGCACTGTGATCTGACTCTGGAGAACTGCGAGCAAAGGCTGATCACGCGTCTTGAGATGTGCAAAATCTTAGCTTGTAAGCGCTTGGTGCTGTACGCACCAAGAGGTGCCGAGCTTGGTGAGTTTGTGATGGCAGCATCAAACGCGATTACCTTAGCTAAGCAACTTGGGATCAAGATTTTGATCGAGAACGTCGGTGATACTCAGGCTTACTTACTCAATCAAGCGGATGACTTTGAGCCATTTTGTCGGCAGGCGGACAGTACGGTGTTTGGCATCAACTTTGATCCTGGTAACTTTCTCTCACATCGCCCACACCTAGACGTATTGGAGCACAGCTTATCAAGCCTTGCATTTGCAGAGCACCTGCATCTAAAAGATCTCTATTTGGAGCAAGATGTTTGGCGCTGCTGCGAGTTAGGGGGAGGGGCAGGCAAATACCAAGCCTTACTTGAAAGTGCCGCAGCTAAAGAGCAAGTGCCGTTTTTTAGTATCGAGTCGCCTTATGCGCTTGAAAGGCTGGTTGATGGCTCGACACGGTTTAAGCCTAGAGAGCAGTTATTGCCCATCGCTGAAATAGAGCAGCGGCTGTCCAAATCGATTGAGTTTATTAATCAGTGTTTGGCTTGAGGCTGTGTGAGGGTAAATATAGATGGGTAAAAACAACAAGGGCGCTAATCAATAGCGCCCTTTTCGTTGATTGGATTTAAAGGGTTAAGCTTCTTGCGCTTGCTCAACCATCGCAATGGCCAGTGCTTCAGCGGCCTTGATGCCATCGATACCCGCAGAAAGGATACCGCCGGCGTAGCCCGCACCTTCGCCTGCTGGGTAGAAGCCCTTAAGGTTCACGCTCTGGAAATCTTTACCACGCTTGATAGACACAGGCGATGAGGTACGTGTTTCAACACCGGTCAACAAGCCATCATCGGAAGCAAAGCCTCTGATTTTCTTATCAAACGCTGGGATAGCCTCACGGATCGCCTCGATAGCAAAATCAGGCAGTGCTTTTGAAAGGTCAGTCAGCTTGATGCCAGGGGTAAATGACGGTTCAACCTCACCCAGCGCACTTGGATCGCGACCTTTAAGGAAGTCACCAATCTTCTGTGCTGGCGCATCGTAGTTTTCACCGCCAAGCACGTAAGCGCCTTTTTCCAGCTCGCGCTGCAAGCGAATACCGGCAAGCACGTCACCAGGATAGTCAGTCTCAGGCGAGATACCGACCACGATAGCGCTGTTGGCGTTACGCTCTGCGCGAGAGTATTGGCTCATGCCGTTGGTCACTACTTGACCTTCTTCAGAAGTCGCCGCGACCACAGTACCGCCTGGGCACATACAGAAGCTGTATACGGTGCGACCATTCTTACAGTGGTGAACAAGTTTGTAATCTGCTGCGCCAAGAATAGGGTTGCCGGCATTTTTACCGAAACGGGCTTCATCGATTACGGATTGTTTATGCTCAACACGGAAACCGACTGAGAATGGCTTAGCTTCCATGTAAACGCCGCGCTCGTGCAGCATCTCAAACGTATCACGCGCACTGTGGCCGACGGCTAGGATCACGTGACGTGATTTCAGTTCTTCACCGTTCGATAGGGTAAGACCTGTGATCTGACCATCTTGCATATGGATATCGTCCACGCGAGTACTGAAGCGGATCTCACCACCGAGCTCAATGATCTTGGCACGCATCTTTTCAATCATGGTCACCAGCTTAAAGGTGCCGATGTGCGGCTTACTCACGTAACGGATCTCTTCTGGTGCACCAGAGGCAACAAACTCTTCGATCACCTTACGGCCATAGTGTTTCGGGTCTTTAACCTGGCTATACAGTTTGCCGTCAGAGAACGTTCCCGCGCCGCCTTCACCAAACTGCACGTTCGATTCTGGGTTCAGCGTACGCTTGCGCCAGAAACCAAAGGTGTCTTTGGTGCGTTCACGAACTTCTTTACCGCGCTCGAGGACGATTGGCTTAAAGCCCATTTGCGCCAGGACAAGTGCTGAGAATAGGCCACAAGGACCAAAACCGATCACGACTGGGCGCTCAGTCAGGTTTTCTGGTGCCTTGGCAACGAACTTGTATTCCATGTCTGGCGTTTCACGCACGTGTGGATCGCTGGCAAACTGCGCGAGCATTTCTGCTTGGTTGGCGACCTCAACATCCAGGGTGTAAATCAGCAGGATTTTGTTTTTCTTACGAGCGTCATAGCCACGTTTAAACATATTAAAAGAGAGAACTTCCTGGGCTGTGATGCCAAGTTTTTTTGTAATGGCGTCCAGGATGGCGCCTTCCTTATGATCAAGAGGAAGCTTAATTTCGGTTAAACGTATCATGTCGATTTCTCGTATTTTCAAATGGTGTCTTAGCGTACTGCAGCCACAGGTCACGTTCGATAGGCTGCAATAGGCTCACAATGGCGCGCATTTTACGTCAACTTGATTTGTCTGTCATACTTAATTGGACCAAAGCCGGCGGTTCGAGGAGATTATCACCGCTATTGTATTGAATTTTGGTTTGGGATCAGTATTATCGCCCATCCACAAACCCTGCTAACCAAGAGTTGAACACCATGGCATTTGTTGTAACTGATAACTGTATCCAATGTAAATACACCGACTGTGTGGAAGTCTGCCCAGCCGATGCGTTTCATGAGGGTCCAAACTTTATGGTCATCAATCCCATCGAGTGTATCGACTGTGGTTTGTGTGTCCCTGAGTGTGATGCTCAGGCCATCTTCCAAGAAGAAGAGCTTGCTGAAGACCAGCAGGTGTTTATCGAGCTTAATGCCGAGCTTGCCGAGCAATGGCCGGTACTGACCGAGGCCAAACCCGCAATGGAAGAGGCTGAAAAGTGGAATGGGGTGCCAAATAAACTAGGTATGCTGGAAAAATAAGCCCATTACTCAATTTGCTAAAAAGCGCAGCTCGGTTCCCCAAGCTGCGCTTTTTTCATTCCGACCAGCACAAAGCCGGCCAAAACATGACTAATTGCCGTGCTGACGACGCAGGTTATCAAGAATGATCCCAGTTGCCATGGCGACATTGAGTGACTCGGCACCACCAAAGGCAGGAATGGTGATCTTGTCGGTGACAAATTGCTCAGCTTGTGGGCGCACACCATGAGATTCACTGCCCATTAATAGAATCCCCTCAACGGCAAACTCCGTGCTGTGCACGCTGTTACCTTCAAGGAACGCGCCATAAATCGGCAGGTTTGCCTGTGCGAGGTACTCGGGTAGGTCAAGTTGAGTCACTTGCACGCGGCCGAAGCTACCCATGGTGGCACGGATGGTTTTGGGGTTATAAGGGTCGGCGCAATCGCGGCTCGCGACGATATGTTTTATCCCATACCAATCCGCAACACGGATAATCGTGCCAAGATTACCTGGGTCTGAAACGCCATCTAGGGCAATCATTAACCCTTGTGCTTGTGGCGCTGTGTTCGCTGGTATCTCAGCGATGGCGACGGCGGCATTATTGCTGACCAAGCTACTGGCTTTGGTTAGGTCATCGAGTGAGCTTTCAATGCACTCATAGCCGCTCAGCTCGGCGCGGTATTGATCGAGAAACTCACCAGTAGCGAAAATCTGTTTAACAACCAACGACGAATCAAGTAATTCAAGAACGTTCTTCTCTCCCTCAACCAAGAAGAGGCCATGCGCCTTACGCTGTTTCTTTTGCCCAAGTGCGCGAAGAAGTTTTAGTTGGTTTTTTGAAATCATAAAAGGTTTGTCTGTCCAAGAAAAAGCTGGCGCATTATATACCCAATAGCGCCAGCGATGCGAGTTAAAGCAAAGGATAGATCAAAGGAGCGCATTAAGCGCTCCTTTTAGTGGTGTGTCGGTTAACTATCGAACAAGAATAGGTAGTTACCGTAGCCTTGTGCCTCCATATCCTCTTTGGCGACAAACTTCATCGCGGCCGAGTTCATGCAGTAGCGAAGGCCAGTAGGGGCAGGCCCATCTTTAAACACATGACCTAGATGCGAATCACCGTAGCGACTGCGCACCTCAGTGCGGGGATAGATGAGTTTAAAGTCAGTCTTAGTGGTGATGTAGTGCTCGTCAATCGGCTTAGTAAAGCTTGGCCATCCTGTACCTGACTTGTATTTGTCGGTTGAGGAGAACAGTGGCTCACCGGAGACGATATCGACATAGATACCTTCTTGCTTATTGTCCCAGTACTCATTATTAAACGGGCGCTCGGTGCCTTCTTCTTGAGTGACATAGTATTGCAGCTCAGTCAGTTGCTCCTTAATAATCGATTCGCTTGGGCGTGCGTAACGGATACGCTCAACGCCATTGCTCTTATCAATCATCTGACGCAGGGTTACTGGATTCTCTTTACGGTCTTTACCAAATACCTCGTCAAGATATTGGTCTCGGCCAGAGGCATTGCGGTAGTACTTGTAGCGCCACTTGTTCTCTTTGTAATAGTCTTGGTGATAATCCTCGGCCACATAAAAGGTCTCATAGGCAATCAGCTCAGTTTTGAGTGGTTTCGGAAACACGCCCAAGGCATCAATCTGCTGCATAAAACTCTGCGCAATCTGTTTTTGCTCATCGTCGTGATAGAAGACAGCAGGGCGATAGTGGCGACCGCGGTCAACGAACGATCCTTGGTCATCGGTTGGGTCAATATGACGGAAGAACTGATCCAACACTTGCTCATAAGTCACCTGCGCTGGGTCATACGTCACTTGAATCACCTCAATATGACCGGTTTTACCCGAGGAGACCTGTTTGTAGGTTGGATTTTCAAGTTCGCCACCGGCATAACCAGAGACTACATCTAGCACGCCAGGAAGTTGCTCCAGGTCCGATTCAGTGCACCAAAAGCAGCCTCCAGCCAATGTGGCAACCTCAGTGGCACCCGAGGAGGCTTTGTTCATTTTATTGTCGGCACTAGCAGGCATCAACAAGCTCGCCACCGCCGCAAGACATAAGGCAATTAACAGTACAATTCGCTTCATGGTGTCACTCCTTTACCCTGGCTTCACGTAATTTAAACATCTATACGCAATAAGAACGGGAGCAAAGCGATTAAATTTCAACTATCGAAAGAATCGAGAGGCGAGAGGCGAGAGGCGAGAGGCGAGAGGCGAGAGGCGAGAGGCGAGAGGCGAGAAAATTTTCCAACCCTCGTCACTGCTGTCAAGTGTTACACCACTTCGAGCGCAGCGTACTCGCAGGGCAAAGCCCGATCTCGATTCTCGCCTCTTCCGAAGGGATAAAAAAACTCGGAGACAAGCTCCGAGTTTTGGGGTAGTTGCTGTCAGTTCACGACTTTAGCTTAAACCAACAATGTTGCCATCTTCATCGATATCCAGGTTCATAAAGGCTGGCTTGTCTGGGAGGCCTGGCATGGTCATTACGTTGCCGCTTAGGGCGTAGATGAAGCCTGCGCCAGCACACAGCTTGAGCTCACGGATTGGCACGTCGAATCCTTTTGGTGCGCCCTTGATCGAGCCATCGGTGGTGATAGATAGCGGCGTTTTGGCGAAACACACGGCAAGCTTATCAAAGCCGTGCTTTTTGAGTGCAGTTAGCTGTTGCTGGGCCTTGTAGCTCATTACTACGCTGCCGCCGTAACCGACTTCTGCAATGGTAGAAAGCTTTGACTCTAGTGAGTCTTGTACTGAGTAGAGTGGCTTGAAGTTACTTGGCTTGTCACACTGAGCTACAACTTTGTTTGCAAGCTCAACGGCACCTTCACCACCTTTACCAAATGCTTCACTAATTGCTACCTCTACATCAAATGGCAGCGCTTCAATCATCGCTTTCAGTGTCGCAAGCTCTTGCTCAGAGTCTTGTGGGAAGCGGTTAATGGCCACCACCGCTGGCACGCCGTACTTATTGACGTTGTTGATGTGCCATTTCAGGTTCTCAAAGCCTGCTTCAAGCGCCTTTTGGTCAGCGTCGAAGATAGACTCAGGGATCGCTTGACCTGGCTTGAGATTGTAAAGACCTGAGTTGGCTTTCAGTCCACGTAGAGTCGCCACAATCACCGCACAGTCAGGGGCTTGCTGTGAGGCTTGCGCCTTAATGTTACACGCCTTTTCAAAGCCCATGTCTGAGCCAAAGCCGCCTTCAGTTACTGTGTAATCAGCAAGATGTGTTGCGACGCGGTCAGCAATAATTGACGAGTTACCGTGGGCAATGTTAGCAAAGGGACCAGCATGAATTAGGGTAGGCACGCCCTCAAGGGTCTGCATTAGCGTTGGCTCGATCGCGTCTTTCATGCTTACGGTCATCGCGCCAGCAACATCTAGGTCTTCAGCCGTTACCGGGTCACCGTCAACATTGTAAGCAACCACAACACGACCGATACGTTTACGCAGGTCTTGTAGGTCATCGGCCAGCGCAAGGATCGCCATCAGCTCAGAAGCTGCAGAAATATCGAACCCATCTTCACGCTCGAAACCGTTGATGGTTTTGTTGATTTCGTTCTTACCAACAGTGATCATGCGCAGGGCACGGTCATTGTGGTCAATCACACGCTTCCAAACGACATTTTTTGGATCGATTTTTAGCGCCTTAAGGCCAGTACGCTCTTCGAATGCTTCGTAGCCTTGACGCTGCTCGTGATAAATACGTGCATCGATGGCAGCGGACGCAAGGTTGTGCGCTGCCGTTACCGAGTGAATATCACCGGTTAGGTGCAGGTTAAGCTCTTCCATAGGAGCAACTTGTGAGAAACCGCCGCCCGCAGCGCCGCCTTTGACGCCAAATACTGGACCCATTGACGGCTGGCGAATACAGGCTGCTGCATTGTGGCCGATTTTCTTCAGGCCTTGAGAAAGACCAATGGTGGTCACGGTTTTACCTTCACCGAGTGGCGTTGGCGTAATGGCAGTGACAAAGATAAGTTTGCCTGACTTGTTGGCTTGTGTGCGTTTAAGGCTGGAAAGCGACACTTTCGCTTTGTGCTTACCCAAGGCTTGGAACTCATCCTCAAGTAGGCCAAATTGTTGGGCAACGTGATTAATTGACAACAGCTCTGTCTGACGACAAATCTCAATATCTGGCAGCATAATATCTCTTTAACTAGCGATTTTGACCAAGGAAAACGTTTGCGTGAGCATAATACGAGTATTTTTCGTGATGTAAAGCCAATTCGTGTTGGAGATTTGTAAACGAAAAAACGCACCCCGAGGGGTGCGTTGATGTTTTGTTGAGTATTTCATCGATTAGGCGATAGCTTGCTCAAGGATCTGGCGACTTTGTTCTAAAGTTATACTCTGATTCTCACCGAGTGTGTGCATGCCATGGGCATCCAATTGCTCGACGACTTTGTCGACTGCTGCCTGCTTTGAGCTACCGTGCTCGTCAAAAACAGTCGCGACATTAAGGTGATGGTAGAACAGCTCGATCGAATCAATGGTGCGCTCGGCTAGGTCATCGCCTGGCTCAAGACCAAACACATTTGCGCCCATCTGCTCTAATTTAGCGCGCTTAACATCGAGCTGGTTGCGCAGCAGCGAAGGCTGAACGATGGCCAGCGAGCGGGCATGATCGACGCCCCATAAAGCGGTAAACTCATGACCAATCATATGGGTTGCCCAGTCTTGAGGTACGCCACTGCCAATTAGGCCATTGAGTGCCTGGTTAGCTGTCCACATCAAGTTAGCGCGCCATTCGTCGCTATCACGCGCATCGTAGCTCTCGCCAAGGCGTTTTAGGTTACGCAGCAAGGTCTCGGCGTAGCCTTCTTGGACCCAAGCGTCAGTCGTGGTGGTCAGGTATTGCTCACACACGTGTACCCACGCATCAACCACGCCGTTGATCAGCTGTCTTTCTGGCAGCGTTTTCATCGTATCTGGGTCTAGCACGGCAAACTTAGGCTGTACAAATGGGCTGAGAAACGCCAGTTTATCTTGGGTTTCGGCCTTGGTGATCACCGCGCCCATGTTCGACTCCGAGCCGGTTGCTGGCAAGGTTAACACTGCGCCAAGTGGCAGCGCTTGGTCGACAACATGCTGACCGGTTAGGATATCCCAGCCATCACCGTCATAGAGAGACGCTGCAGCGACATACTTGGAGCCATCGATCACCGAGCCACCGCCAACCGCGAGGATAAAGTCGATCTGCTCAGCTTTGACCTGTGCCACCGCTTTGTCCATCGTCTCTTTGGTCGGATTAGGCTCAACGCCTGAAAACTCGCTCCACTGATGCTGGGCAAGCGCTTGAGTGAGTTGGTCGTAGACGCCATTGCGCTTGATTGAGCCGCCACCGTAGATCACAAGGACTTTGTTGTCTGCCGGAATCGCTTGCGCGATGGCCTCAATTTGGCCTTGTCCAAAGTGGATTTGGGTTGGGTTTGCATAACTGAATTTCATTGGTCGTTTCCCTTATCTGTCGGCGTGATATCAGTGCAGGAGAAGCACCAAACCCTGATTCGCCGTTTGCCAGTGACAAATTCAATATGTGAATGAAATCGGCAAAGATCAATCCCTAGCACAGACATTTTTACACCGAGCACAGCTTAATTGGAAAGGCTCTCTCAGAGCGATGGTCTGATAGCAGTGGTCCAACCATAAAATGCCGAAACTCAACTCCATCTATTTTTGCTTGGAAAATCTCGTCTGATAAGGATTCAATTCATTGACGTAACGGATCGCTAGAGGAATAGCAGGACCTCTCAATATGGGTTTTGGTATATCGTCTTACCATCTAGCGCCAGATTACATAGCTAAATTTAAAATAAGTACCCACAGATCCATATTACGCTCAACGGTTTACCATCTCGTAGACAGTAGGAAGCGTTGCTTTCGCGGGAGCTTCAGCTTAGTTTCTGTCGATTCCCTGCTAATAGTCCGTTGAGGGGGGAAAGCTCGAGACCGATCACTTAGTGTTAGCCGCGCGTCGAAGCCAAATCATAGACAAAACCCAATTGCCATATTCATTAGACTGCTTATGTTATTTTACAGCTAAACCCTGAATGAGGCATGGGTCTAAGCCAATAAATGAATATGCTATTGGAGGAGTTAGGGATAAAGCTGGCTGTTGCTCAAGTAGTTGGTGATATTCAAACACTGTAGGCACTGGTAACTGCAAACTTGGGGTTCACTGTTGTTCCGGGAAGTGTAAAGCATATCACTTTTTGGGAACTATCAGGGGAAAACAGCTCGTGAGATGTAGCTCTAATTTGGAATGAGAAGTTGGAGTGTATAGCAAAAGACAACTTTATCCAATTTGTTGAGCAGACTTTAAACCAATGCTATTGATTTTAAAGATATGCCGACACTACCTACAACAAGGGCATGCTGGCACTGTTCTTGGGAAACACGTCTTTGCCCTATTATTCTTTAGCTACAACAGTATGACCTTACATTACCTCATTCTAGAATGTCGACAATATTCATTACTGAATCTACTAGATGGATAATTATCTCAAGAAAGCTATCCTCCGACAAAATCAGTACGAATCACGATCTCAATATTAATAAGTTTTTATTTTGCTATTAATTACTATTTGTTTAGACAAGAAAGTAGTGCACTATATAAATTTAACACTGTTTGTGTATTTCACTTGAATGGAGTCTGATGATGAAATCGAAAATATTAGCATTGCTTTTCTCTTTGTCTGCACTGCAAGGATGTGGTAGTGGTGAAAGCGAAGGGAGCAGTCCTGATAAAGCATTGCCATTATATGAAGGGAAAGTTGAACCTGCTGAACGCATCAGTGAAAATGACATACGAAGGTTATTGCCTTATGTCATATTTACTGATTCGACCGATAATATGTTGCTTAGTCGACAAAATCGGATAATTTACTCACAGCGAAGTGTTGAGAAAAGTGAACTCCCTTGCATCTCTGGCTCTGGCTATGAAAAGCTTTATGTAAATAAATCTCAAAAATCAGGTTACTTGGTTACAGAGTTTAACCACTGCCAGATATCAATCGATGGAGATGTTCTGAATGGCTCTTTTCGAGTCGATATGACCGATTACGACGAACAAACGCTATCCTTCCTTGAGACTTTAGTTTCATTCTACAGCTTTAAAACAACTTATCCAGATGGGAGTTTTGTTCAGTTTGACGGTACAGAAAAGGAACGCCTTGGACTCACCACTACAAATATCAGTATTAATACCAATCATCCTGATGAAGCTGTTCTTATCGAGGGTATGCAGACTTATGGTGAAGTGGGGCAGTGGCCTGCTGTTTGGGGGCAACGTGGTCTGTAAGACAAACAGGCAAAGTGTATTTGGCCGATAAGGGAACAGTTGAGTTAGATACCGATGAGCTGGCTTTTTATTATCAGGATGTTAAACAGCTGAGAGAATATGATACTGCTCTGCTTGCTGATGGTGAACTAAGGTTTAGTGCTCTTGACAATACTCTATCTGTACGGGGCTTATCAAAACTCATTCGAGAGCCTCACGATATAGGCTTTGGCACTAATGCAAGAGACTTTGTACTCGCAACCGAAGTCACAATTAAAGAAAATAGTGATGACTCCATTTTATTTGAAGCTCTTTTTCCTTCATGGATGCTATTGAACGCAAATTTAACAGATATCGTAGACCGAAATGAGAATGGGATTTGGCAAGGTTTTGAGGACTTCTTTGCTATCGATTCGCCAGAATTTGATCAAGATGGCGACGGTTATTCTAACCTAGAGGAATCGCTAGCATTTACCAATCCAAACGATACTGATGATAGCCCGGTAGAATGGTTGGTGACTTCACGAGATTATCCTGATGATCGAATTATTAATGTTGATGGCACTATCTCGCCATACTATGCGTATGCTTTAGACGATCTTTCGCTTACCATTGACTTGAATAGCTCAATTGACGATTGGCAGTGGCAATCGGCTAACTCTGACTGGGGCTGTGAATTGGTGGAAAACAAGCAGCAGCTACACTGTGCCACCATTCCAGCGACAGAATTCTCACTGTTTGAAAATGAACCGAAAGCGCCTGGAAGTGTAGATCTTTCCTACAGAATTAACATTGGTATTTTGGAATGGGTTGGAGAATACAACACTGAAAAGCCTCGTCAATTCGAGGCCCATTGGACAAGTACCTCTGGCTTGAAAGTTGTCGATAGTACGACTTTTTAGATGAATAGTTGGTTTTGAGTCGGCTTTTCTCTTGAACCCTTATGATAGAAATAAAATACTCAGTCGCACTATCATCGATTGAGTATTTTATTTTTGTTGTCTTTCTCTTTCGCATGACTAAATAATAGGCGACTCAAAAATTACTTCCGCATGTCAGCAGAGCCCGGTTCTGGGAATAACTATTTGAAGAGAAAGTAGTAAAGATAAAGCTGCAGTAGCTAAAGAGGGTAATTCTGTACTATTTCCAAACATTCAGTGTTTTCAGTAGCCACTCCGTAACTCAGAAATGTCCAATTCTCAGTTTGCACAACAGAACGCTGGCTATATCACTAAAAGGGAAATCTGAGCGTCTCAGATTCCCCTAAACCACCAGCCTACCTCAGGGTGGATGCCTAGTTTTGATTATAGCAAGAACAACAACTAGAATTGATAGTCTTCTGGTACCACAACAATCCCGCGCTCTGAGACTTTGAAGCGTTTGCGATCTTCGGCTAGATCAAACCCAATCGTTGTATGAGGCGGAATTTTGACTCGCTTATCGATAATGCAGTTTTTTAGCTGACAGCCTTCACCAACTTCAACATGATCAAACAGTATACTGCCGGTGATGGTGGCGCCGTCTTCGATATAGACGCTCGAAGAGATAACCGAGTGATGCACTGAGCCACCAGAGTTAACCACGCCGGAAGCGATAATGGAGTTGATAAAAATCCCCTCATTACCGGTGGCTGACGATACAGTGCGAGCAGGAGGGAGCTGTCGCTCGTAGGTTCTTACCGCCCAGTCGGATTGATAGACATTCATCGGTGGTACTGGCTCAAGCAAATCCATGTTGGCTTGGTATAGGGAGTCAATGGTGCCCACATCGCGCCAATAGCAGTCTTTTGCCACGCGCCCCTTGTCGTTACAAAAGTTATAAGCATACACCGTATCATTGCCAATTAGTTTGGGAATAATATCGTTGCCAAAGTCATGACTAGACTGTTCGTTTGCCGCGTCTTCATTGAGCGTGTTAAGCAGGGTATCGATGCTAAAGATGTAGATCCCCATCGAGGCCAAACTCATCTCAGGATCGTCAGGCATACTCGCCGGGTTGGAGGGTTTCTCGTCAAATTGAGTGATTTTACCGGTATCATCGGTCGTCATGACGCCAAATGACTGCGCTTCTGTTTTGGGTACCGGAATACAGGCGATCGTCAGTTCGGCCTGGTTGGCGATGTGTTCTTCTAGCATCGCAGCGTAGTCCATGCGGTAGATGTGGTCACCAGAGAGTACCACGACATATTTTGACTCACTGCGCTCAAGTAGCCACAGGTTGTGATAGATCGCGTCCGCTGTTCCTTCATACCAGCGACCGCCTTTACGCATCTGTGGCGGAACCACAGTGATGAACTCGCCCAACTCTGGGTTGAAGATGGACCAACCATCGCGTAGGTGTTTGTGCAGAGAGTGCGATTTGTATTGGGTCAAGACTAAGATTTTTCTTACACCTGAATGCAAGCAGTTGGTGAGGGTAAAGTCGATAATCCGGTATTTACCACCGAAGGGCACCGCAGGTTTTGAGCGATCATCGGTCAAAGGGCTCAGGCGCGAGCCCATGCCTCCTGCGAGTACGATGGCTATCGTGTCTTCCATAGTTCAATCCTTTGTTACTAGGGGGAGCGTGGTTCGATTGCACACTAAAGGTGCAAACTTTGTGTCTCAACGCATAATTATTGGTTAATTGGTAGGGTTACAAGAATCAAGCCATAATGTTACGTTTAGTCACATTTTGGGTCACAAGCAAATTTTTGCCCCAAGTTTACGCATTTGGAGACTGATCCTGAGAAGCAGGGCATGAAAACCAGTAGCGAGGTAAGCAAAGATGGCATTATTTTGGTGCAACCACTATGCCGGCGTTCAGTTTGGTGCAAAATGGTGGCGTAGTGTTTGGCTTAGGTATTGTAAGGCTAAGAACTGAAGCCCAAAACACCGGATTAGTTAACCCTGCATGATGACCTGTTTTTTCAGGCCAATAACCTGGTTTATATCGCTCACTCCAACACCGATTTGATTGACCGCGAGTGCAGATATCGCTGTTGCAAAGCTTAATTGCTTGCCTGCCTCGAACGATTGCATGGCAGCCCAGCAAAATCCGGCCACAAAGCTATCGCCAGCACCAACCGTGCTGACTAGCTCCATACTTGGCGGGGTAGCAGTGCGCCATTGACCATGGGATAGCCACATGGCACCTGTCGCGCCCATAGAAACCACCACATGCTTGATACCTAAGTTGGCTAGCTGCTGCGCCGCGCTCTGCAGTTCATCGCGACTGGTTAATGGCCGCTGCACCAGCTCGGCGAGTTCATCTTGGTTGGGTTTGATCATCCATGGCTTGGCTTTGATCCCATGCTCAAGGGCTGCTTGACTCGAATCGAGCACCACTTTTTTGCCTTGACCGGTTAAATACGAGATCCAGTCCGCCAACTGCTCAGGAGCAACACCGGGAGGAAGGCTACCAGAGAAGACAAAATAGTCGTTATCGGGACACAGCGCAGTCAGTTTGTTGGTGAGGGCTTGAATCGCTGCGGAATCGATTTCTATTCCGGGAAAATTAATGTCACTGACCCGACCATGAGTTTCGACCAGTTTGACATTGATTCGAGTTGAGCCAGGGACGCGAACGAACTCATCGTGAGCGCGCATCGCTGCAAAGGTTTCGACAAAAGCGGCTTGGTTATCAGCCCCCAAAAATCCGGTCACGGTCACGTCAGCACCGAGGTCGCTCAGTACCTTGGCGACGTTAACCCCCTTGCCGGCAGCGTGGAGATGACCCCGGTCAACCAGACTCACCTTACCTAAGATAATGTTTTCCAGCGAGCCAGTTAGATCGAGTGCGGGGTTTAAAGTAACAGTGACGACTTTACGGGTCATAATAACTCTCCAAGCTTGATTGCAAGTTAGCCTCTATATCTATAGCCACAAACTGGCAGCTGAGCCAATTCTCTATGTTGCTACAAGAATAGATTCGGACAATGCGCATCGGTCCGAGAGCGAACCGATCGCAAGCAATGAGATGATGGGGTGGGTTTAGAAGTGAAAGCGAACCCCAAGTGTTGGTTGAACGCCGTAAGTGCCGTTACTGCGGATCTCTGCGGCTAAAACCAAAGTCTCCGTTGAGTGGAATTTAATGCCGCCGTTGAAAATCGCTTTGTCTTTTAAGACACCAATACGGCCCGTCGCTTCGAGCTGATTGCTCATCCAAACTCGAATCCCGACATTGAGCTCTGGCTTGAAATCTGTTGAGCTTCTGTCGACTTCACGAATGTTGTGGATCAACATTTGACCATATATATCAGCAAATTGATTTAGTGGGCCATTGAAGCCAAGACCTGCCGCAGCGTCCCAGTCGTTTTCTAGCCTAGAGTCGATGCGACCCACCATATGCAGATTCTCTATGATCTGTTTGCTACCCTCAACGCCCATAGTCAGCGGGCTTAAACCACTGCGCATCTCGATGTAATCATAACTAAAGTTATTGGCTGATGCGCTTGTGGCAACGGTAAGCAAACTGGCAGCCATCAATACGGCTTTTGGCTTAAAACGTAACATAGTGAGAAATCACTCCTTTAAACAATGTGTTGGCGAACTCTGGTCGATTTTCTGCTCGTTTAACTAGATGCAAATTATACGCCACTGCATAATAATAGAAACCCACCATGTGTTAGAAGTGGGTTATAATCTTCATAAAATCAGCGTGTTGATAACTATTTCACCACTTTTTACCGCCGTATGGGAAGCCTCGCAATGCCGACAAGTTCGTTAAATCACCAATTAGCCCCACTTATGATCCAGGGAACAACGTCAGATGCGGGAAAAAGTGTCCTCGTGGCAGGAATTTGCCGGGTGCTCCAGCGCCGTGGTGTCCATGTTGCCCCCTTTAAGCCACAAAATATGGCCCTCAACAGTGCCGTGACACCGGATGGAGGGGAGATTGGTCGTGCTCAAGCGGTTCAGGCTCGCGCCGCCAAAGTAGCGCCAAATGTGCATATGAACCCAATATTGCTTAAGCCATGCAGCGACACAGGCGCCCAAGTGATCGTGCAGGGCAAAGCGGTCGGAAACATGCAGGCCATTGGTTTTAGTGACTATAAATCGTTTGCTTTACCTAAGGTGCTGGAGTCTTTTCAGTACTTAACCGAGCATTATCAATGTGTGGTGATCGAGGGGGCGGGGAGTCCTGCTGAAATCAATCTGCGTGCCAATGATATCGCCAATATGGGCTTTGCTGAAGAGGCCGATGTACCGGTGATTATCGTTGCCGATATCGATCGCGGTGGCGTATTTGCTCATCTTTACGGCACATTAGCCTTACTATCACCCTCTGAGCAAGCCAGGGTAAAGGGGTTTGTCATCAATCGTTTTCGCGGCGACCTTGCGCTGTTGCAACCAGGATTAGATTGGCTCGAGCAAAAAACGGGCAAGCCTGTGCTTGGTGTGCTGCCGTACTTGCATGGATTCAATCTGGAAGCCGAGGATGCGCTGGTAGAGCAGCCGACTAGCGAGGTATCACGCCGAATTAAGGTTGTGGTGCCTGTTCTACCTAGGATCAGTAACCATACCGATTTTGATCCGCTGCGACTGCATCCAGAGATCGATTTTCACTATATTGCCAAAGGGGGCAGTCTTGAAGGCGCCGACCTAATCATCTTGCCGGGCAGTAAATCAGTGCGTTCTGACTTAGCCTTTTTGCAGCAGCAAGGCTGGGATGAGCAGATCCGCCGCCACCTGCGTTACGGTGGCAAAGTCATCGGTATCTGTGGTGGCTATCAAATGCTCGGTCAATCGATCTCTGACCGGTTGGGCATTGAGGGTGAGCCAGGAATTAGTCAAGCGTTAAACTTGCTTGATGTTCACACTGAACTGCAAGCTGAGAAGACTCTGACCAATGTCAGTGGACAAATGGTTGTTGATGGTCGAACGCTTGACGTGTCAGGCTATGAGATCCACGTTGGTATTACCACGGGTGGCGAGCATGCACCAATTCAACTCGCCGATGGTCGCCGAGACGGCGCATTGAGCGTCGATAATCAAGTTTTTGGTACTTACTTGCATGGTATCTTTGATCAACCGCAAATTGCCGAGGCTCTGATTGGTTGGGCTACAGGTATTCAATTAGCGCCACTAAACCATGAGCAAATCCAGGAAAACGCGATTAATCAGATTGCCGATGCTATTGAACAGCATATAGACTTATCCCCACTATGGACTGATTTCTAATCAACTGAAAAGGAAGCATGTTTGTTGAATGAGTATGAACAGCAAGCGTTAGTGTTGAGCATTAAAGTTGCCCTTTACGCCTTAGTCTGGTTGATCCCCCTCGGTATTGCTCTGGCGTGGTTACTTAGTCGCAAGCAGTTTTTCGCCAAGCCGCTGGTCGATAGTCTGGTCCATCTGCCGTTGGTGCTTCCTCCTGTTGTGGTTGGTTATCTGCTGTTGATCTCGATGGGTAGGCAAGGCTTTATCGGTCGCTGGCTTGATCAGCACTTTGGCCTAGTGTTCAGTTTTGATTGGAAAGGGGCGGTGCTTGCTTGTATCGTGGTTGCGCTCCCTTTGATGGTGCGCTCAATTCGACTGAGCCTTGATGCCATCGATACTAAGGTGGAAATGGCGGCAGCGACGCTTGGCGCATCGCCATTTAAGGTGTTTATAACCATCACACTGCCACTGATGCTGCCGGGTATCATTACCGGTTCAATGCTCGCGTTTGCGCGCAGTCTTGGTGAGTTTGGTGCGACGATCAGCTTTGTCTCGAATATTCCCGGTGAGACACAAACCCTCCCGCTCGCGATGTATAGCTTTATCGAAACACCAGGTGCTGAGCTTGAAGCAGCGCGCTTGTGCGCGATTTCGGTTGCATTAGCCTTGCTCTCTTTGCTTCTCTCTGAGTGGCTGCAACGCAGTGCGACCAAGCGACTTGGAGGTAAGTGATGAGCAGTTTTATCGTCAAGGCAAATAAGCGTCTTGGTCAACTAGAGTTGAAGGTTGACCTTGAGATAGCACCAAAAGGAATCACCGCCATCTTTGGTCGCTCCGGAGCGGGGAAAACCTCCCTGATCAATATGCTCGCGGGGGTATTAACCCCAGATAGTGGTTATATCGCCATCGATGGCCAGGTTCTATTTGACAGCCAAGCGCAGCACAATCTACCCACTTATCAACGCCAAGTCGGCTATGTATTTCAAGACTCACGCTTGTTCCCGCATTACACCGTTAAAGGCAATTTGTGTTATGGCATGAAATCGCGTTCGGCTGAGGCCCTTAGTGAGGTGTGTCAGTTGCTTGATATCGGGCATTTGCTTACTCGCTACCCCAGTCAACTCTCCGGTGGTGAACGGCAGCGTGTTGCTATCGGTCGTGCCTTACTGGCCAAGCCGCGCTTGCTGTTGATGGATGAGCCACTTGCCTCACTCGATTTGCCGCGCAAGCGTGAGGTTATGCCTTACCTCGAACAGCTGGCCGAGCAAATTAATATCCCTATTCTGTATGTCACCCATAGTCTTGCTGAGATAGCCCGTCTGGCGCAGAATATTATCATGCTTGACGAAGGCAAGGTCATAGAGTGTGGAGAGCTGACCCAAGTGTGGCAGTCTCACGCGATGAGGCCGTGGCAATCTTTTACTGAGCAAAGTTCGCTATTTGAAGCCAAGGTCGTCGAACACAGTCAGCAATACGGACTGAGTAAAGTGGCATTAGCCGATGGAGTTGAGCTGTGGACTCAATATTACGCAGCGGCGATTGGTTCGACTGTGCGTGTACAAATACGAGCTGGAGATGTGTCAATCATGCTGACAAGGCCGACTGGAACCTCAATTCGTAACGTCCTGCCCACCAAAATTGTGGCGATTGAGCAGCGTCAGCAGGCACCTGAAAGACAAAGTGTGGTTGTTGAGTTAGCCATTGGACCGAACCGAACCTTAAGTGCCAGTATTACTCAGTGGGCGCTCGATGAGCTTAAACTGGCGCCGGAGATGGTGGTGTTTGCACAAATAAAAGGGGTGAGTATCAGTCAAAGAGATATCTCTTTAACCTATTCACCCCATTGATCTAGGTGTTTACCCAGCACTTGCCGACAGAACGCTTGGTGCCAGTTCGTTGGCCGCCAGTTCGTTGGCCGCCATGATCGGCATTGTGTGTGATGGGATTAACGTGCAAAAACGTCTTTAAAGTCTTTTTTAAGCAGTGGATCGCGACGGGCTTTTTTCACTTGCTTACACATGTCTTTCACGCACTTAAATAGCACTTCATTCAATAGCTCAGCGCGGTAAGCCTCTTGCTGCTCTTCCGTCATGTCTTTTGGCAGGTTAAGCGTTGGGAACTCTTCCATTAGGTTGACACCGGCAAACGCTTGGCTCACTGAAACCAAAGCATGAAACTGCTCAAAGTTATCAACAATGTTTTGCGCACTGGCTGGTAGCTCATTCCATGACTCGCGCACGGCTTCTTCTGACACTTCGTGGATTGAAACCACCATATGGTGCATCGACTCAGGAACTTGATCAAATTCAATCACTTGACGAAGTTCCGCTGAAATCGTCGCTAGATCGACGGTTGGTGTTGCTTGTTCGTTTGCTTGAGTATCAGACATAGTCATATTTCTGTATCGGTTTAAATCAGCTGTGATCGTATGTGTTCATAGGCAAAAGTCAACAAATTGGCTGTGATTAAATTGGATATCGAATAATTGTTTCATATACTCCTGAAAAGAATCGGTTAAAAAATTGACAAACTACCCAATTTGTAACCAACCGATTGGTAACTAACCAACCACAACACCAAATAATGGCGAGTGATTTGTATGTTTGAAACCAGCGCTTCAATGCGAATACTGTTAGTCGATGATGTACAGCTCGATAGAATGCAACTGGCTATCCGCTTAAAGCAACAAGGGCATGTGGTTGAGGCAGTGGCAAGTGGGCGCGAAGCGTTGGAGGTGTTTAGCCACTTTGACCCAGAGTTGATTCTGCTGGATATCACCATGCCTGAAATGGATGGCTTTGAGGTCGCGCAAAGAATAAGGCAACAAGATCAAGACTGGCTGCCCATCATTTTCCTCAGCAGCCATGAGGAGCCACATTTTATTTCGAAGGCGATTCATGCCGGTGGGGACGACTATCTGATCAAGCCTGTCGACCGCGAGGTGTTGAGCGCTAAGCTTAAGGCAATGCAGCGAATTGCAAATATGCGTCGGGAGCTACAGGCTACATCGCTGGAATTAGAACGGGTTAACTATCGGTTGTTGAAACAAGTGAACGAAGATGGGTTAACCAAGCTATTCAATCGCCGCTTTATGGATGAGCAGCTGCAAAAAGTCATCTCTTTTCATGGCCGGCATAATATTCCCTTCTCTCTGATTCTGTTCGATGTCGATCATTTCAAGTTGTTTAATGATAACTACGGGCACATTGAAGGGGATAAATGTTTAATTAAGATCTCAGATACCATAAACGGCTTATTTACTCGAACCGAGGAGTATGTAGGACGTTATGGGGGAGAAGAATTTGTAGTCTTGCTAGCCAATACCGATGAAAGCAAGCTAGAGCAGGCCTGCCGACGTATTCACGAGGCCATTGTTGAACAATTTATTCCGAACCAGAACAGCTCAGTTGGTGATTATGTGACCGTGTCACAAGGTGGCGTGTCAATTGTGCCAAGTGGTGATGAGTCGATTGATACGCTTTATCGCTGCGCAGATAAGTTGCTCTATCAGGCCAAGAAACGCGGCCGTGCTCGTTATGTAATTGAATCACTTCGACAAATGCCAGTCGTTTAGCGCCGACTTACCACTTGATTAGTTAACAATTAGCTTGGTGTTGGCTATTAACTGCTAGCTAGCGTTGTGCTGATGCATTAATAATACGGTTTCTTCCTCCACGTTTTGCCGCATAAAGGGCACTATCAGCAGCTTTCAATACGTCAATAGGATCAAGGGACAAGGTCGAGTCAGCCACCCCAATGCTCACGGTGACATGCACAGTCTCGGCGTTAGATTCTTTCTGGCTGCGAAAGCGTGAGCCCTCCGTATCACTCTCTGGCCTGAGGCTGGTATCACGCAAAGACATTGGGTAGTTGGCAATATCCTGTCTGAGCTGTTCTAGGAAGTGTATGGCTTGGTTCGCCCGACGACGATGGTATAGAATCGTGAACTCCTCACCTCCGTATCGATAAAATCTAGGATTGCCTTTTGTCTTGGCGATTTGTTTGGCGACTAACTTAAGAACATCATCTCCAGTATCATGGCCATACTGATCGTTAAACATTTTGAAATGATCGATGTCTACCATAGCGATGGTGAAATGCGAGCCCAATTGAAGAATATCTAAGTCCAATGTATGACGCCCCGGGATCCCGGTCAAGCCATCATTGAAGGCAAGTTGATAGCTCGAACAGCCAATAAAGAACAGCAGTAAGATGCCTACCAGAGTGAATAGTGAACTTGAAATATAGGCAAGGTGGAAGAGCGCAAACGTCGCACAGCAGAGCAGCATGACGGTGTAGATCATCGCGTCGATGTTGCGGTTATGACGCACCAGCATGACCAATGCAAGCCCCGTCATACCCACCATATAGATGACCAACACAAACGGTAGGCGAGAAAAAGAGTCTAGGTTCATCAACCAGCTAAATTGCAGGTCTTGAGTGGCTTCCAAAGGCACTGAGGTGACCACCAGGTAGAAAAGTAACCCGCAGCTAATAAGAATCACCAAGTAGGTAAGAAATGACCTGACAAACCGCCCCGAGTCAGAGAACAATAGACACGCAAACAGGCACAGCGGAAGCAGTACGCACAAGAGGGATAATTCCAAGGTCGTGTTGCCGTAAGACAGGGGGACTTGCAGTCGCTGCTGTATGACCCAGTAGGTCATAAGCGCTGCAGCGCTCACCATGGCACTACGACTTTGCTTGAAGGCGTAACTGACTACCATGGCGATTGAGAGCAACACGTAAGGGAGGTTGGTCGTAACCGCCAGATTGGCTTCGATCAGTGGTAGCATTTGCGGGTAAAAACCAAACACCAACCCCAACAGAGCCATCGGAAACAGTACTCTGAACCAATTCGTGAACATGTTTTGCGCTATCTACCTGATTAGTTTTGTGGATAGAGTAACTTATAGCTTATTACAATTCTCACTGATGCCAAGTTTTTCACCAAATTTACCGTACAACCAGCAGTGACAGTGTCACGCTTGCTGGGTGAAAGAAGTGGAGCAAAAAATGCGCAACCAGTAGGTTTAACACCACAATCCCTAGTATCAAGGCTATTCGTTAATAGGGTTTCAAGCTATGCTGATTAGCATAATCGCTCGATGGGTTTGCCCCATCAAGCGAGCAACATAAGCAAATGAATTAGGAGCATTATTGTGGGATTCTTTTCTCGATTATTCGGTGGTAAATCCAAGGAAAAAACGTCTACACAAGAGGTGGAGCCAGTAGAGTATAAAGGCTACAACATTTATCAAGAGCCGATTGCTGAGGGTGGCCAGTTTCGTATCGCAGGGCGTATTACCAAAGAGATCGACGGCGAGCTGAAGCAGCACCGCTTTATTCGCTCAGACGTCGTGTCCAATAAAGATGATGCGAATGAGCTGATGCTTAACAAGGCGCAAATGTTTATCGACCAGATGGGCGATAATATGTTTGGCTAAACGCCAAACAGAGTCGAGAGGCGAGATCGCTTTGCTGCGAGAGGCGAGGCGATCGTGGTGTTTTCTCGACTCGATTCTACTCTTGTCTGTCCACGCCAGGTTGTGACTAACCCCATACAAGGGGCGGGGGCGAGTTACACTTCGTTCCGAGTAGCGAGTAATATATCACGCGCGTCAATCCCTCCTCGAATCTCGAATCTCGACTCTCGCTTCTGATTCCACAAGTTTGTTTTCAATTTGTTAACTCAACCACTCTCCTGTGCGAATTTTATGCGAGTAATGTGAGCCGACCTGTTAAAAAGTTTGTGGTGCTCTGTAAATAATCATGTAACATCGAATAGCTAAGTTAAGGATTTAGCTACACAAATAAATAAAAAGGATTATGTTACTCATGATGCAGATAGGTGTACCTAGAGAAGTACTCGCAGGGGAATCGCGAGTCGCTGCCTCACCGAAATCGGTGGAGCAGTTGATTAAACTGGGCTTTGAAGTAAAAGTAGAATCGCAAGCGGGTGCTTTGGCCAGTTTCGATGACTCTGCATTCGAAGCGTCTGGCGCAACGGTTGTCTCGACCAATGAGGTTTGGGACTCTGAAATCATTTTGAAAGTCAACGCCCCAATCGTTGATGACTCACGAAATATTGATGAGTTTGAGCTATTAAAAGATGGCGCAACATTAATTAGCTTTATTTGGCCAGCGCAAAACCCAGTGCTAATGGACAAGCTGTCAACCAAGAACATCAACGTAATGGCAATGGACTCTGTGCCGCGTATCTCGCGCGCTCAGGCTTTAGATGCACTCTCTTCAATGGCCAATATCGCTGGTTATCGTGCAGTCGTTGAGGCTGCTCATGAATTTGGACGCTTCTTTACTGGTCAAATTACGGCGGCTGGTAAAGTGCCACCGGCAAAAGTATTTGTCGCTGGTGCAGGTGTTGCCGGTCTTGCGGCCATCGGCGCAGCAGGCAGCCTCGGTGCGATTGTGCGTGCCTTTGACGTGCGCCCAGAAGTGGCCGAGCAAGTTGAATCGATGGGTGCTGAGTTCCTTCAATTAGATTTTGAGGAGAACTCGGGCTCAGGCGATGGCTACGCTAAAGAGATGTCTGATGACTTTAATCGCAAAGCCGCAGAGCTTTATGCAGAGCAAGCCAAAGATGTCGATATCATCATCACCACCGCGCTTATTCCAGGTCGCCCAGCGCCTAAGTTAGTGACCAAAGAGATGGTTGATAGCATGAAGGCGGGTAGCGTGATTGTTGATCTTGCTGCGGCTAACGGCGGTAACTGTGAATATACAGTTGCTGATCAAGTGATCACCACAGATAACGGTGTAAAAATCATCGGTTACACCGATATGGTGGGACGCCTGCCAACACAGTCTTCACAGCTTTATGCCACTAACTTGGTCAACCTTCTTAAGCTACTGTGCAAAGAGAAAGACGGCAACATCCATATCGACTTTGAGGATGTTGTTCAGCGCGGCGTGACCGTGATCAAAGAAGGTGAAGTCACTTGGCCTGCGCCTCCAATCCAAGTCTCCGCTCAGCCTGAAGTTAAAGCAGAGCCCGTAGCGCCAGTTGCGCAGAAGGAAGAGAAACCCGCCTCACCTCTGAAAAAGTTTGTCGCGCTGGGCGCCGGATTGGCGGCATTTGGTTGGATTGCTTCTGTTGCTCCTCCTGCCTTTCTTGCGCACTTTACGGTATTTGTCCTTGCCTGTGTGGTGGGTTATTACGTGGTATGGAACGTGACTCACGCCCTGCACACCCCACTGATGTCAGTGACCAATGCAATCTCCGGGATCATCATTGTCGGAGCGCTGCTTCAAGTCGGTCAAGGCAGTGGGGTTGTCACTGGCCTGGCCTTTGTCGCGGTACTGATAGCCAGTATCAACATATTTGGCGGATTCACCGTCACCAAGCGAATGCTTGAGATGTTCCGTAAAGATCAATAATAGGGGATAACCATGTCTGCAGGACTAGTACAAGCGGCATACATTGTTGCCGCACTATTTTTCATTCTGAGTCTAGCGGGATTGTCGAAGCAAGAATCGGCTCGCTCAGGTAACTACTACGGCATCGTCGGTATGGCGATCGCATTGATTGCCACCATCTTCGGCCCAGAAGCGCAAGGCTTTGGTTGGATCATCGTTGCGATGGTGATTGGTGCAAGCATTGGTATCTTCTATGCTCGCAAGGTCGAAATGACAGAAATGCCTGAGCTGGTTGCGATCCTTCACTCCTTTGTTGGTATGGCGGCAGTGCTGGTTGGTTTTAACAGCTTCTTAGAACCACCGGTTTATGAGCCAGGCCCATACGAGCATACTGAGCACGTGATCCACATGGTGGAAGTGTTCTTGGGTGTGTTCATTGGTGCGGTGACCTTTACCGGTTCAGTCGTTGCCTTTGGTAAGCTGCGTGGTGTAATTTCTTCCTCACCATTGAACCTACCTCACAAGCACAAGATGAACCTAGCAGCCGTTTTGGTCTCAACAGCACTGATGATTTACTTCGTTAATGTTGACGGCAGTATGTTGGCGTTGATTGTTATGACCCTAATCGCGTTCGCCTTTGGTTACCACTTGGTTGCCTCGATTGGTGGTGCGGATATGCCAGTAGTGGTCTCAATGCTGAACTCTTACTCAGGCTGGGCAGCGGCAGCGGCAGGCTTTATGCTATCGAACGATCTACTGATCGTTACCGGTGCACTGGTCGGCTCTTCAGGTGCCATCCTGTCTTACATCATGTGTAAGGCGATGAACCGCTCGTTTATCAGCGTTATCGCTGGCGGCTTTGGTCAAGAAGTGGCGGTATCAGGCGATGTCGAACAAGGTGAGCACACCGAAACTTCTGCCGAAGAAGTGGCTGAGATGCTGAAGAACTCGAAGTCTGTCATCATTACTCCTGGATACGGTATGGCCGTTGCTCAAGCCCAGTACCCAGTTCACGAGATCACCGAAAAACTGCGCGCGCAAGGCGTGAACGTTCGCTTTGGTATTCACCCTGTTGCTGGTCGTTTGCCTGGGCACATGAACGTACTGCTGGCTGAAGCCAAGGTGCCTTACGACATCGTGCTAGAGATGGACGAGATCAATGACGACTTGTCTGACACGGATACGGTTTTGGTTATCGGTGCCAACGATACGGTTAACCCGGCGGCACAAGAAGATCCAAACAGCCCGATTGCAGGTATGCCAGTACTTGAAGTGTGGAATGCGCAAAACGTGGTTGTATTCAAGCGCTCAATGAATACAGGCTATGCCGGTGTTCAGAACCCATTGTTCTTTAAAGAAAACACATCAATGCTGTTCGGTGATGCTAAGGAGTCTGTTGACTCTATCGCTAAAGCTCTAGCGTCATAACTTTCCTTTGCACTTATACATGATAAAGCCCACCAAACTTTGGTGGGCTTTCTTTTTAGGTGCGAGGCCTTTTTCAGGTTCGAGGCGCGGGTTTCACTTCGTTCCGAGGAGCGAGGGGAACAGTGCGCGATTTGGCCTAAAAGATACCTTTCTTTTTAACTTTTTGTACTTTATTTAGGCGGTCGCTGACGCCTTCGCCGATATCGACCACTTTACTTGTGTCTGCCGATGACTCTTGCGTATGCACATTGCGTTGGGCTTGTAGCAGTTGCTCGATCAGTTTTTGCTGTTTATCAACCAAACTTTCTAGCGTCGCCACTTGCGCGTTTAACTTCTCAACTGTTGGTTGTTGCTGCTTGGTGATTTGCTCAGCAAGTGTGTCGACATCGAGTGTTGTCGTTGCTTGAGGCTCAACAGAAGCAAGCTTCTCTGTCAGTTCAGTCAATTGTGCCAGCTGAGCAGAAGCATCAATAGATAGTTCAGTGACCGGTTGCTGCTCAGGCTTTGGTTGTGACAGCACATTGTGCGCACTAAGCATCGCCACCAAGGTTTGCTCGGTAATGGTCTCTTGGGTTAATGCCGACGCCATGGCTTTGGCTAACTCCGGCTTTAACTGATAGAGAAACAAACCACTGAGGTAGATGTCCTTGTGGACATGGATCTGATTGTGCAGCTGGACTGCGGCATTTGGGTCTTCAGCAAATTGCTTTTGCTGTTTTGACCATTGCTGCATCAATTTGTACGCATAAAAATCGGATTGATTTTGCGTCGGGTCAAGGTAGATCGAATAGCTGATCTTTTTAAAACGGTTATCCATTGACTACTTCCGCTGTCTCGGCTTCATCTGCGTGATAGAGACAAAGTTCCTCTGCCAAAGCGGCCTGAGCCTGTTCTACTAATACCACGCGCTCACCAAGGGTCTCGTATGCTGCCTTAATCGCCGGGTAAATCAATGGGGCACCGCCGCCAACGATGTAGACTCGATTTGGGTTTTTAGCGAACTTCTTCGCCTCATTGGCTACTTGAGCGCCGAGCTCCTCGATCTTGCTCTCGATCTTCTCTTTGATCGTTGCGATCTTAGTCTCATCATTGACCACGTCGCAGAAGAATTGATGATCGTTACGACGCTTGATCAATTCGTTAGCCACCAGATAGCTGGAATCACTGTCTGCAAATGCCAGTGCTTTACGCGTCACGTCAGTGACCATGGAAACACCGATCTCGTTGTTGCCATAAATCGCTGATACATCATCAAATTCACCGACAACCACACCCATATCAAGTGTTGTACCACCAATATCGATCACCAGTGAGCGGGTAAACTCATTACAGTTCGAATTAACCAGGGTTGATAGCACCGCAGGTAAACTCTCTGGCATGACTTCAACGTCGACAACCTTAAATGTCTCACCTTTATTGAGAGAAATCTCACGCATCAGGTGTTTACGCTTGCGCTCGATATTGAACTCATTTTTTTGACAATCTTCAGGATTGTAGTATTCCGTGATTGGTAGGGTAACGACAAGGGTTACTGGGCGAGGGGATAGACCAGTTTGTAGCAGCGCATGATGGACCGCTAGCAAATTTAAATCATCATATTGATAGTCGACATGGGTGGTTTCCAACGCCTTGTCTGAAGTCGCGTCATAAGTGTACTTGGTATCACCTATGCTGTAGTTGAAGATCTTCTTGTCTTTTCTCAGTGCCGCACTCTTCCAATTTTTACGAAATGAGTTTGGAGAAACAATGGTTTTGATTTCACCCTGTTCAAGCCAAGCAACTTTAACGTTGGTAGAGCCGTCATCGACAGCGATTTTAAAGGTAGACGTAGTCATGGAAAGCCTTAAAAAATATATTAAATAAACGGTTGATTTATCAGGATTCAAAACCAACTGACCAATAAAATCAAAGTCACCTTCAAAATTTGGGCACAAGTTTGAAATCTGAAAAAAAACACCAGGAACATTTAAGTAATTTTAATAATTACCTGTAAATGGTTGGTTAATTGAGTGTTGATGATGTTGAGGTGTGATTTGCTTGGAATGACCTTTAGTTGGAACGTTGTGTGCAGCTAAATTGACACACTCCTCACATCGGAGAGTGTATTAATAGGTTTAAAGACTATATAGTTAGGCCATCGTAACTGTTAATTTGTGCCCGTGCTTAGTCGAACTTTACTCATTATACTCGTCACCATTTGCTCTTTCGCCGCTCGCGCAAACACTTTGCCCGAGCGTCTGGATCAGTTCGGCACCATGTTCAATGTCGAGCAAGCATTAGCGAACTACGACATCCGCATCATTCAAAGCGAGTTTCCTAATCGCTTGATTGATCCAAGCTATATGCAGCCACAGACCTCTTCTTATCCACTAAAGGATATTCAAAAGCTCTACCAGCTTTCTGAGTCTTGTACTGGACAACTGCCCGTTAGCCCTTTGGTTACAGAGCCTTTGGTGTTTGTTCGTGCCCTGTGTAAAGGCAATCAATTGAGCGAACGCTGGTTCGCTCGCAGTAATATGATCCACCCAGGTGGTGGTAGTTATGCTTACCGATACACCCAAGTCTATCCAGAGCGATACTCTCAACTAGAACGCTTTATGCATATCAAAGAGCGTCCAATTGCTGACCCGAACACTTTGTTGGGCCGCATGCAAGAGATGACGCCGAACGTCGTCCAGGCCTTACTTCGCGGTGACTCTATGATGCTTGAAGAGGACGAGTTGTGGCTCAAAAAAGGCGATATCTATTACGTCTATGAGCCGAGTGTGTGGAAGGCCCATGCCGAGCAGGTGGGATTGATCTATTCCGTGACCAATAAGCGCGGCGAGTGCTTGGTGCAACGGGGGAATATTTGTTGGTCGGTGCAGGATCACAGCGAAATCTTGCAAGGGGTGATGATTGGCCTTGGGATCGCTAACATCATGTTGGTATGTGGTTGGCTCTATTACCGTTGGGATAGTAAGCGCAAAGAGCTTAAGAGTCGCATGCTAGTATTGCAAATCTTGACCCATGAGCTGCGCACGCCAATCGCGAGCCTTTCGCTCACGGTTGAGGGTTTTCGCCGCGAGTTTGAGAATCTACCAGAATCCGTTTATGACGAGTTTCGTCGACTGTGTGAGGACTCGCGACGACTGCGTCAGTTAGCTGAGGCGAGTAAAGATTATTTGCAATCGGACTACCAACCGCTTGCTACTGAGTGGGTGCCGTCAATCGAAGAGTGGCTGACCTATAAACTGGAAGAAGAGTTTAGCCAATCTATTGAGTTTAATCTTAACCGTGATGTCGCTGCTAAACTTAACGTATACTGGTTGGGCACCTGTATCGACAACTTGATACGTAACGCACTAAAGTATGGCGTCGCTCCTGTTACACTCAACATTGAAGTGACCGACTCTGGTTTGTTGATCAAAGTGATTGACCAAGGTCAGTTAGGTCAAAAAGATTGGAATAACCTGAGAAAACCCTTTGTTAGTCAAGCAGGTCTTGGCTTGGGGCTGACAATTGTCGAGTCGATGGTCGCTAAAATGGGCGGAAATATGAAACTCGTCGGTCCACCGACGACATTTATACTGGAGATACCTTGTGAAACAGACACTGCTTCTCGTTGAAGATGATAGAAACTTAGCTGACGGACTGCTAGTAAGTTTAGAGCAGGCGGGCTACAACTGCCTTCACTCGGAAACTATTGCGGATGTAGCGCCTTTATGGGAGCAGGCGGATCTGGTTATTTTAGACCGTCAACTGCCTGATGGTGACTCGATCTCAAAACTACCAGAATGGAAGCAAATCAAAAACGTCCCTGTGATTGCTTTGACTGCTCTGGTGACCGTAAAAGATAAGGTCACTGGCCTTGACGCCGGTGCCGATGATTACCTGACCAAACCCTTTGCAGAAGCTGAGTTGTTTGCTCGTATCCGAGCTCAATTGCGCAGCCCGGAAGCATCCGAGCAGGATGACAGTGTGGTTAGCACTGAGTTTTTAAACATCAATAAGAATACACGTGAAGTTATCTATAAAGACGAACAAATCACGCTAACCCGAACGGAGTTTGATTTGTTGTTGTTTTTGGCCAGCAATATCGGTCGCGTGTTCACTCGTGATGAGTTGCTTGACCATGTTTGGGGTTACAATCATTTCCCGACAACACGAACCGTAGATACACATGTTTTGCAGCTACGTCAAAAGTTGCCAGGCCTTGAAATTGAAACATTGCGTGGTGTGGGCTACAAACTAAAAGCATGATCCGACAGACACTTATGATAGGGGCTTGTCTCCTATCTTCTTCATCTTTGGCCTCAAATACTTGGTTTGACGATGTGACTCCGTTAACCCAGGCTCATCAGCACTTACTCAAGGGCTCGTTCTCTGAGATGTATTCGGTGATGGTCGAGGTGTTGCAGAGAGACCAATCGCCATCAATGCGCGAGCACATCAACGACTTACTTGTTCAGTCGTTCGATGCCGACTGCGGTAAAGCACTGCAAAATGACCCGTTACCCAACTGGTTACGCAACGTTTCCATCAAGCGTACCAGTATTCAAAGCCCGGGACAGGAGTCCTACCGTGTTTTCGTCGACGTAACGGCGACGCAAGAGTTAAGGGACGTTTCACTCGATCGTTGGATCAATACCAGCATCGCAACAGACAATGAGTTTGAGCCGATCAGCGAGCCGCAAGCGCAGTCACGTTCAACCAACATTGAGTACAGAAAAACCTATAACCTCAACAGTCGTTTGCCGATGGGCCTGTACCACCTCAATGTTGAAACGCGCGATAACCAAAGCTACTCAACTTGGGTGATCATTGAAGAGTACAAAGCCAAGCAGATCGTTCGTTGGTCAAATAATGACAGTTGGAGTATTGAAAAGAACGAGTTGCTGAATAAGTTCTGTCCGTTGCCTAAACTCTCGGTGCGAATCTACAACTATCAAGAGGATCAATATCAAGAGGTGTGGGGCCAGACCTATCAAGCCAATTACCCAACCCAGTTGGAGCAAATGGAAATACCGCCTGACCGCTACGTACTATCGATTGCCCTAGATAGCCAGCGCTGGCAGGGACCTATCATTATCGAGCAGTCGCAAATCATCACTAAGACCTATGATATCTCGATTGATGAAGAAGACCTCGAAGACGACGAGTGATTTTTCACTACCCAGGCTGCACTCGTAACTAATTCTAAAGTTTGCTGGTTTCCTGCCGATATTAGCGATAAAGCTAAATATTCAATGGAAATCAGCCGTTATGAAACCAGTCCGCAGACTGATCCCCCTTACACTCGTGCTTACCAACTTTGCTCATGCCGGCCATTTTGCGATTGATGCAAGGAGTGACGCCATGGGTGGAGTGGGGGTAGTGGCCGGTGACTTCCTCTCCGCTCCTTTCCATAACCCGGCGTTAACCGCAATTTATCGTCGTAATGATAATGTCGGTATGCTGTTGCCAAGTGTGGGTCTCGCATACAATGATCAGCATAACATGCTCGAAGATCTTGATAATGTCATGTCCGCAGTTGATGACAAGAATGATGACAAAATTGAAGATGCACTACGCGAGTTAGACGGCGATGTTATTAGCCTCACTCTTGGTCTATCTGCAGCCTTTGCCATTCCTAATCGTTATGTCTCAATGAATGCCTACGGAAAACTTTACAGCGAAAGCTTTGCCGAGGCGGTCGTGGGTGATTATGAAGCCGATTCCGATCAGGCATATAACGACTCGGAAATAAGAGGTGCCGCTATCGGTGTTTTAGAGGGCGGACTGTCGTTAGCTAAGTATATGACCATCCTCCACAATCATTGGTCTTTTGGCTTCACACCTAAAATCCAACGCGTGTATGCATACAGCCATATCAGTAAACTGGATGATTTCTCATTGGGTGATGTTAAACAAAACGGCAGCGCAGAGAATACCTTTAACTATGACATTGGCGCACTTTGGTTTCATGGTCCACTGCGGGTTGGTATGACAGGGCGAAATATGGTGTCACGTGACTTCGTTACCGAAGATGGTGCCTACACCTATAAAATGCGCCCCCAATACACACTCGGTGCTGGGCTGATTGCCGACTTTTGGCAGATAAGTGCCGACTATGATCTCAATGAAGCGAAAAAATTTACGGAGGTCAATGACAATACGCAAATGCTGCGTGTTGGTGCAGAGGCCGATCTAATGCGCCAATTTAAATTTAGAGCGGGCTATTACAAGAATCTTGCTAGGAAGGATGATCAGGGCACCTTGACTGCTGGCCTCGGTATCTCACCGCTGAACATTACTCAAATGGACTTAGGCTTTAGTTATACCAATGAGCGCGCGGTCGGTGTCTATATCAACTTCTTAAGCTCTTATTAATGAGTTACCGTGTCACTTTTGATGGGTGTTATTTTGCGGCTAAATCGTTATAATGCCCAGCAAATGATTTAACTTGTGAGTCACCTACCATGTTTGACCAGTTACCGCCGCTCAGTCACGAAGAGCAACAAAAGGCCGTCGAGAGAATCCAAAAATTGATGGAGCAGGGTATCAGTACTGCTCAAGCGATTAAGATAGTCGCAGATGAAATTCGACAAGAGTTTGAAGCTCAAAATCAATAGCGGCAATCGATAACTAGCTGTTGGAAAGAGGCCAGCTTTGCGCTGGTCTCTTTTTATTTGATAGAGTTAATTATCGCAATGAAATAACTTTAAAAGGACCATAATTAGACCATTTTTGTTAAATAGTGGATAAAAATCAGTTAGTTATATAAGAGTTATTCACTGGAGTATTTATCAGCTTTTTTAAAAAGTAGTTAATTTTCAAGGATGAAGTCACACAGTAACAGCGGGTAAGTGCACGCTGGTTGATTTCACTGATACGCAACAATGTCACCTTTGGCGAGTATCTAACTTAGCAAAATTTAGCCTGCGCATTGTGACGCCGTCACGTTTACACAGGCCATTACTCGGTGATCACATATCGCAGGTGATGGGCACTTAAAGCGAAAGCAGGGTTTATCGTTAGGTTACTAACTCTACATTGTGAGGTATTTTTGCTATCTGTGATTGATTGCTCAATGGTGATATTGTATGATTTAAAAAATTTTTAATTCTTCAAATTTGTTTAGGATCCTTAATGGAAAGCTCGTTTTCAATGCGTATCGGTCGCACTCTGTTTGCCATCAATGTCATCTTACTTGGCTCAGCGCTGGCGATAGCTTTTCAAAAGGACGAACAACAGCATATAGAGTTGCCGAACAGTGCTGATAGCTATTATGTTGTGCGTGACACTAATGGCTATGTCGTTGAGGCTAAGTAACCGAGACTCTATCTAACTCATTCCCCATATCATCTGTGAAGCCCATTTCCCAAATCATCTAGTCTGGTAGTGGAGTTAACCCTACTATCAATGGCGCGATACGTAGTCAGTAGGTTGGCTATCCATTCTAGCTCACGATTAGATGAGATTTGTCGACAAACAAGACTTAAATTTTTGGCTCAGTATCACACACGAAATTTGTTTTATCTTAATAACTTCCTATATTGCTTATGTTGCTAGGGCTTAGGGTTAACCGTTATAGGGAAATAACAAAAATGGTGGTATTCGAATACTTCTGTGACAAGTGTCAACGGGAAACGTTAGTGTACCGTAAAAAGAGAACGACACTCGAGCGTCACTTATTAAATCGAAAACAGACAAAGTGCCAGTGTGCAAACTGTCAGTCTGTGTTTTTTATTGATCCAGCCAAGGACTTAAAAGACGAACTCGACTAGAAGACAACAAATTCAATCAATTTTCTCTCTTTGACGAGAACTACGATTCAAAAAAGTTAGCGTTGCTAGCTGTCTAACGCAATCTTGCCAGAGGGTTCATTTGGCAGGGTTGCTTTTCAATCGGATAATGAACTCACTTATCTTGCTGCCAAACAAGACATTGACAGGTGCAAACACATTTGGCTCATAGACGTACAAGGTGGTATCAGCAGCTTTAATACAAACTTGGCTCGCTGGATATGACAGAGTTTTAAGACTTGATTAAGATAAACTACCGGGTGTAGTCATGCAGAGAAATGAGAGAAGAAAGTAAAAGAAAGCCAGTCACATACACGAGTGCCTGGCTTTTTTGAACAATCCTAGTTCAATAACAACGTCAGTTGGCTAGGTAACAGGTCTGAAACCGTTACAAGGCAGATGATACAAATGTAATGGATTACATTCAACTAAATTACTGATTAAATTGATTACTTGGACAAATATCCGGCACAGCTCACGCAATGTGGAATGACGTTGCAGACTTGGTTACATCTAATGATTACAATAACTTAAGTATTTTGTCAATCCCAGTTAAAAATGTCCTGTCTTCAGCAAAGTAGAAATGTCCCTTTGAGGGTGTCTTAACAGAGTAGGAGAGTTAGGTCTTCGAGTTGGATGACTGAAATGATTCTGGGTC
>NZ_JBPVIS010000016.1:0-78912 GCF_051660965.1 Vibrio glycogenivorans | reverse complement strand
GTAACAGCCACCATTGTTGACGGTGATGGCGATACTTACATGCCTGTGGCCAATATTGATATTCAAGATGGTCAAGATCCTGTTATCACTGCTGTCAGCCCTGCGTCATTTGATGAGGCGAACCTGGACGATGGCAATAGCCCAGACAGCGATGCGTTGGTGGTGACAGGTAGCGTCACAGCGACCACTGGCAGTGACGATATTGCTCGCTTTGAAGTGGATACCGCAGCCTTCAATACCGATGCGCCGATTGAGGCGCTGGGTAAAGCGGTTGTCTTGAGCTCAGCGAATGTTGTGACGGATCCGATTTCCGGCGTGGTGTCGTACGTTTACGATGCGACCGTTACGCTCGACGATGACAGCGTAGTGGACATCTTCCAAGTTTCTATCGACGAAGAGGGTAACTACCGCATTGAGCTGTTTGAGCCGATTGACCATGAGGCTGGCTCATCAGAGGACGATCAGTTGTCGTTTAACTTGCCTGTGTTTGCCGTCGATAGTGATGGCGATCCGTCTGAATCGACCGCGTTGACCAACATAGCGGTTACTGTTGTTGACGATGAGGCAACGGCAGCGAGTACGAGTGCGGCTCTTGAGGTAACGGAGCCAGTCACATCGGGTGACAATGCCACGGATGTGCATGACTTCCTTACGGCAGAGGGGGCAGACGGCGCTTCGGTAGTGAGCTTTGTCTATCAAGGTGATGCGACTAGCGATCCATTCATCCTCAACCAAGCAGACCCAGACTACCAAGACTTCGCTGTTGAAGATGGCACCGTATACATCAAGACCTCTGGTGAGATGTACTTCGAACCGGATCGAAACCTGGATCACAGCACCAACCAGACACTCAATACCTCGATTACCGCCACCATTGTTGATGGCGATGGTGATACCTTCACACCAGTTGCGAATATCGAAATCACTGATGGCCAGTTGCCAGTGATTAGCAGTGTTACTTCCGTCAGTCTTGATGAAGCGAATTTAGCTCAGGGTACAAGCCCGGGTAATATGCCAGTCAGTGACACAGGCGTGATCATCGCATCGGTTGGCAGTGATGATATTGACCACTTTGAGGTCGATGTTACCGCCTTTAATGTTACTACTCCTATTTTTGCTTTCGATAAGCCGGTTGTGATGGGGCCTGCTGTGATGACAACCGATCCTGACACCAACGAGGTCACTCACTCTCACACTGGCTCGGTAACCCTGAATGATGGCACGATTGTCGATATTGTTCAGGTCAGCTTTGATCAACAAGGTAACTACCGTTTTGATTTGCTTGAGCCGGTTGAGCATGAGGCGGACACTGCACAAGATACGGCGCTGTCATTTACTGTGCCTGTTGTTGCGATTGATAGTGATGGCAACCGCTCTGAGTCGAATGCGAACGCCCAGTTCTCCGTGACCATCGCTGATGATATGCCGCAAGTGGCCAATGAAGTGACGTTGATGGTCACTGAGCCTGTCACAACGGGCGACAACGCAACCATGACACATGACTTCTTAGTCAAGGAAGGTGCAGATGGCGCTTCGGTGACTAGCTTTGTTTATCAAGGGGATGGAGGAAGTACCCTACACGCGCTTGATCAAAGCCAATCAGGTTATCAGTCCTTTGCCGTAGAGAGTGGCACTGTTTACATCAAGGCCTCGGGTGAGATGTACTTTGAGCCAAATCGAAACCTTGACCATAGCACCCAGTCACCCATCGAGGCCTCGGTGACCGCAACGATCATCGATAATGATGGCGATGATTTCACGTCAAAAGCCAAGATTGAGATTATTGATGGGCAGCTCCCACAGATCACTAGTGAGAGCCGGATAACGCTGGATGAGGCGAATTTGGCTGATGGTTCAGATCCAAGCGGTGCTGTGGTGAGTGGGACTGGAGATATCAATATCCAAGTGGGCAGTGATGATATCGATCACTATGAGGTTGCCGTCACTCAGTTCAACTCCGATACATCTATTGCTGCGTTAGGTAAACCGGTGGTACTCGGCGCAGCCACGATCATCGTTGACTCACAATCCGGTCTTGCTTCTCACGTGTACACCGCGAGCGTTACCTTAGATGATAATAGTGTTGTCGATGTGTTTGAGTTGTCGGTGACTGAAGAGGGTAGTTATCGCTTTGAGCTCTATGAAGAGCTGGATAATGTTGAGGGCACGGAGGAAGATAACCAGATAGTGCTTGATATCCCAGTGTTTGCTATCGACCAAGATGGGAACTCGTCGGTATTGAGTGCCAATACCAATATTGAGGTCACCATCTTGGATGACGAGCCAGTGGTTGCTGGCGCTATTTTGCCAGTCACTGAACCGGTCGTTGAAGGCGATACTGACACCACCAACCCAGATGGTTTGACACCAGTGGGTGACCAGCAAGCTCATGACTTCCTCGTTCATGAGGGAGCTGACAGCGCATTACTGACCGAGTTTAATATTGAGTTTGAGTACGTGGATCAAACCATTAGTCAAACCTTCACTCTTAACCCTAGCCTAACTGGCTATCAAGCCTTTGAGGTGGTTGAGCGAGACGATCAAAACGAGATTATCGTTGATTTAGGTACGGTTTATATTCAGACCTCTGGTGAGATGGTCTTCGAACCGAGCCGCAATCTTGACCATAGTGAAGATGATCCCGTTGTGGCAACACTGACGGCAACGATCTTGGATGGTGATGGAGACACACTCAATCCGCAAGCTATCATCCAGATCGAAGATGGTCAGTTGCCGGTGATCGATTCGGTGAGCGGTGTGAGCGTCTCGGAAGTGGCTTTGAATGACGGGACGAGCCCAGATAGCAGTCTAGTGGTTGATCAAGGCGCAATATCGGCGACTCAAGGTAGTGATAACCTGACCCACTATGAGGTTGCGAGCCTCAACACCGACTTGGGCATCATTTCGCAAGGCGAGGCGGTGGTCGTTGCCGACCCAAGTACAGTAACCGATATCGACGGCAACATTACCCACTATGTTTATCAAGGCGTCACACAAACCTCTCAAACCGAGGTGTTTGAATTGCGCCTCGGTGTGGATGGCAGTTATGAGTTTACGCTCAATGAAGCGATTCATCACCCGCAGGGAGCTAACCCAGACACCGATGATAGCCTTGTCCTGAATATCCCGGTGGTTGCCGTGGATAGTGATGGTGATAGCTCTGCTCCAGTCGATTTATCGGTGACCATCGCCGATGATGAGCTTATTGTCAGTGAGACCACCGACCTTGATGTTGTCGAGCCGGTAACGGTTGGTGATACCCAGACGTTGCAGCACAACTTTATTACTAATGGTGGTGCTGACGGCTCAGCCGTAAGCAGTATTACGGTCGATAGTCAGACATGGACCCTAGACCAAAATGATACTGACTATCAAGCATTTGCTATTGATGATCTCGGCACCGCGTATGTGAAAACCTCCGGTGAGTTCTATTTTGAGCCCGACCGCGACCTCGATCACTCCAATGACGACCCAATTGAGTTCAGTCTTACTGCGAGGGTTGTTGATGGTGATGAGGACTTTATCGACTCCATCGTCAATATAGACATCAGCGATGGGCAACTTCCGGTTATCACCGACACATATACAGAAGGTGCGGGTAACCTTTCATTTGCTGAGGCGAACCTGCTTGATGGCACCGACCCGGATTCGAGCCTGTTGAGCCAAGTCGGTACAATCGACACCGATGTCGGCAGTGACAATATCAGCCACTATGAGCTTGAGCCGCTCGAGTTTAACCAAGACGGTAGTTTGAAGTCGATGGGCGAAGTGGTCGAGCTTGCACTGGTCTCGAACATTGCCGGTGTGAGAACCTATCGAGGCTTTGTTGAGGTAGATGGTGATGAAGTGGATGTCTTTAATGTCGCCATTGGTTCACCGAGCACAGGCCAATACACCATTACCTTACTTGAGGAGCTTGATCACACGGGTGATGATGACCTCTCTTTAACCTTTGAACTGCCTGTCTATGCCGTTGATAGCGATGGTGATCGCTCAACCATCAACGGTGAGACTGACCCCACAGCCGCACAAATTCAAGTCACGGTTGTCGATGATGTGCAAATGCTTTATGAGCAAAATCTCTCGCGCAATGAAGGAGATGGACGCGGCACCAAGTGGATGTTTGACAACCCAGCAGAGCGTGGGCGAGATAACGAAACGGGTGCGGATAATGGCGTGGTGACACGCATTGAAGCCGTCGATGAGACCGGGCGAGATATTCAATTCCGCCTCTCAGATGGCAGCTTGGTGGATGGCGTCAATCTTGAGGGGAGCTTAATCACGGTGACGGTGGTTGAGACAATTGGCAGTGCGTCGCGTGATTTGGGCGTGTTAGATATTCGCCCTGATGGCCGGGCGCGATTCGAGCCGGAGGATACCCTAGACCACGCTGACAGCCCAAATTTGAACTTCTCGGTGAATGTCACTGCTGTGGATGCTGATGAGGATACCACGAGCGAGCTGTTGAACATCACGATACGCGATCGCAATGCGGTGGTGGAGCCCGCTCAGATTTCCGGAGTGGAAGAAGCCGGCCGTGATGGCTCGATCACTGGCATTGACCTTGCCACAGATCTCGACAACTTATTGGGTATCCCGGCCGACAGTCTTGCGCCGATTAAAGTCGAGTTGTCTGTTGATCTCAATGATATCGACCGCAACGAGCAGATTGGTGAGGTTCGCCTACTCAATATCGGCAATCATAATGGCACCTTCTATTACCACAACGGCACTGAGTATGTTGCGCTACAGACCAACAATAGCCGTGCCACGCTCAGCAGTGATCAGGTCATTCAGTCCCTAGATGGTACAGTCGCCACGGTTGAGAATTTATACTTCGTGCCTGATCAGCATTTCTCAACCGATGAGGCGGGTATCGATATCCGTATTCAAGTGCAGGTATTAAATAACGGCGCGCATGATCACCGAGTCAATGGCGACTTGAATATCAATATCCAGAGTGTGGCGGATAAACCGACCTTCACCGTGGATAGCGTGGATAAATATTTGGCCTATGAGGATGGTGATAATGTCGAGCTTAGCGTGTTGGCATCGACTTTAGACACCAGTAACCCCGAGACTATCAAGTATGAGCTGGAGTTTATCCAAGGCGCGGATAAAGCGCAGCTTGTCTATGCCGATGGCACCTCAATCATTGCAACCGATGATGGCAATAATCGCATTTACTATGCGATAGAAGCCGATCGCATCGATGAGGTACAGGTCAATCCAATCGATCACTTCTCGGGTCAAATCATGCTCAAAGTGGTCGCGATTGCCACTGAGGATGAGAACGAGTTCACCGACAAGAAAACCAAGCAGTCAGATGACTTTAACATCACGATTGATGTGGCGCCGCAGGCGGATGCCAGCCGCATTCAGGTCAATCGCGCCAAGGTGTTTGAGGATGGCGAGACCGATTTTGATTACTCAAATGAGGATATCTTGCTACTCAGCTCCGTGGTTAACTTACGTGATACCGCCGATATCCTAACCGATGATGAGTATATGGATGAGTCTGAGCAGTTAATTATCGAGATTAGCGAGCTGTCAGAATCATCGGTTGAGTTTGTGTGGCTTGGTAGCGGCGATAGCCCTATCTCAGAGACGACTCCAGGGGTGTGGGAGATCGCAGTGAGCTCGACCAGTGATGATGCGATTAACTATCTTGAGCAGATCGAGGTGCGACCACTGGAGCACAGCAATGTCGATTTCACTTTTAAGGTCAAAGGCATTGTGCGTGATACCGCGGACCTCAGCGATGAAAACAGTGCCCTTGAGGTGTCTGAACGTGAGATTGGTGAGAAGACGGTATTTGTTGATATCAAAGGCGTGGCAGATACTCCTGATATCGTGCTGAATAATCAACCGGGTGAGACGGAGTGGTCATTTATTGATGGCGATGCAAATAATGGCCTTGAAACCACTATTGATGAAAATGGTGCAGCGCTGCTTAATTTCTCTGCCATTTCTACCGATACCGATGGCTCAGAGGATGTGACCATTGTCCTTTCGGATATCCCAGAAGGCGTAGAGGTGACCGATAAAGACGGGGTACCATTCTCGCTACTGTTTGTTGGTTTTGATGACAATGGCCAGCCGATTTACCAAGCCGATATCGCGGAAGAGAAATTTGACTCAGGGATTAAGATCATTCCTATTGACTCATCGACCACCAATTTCTCACTCACAGCTACCGTGGTGGTTACGGAAACGACAGATGGTCATTCGCGTGCCTTTGACCGAGAGCTGCGTGTTCATGTTGCCCCTGTGGTTGATGAGGCGGATTACTCACGAAATCTAAATGGTTTAGAGGACTCTCTAACCAATATTAACTGGGCACCACCAGGCGTTGATGAGCATGAAGTGGTGGCTGGTGTAACAGTGTCCGGTATTCCTGATGGTGCGACCGTGTTTGTCGGAGGTAGTGATGTTTCGGGTGATGTGGTCGCAGGTTCGTTGACCTTGAGCCCTTCAGGGCAGACGGAGGCAGAGTTCTCAACGGCAGTTCAGGCGAGCGATTATATCCAGATCCAGCTCCCTGAAGATGTGACCACGGATTATCAGCTCACAACGTCAGCAACCATCAAAGAGTATGACAGTGAATACATAGACAGCAACAATACGGGTGAAGGCGTCGCGGACAAGGTGGTTACGGGTACACTTAACGTTACGGTAACAGCTGTTGTAGAAGACGAGAATGCCTTTGTCACCACTGATGCCAATGGTAGCCCATCGGCCACCGTAACCAGTGTGATCAGCAGTGCTGACGGCGAGTTGGACTTCTCTGCAAATACCTCGGCAGGCGGCGAGGCGGGCGCTTATGTTGTTGCGTTTAATGACACCGATCTCGACTCCGATGAGTTAGTCTCTGAGATCATCGTCGACCTGCAACCTGAGCTCTACTTGGGTATCAGCAAAGCGGATTATGAGCTTGCGGTTGATACCTTGCCAAGCGATAGAACGCCTGAGCAGCAACAGTGGTTGGATGATGCCTCAGATTTCCTCGATCAGTTCTACTTATACAGTGACTCGCAAGGGGCGATCAATAACGGCAATGGCACTTGGACCATCACCGATATCAATAATTTCTCGATTAAAGCGCCCAATGGTTTGGCTGATATTGGCGCGGCAACGGACAATGCACTCACCGCAGACCATACCTCATGGGATATTCAAATTTACACCATAGTTACGGATAGTGGCGAGGACGGGGAAAGCGACAGCGCAAGCCAAGAGATCGACCCGGTGCCACTGCGTCTGGAATTCCCAACGTCAATTAGTGGTGCAAGCACCACCGCTGCCACGATTGTGGCTGATGCAAATGTTGTCGTACAGGGAATGGAGGATAGCCGAATCGATCTCAGTGATGCGCTGTTCTCGGCAGATAATGGCCTGTTAAGCGTCTCGACCTTTGATGGGGTGGCGGATGACCTGACCATAGTGATCAATAGCGATCAGCTGCCGCCAGGATTCCAAGTACAAGGCTTTGTGGGTGACTTTGTTGATGGGGTGTACATGCTGCAAACCTCGGTGGATAGCAGCGGCAGCATTGTCAGTGTGGCTGGCCTTGGGCTGATCCCACCAGAAGATTTTGCCGGTGATGTGGTTATTCCATTCTCAGTGGTCACCACTGATAGCCAGACGGGTGATGAAAATGTGGTGGATCTCGAGTTACCCCTAGCCATTTACCCGCAGGTCGATGTCAGCGCAACGGGACAAGCGCAAGACAGTGACACTAGCCCAGTCTTCGATGTCAGCGTGACACAGACTCTAGGCTTAGATGGTCAAAAGCAACCCACGGATTTGAACTCGAGCACCCCAATTACTGATGGTATCGCCTATGAAGATGGCTTGATTGAGCTCGACTTGAGCTTTGAGCTAGCTGACTCAGATACCAGCTTGTCACGTGGTCAGGAATCGCTGACTCAAGTGACTCTGACGGTCGATAGTGCAATGGGCAGTTTTGTTCAGTTTGATAGCGCTAACGTCAAGACCTCCTCCCAAACTCTTACCTTTGATAGTAGTGAGGTTGATATCGAGGCCGCGCTTGCTAGCGTCTTATTCGAGCCCGCTCCTGATTTCCCGGGTTCGATAGAGGGGGAAACCGATGAGGATATTATCGCGACCTTCAATGATGTGGTGATTGATATCTCGGGTAAGATTGAAGATCGCGTGACCTTTGATACACAAGATCCCGCAATGCAATTCCAGGCTGAGGTGGATGCCGATTCACAAGCGAGCATTGATGGACAAACCTTGGTTGTCGAGCGCGACTTTAGCGATGTTTCCGTGACCTTTGATGTCATGCCGGTGGTTGATGATTTGGTATTGACCAGCTCACTCAGTGACAATGACGGTAATATCTTGGTGGAGGGCAGTGAAGATGAGTGGATCTCCTTTGGTCAAGGCGGCCAGGGACTGCAGCTTTCACTTGGTGATACCGATGGCTCAGAGCGCTTTATCTCAATCAAGCTTACCGGAGTACCAGAGGACTTCCTGGTGCGCTCAACCTCAAGCGACTATGAGGTGAAAAACCTCTCTGAGGGTGAGTGGAGCATTCGCCTTAAGGCCAACCCAGATGACACTACGCCAAGCCTTGATGCTATCGAGATCAAGCCTGCCGAGCAGTTCAGTGGTGAGGTCACAATGGGCGTGACAGCCTTTGTTGAAGAGCAACTGACCGAGATGCCCGAGCAGCTTGATACCAGCTTCGTGCTCAAGGTCAATCCTGTTGCGGATATGATCGATACTGATGTGTCGACGGAAACCTTTATGATCGACGAGGGTGGGAGTGTTGATATTGAGCTCAATATCTCGCTGGTCGACACACTCGAGACGTTAGGCGATAGCCTGCCCGATTATGAGGAAAATGGCCCTGAGCAGATCCGAGTCACGGTGAACAATGTGCCGTACAGTGCCAGTATTACGATTGGCAGTGAAACTCTCACCCAAGAGGACTTAACTGGAATGCAAAGTCTTGTGTTTGATGTCCCTCAGGGCACCTTGACGCTCGATAACATGACCTTCCTTGCTGGTGATGCAAACAGTGATAATTGGGATGGGCAGTTAAGCATCACGATGGAAGCGCTCGATATTGGTCTTGATGGCACTGTCTCGGCAGGTAGCGACGCTGAGGTGGGGCTGTCTGTCACCGAAACCGTCAATGTGGTAGTGACTGCTATCAATGATCGACCTGAAATCACGGTCACCCAACCGGATGCGGCGCAAGAGGACGTTGACGTGCCGCTCAGCGGCTTTAGCCTAGCGGATATTGATGGCACTTTGGATGACCCAGACGCGGACTACGATCTCACCATCACGGCCCCTCATGGCAACCTAGTGGTTGGTCAAAACAACCCAGTGTTGTCAGGCGTGATGGTTGTCTCAGGCGATGGCAGCCCACAACTTTTATTGCGCGGTAGTGTCGCCGATCTCAACAGCTTTATCAGCGATGGCAAGATTGTCTATGACCCTGTGGATGACTTCTACGGTAGTGTCGACATCACGCTGCAAGTGGATGATATGGGCAACCACGGCCTCATCGACCCAACAAACCCCGATACTCAGTCACTCAGTGAGGTCGCCACACTCACACTCTCATTAGACGCGATTAATGATACGCCAGTGATCAGTAAGCCAACCAGCACGGTGGTGATCAATGATTCCACCGAGCAGAGAATCACCGGCCTTTCAGTTGCGGATGTCGATTATCAAGGTGATTATGCAGACGACAGCATGATGGTTACCTTGAGCGTCTCATCAGGCACGCTCTCGGTCTTGTCGAATGACCCTGATGTGACGGTAGAAGAGCAGCTCAATGGCGATATCGTGATGACGGGTGCTCCAGAGGCTATCAATGCAGTACTGGGTTCTACTGCTGACGGTGAGGGGGTATTTATCGATGCCAGCGAGGTCGATGTTACCACGGTCGAGCTTTCCATCACGGCTAACGATCAGGGCGTCTATTACGACCCATCGGGTATGGCGCTCGAAGCGTCCGATACCCTGACTATTACGGTTAATCAGGTCAATGATTCACCGACGCTGAGCATCGACCCAAGCATGAACTATGCACGTCAGGTCTATGCCAGCCGCTCGGCGGCCTCACAGGGTATTGCGCTTGCTGGACTGGTTGCGATGCTGGTGGATAGTCGTGAGGTCTTGTCATTAGAGATCACAGGCGTGCCTGATGCAGCCAGCTTAACCAGCAGCAATGCCAATGTCTCAGTCAGCGAAAACGCTGGCGTATGGACATTAACCTCAGCCGACCCGAGTGAGTTTGAAAACTTAGAGGGCATTAGCGTTGAGTTCCCAGCCGGGCCAAGCTCTGATGGTGTTTACTCGCTTGAAGTGGTCGCGGTGTCTGAAGAGTCTGATGGAAGCATCGCGAAATCTGAATCAGAAACGATTTCAATTTCGGTCGGGCCGGGCAACTTCGATCAATCTGATCAGAGCGATGATGTTTGGGTCATCGGTCGCGGCGGTACAACCGCCGCCACACTGGTCGGTGGCGAGGGAGACGATGTGATTGAGGGCGGATTAGGTAACGATATTCTCACCGGCGGGTTTGGCGATGACCTCCTGATCGGTGGTGAAGGTGCCGACACCTTCCGCTGGACTGAGACCTCAGTATCACAGGGCTCGGTCGATACTATTGCTGATTTTGATACCAGCCAGGGCGATGTGATAGACCTGCGCGATGTCATCAGCGATCTGCAAGACGATGATTTACTCGCCGAAGCCCTCGACCACATTGCCGCCCGAGTCGTTGACGGCAACATCGAGCTAGACATCACCACCGACGACGACGTGCAGCAAACCATCGTGGTCGAGAACGCCGCCAGCCAGGTGGACTTTACCGGTGTCGATCTGAATAACTCGGATGAAATTGTGAATACGCTGCTGGCGAATAATATTATTCAGCACGGGCTCTAGACGATAGGGGCGGGGTTCGGGGACGGGCTTCGCCCTACGAGGAGCGAGTAATTTGTCACTATTGGAGAACTCCTCGAACCTCGGAGGACGAAGTCCGTACTCGTAGTGTAACGTACTCGCTCCTGCGCTTTTAGACGCGATTTTTCTTCACATAAAACGGATTGTCATAGCGCTTCTGCGGGCCGAATTCTGAGATAACCAGCTTGTTCCATAGGGCGACATCGAATTCGCCCGGTGGGATTGACGGGTACATGGTTTCGGCTTCTTCGCGGGCGAAGTTTAAGAAGTTTTTCTTTTTGATTTGGTTGTACTTTTTGGCCACACGGTTGTGCTTGTGGATCCACTCTCGCTTGAATTGTTCGAGCTTTTTGTGGGCGTCGCCGTCTGGGTGGGTGGCGAAGTACAGGCGTTTGTATATGATTTTGCGGTCGATCATGCTGCGCATTGAGGTCTGGATGTAGCGACCATGCTCAGTGATAGAGATATCGTTGCTGTCAAACAACTGGACGTGCCAACGCGGGGCAAAAAAGCCGTGCTCTTTGTACTTTTTATTGCGCACTTCGATGGCCGTATGAAGCACAAGATCAGAGGTGCCTCTGAAGGTCTGTTGCCATTTACCGATTCGGATTTGAATCGATGTTGGTAATCGATAGATGTGGGTAAACTTATCTTCACTCATCTGACTGCTCGCAACCTAATTGGAGTAAGTTGTTGTGATGTTGGTATAGGGCAAACGCACGCCACATTAGTGTTTAATTGGGCTGCAAACCAAGTAACTCGCGACGAAACAGCATCTCGAGTCCACCAGGGTATAGATTCAATCATCGCTGGGATTTTAATCAGACCGAGGCCAAAGCTCAAGTCCGGTTACCAGAGTAAGCGGTCAGCTATTGAGATGCAAATAAACGGTGTAAATCAGTTAAATGGGGCACACAAATTGTGGCTAAATGCCCATAATCTGGCGTCGAGTGATGAGTTACCAGGCACGAGTGCATATTGGCATTGATTGCGGCTTGGATATCGTAGAGGTAATCGCCGACATAGAGCATTTCGTGTGGTGCGACAGACCAGAGCTCGGAGAGTGCAAGCAGCGAATCGGGCGCGGGCTTGGGCGGATAGTGTTCGCGACATATGAGCTCGTTAACCTCGAGCTTGAGCTTATCCAGCTTCATTTTTGCCGCTTGGATACAATTGCGGGTGACGATACCTGTGGCGATGTTACTTAGGTGAAGGTGATCGAGCAGATCAACACTGCCTTGCATTAATTGAGCTTGCTTGGCATCTGCAAGTTCATGAGAGATGATGGTTCGGTGCACGGTAGCTTTTTGCTGTTCACAGCCAAGCCGATCGGCAAAGTCGAGGAGGTCGTGATCACAGGGGCAGCCAATGTCCTCGCGGATTGAGGCAAAGTCTAGGCTTGAGGATACCAGGGTATTGTCCAAGTCGAACACCACCGCTTTGATGATTGAACCTTCCAGTTGCATATACAGCTCCATTTTGTCTCGCGCTAATATAAAAATAGCCAACATCGTAATGTTGGCTATTTAGAATTTCGTACGAGCTAAGCTGAATTAGATAGCTACGATGTTTTCCGCTTGAGGGCCTTTTTGACCTTGAGTTACAGTGAACTCAACTTTTTGGCCTTCAGTTAGGGTACGGAAGCCGTCACCTTTGATAGCGCTGAAGTGAGCGAAAACGTCAGGGCCGTTCTCTTGTTGAATGAAACCAAAGCCTTTTGTTTCGTTGAACCACTTTACAGTGCCAGTAACAGTGTTAGACATTTTTTATTTTTCCTAGTTTGATCGTTTAAAAGCCGAATTCGGCGCGGATAGCGTGGAAAAGTTGATTGCTATTGCGTACGACACGACGGGAGTACTGGGTAATCCAACGAAGCGCTGCTGTATACAAATGAACCGCCTTCTAGCTGTGAACCAGTCTAAGGTAACGGGGGGGCAAGTCAATTAAGAAACTGTGACATTGGCGAATTAGTTTAAATTTTGTTTAAAAAACTTGACCAATGTTACAAGTTGGAGGCGGCTTATTGGTAACATTCATAGTTCAATTGTCTGATCTTACCCCCAATTTTGCGAGATAAATCGTCGAACACAAACTGTGTGATATTTGTTCAAATTCGTCAAAAACGTGTAAAGAGCTCACCTTAAGCTTGATGGCAATTGTCATTAGGTGTTTAGCAAGGTAGGCTATAGCCAGTTTAGAATCCCAAGCCTGCTGCGAGTATTGCTGTCACGAATCCTTACAATCTAAAGGTGAACTTTAGATGAGAGCGTCGTTCCAAACTCAGCGACCCTAAATTGTGCTCAAGCATAATCGAACAACCGCAGCAGTGTATATAGTGAAATGGAGCTAATTCGTAGTGAAACTGTTTAAGATTGCCTCAGCGATCGGCTTGTGCTTTGCCTCTCTGGCTCACGCAGCCCCGACCGTGGTGCCTAACCCACCTGCATTGGGTGCAAAAGGTTATGTGCTGATGGATTTCAAATCAGGCGAGGTTCTGGTTGAGAAAAATGCCAATACACCGCTGAACCCAGCTAGTTTGACCAAGCTGATGACCGCGTATGTGGCAGGCCAGGAAATGAAAGCGGGCAACATCAGCGCGGAAGACAGCGTACTGATCAGTGAAAATGCCTGGGCGAAGAAGTTCCCGGACTCATCGAAGATGTTTATTGAGGTGAACACGCGCGTTAACATGATGGATCTCTACCGTGGTCTGATTGTGCAATCAGGTAACGATGCGAGTGTCGCGATTGCCGAGCACGTTGCAGGCTCAGCCGATGCGTTTGTTATGCTGATGAACTCTTGGGCTGCTCAGTTAGGATTAGAAAACACCTCATTTAGTAACCCGCATGGCTTGGATAGTGAGAGCCTTTACTCAACACCTTATGATATCGCTAAGTTGGGCCAGGCGATCATCCGCGATCTGCCGGATATCTACTCGCTGTACAGTGAGCGTAGTTTCCAATACAACGGCATCACGCAATATAACCGTAACGGTCTACTGCGCGATCGCAGCATCAACGTTGATGGTATGAAGACGGGTTATACCTCTGGTGCGGGCTATAGTCTGGCAAGTTCAGCAACCCAAGGTGACATGCGTCTAATTGCAGTAGTGATGGGCTCAACCAGTCCGAAAGCGCGTGAATCAGAGAGCAAGCAGCTTCTAAGCTACGGCTTCCGCTTCTTTGATACCATCGAGCCGAACAAAGTCGGCGAAGCCATTGCTCAGCCACGAGTATGGATGGGTGACAAGGACAACGTGGATGTTGGCTTGGCTGAGCCTCTGTATTTGACTCTACCTAAGAGCGATATTGCCAAGCTAAGCGCTGTGATTGAGATGCAGCCAGAGCTTTCTGCGCCAATCGCTCAAGGTGCGGTTATTGGTCAGGTGATGTACCAACTTGATAACGAAGTCATTGCAACGGCTGACCTGATTGCGCAAGAGCCTATCGAGCAAGGCAGTATTTTCAAGCGCCTACTGGATTGGGTGACAAAGCTATTCGCTTCTTTGTTCTAAACGATAGAGTTTTAAGCAGGGATAGCATCGGATGAGTGAGAGGCGACCTTTTGGTCGTCTCTTTTGTTTTATCTCAAGGGTAGCAACCAACATGTTAGACAAAAAGAACCTGATCAAGCTTGCCTCAATGCGCATGCCGTTTGGCAAATACGCTGGGAGGGTGCTGATTGACCTACCGGAGGAGTACCTTTTGTGGTTTGCCCGTAAGGAGCAATTCCCTGAGGGCGAGTTAGGCGAGCTGATGCAACTGTGTTTAGCGCTTAAGATTGAGGGGCTAGACTCTGTCGTCAAACCGCTCAAGCGTGAGTGTGATTAGCCCTTCGTTTGGGGCAGATTTAATTTTGGAAGAAAGACAATGATCGAAAGAAAAGAAACCAAGCAGCGCATGAGCCGCGCAGTGATCCACAACGACACGATTTACCTGTGTGGCCAAGTCGCTAAAGACTCAACCAAAGGCATCACAGAGCAGACCGCGACGATGCTGGAGAAGGTCGATGAGCTACTGAACAACTACGGCTCAGACCGTAAATCCATGCTATCTGCAACCATTTACGTCAAAACCATGGATGACTTTGCTGCGATGAATGCGGTGTGGGATAGCTGGGTACCAGAAGGCCATGCCCCTGCACGCGCTTGTGTTGAGGCATCTATGGCACGTGAGGAATTGCTGGTGGAGATTTCTGTGGTTGCTGCAGTAACGAAGAAATAATCGCTTAAGTGAGATTTAGGGTTCTGTTCTATGTTTACGGAACCCTGTTTTTTATTGCTGGAAAACTTAACCCTGTGACGAGGTTAATGTACCGCAATGGTGCATTTTTCACTATCCAGTTTAGTACCATTGCCGTTGGTGACAGCAAGGTTGATGGCTGTGTGTAGTTTAGTTGCCAAATTTTGACTTACGCTACAGCTCGCCAACTCCTCGATGGCCGCAGTAAGCGGTTTGAACAGTACCTGCAGTATAGTGCGGGTGATAATTTCATCGCTATCGATCGACATAGCGACGCTACCCTTATCAACATCCGCGAGAGTGCTCGATTGCGATGCTATGCGGATAACTTGCTTGAGGCCTGATTCTCTTTGCAGTGAGACGGTACAACTAAAAAGGCAACCGTGTGAATGAGCAAGAAGTTCATGCTGTCCCTGACCGAACTCAGAGCACATCACATCGAAACCAGCTTCCGTCAGCACCCACTCGATGGTACGTAACAGATTCTGAGAGTAAGTCTTGGGTGACATAAACAATCGAGAGATTGCATTACGCAGCAGTTGGTGATGTGAACTAATCATTTGTGTCCTCGTTTTTGCCGGTATCTTAGTGATTAATTCTGCGCCGAGTCATTTTTGTGCTACAAAAGTGCGAAGTGCTTTCCAAAATAATTTTCAACAAGGTAGCTGACAAGTCATCCTTCAGTCTATTGTTGGAAGGCGCTTTGTAACCTAATTCGATTTGAACTGTCCAACCCAGGTGTTAATATTCGCAAGATAACCTATTGCCAAAACAGTTGTGATTTCATCCCATTCCATTAGAATGCGGGTTTGTACAAAATTTGACGTGCATTTGTGTTTGTACCAAATCTTGTTCAAAGTGCGAAAAGCCAGCAAGGCGAAATCGCTTAACTCACTGCTTAATAAAGCAAAATGACAATTGCACGTGTTGCTTGGTATGCAACACCACTGTAAAGGAAATTTCATGCCAATTATTACTCTTCCTGACGGTAGTCAACGTCAATTCGATAATCCGGTTTCTACTCTAGAAGTTGCTCAATCTATCGGTCCTGGTCTAGCGAAAGCGACCATCGCAGGTCGTGTTGATGGTAACCGTGTTGATGCTTGCGATTTGATTGAACAAGATGCAAGCCTAGAAATCATCACAGTAAAAGATGAAGTAGACGGTCTAGAGATTGTTCGTCACTCTTGTGCTCACCTTCTTGGTCACGCGATCAAGCAGCTGTTCCCTGAAGCGAAAATGGCGATCGGTCCTACGATTGACAGCGGCTTTTACTACGACATCGACTTGGAGCACTCTCTGACGCAAGAAGATCTAGACAAGATCGAAAAGCGCATGAAAGAGCTGGCGAAAACCAAGTACCAAGTGGTTAAAAAGAACGTAAGCTGGCAGGAAGCGCGTGATACTTTTGAAGCACGCGGCGAAACTTACAAGATGGAAATCCTAGACGAAAACGTCGCTCGTGACGATCGCCCAGGCCTATACCATCATGAAGAATACATCGACATGTGTCGCGGTCCACACGTACCACACATGGGCTTCTGCCAACACTTCACACTACTGAACGTGGCTGGTGCTTACTGGCGTGGTAACAGCGACAACAAGATGCTGCAGCGTATCTACGGTACTGCTTTCCACGATAAGAAAGCACTTAAAGCGCACTTGGTTCGCCTAGAAGAAGCGGCTAAGCGTGACCACCGTAAGATCGGTAAGCAGCTTGACCTGTTCCACATGCAGCAAGAAGCGCCGGGTATGGTGTTCTGGCACCACAATGGTTGGTCTATCTTCCGCGATCTAGAAGTGTTTGTGCGTGAGAAGCTAACAGAATACGGCTACCAAGAGGTAAAAGGCCCACTGATGATGGATCGCGTTCTTTGGGAACGCTCTGGTCACTGGGACAAGTACGCCGATGCGATGTTCACCACCTCTTCTGAGAACCGTGAATACGCGATCAAGCCAATGAACTGTCCAGGTCACGTACAGATCTTTAACCAAGGTCTGAAATCGTACCGCGACCTACCGCTGCGTATGGCGGAGTTCGGTTCATGTCACCGTAACGAACCATCGGGCGCACTACACGGCATCATGCGTGTACGCGGCTTTACTCAAGATGACGCGCACATCTTCTGTACTGAGAGTCAAATCCAAGAGGAAGTGACTGGCTGTATCAAGATGGTGTACGACACGTACAACACGTTTGGCTTTAAAAACATCGTGGTGAAGCTGTCAACTCGTCCTGAGAAGCGTGTAGGCTCTGATGAGATCTGGGATCAGTCTGAAGAAGCACTTAAGCAGTCACTTGAATCTATGGATATCCCTTACGAGATCCAAGAAGGTGAGGGCGCGTTCTACGGTCCTAAGATTGAGTTCACGCTATACGACTGTCTCGATCGCGCATGGCAATGTGGTACAGTTCAGCTAGACTTCAACCTACCAGGTCGCCTAGGGGCTACCTATGTAGATGAAAACAACGAGCGCCAAGTGCCGGTAATGATTCACCGCGCTATCCTTGGCTCGCTTGAGCGTTTCATCGGTATTCTAATTGAAGAGTACTACGGCTTCTTCCCAACATGGTTATCGCCAGAGCAAGCAGTGATCATGAATATCACTGACAAGCAGTCGGACTATGTGCATGAAGTAGCACAAAAATTGCAAAAAGTTGGAATTAGAGCCAAAGCGGACTTGAGAAATGAGAAGATTGGCTTTAAAATCCGCGAACACACTTTGAAGCGTGTTCCGTACATGCTGGTTTGTGGCGACCAAGAGATGGAAGCCGGCGAAATCGCAGTACGTACCCGTAAAGGTAAAGACCTTGGCAAGTTTAAAGTGGATGACTTTATTGAATACATCCAAGCCGAAGTTTCTACCCGTAAGCTCAATCTGGAGGAATAAACTATTAAAGGCGGAAGACGTGGCCAACAACCGGCCAAACAAAACCAGCACCGTTTGAACGGTGAAATTCGTGGCGTTCGTGAAGTTCGTTTAACAGGCGCTGACGGTGAAGCTGTTGGTATCGTATCGATCCAAGAGGCACTTGCAGCAGCTGATGAAGCTGGTATGGATCTTGTAGAGATCAGCCCTAACGCCGAGCCACCAGTTTGTCGTGTGATGGACTATGGCAAATTCCTCTTCGAGAAGAGCAAAGCTGCTAAAGAGCAGAAGAAGAAGCAAAAGCAGATTCAGATTAAGGAAGTAAAATTCCGTCCTGGAACTGATATCGGAGACTATCAGGTAAAACTACGCAACCTGACGCGTTTCCTTGAAGACGGTAACAAAGTGAAGGTAACAATTCGCTTCCGTGGCCGCGAAATGGCTCACCAAGACATCGGTGTTGACGTTCTAAATCGTTTGAAAGAAGACACAGTAGATTTTGCTGTTGTGGAATCTTTCCCAACGAGAATTGAAGGTCGCCAGATGATCATGGTACTGGCCCCGAAAAAGAAGTAATTAACGGCTTATCAAGTAATTGAACCCCGCCGTTGCGAAACGGTGGGGTTTTATTCGCCCTAATTACTATTGTTTAAACAACTCAACAATGCGGAGTTATTCATCATGCCTAAGATGAAAACCAACAAAGGTGCTGCTAAGCGTTTCAAGAAAACTGCTGGTGGTATTAAGTACAAGCACGCTACAAAACGTCACATCCTGACCAAGCGTACTACTAAGAACAAGCGTCAACTACGTCCAAACGCAATCCTTCCTAAGTGTGAAGTGGCTGCAGTTGTTCGTATGATGCCATACGCTTAATTCTTTTTAGTTTATCAATCGTTTAGTTTAGGAGAGACATAATGCCTCGCGTAAAACGTGGTGTACAAGCTCGTGCACGTCATAAGAAAGTTCTAAAACAAGCTAAAGGTTACTACGGTGCACGTTCACGTGTTTACCGCGTAGCTTTCCAAGCAGTTACTAAAGCTGGTCAATACGCTTACCGTGACCGTCGCAACAAGAAACGTCAATTCCGTCAACTGTGGATTGCACGTATCAACGCTGCATCTCGTCAAAATGGTCTATCTTACAGCCGTTTCATCAACGGTCTTAAGAAAGCATCTATCGAGATCGATCGTAAGATCCTTGCTGACATCGCAGTATTCGACAAAGCTGCATTCGCAGTTCTAGTTGAAAAAGCGAAAGCTGCTCTTTAATTAGAAGTAGTTATCAGGTTTAAGAGAAGGAGAGCCTCGGCTCTCCTTTTTTATTGCCTGTCGTTTAGCGTGAGTAAATTTTACACACTTGTTACCGCTGATGCCGAAGAGTGACTAAGTGTTTTTCCTCCCACTGCTCATTAGAACTCAAGTTCCCCTTATTAAAATTAGATAGTTACCTAGCTGACCTCGTTTTTCCTACGCAGTACTACGTAATACTTAGGTCTGCTCGTTCCTCTCGTTGCTGTATCGCTGCGTGTTCACGCCCATTTCACACAGGCTATTTGTGTCACATCTTTATTAAGCAAAGAAGCTCTCATTGGCGAGGGTCGATTCAATGAACATAAAGGACGAGAACATGAGCTTTATTCACCAAAGCGTAAAACGTGCTGTCGCTGGAGTTGTGGTCGCAGCAATATGCAGCCTATCTGCGGCCTCGGCAGTGGCCGACGACAAGGTTTACCGACTCAAACTGGCGGAGACCTGGGGGCCTAACTTCCCAATCTTCGGTGACACTACCAAAAACATGGCCAAGATGGCAGAAGAGATGTCTGGCGGCCGACTTCAGATCCGTATCGACTCTTCCAACAAGCACAAGGCGCCGTTTGGTGTGTTTGATATGGTGAAATCCGGTCAATACGATATGGGGCATTCAGCGTCTTACTATTGGAAGGGTAAGGTGCCCAATACTTTGTACTTCACGACTATGCCGTTTGGTATGCTGCCCGTTGAGCAGTATGCCTGGTTCTACTATGGCGGCGGAATGGAACTGATGGAGCAAGTGTATGAACCGCATAACCTATTGTCGTTCCCTGGCGGTAACACCGATGTACAAATGGGTGGCTGGTTTCAAAAAGAGATCAATAGCGTAGAAGACCTGCAAGGCCTTAAGATGCGTATCCCAGGATTTGCGGGTGAAGTACTTGCTGAGCTAGGCGCCAAACCGACTAATATCGCCCCGGGTGAGCTATATACGTCACTTGAGCGCCGCACCATCGATGCACTGGAGTGGGTGGGGCCATCGCTTGATTTACGCATGGGCTTTCATAAAATCGCGCCTTATTACTACACAGGTTGGCATGAGCCAGCAACTGAGCTTCAGTTCTTAGTCAATAAACGCAAATGGGATAGTCTGCCAGATGATCTTAAAGCGATCCTCCAAGTGGCGATGAAGACGGCGGCCTACGACATGTACACTCAATCTAAGCATGAAAGCGGTAAGAACTGGGCGTCGATCACCACCGAATACCCGAACGTGCAGGTGAAGAACTTCCCACCCGAGGTGATGGATGCGCTGCGTGAAGCCAATGATCGCTTGCTCAAGCAGCATGCTGAGAAAGACGCGATGGCCAAACAGATCCAAGACTCTCAAGCGGCCTATCTAGAGCAGGTCCGCCCTTGGTCTGATCTCTCGCACCGCGCCTACCTCAATGCACAAGCAGAGGCGGCCGCTGAATAACTTGGTTGAGCTCCACGGGTGAGGCGCTTGCCTCGCCCATCAATCCTTCTTCGCACCCTCGCGAAACCCTCTCTGTGGACTGGAATATGAGAAGTTTGATCTATCTAGAGCGCCTGTTTAACCGTTTTGGTGACCTGCTCGGTTGGCTAGCCAGTGTGCTGTTTCTGATTTTACTGGTTAACGTTACCTACGATGTGGTGATGCGGTATGTCTTTAATGACGTCTCGATTGCCTTTCAGGAGTTGGAGTGGCACTTGTTTTCCGCGGTGTTTTTACTTGGTGTCCCTTACGCGATTAAAGCGGGTGGGCATGTGCGAGTCGACATCATCTATGAGCGGTTATCTCACCGCGTACAAGCGGTAGTGGATATCATTGGTACCTTGGTGTTCTTGTTTCCGTTTTGCCTATTAGTGGCGTGGTATGGGATTGATTTTGCCAAAGAAAGCTACACTCTGGGTGAAACCTCGGGAGACCCAGGGGGCTTACCTTATCGCTGGATCATCAAGGCGATGATCCCAGTGTCGTTTATTTGCATGTTTATTAGTGGGATTGGTTTGATATTACACTCTATCAACCGCATTGTTCACCCACACCTCACTCATCACCACAGCAACTTTGGCAAGCAATAAGAGGGCAAGGGAATGATTGGAATTGTGATGTTTTTCGTTGCCCTGTTTGCGCTGTTGCTCGGCTTTCCTGTGGCATTTACCTTTGGTGGCATCGCCCTGATCTTTGGCGTTTGGGCCGAGGGTATGGATATGTTTGCGTTTATGCCCTATCGCATTCAGTCCATCATGGAAAATACGGTGCTGATGGCGGTGCCCTTATTCGTGTTTATGGGCTTGGTATTACAAAAAACGCGCCTTGCTGAGCAGTTATTGGAGTCAATGGGGCGCCTATTTGGCGGTGTGCGCGGAGGCATAGCGGTTTCGACGGTCTTGGTGGGAGCCTTGCTTGCTGCGTCAACTGGGGTGGTGGGGGCATCGGTTGTCGCGATGGGACTGATCTCTTTACCTGTTATGCTTAAGTACAATTATGACAAAGGGTTAGCATGCGGCACCATTTGCGCCTCGGGCACGTTGGGGCAGATTATTCCACCTTCTATCGTCCTGATTTTACTTGGCGATGTGCTAGGGGTGCCTGTAGGGGATTTATTTAAGGCGGCGGTTTGGCCAGGGCTGGCTTTGGTTGCGGCTTACGTTATCTACATACTGATCTATGCCAAGTTCTACCCTGAGTCCGCTCGAGCACTAGAGCGTGACCCATCAATCAGTCGCAAACAAGAGGTGATTAATGCGCTTAAGGCCGTTATCCCGCCATTAGTGTTGATTGTATTGGTATTAGGTTCGATATTTGCCGGTATCGCGACACCAACCGAATCTGCTGCCTTGGGCGGTGCGGGTGCTATCTTGCTTGCCTTAATTTATCGCCAGTTTAGCTGGGCTATGGTCTATGACTCCGCCAAAGAAACCGTCAAAGTCACCGCGATGGTGTTTGCGATTTTGCTTGGCGCGACCGCCTTCTCAATGGCGTTTACCTACACAGGCGGTGACTACTTGGTCGAGGAGTGGATGCTGCAGATCCCGGGTGAAAAATGGGGCTTTTTGATCATCACCATGCTGGTGATCTTGCTGCTGGGCTTCTTTATCGATTTTGTTGAGATCTGTTTTATTATCGTACCAATCATTGCACCGGTTGCTGAGTTGATGGGGCTCAATATGACTTGGTTCGCCATTCTTATCGCAATGAACCTGCAAACCTCATTTCTGACGCCGCCGTTTGGTTTTAGCTTGTTCTATCTAAAAGGCGTCACACCTCAAGGGGTGACCACTGGTGATATCTATCGTGGTGTGGTGCCGTTTATCCTGATTCAAATCGTTGTACTCGTCTCTTTGCTAGTGTTTCCGCAGCTGTATGGGATGGCATAAAGCAGTTTGATGGATCTATCAAAATATGACCTACATAACCTCATGATTTAATGATATACCCAAGTGACCTCAAGATGCAGACTTCAGAGTCAATATACGGGCTCATATCAAGGAAAATGGCTGCAGAAATGGTTATCCCTTTCAAAGTCATTTGACGCGGAGATGAGCCCGTATATTGACTCCCTTTGGGCGAGTTTGCTTGGCTGGCCGCCCGCGGCTCGCAGCCTGCGTTGGTCACTTTCGATTTAGCACCACTAAATCTTCAAGTGACCGCCTTGGCTGCAAACCAAGCAAGTCTCGCTGAAACTGTATCTTGAGGTCACTTGGGTATAACTGCTAAATTTAAATTGCCTAGCTTGCTAGGCAATTTTTGATTGGAGGAGGTCTATGCCGTTAAAAGCTAAGCTGATCTTGTTAACTCTTATCCCTTTGGTACTGGTCACCTTGAGTGTCGGTTGGATATCGATTCATCAGACCAAACGCCTTGGACAAAAAGAGGTTGAGATCTTTCGCGACAGTTTAATCAAATCGCGTGAAAGCGCACTCAAAGACAGTCTCGACCTAGCCTTTGATGCGATAGCTCACGTCTATAACGACCCGAATCAAGACGAAAGTGAGGCCAAAGCCGAGGTCAAAGCGATCTTGACTGGGCTGCGTTACGGCGCTGATGGTTACTTCTTTGCTTACGACCAAAACGGTGTCAATCTGGTTCACCCTGTTATGCCAGAGTTGGTGGGGCAAAACCTGCTTAGCTTAACCGACTCAAACGGTGACTCCCTGATCGAGGCCTTGTTGTTTCAGGCGCAATCGGGTGGTGGCTTTCATCAGTATTTGTGGCAAAAGCCCTCGACTGGAGAGACAGTGCCTAAACTCAGCTATGCCGCGTGGTTGGATAAGTGGGACTGGATGGTGGGTACCGGGCTGTATATTGAAGATGTCAGTCAGGAAGTTGAGACAATGCATGCGGCGATTAATCGCAATATAGAGACGACCTTCTTTTCGGTGATGGTGATTTTGATTGTTACGGTAGCGGTGATCATCGTTTTGACCCTGGCGATTAACCTACATGAGCATCGCCTTGCAGATCGTAACCTCAAGGAGTTAGCGTTTAAAACCGTGATGTTTCAAGAGGATGAAAAGAAACATTTAGCCCGAGAGCTGCATGATGGGATTAATCAACTCTTGGTTTCAAGCAAATGCCACCTAGAATTATTCAAAGATAGTATCAACGAAACGGGTCATTTTGATCATCTGTCAAAAGCTCAGCATTCGCTGTTGATGGCGATTAACGAAGTACGACATATCTCGCATCAGCTTAGGCCTAGTGCGTTGGATGACATTGGTCTTGAGGCCGCACTGAGCACCTTGCTTGAAGACTTTCAATCTCATTCGGGCATCGAAGTGCAGGTGTCACTGGATACCCAAGCAGCACGATTAAGCTCGGAAATTGTGACCACCTTGTATCGTGTGGTTCAGGAGTCACTGAACAATGTCGAGAAACACTCAGGAGCAAGCCGCGTGACAGTGATGCTGTCTAAAATTGGCCCTCGTCTACAATTAATGGTTCGCGATGATGGGGTTGGTTTTAATACCAGTATAGGGCTTAGCCGAGGGGGGATTGGTTTGCGCAATATGCGAGAGCGTGTCGAGTTTATTGGTGGTGAATTTGAATTGCATAGCGAGGTGGGCCTAGGGACTGAGGTTACGGTTTTGATCGGTATAGAGGAGGCGAGATGAGTGACAAGATTCGTGTAGTGATTGTTGATGACCATCAAGTGGTCCTCGATGGGTTTGTTGCGCGTCTAGAACATGAGCCTGAGATCGATGTGATTGGCAGTGCAAGTAATGGTCTTGAGGGGGTCGAACTGGTCGGGCAGCTGCGCCCTGATGTCGTGCTGATGGACGTGAGTATGCCGATCATGAATGGCATTGATGCGACGCGACTTATCTGCGAGCAGTATCCACAAATCAAGGTGTTGATGCTCACTATGCATGATAACCGTGAGTACATTATGAAGGTGATGCAAGCCGGGGCGGTGGGCTATATGCTCAAGGAGATCTGCGCTAATAAAATGGTTCAGGCAATAAAAACAGTCAACCAAGGCTCGACCTATTTTTGTGAATCTGTGACGCAAACCCTGTTTACCCAAGAGGTGGTGCCTGCCGCGCAAAGGGTGAACCCATTAAGTCGTAGGGAAGAAGCTGTGCTCAAGCTGGTTGCTGAGGGGCATAGCAGCAAGAAAGTAGCAATGTTACTTGGGATAAGCTATCGAACGGTTGAGACACACCGACAAAACATCAAGCACAAACTGGATCTTCACTCGACGGCCGAGCTGGCCAAGTATGCGTTTGAACGAGGACTCGTCAGCTAGGTTAAAAAACGCAGTCTACGTAGCTTTGGGTCTGGTTGCGCCCAAGGCGTTTGGCGCGATAGAGGGCTTCGTCAGCGCAGTTTAGCCAGTCGACATGGCTGTTAAAGCGGGGATGGAAAGTACATATACCCAGACTGATGGTAAAGGTGACCGGCTGACCATCATGCATAACGATGCTCTGTGCCGCTTTCTTTCTTAATCGCTCCGAGAAAAACATCGCCTGACTGCTGTCGGTATCGGGCAACAGAACCGTAAACTCCTCTCCGCCATAGCGTCCACAGATATCTTTGCTGCGGACGGATTTGGCTAAGGTTGTCGCGAGGTTGCGGATCACCTCATCACCGATGTGGTGCCCATAGTTATCGTTGATCGATTTGAAGCGATCAATATCGAGCATCACTAAGGTGCAGGGCTGCTCGGTGCGGGTCATGCGCTCAAACTGCTCAGCAAACGCCTGCTCCCAATAAACCCGATTAAATAGATTGGTTAAGCCATCTCTTCGATTGAGCTCTTCGAGTTGTTGATTAGTCTCATCCAGATAAATTTTATTGTGTGCGGTCTCTGACACGTCATTGATCTGAATCGCGATGTGACTGACCTCGCCTGTCAGTGACTTGAGCGGTGTCAGCACAATATCCTGGTACATAAACTGACTGCCATGGGACGCGGGAGAGAAATTTTTAAATTTAAATAAGTACGAGCGGTTCTCCCAACTTGAGAAACAGCGGGTTTCAAGCAATGTCGCGTTGGTGATTTTCGCCTCAAGCCAGGCTTTGGGTAGCTCCTGGAAGCATTCAAACAGGTTTTTCCCCAGAATCGATTGAGAGGGGACACCACTGTAGGATTGCATAAAGCTGTTCCAGATAACGACGCGATTCTTTCGGTCGAGTACCACTAGACCCGAGTCCATATTGTCGAGGATCTGCATCATCCAATGAAACTCTTTCATTTCGATAGTGATAGCCGACATTATATGTTCTCCATGATATCGAAAATGATCGCCACCGACGGCTGATCAACCATAAACAGGACCTCACATTCAAAGTCCATGTCCTCAGCAAAACAGGTGTACTCGATTGCAAACAGTGGTTGATTGGGTTTGAGCTGATTAAAATGACTCGCCGAACGTGACAGCAGTGCAGGTTGACGGAGTGAGAAAGGGCGATCGAGTAACTCGCCGAAAGAGAGTAAAAATGATGAGACTAATAGGTTGGCAATATTCTGGAATACCTCGTTTTCATCGGTAAGTTGTGAATGATAGCCAAGCTTGATGCCTATGTCCAAAACATCCTCACCGCGCAGACAGACCAGCGCTTCTCCGTGGATGCCACCACCAACAAATCTTTGCGTCACGGCCGTTGCATGGGGTTGGTTGAGGACATCTGCCATTGCCATGCTCACTTCGCCATAGGTGAGATAGCCAACATGGGGAATGGGCAATTCAATAAAATGATTAAGGTGGTTAGCCATAATCGCAGCCCCTTTGCCCAGTGCAATATTGACTGTCTCGTTTAATTTTTGCTGAGGTGTATAATGATTCGCTAGTTCGGAATTTTTATTCTGCTCAGTATTGGTATATGGAATGGACAACTGATTATAAATTGGGATCAGTTCAGCGTGTTCAAAAGGTTTAGAAATGAAAAAATGTGCTCCTTGGTTACGACAACGTGTTTTTGCTTGCTGCTGTACATCAGCTGAATAAACCACGATAGTGGTTGGATGGCTATTGACTGGCAGGGTATTAAGCACTTCAAATCCATCCATTACTGGCATGGTAAGATCAAGAAATAGTGCATCGATATTTTTGCTTTTCAATAAGCTAATCGCTTGAACACCATCATCTGCCTCATATATCTTGATATGTGGCTGAGGTTCTATTGAGCGAATAATGGACTTTCTAGCGACGATTGAGTCATCACAAACAAGAATATTCATCTACCAACTTTGGAAGCAAGATCAAATTATTATAGTAATACCTGTAATTTAAGCACACTAGTAGAAATAAGCAAAAGTATTAATTACATACAGATGCATTTCACAAAATGACATAAATAATAATTGCGATTAAGTATTGAGAATATTATCACTACTTGATGCACTAATTGCTAGTTAACTCGTCTGTAGCTCGGTAGATTAGTGGCTTACCTTTCCAGGAGATATTATTGACCAATTAATCAATAATAAGCTGATTGAATTTATCAATAATACTTGTAGAAAAATCATTAATTTATTCTAAATTGCTTAGATCTCAGTGAAAAATAAGCACCTAAGATCTGACTGTAGTTTAAGGGTATAGCATGCGGCGAGTTGCGAAAAGTATTTTTAGCTCTTCACTATTGGGCAGAATGCAAAAAGTATTCGTGCCTATCACCTGTATGTTGTTTGTTGTGCTTGGCACCTGTCTCTATCTGTATACCTCGAGCCAGCTTAAACAAGCGTTTGCCACTCGCTGGGCAGTTCAGGTGGAGTTGATGATGCAACAAGTTCCACGAGCCATCCGCAGAGTGGATGCGCATATCGATGCGGCGCTGCTACAAGAGAAGCAGCTTACCCGACTGTTACCAGACAGAGACAGCCGCCAGGTATTGCGTTCGTTTACCATGCATCTTCAACAGCTATTTGTGCCCGAGGATGTGTCGAGTCAGGCACAATTTACACTCGCCTTGATTGATGCCTCTGGAAATATCATTACTGAAAATCAGTATACCCAGCCAAGCTTACTGTCAGTGTTGCTGGCGGAGGCGCAAAAGACCCAGCTGAGCCTCAACCGGCGTTATCATCGTCTGATGCAGCAAGGTGATGATCTGCTGTTGATCACGTCGATTACCTTACCGACGCAGCAGCTATTGTTGGTCATTCATCCACTGACGATATTCTCCGACCTCACCCGCCAGTTGCAGCGAGAGTTTGGTCCGCTGCAGCAGTATAAAGTCAGTTTGGCAGCGAAGCCTGTCGAGCAATATGAGGGGGTGTTGCTTGGTCCTATGTGGGAGCATTCAGCATCTGAACGACTCATCACGGCAGGAGAAGAGTATCAAATAGAGCATACTTCGCCTTGGTTTGGACATCAGATTAACCTGTCTGTCAGTGGGCCTCTATTCAATCTGTCTGTTGAACTCGACAGTGAGGTCTTGGCGACAGAGTTAACCTATCAGCGTTTTGGTATTGTCGGTATCATGCTCGGGCTCACCTTACTCATTTTGGCTATTTTCTACGCTTTGGTGATCAAGTTTGTCATTGCTCCACTCGATAAATACGCCCAGCAACTGGATGCCAAAGAAGGTGTGGTGCACGCGTCAGATATTGAGATTTCTGAGCTACGCGACTCCTATCTTATGATGCGTAAAAACATGCGTTCTTTGGTCGAGAAAGACGAGCTCACCGGCCTGCAAAGTCGGCGTTACTTTGTTGCCGAGCTCAAGCGTTTGATTGTTCTTCAACAGGGAAGCGTGCCCGCTTATCTGGTTTACCTTGATATCGATAACTTCAAATGGCTTAACGATCACATCAGTAGAGCGGCAGCCGATCGGTTTTTGGTTGAATTTGCCGCTAAGCTACGTCGATTGGTCACGGAGTATGTCGAATCATCGAGCCATGTTGCGATTGCACGTTTGACATCGGATCAATTTGGCCTTTACGTCGATGGAACGGGCAGTTTTTCGCGTTTATTGCAACTTGTGAATGCGATCCAGGAGCTGTTTTCTAACGGCTATCAATTCGAATTTCATGCGTTGCCACTGTCTGTTAGCCTCGGGATCGTTGAGATAGAACAGACGGGCTCGACGGTCGGCATTGAGGCGTTACAGACACAGGCGGAAAGGGCGCTAGAAGCTGCCAAGCAGGTCGATGGTAATCATTACCAATTTTACAATGTGGATATCGCGCAGCAGATAAGAAGCAGTGAGATCGTAGAGAGAGCCCTAGTTTCGTCGCTTATTCATGATGGATTTAGGCTGATGTTTATGCCGATTGTTGAGGCAAAAAATCAACATACCCGAGGTTATGAAGTCTTGCTGCGTTGCCCTGAGCTTGAAGAGCAAGGGTTCTCAGCAGAAGAGTACGTGACGCAAGCGGAAAAATTGGGTTTGATAGAAGACGTTGACCTCTGGGTGCTGCGCAATAGCTTTACCATGATCAAGCGCATCAGCCAAAGTCAAAGCACGGTGCCGATTTTTTCAATTAACATTTCAGCACTCGAGTTGTCCAACGAGCGATTTGTGAGTCAAGTAACGACACTGGTTGAGCAGTATCAGATTGACACATCAAAAGTGGAGCTCGAAATCACAGAAACCGCCTTTGTTCCCAATCAAGACGATGGTGGTGTTACGCTCAATGCCCTGAAAGACCTCGGTTTCCGCTTGGCACTGGATGATTTCGGCTCAGGCTATACCTCATTTTACCAATTGGCGCATTACCCCTTTGATGTCTTGAAGATTGATAAAGTGTTTATTGAGATGCTCAATGATGCGATTGGAGCTGAGCCTTCAATGGCAAAAGTTATCTATTCACTGGCGAAAACGCATAACTTGGAATTGGTCGCAGAGGGGGTAGAGAATGCCTCGCAGGTTGATTATCTAACCCAGTTGGGCTGCGAGATGCTACAAGGCTACTATTTTTCAAAGCCCATCTCGCAAGAGCAAGCTTATTCGGCAATCATCAGGCAGCCTCTTTCGGCAAATTCCCATCTGTCATTGGTCACCAAAAACGCCCTCTAAGCGTCAGTTTACAGTGTGAATTGCTGCAATGCTGGGCCGCAATTGGCCTGATGCAGCCGGTTGCTTTGACTCAGGTTAATAAGCATGGCTTGATCCTGACCAGCGAAATCGATAAGTTGATGTTAATTTTTGCTATTCACGGAAGAGCTACAGAGCTATGAGCAGTATTTTAGAGTGCATTCGTACAGTAGGACGCGGAGAACGGGGTCGAAAGCCGCTTGATTTTGACCAGGCCTATCGGGTAATGGATGAATACCTTGACGGGCAAGTTGGTGACGATCAGATGGCGATGTTGCTTATGTTGATCCGAGTACAGAATGAGACTAAGCAGGAGATTGCGGGTTTTGTCAGTGCATTTCAATCGCGGATGCCGGAGATTGGCGCCGATATAGATTGGCCATGCTACGCCGGTAAGCGTCATGCTGCAGGACCACCGTGGCAACTGCTAGCCGCGAAAATCCTTGCAAGCAATGGTTACAAAGTCGTACTACACGGGTTTAAAGACCCGACTTTAGATCGCCTCCATGTTGAAGATTATCTCGATAAAGTGGGAGTGCCGATTGCTCAAGATGCGATTGAGGCGCAGAAGTTGATTGAAGAGCAGGGAATTGTTTATCTGCCACTAGCTAACTTCGCCCCTCAAGCAGAAAAAATGATCGCTTGGAAGCAGCGCTATGGGCTAAGGACACCAATCAATACCGTGGTTCGAGCGTTAAATCCAGGCAAGGCCCGTTTAGGGCTTCGAGGCAGTTTTCACCCAGGCTTTCAACAGCTGCATGCCGAGGTTGAACATGAGATTGGCTTATCCTCAGCGATTATCTCATTTAAGGGACAATCAGGGGAGTCAGAATACAACCCAAGGGTGAGTCAGACCGTCTGGCTCAGCACCGAACAAGGCGTTGAATCTCACTACTGGGCGGAGCGTCAATTAGAGCAAGTCGACCAGAAATTCGTCTGCCCCCTTGGCACACCAAGAGAGCTGCGCCACTTAATGGTCAACACGGTGATAGAGACCATGGCTTCAATACTATTTACCGAAAGCGGAGATCGAGAACGCGCGATCGCGATCGCTGATCGGTATTGGCATGAATATATTAAATAAAGGTGCGGGGTTCGAGTACGGGCTTTGCCCTACGGGGAGCGGGGTGTCTGTCGCTCGCTGAAGATTGTTCGTGTTCTAAAATGAGACGTCCTTGCGGCACGAAACGAAGTGTCCTGTATTTTTTCGCGAGGAGCTTGTCACACGCAGTGAACTACTCGCTCCTCGCAGTGAAACGTCCTCGCTCCTCGGAACGAAGTGTCCCTTATTTATTTTTTACCTTGCGTCGAAGCCTTGTCTTCTTCGGTTAGTTCGCGGATGCGGCGGCTGATGTCGCGGCGCGCTTTTGAGATCTCTGCGCTTTTGATGATGTGGTCGTCAACGCGATCTTCGTAGTCTGCCTTCATGTTTTTCACGATGGCGATCACTTCTTCTGTTGGCATGTCTGGGCGGATGTAGTCCAGCAGGTTTTCTAGCAGATCGACACGCTTGCGGTTGTCGCGGATTTTCTTTTCATTGTCTAGCAGCTCACGCTTCAGTTTGTTTTTACGACGAGCTTGGCTAACGATTTCAAATACGCTACTCATAACTTTTTCCCCAAAATCTATTCTAAAATGGCGCCGCACAAAGTGTGCAGCAACTGGCAGTGATTAAAGCACAGTTCACTCGAGGTGCTCAAGGTGTTCTCGACTACCGTGCGGGCAGAGTTTGCAGCACTTAACATAAATGTGAGTTAAAAAGGTCTTGGCAAAGCACGAGTTTGTCCGCGAGCTTGTGACTTCAGATCAAATAAATATTAATTATTAACCCTACTTTGTGTCTAAATATTGACTTTTTATTCTGAATGTATGACATTTCATGCTCTTTTTGATTTCACACTTTAGCCAAAGTTAAACTAGCCATGTCGCACACAGATATTGAGTCACCTGCAGTGACCACAGAGAACAAAACCTGGCAGATGCCAGACACCCTAATCCTGATTTTTGTTGTCGGTATTCTTGCCAGTATCCTGACCTATTTTGTCCCAGCAGGTCAGTTTGATAGCCAGCAAGTTTCTTACATCGCTGATGGTGTCGAGAAGAGCCGCACGGTGATCGATCCGACGTCTTTTAGCTATGCGACCGACGAGAATGGTGACCTTCAGTATAACAAGGTCGGCCTGTTTGCTTCTGGTGGCGGCATTGGTCTGATGAACTTCCCGTTTGAAGGACTGGTTTCGGGCTCTAAGTGGGGCAGTGCGATCGGCGTGATTATGTTTATGCTGGTGATCGGTGGTGCCTTTGGTGTTGTGATGCGCACCGGTACCATCGATAACGGTATTTTGCGCCTAATTGACAAAACCAAGGGCAGTGAATCGCTGTTTATTCCGGTTCTATTTGTGTTGTTCTCGCTTGGCGGCGCCGTATTCGGTATGGGCGAAGAGGCTGTGGCGTTTGCGATCATCATCGCGCCTTTGATGGTGCGCCTTGGTTACGATGGTATTACCACCGTGATGGTGACCTACGTGGCGACACAAATCGGCTTTGCCACCTCATGGATGAACCCATTCTCAGTCGCTATTGCCCAGGGTATTGCCGGCGTTCCAGTTCTTTCAGGTATGCAGATGCGTATGGTGATGTGGGTGGTGTTTACCCTGATCGGTATTGCGTTCACCATGCTGTATGCGGCTAAGATCAAAGCCAAGCCAACCTTGTCATACAGCTACCAAAGTGACGCGCATTTCCGTGCACAAGAAGCGGGTGACCAAGAGTCTCGCTGGAATCTAGGTGATACTCTGGTGATCCTGACGGTGACGGCAACCACAGTTTGGGTGGTTTGGGGAGTGGTCGCACACGCTTGGTATATCCCGGAAATCGCATCGCAATTTTTCACTATGGGCTTTGTTGCCGGTATCATTGGCGTTGTGTTCCGTCTTAACGGCATGACAATGAACGATGTCGCGGCCTCGTTCAAAGAAGGCGCGAGCGTGATGCTAGCTCCAGCGTTGCTAGTAGGTTGCGCCAAAGGTGTGCTGCTTATTTTGGGTGGCGGCTCAACCGATGAAGCAAGCGTACTTAACTCGATTCTTAATAGCGCGGGCGGTGTGATCAGTGGTCTTCCTGAAGCTGGCGCAGCGTGGTTGATGTATGTCTTCCAGTCGGTGTTCAACTTCTTCGTCACCTCGGGCTCTGGCCAAGCAGCCTTGACTATGCCGCTACTGGCTCCTCTGGCCGATATTGCTGGCGTAACTCGTCAAGTAGCCGTACTTGCATTCCAGTTAGGTGATGGCTTTACCAACATTATTGTACCTACTTCGGCTTCACTGATGGCAACTCTGGGCGTATGTCGTATCGATTGGGGCAACTGGGCTAAATTCTGCTGGCGTTTCATCGTATTGTTGTTCACACTATCGAGCATTGTCGTGGTCGGAGCACATCTGATGGGCTTTGCGTAAAACACACAAACATAAATGTTTTAGGGGGCGGGGAGCGAGTTACACTTCGTTCCGAGGTGCGAGGACTTCCAGTGTGTTGGTATGTCTTCGCTACTTTAGGGGCAGTACCCGTCCACTAAATCGCCCAATTTACTTTGGGTGTCAGTCACATATCTTTCCGAGGCACGAGCAACTCACCAAGAGTGTTAAACTCCTCGCACCCCGTAGGGCAACGCCCGTCCCCGTCCCTCGAACCTTTGTTACTCGAACCTGTTTATTAAGAGAGAAATATTATGCCAACGGTACACCTTGCCGATGTTATTCAAGGGACCGCTGTGATTGAGCAGCTTGATGTGAAAGACCTTGCCCCCGGGCATCATCAATTTTGGTTTCAAGCTGGAACGAATGCGCTTGCTCAGCCGCAACTGCTGCCGGTCAGTGTGCTTAAAGGAGACATTCCTGGCCCGCGGGTGATGATCACAGCAGGCGTTCATGGCGATGAGTTGAATGGGGTGTTAGCTGCTCATGAGATGATTCGAAGCCTGGAGGCAAAAAGTATCAAAGGGACCATTACGGTCGTTTCGATGATCAATATCACGGGCATGTTACGTCATAGTCGTGACTTCTTTAGCTCAGACCCTGATGCATCACCGGCCAACCTGAATCGCTTCTTCCCAGGTAACCCACAGGGTGATGCCGCGCATCGCTTTATTGATTGTGTCTGGACTAAGTTACTTAGACCGAATGCAGATTGTGCGATTGACCTGCACACGCAAACCAGTGGCGCAGTCTATCCACTGTATGTCTTTGCAGATTTCCGTTTGCCAGAAGCGCTGCAAATGGCGCGCTTGATGAATGCAGATTGCATTCTTGACGATCCAGGTGATGCTGGTGTGCTGGAAACGGTGTGGAACAATAGCGGTATTCCGAGTATCACCGTTGAGGTTGGTATGGGTAAAATCACCCAGCCAGATCTGATCAGTCGAGCGGTTGAAGGGATGCAAAATATCCTCAAGTTCGTCGGTATGCTGGAGGGTGAACCACAGGCAGCGAGTGCCGAGTGTATGGAAGGCCACTCTGTTGTGAGTATCCGTGCTCGCCAAGGCGGTTTAGTGCTGCCACAAGTCGAGCTGCTAACTGAAGTCACAGAGGGGACGGTTGTGGCTAAACAATACAATGCCTTTGGTGATCTTATCGATACTTACACTGCACCACAAGCTGGTAAAGTATTGAGTTATAACGTGGATGCCATGCGCGAACCAGGAGCTCTCGTGGTTCGGTTATTGTGTAAATAGCCGTAACAATGTTGTTGATAGGCGCAAAGCACAGCTTGAGCGCCTATTTTTTTATCGAGATGTTGGATCTTTAGGCAACTGTTATCATGACCGTTGTCGCTAAGGACTTCTCTAGCTATGATGAGGGCAAGATTGGATTCGATACCGTTTGCTTATGCTAATTACCAAACACTTAAAACACCAAATCGAATACACAGTGCCACAGTCTACATCGGCACCAGTAGAGCCAAGTGCAACCAATAAAGGGGACTGCCTTAAGCTCGGCCAAGCCTATCAAGGGGCTCGTAAGTATATCGAGGCCACAGAGGTTGAGTTACAGCGCTCGCGCATCATGATGATGGATGCCGAGGGTAACTTACGTCCACTCAATCTCTACCCAGAACACTAGAAAAGGATAACTACAATGACAATCGTACTCTCACCTATTGAAGCTCGGATTATTGGTTGCTTGATTGAGAAAGAGGTCACCACGCCAGACTATTACCCTTTAACACTCAATAGCCTGACCTCTGCGTGCAATCAAAAAAGCAACCGAGAGCCTGTGATGTCACTTACTGCAGAAGAGGTAAAGTCTGCGGTGGATGGCTTGATTGCCAAGCGCTTGGTCAGTGATGAGAGTGGTTTTAACAGCCGAGCTAACAAGTACCAACACCGCTTCTGTAATACCGAGTTTGGTGATTTGCAGTTAAGCGCGCAGGAGAAAGGCATCGCATGTTGTATGTTGCTGCGCGGCGCGCAGACACCTGGGGAGTTGCGCACTCGTACCAGTCGCTTGTGTGAGTTTGGCGATGTGAAAGAGGTAGAGCAACTACTCACTGCCATGTCACAGCGTGAGAGTGGCGCTTTGGTGGTTAAGCTGCCACGTGAAGCCGGTAAACGCGAGTCTCGCTACCAGCACCTGTTCTGTGGTGAGGTGGACATCAGTGCACTTGAAGCTGCCGCGCCAACCATGGCCAGCAGTAAAGATGCTCGTATCGCGGAGCTTGAACAAGAGGTGGCCGCTCTTAAGGCCAAGATTGCCGAGCTAGAGTCTCAGCGCAGTTAAGTCAATAAAGGATTTTTTGGTGCTATCTTGTTGGTTTATTTATCTTATTCGAACTAAAGATAATGCTCTATACTGTGGAGTAACGACCGATGTTACGCGTCGCTTTGAGCAGCATAGGACCGGCAAGGGTGCCAAAGCATTAAGAGGCAAGGGACCGCTGATATTGGTTTGGTCCTCCCCGGCAGGAAAGAGCCGGAGCGAGGCCCAGCAATGGGAACACAAGCTAAAAAAGCTGCCTAAATCGCGCAAAGAGTCGTTGATCAAAGGGGAATGGTGTCTTGAACAGATGTAGTCGCTACAGGCACCTGCTGCAATCAAGGACTAAAAAAGACCATAACATGAAAAATTTACTACCCTCCATTGCGCTATGCCTCACCGCCTTTTGTGCATCGGCGTTAGAAGACCCTCATTCTCACCAAGTGCTCGCTGAATACTGGAAATACGATGAGTTTCTCAATGCGTTTCCTGAGCAACGCAGTCTGACCAAGCAGTTGTCTGATACTGTGCAAAGTCCGGCAATCCCCTTAAGCGCAGAGCAGGTGGAGCCTGTGACTATTTCGGTGGTGTATCCTGGTCAACAGGTGTCTGACTATTGGGTGCGTAATATCAGTGCCTTCGAGCGACGCATGGACGAGCTTGGGATTGATTATGAGATTAACCAAGTGTTTACTCGGCCGAATGTTGATTTAAGGCAGCAGAGTTTATCCTTGATGGAAGCACTCAAGAATAAGTCGGATTATTTAGTCTTTACCCTCGACACAACCCGCCATCGCAAGTTTATCGAGCATGTGCTTAGCAGTGCTCAAACCAAGATTATTTTGCAAAATATCACTACCCCGCTGCGAGATTGGGGAGAGCGTCAGCCTTTTATGTATGTCGGCTTTGACCATATTAAGGGGACAGAGTTGTTGGTCGATCATTTTAAGAAGACCTTCCCCCAACCTGATGTGAACTATTCAGTGATTTACTTTTCAGAGGGCTATGTGAGTGAGGCTCGTGGCACCACCTTTATCGACAAGATGACGAATCATGACAATTACCGCCTAGCCTCGTCATTCTACACCGATGCCAGTCGTGCCTCGGGCTATCAAGCGGCCAAGAATATTCTGCGCCAAGAGCCAGATATCGACTTTATCTATGCGTGTTCGACCGATGTTGCACTGGGTGCAGTCGATGCCCTTAGAGAGGCTGGGCGTGAAGATATCTTTATCAATGGCTGGGGCGGTGGAACGGCTGAGCTTAATGCCCTTGCCAATCAAGAGCTGGATGTCACTGTGATGCGGATGAATGACGACACGGGCATCGCCATGGCTGAAGCCATCAAGTGGGATCTGGAAGGAAAAGCGGTACCGACTGTGTATTCCGGCAGCTTTCAAGTATTGACGTCTTTGACAGAGCCGCAAGATGTGCAGGCGTTAAAGCAGCAAGCGTTTCGCTACTCGAACCCTTAATCGTTAACCTTGGTACCCATACCCCATGCATTCGGCTAAGAAGACCAGACGCCCATTAACGACACTGATCACCCACTCGGTGTTTCTGATGATCGCCGTGTTTGCCGCCCTAGTTCTGTTTCAAAACTATTATGTATCCACCCAAATTATTGGTCGAGAGGCCGATAGGGCCAGCGAGCAGACCTCTGCCTTGATCCAGAGTATTTTCAACTATCACCTTGATGCTCTAGAAATACAGCAAGACACCATTGGCCGCAGTGATTCATTGATTTCGACCATCCGTGGCAATCGCTCTGGTGAGCTGGACCGCTTGTTTGCTGGGCTTGATAATATCAATTCGGATATGGTGCCTGATATCCGGATTATTACCCGTGAGAATCAGGTTTATTGGAACGATGGTAACCATGGCTTTTACGGGATCTCTGACCGCTCCTTGCAAAATTTGACCGAGAATCTCACCCTAGGCAAGCATTGGTACCTGGTGCAAACGCCCTCACAATTGGGGACACGATATATCCTGATGCGTCGCTCACCAGTGCTCGATAGCGCTTCTGGTGAGGTGCTAGCGATGCTCAATGTCGGAGTAGTGCTGAACAATAACCTGCCTTTAATGCTCAAGCTTCGTGATGGGAGTAACTCTCAAGATACGATGCTCGCGGTGGGTTCGACCGTGATTGCCTCGAGCTTTTCCCTAAACCCTGAGTACGACCAACTTGATATTCTGTTGGAGCATTCGAAGAGCCAAAATCACTATAAGCTCACCAGTCATTTGATGGTGCGTAAAACCGACCTGATCTTAAACGACAGTGCGACTTTCCTCAGCATTTACACTATTCGCACTGCCCCCACCTCCTCGTTATTGATTCGTAGCCACATGATAGGCATCGTGGGGCTGTTCTGTATTCTGATCGGGATTACCATTTGGGGGCGTCGTTGGCTAAAGCAAAAGATTGCCATCGAGCTCGAAAGATTGATGAGTTATACCAGTGCACGGGTTGAGCAACGCGACGTGAAAGAGTACACCGGCTCGGCGATTATTGAGTTTGACCGGCTCGGGCATGTGATAGAGAGTGCCTTTTCACGTCTGAGTGAGCAGGAAAAACTGTTTGAGGATTTGTTCAACTTCTCCCTCTCGCCGAGTATTGTTTGGAATGCCAATGGCCAAGTGGTCAGCATGAACCCAGTGGCAAAGCAGCAGTTCGGTAGTGGGATAGAGTCGACCTCGACCTATGCAGAGCTGGTGGAAAGCCTACTCCCTTATGTGCTAAAAGTGGTTGAGGGAGAGGCGGTCGTAGGGATTAATACCGTCGTTGAGGGCAACACCTATCGCTGGAATATCTCTTCTATCTCTTTAGAAAATGGTACTCAGCAAATCATCGCTCAGGCGCAGGACATCTCTTCGCTGGTGGAGGCAGAAAGGCAGACCCAGCGAGCGAAAGAAGCTGCGGAGGAGACCGCGCGTTTGCGGGCCGATTTCCTTGCCAAGATGAGCCACGAGCTTAGAACCCCGCTTAACGGGATCATCGGTGTGTCACAGCTGCTTCACCATGGGCTTAGCCAAGAGCAACATCAAAAGTACGTCGATATCCTTTGTCAAAGCGGTGAGCACCTGCTGGCGGTACTCAACGATATCCTCGATTTCTCCAAGATTGAGCAGGGGCAGTTTACCATTCAGCCGAAGGTGTTTAAGTTGCTTGAAAGCTGCAGGGCGGTAGAGCAGATCTACTCACCATTGTGTGTCGAAAAAGGTGTCGAGCTACACGTACGCATGAATGCGGCGCCGGACTTGAGGATTGTCACCGACCAGGTGCGGCTCAATCAGATCTTGTTTAATTTGGTAAGCAACGCGGTAAAGTTCACTGAACACGGCAGTATCTCGGTAGTGGTTCAGGTGCTCAACCATGATCACATGACCATTGAGGTTCGAGACTCTGGGATCGGGATCTCGGAGTCCGAGCTAGAGATGATCTTTGAGCCGTTTGTTCAGTTGGAGTCCCCTCAAACCCGTCAGCATGGCGGGAGTGGCTTAGGGCTATCGATTGTACGCAGCTTAGTTGACCTGTTGGGGGGCACGATTGATGTTAAAAGTACTAAGGGTCAAGGTACCGACTTTATTTTGACGATACCGATTAAAATCCACAGTAAACATGGCGGTGTTACGCGTTTACCACACACGCCACATAAACCGATTAATTTTGACCATCAAGTGACGGTGCTGCTGGTTGAGGACAATGCCACCAATGCCTTTATTGCTCAGGCGTTTTGTGAGAAGTTTGGCCTCAAGGTTGAGTGGGTGGATGATGGCGCCAAAGCCATTGATGCGATGAAGACCCGTGAATTTGATCTGGTACTGATGGATAATCAGCTGCCAGAGATCAACGGCATCGATGCCACCAAGCTTATCCGCGAGCAACTCAAGCTGACGACACCGATTTTCGCCTGTACCGCCGATGGTCTAGACGAGACGCGCCAAGCTTTCTTGCAGGCTGGGGCAAACTATGTGTTGATCAAGCCCCTTAAAGAGCGCGCGCTGGTTGATGCGCTTAAGTTCTTTCAGCAACACTACTATCAACCGGCTTAATCATGACTCGCTGGTCTGACCGTTTGGGCTCGTTGCTAGCGTGGTAAAACGACTGGCAAGTGTATGCATCTCCGGCATCATGCGATAGATAAGGTGCATCTGCTCGAGTAGCATTCTTGCTGAGCTCTCATCTTCAGTATGCCACTCAGAGAGGCGTCGCTCGATAGAAGCGTCATAGCTTTCACTGCATGTTGTAGACGAAGGCTGCGCAGTCAATTCTGCGCTCACACGCTCTAGCTGTTGATGAATAAAGCGGTGCGCCTCAACCACTAAGCGATGGGTCTCTTCGTTCTCAATCGTCTTGCGATGGGCGCCCATCGCTGAGATGTAGCTGAGCAGGGCATGATTAAGCGTCAGGAAACGATAGCTGTCGTCAATATTCTCTTGATAACGACCGGGCTCGACCAGCATGTTGTTAATGGTGGTGTTGAGTGCCGCGTCTTGGTTGTGCGCTTCACGACGAGAGATGCGATAGTTTAGCGTGTCTCGTTTACCCACACGGTACTGACCGATAACTTGCGTTAAGTAGTCATTGTTCGCATGCAGTGCGTCCGCCATCACCTGAGCCAGTCGCTTAGACTGCCAATCAGGCAGGATAAATCGCACCGCCCCAACGGCGAGTATACAGCCAATTAAGGTATCCGAGAGGCGCGGAAGGACCACAGCGTAGCCCTCACCGAGTTGATGAAAGCTAAACAGCACCAGTAGGGTGATAAACGTGGTGGCGTAGCTGTAATTGTTGATCCGAAAAGCAAAAAACAGCAGCCCGCTGAGTACGATAAACACCAACTGGCTCTCTTGAGAGGGAAACATGGCTAATAGGGGGACACCTATTAGCAGACCTGCAATGGTACCAATCACCCGCGAGGTTAGCTTTTGCCGAGTGGCGCTGTAGTTTGGCTGGCAAACGAACAGCGTGGTGAGCATGATCCAGTAGCCACGCTCTAAATCAAGCAGTTGGATAATCCCATAGCCAAGCGAAAGGGCGACGGAGAGTCGCACCGCGTGACGGAAAAGGATCGAGTCGCGATTCAGATTAGCCTTGAGGCGCTGCCACATCGCTTTGAGCGTATGCGGGTTGGTGTCGTTGAGCTCCTCATCATCTCGCACCTCAGAGCCGCTGTGTTCAATGCTACTAAACTGCTTCTCAACCATCGCTAAGTTGTTGAACAGGTAGCCGAGCTGGGCAAGGGCGATCGGTGAGATACTTGGATGTGGCTGCTTGAGATTGGCATTGCGTAAATACTCAATGGAATTTTGTAGCTCGTCTAACGCGATAACGGACTCGTTAGAGTGTTGATAGCGCGCGTTAAGCTGGATAGCGTCACCCAGTTGGCGACACGCTCGGGCTTGCGTCTCAAGCAGATATTTAAACCGAAACATCACATCTGAGCGCTCAAACTCTTTGGCTAACTCCTGGTAGCGTGAGTGGCTGGAGCTGACTCGCTCATGGATATCTTGTGCTTGGAAATAGATATTGAGTAAGCGCTGATGACGGCGCGGAATATGGCCATGGCGGGTGCGAGAAAGCAGGGTGTTTTTACACTGATTAAGTGCCTCAACTGTGGCAGCATTGAGTTTCGCCTCAGCCAAGCGGTAGGGTTGAGGGGTAAGGTTTGAGACTGGCTGAAATAACTGACTTTTGACCTCGAGATAGTCGGCAAGACAGAAAAACACCTTGGCTGTGCTGTTTTGCACCGGCTGAGAGGGCGCGAGGCCTTGCCACAGGGTAGACATAAGAAAATACCAAGCGGCCCCTGCGAGCAGCCAAGTCGGCTGTGAGCCGAACTCTGGGCTATTGTAGGCACTAAGCATAGTGTAGATCGCCATCAAGATGGAGCCAAAAGCGATACTGGCATAGCGCGGGCCAATCGCCCCTAACATGATGAACATAAAGCAAGAGGTCGCAAGGCCGACAACAAACAGTGGCGGATAGGGAAACAGCCACTCGACGGAGAGGGAAGCCATGCTAAAGCAGATTAGGGTGAGCACAATCGCTCTCATTCGGCGAGAAAAGCGGTCGTCACTGTCTGAGAGCGCGGCGGCGATCACGCCAAGTATCAAAGGGATGGTTAGGTGCCGCTGATCTAGGTACCAGCACGGTAAGACAGCACCCAGCAGGGTGATCAGCATTAAGATACTGTAGTTAAATGTCTTATTCGTCCAACGCCGCTGAAGCTGCTGGGATAAATTAGAGGTTGATGCGGGCACAAGTCATCCGTTGTCTTTGCTCAAGAGGGGGCTATTGTACCGATCATTTTGCGCAGGACTCAACAAAATTACACACTCTTTACCCAATCAAATAGGAGAGATTTTGTTTGTGTAATTACAACGTTATATACTCGGGCTATACCCATTCGATAACCATTATTGCGACCAGCCACCATGCAGCTCAGTGCCAATAAAACCGCGCGATTTTTCGCTCAAAATGAATATCATCATGTTGCTATCTCGGATGCACAGCTGGTGATCTCCTCGCCGATGCTTGAGGAGCGGATCCCTTTTCATGTCTGGAATGGTCAGATAGAGGTCAAGCGCGGTTTTGTTTGGGGGGCGTTGACCTTCTATTCCCATCCAGAGCAGGGTGAGCAGTTGGCTTGGTGCGTTCAGGGGCTGCCTTGGGCGAGCTGCCGTCAATTTGCTCAGCAAGCGGTCACTGTGTACCAAGACTGGCACAATCAGCAATGCGAGCAGTTGAACCAGTGCTTACCCAAGTGGGAAGCGGAGCTACATCGCTTGCGCCATTTACCTGAATTTTTGCCTCATTCACTGGTCGATGACTGGTGTCAACAGGTGACAGCGGATCTGGAAGCGATGAACATGTCATTGCTAGAGGCACAGCATCACAAGGCGCAGCGCATTCAGGCATTGTCGCCATGGCTTCTAGAGTCTGACCCCGAGGTGGCGGCGCGCAATCAGGCTTGGATTGACAAGGAGCGTGACAATTGGGAGGTGCTGTTTAAGCAAATCGAGTCATCGCCACTCAATTTATCGCAGCAGCATGCGGTGCTGCTGAATGACAACCATAATTTGGTTCTTGCGGGAGCAGGGTCGGGCAAGACCAGTGTGCTAACCGCGCGCGTGGCGTATCTACTGCAAAGCCACTTGGCCAGTGCTGAGGATATTTTGCTTATGGCGTTCGGTCGTGATGCGGTCAACGAGATGTCTGAGCGCTTGGGGCAGAAAGTGGGTCTAGCAGCCGATAGTGTCACGGTCAGTACCTTTCATCAGTTGGGCATGCAGATCCTGCGAGAGGTAGAAGGCAAGCCGCCTGAGATCAGCCCAATCGCCACCGATGATAAGTTACGTCAGGCATGGTGTGTCGATTGGTTGAAGAAGCACTGGCTGACAAAAACCAATTTCAAACGTTGGCAAAAACATCTTTCACAGTGGCCGATCGCCTACTTGGCCGGTGATGATGAGCTGGGTTCGAACGTTGAGAACCCACAATTGATCGCTTGGTTGGATAAGCAGCGCAGTCAGCTGGCCGCGATGGCCAAGAGTAAAAAAGATATCCAGCAGTCGTTGGTCTCACATCCAGAGTACTCACGCTTGAACAGCGAGTTAGCACTGGTGTGGCCGTGCTATCAAGCGTGGAAACAGATGCTCAAAGAGACAGGGCAGATTGATTTTAATCTGATGATCAGCCGAGCAACCCAATACGCACAGAAGGGGCGGTTTAAATCCCGTTGGCGACATATCATGGTCGATGAGTATCAAGATACCTCGCCAGAGCGCCTGGCTTTGATTGAGGCACTTTGCCAGTCAAAACACGTTGATGCGGTGCGTCTGTTTGCCGTGGGTGACGATTGGCAGTCGATTTATCAGTTTACTGGCTCAGATGTCAATTTGACTACCGGCTTTGCCGAGCGATTCACCCATTCGACGGTCCACCACCTTGATACCACTTATCGGTTTAACCAAAAGATTGGTGATGTGGCCAATCGCTTTATTCAGGCCAATCCAGCTCAAATTAAGAAGACTCTTAACAGTGCTAAGCAGGTCAAGCGCGCTAGCGTGTTTGTTGCGCCGCAAAGCCGTATTGAGCATCTGCTCGATGAGCTTGACCGTCGCAGCAAGACGCGCAAAAGTGTGCTGCTGCTTGGACGAAACCACTACCATAAACCTGAGCACCTGGACAGTTGGTGTCAAGCCTTCAGCAATCTCGATATTCGCTTTATGACCTGTCACGCCAGTAAGGGTCGAGAAGCTGACTACGTGTTTGTGGTCAATGTCGACAAGGGGCAGTTTCCAACCAAAGATAAGACGGTGCATCTTGATAGTGCGGTATTGCAAGTCGATGACAGCTTTGCCTTTGCAGAAGAGCGGCGTTTGTTCTATGTCGCCTTAACCCGAGCCAAAGAGAAGGTGTGGGTGATGTACAAGACCAGCCCATCGGTGTTTATAGACGAGCTTACCGAGCAGGACTACCCGGTTGAGGTAGTAAAAGGCCGCAATTAAGCGGCCTGTGATTCGTTCAAGGTAGCTAGCTTCAAGGTAATTAGCGTTAAGGTAACTCACTTCAAGCTAACGTTTCTCAAGCCAGTGTCTTAAGGCTGTGCATCGAGGTTATGCATCCACTTAAGACCGATTTCTTGATACTAAGTACGCTTGGCCAGGTAGGCTTCGTAGTCAGGGATCTCGATCACCACCTCTGATTCAAGTAGATTCGATGACACCAAGAAATTGGCCGTAGCGCGGTTGGTGGCCACAGGAATGTTCCAAACACTGGCGATACGCAATAGGGCTTTAACATCTGGGTCGTGCGGAACGGCGTTGAGTGGATCCCAGAAGAAAATCATCATGTCGATCTTGCCCTCAGAGATCAGGGCACCAAGTTGTTGGTCCCCACCCATTGGTCCGCTGATAAAGGTCTTGATCGCGAGCTTTGTTTCTTTGCTTAATAAATGACCAGTCGTGCCTGTCGCGTACAGAAAGTGGCGCTGAAGTTTGTCTTTTTGCTCCGTTACCCAACGAAGCAGCTCTGGTTTGTAGTTGTCGTGTGCAACAAGCGCGATGTGCTTGTGCGCCGGCATGGTGCGAGTGGTTTTTTCCATCGAATTTGACGTCCTAGTTCTTTTTTTGTAGATACCCGATTATGCGCAAAGTCAGTGACATTTTCATTAGCTAAGTTGCATAGATTTGCCAATCAGCTCAAATAGTTGGCAAATTCCAATCAATTGGGATAAACGTCTGTGCTCAAAGAATGACCAGTGCGCCGAATTGGAGTACGAATGGATGGAAAGTGCAGTTACAGTTGCATGGTTGCAGGGGATGAGGGCTAAACGCCCTCAACATAGGATCAGTTTTCTTGCTCTTGGCCTTGGCGATAGTACTGCCATTGCTCAGTCATTTGACCATCTTCTTGTTTGCAATAGGTGACGCGCTTGCCCGCCTCTGATTGGATGACTAATTCACCATTTTGCTCAACACAGTACACAGAAGCTGGGTTTGACACCGCCGTGTACTCACCAACATCGTACTTTTCTTCGAGTTCTGCACAGCCGCTAACCATAAAGCCTACGGCGATTACCATCATGGCCAATTGTGTTTTCATTTATAGGTATCCTCTGTGGTGGACGAGACATGGCTACCATTTAAGTGTAGAAGATGACTGCTAAATCATAGCGATAAACCGTTAGGATATGTTCAGTCGGTCACGTCACTGCATGTTTTTGTCTTCAGCCGGCTAAGTCGCATAGACGATAGGGCTGATAGGGTATTTATTAAATTGGGGGCGAAGCTTAATAAAAGGCGTTGGGATCAATGTCAAAATAGTGCAAGGCAGCGGCTTTGATTTGCAACACAAACGCAGCTCACTGTTAATTTGGGCAAGCGGCTGGAGTTTGATACAATTCGCGCCCTTTAGAGATAATGAGATAGCAGCAGATGAAATTCTCCCAACTAGGCTTAAATGATTTACTGGCACAGCAATTAAGCCAACTTGGCTTTGTCGAGCCGACTGAGGTTCAGCAACAGGCGATACCGCATGTCCTAGCTGGGAAAGATGTACTGGCTGCCGCGCAAACGGGTACTGGCAAAACTGCCGCCTTTGCCTTGCCTATCTTGCATCAGTTACTGGTGTCAGAGCAGGCACTAGAGGAAGGTCGTCAGCCAAGAGTGCTAGTGTTAGTGCCGACTCGAGAGCTTGCCCAGCAGGTATTAGAGAGCATCCAATCGCTGGCGGAGCAAACACACCTTACTTGTGTTGCCCTCTATGGTGGTACCAGCATGGGTGTGCAAACCAATAAGTTAAAAAACGGCTGTGATGTCGTGATTGCGACACCGGGGCGCCTGCTTGATCATCTGTATTGCAAAAACCTCAATCTGAAGTCAATCAGTCATTTTGTCCTCGATGAGGCCGATCGCATGTTGGATATGGGCTTTAAGCCGGATATTCAGCGCCTATTGCGCCTTCTTGGCCAGCAGCCAAGACAGACACTGCTGTTTTCAGCTACCTTCCACCAAGGCATCAAGAATTTTGCCTATCGCCTACTCGATGAGCCTATCGAAGTAGAAGTTTCACCGGCCAACACCACGGCTGAGCTGGTGGAGCAGATTGTTTATCCAGTCGACAAGTCACGCAAAAGTGAGCTACTGGCCTATCTGATTGGCTCCAAAAACTGGCAGCAGGTGTTGGTGTTCACCAAAACCAAACAAGGCAGCGATGCTCTCGCCAAAGAGCTTAAACTGGACGGAATTGAGGCCGTATCGATTAACGGTGATAAGAGCCAGGGTGCCCGTCAGCGCGCACTGGATGAGTTCAAACAGGGCAAGGTGCGAGCACTGATCGCCACGGATGTGGCCGCGCGTGGACTGGATATTCCCCAGCTTGAGCAGGTGGTGAACTACGAGATGCCGTTTAAAGCCGAGGACTATGTACACCGCATCGGCCGCACTGGCAGAGCAGGGCATAAGGGCTTAGCCGTCTCTTTGATGAGCCACGACGAGCAGCGTCTAGTCGATGCAATAGAGCGTCTGCTGGATACCCGCTTGCCACAAGAGTGGCTCGCAGGCTACGAGCCAAAACCTGAGTCAGAGCTCACCCCCGACAAGCCGAAAAAACGCCTAAGCAAAGCCGCGCAGAAAAAAGCCCTCAAAGCACGCCTCGGCTACTCTAACAAACGATAAAAAAGGTGCGAGGAGCGGGTTACACTTCGTTCCGAGGTGCGAGTACTCCCCGTGCGTGGTGAGCTCCGCGCCTCTCGAAGGGCTATGCCCGTACTCGTTTCTCGTAACTGTATTTTAGGTGCGAGTACTCTTCACGCGTTGTGAACCACTCGCTCCTCGAAGGGCAACGCCCGTACCCGCCCCTCGAACCTGTGTTTTAGACCCTGCCTTGCAAAGGGATGATAGTGACAAACTCGCCGGGTTTGACGCTATCGACGCTTGGGGCGACTTCTATCAGACAGTTTGCCTCGCTCATTGAGCGTAAAATTCCTGAGCCTTGAGAGCCGGTAGTGCGCACGGTCAATTGGCCTTGCTGATTAAGCTGGTAGATTCCGCGGCTAAACTCGGTTCTGCCAAGGCGTGAGCGTAGCGATTCGCTTGCAATGGCGGGCACCTTGAGTGGTGTCCAGTCTACCTGACCCTGCATATGGCGAATAGCAGGCTCAACAAAGTTGATAAACGACACCATTACCGCGACCGGGTTGCCGGGCAGACCAAAAAAGGGCTTGTTATTGATTTTGCCAAACGCCAGCGGCCGGCCAGGGCGCATGCTGATGCGCCAAAAATCGATCTGTCCTAGGCGTTTAAGAGCAAGTTTAATGAAGTCGGCATCGCCAACTGAGACACCGCCAGAGGTCAGTACCATATCGGCACTTTGGGCAGCTCCCTCAAGGGCTTGTACCATGAGCGCTTCATCATCCGCGATGATCCCAAGGTCAATCACCTCACAGCCAAGCGTCTGTAAAAGGCCGATCAAGGTAAAGCGATTTGAATCATAGATGGTATTGGTTTTTTGCTCGGAGCCTGGAGCCTGAACCTCATCGCCGGTTGAAAAAATCGCCACTTTCAATTGTCGATGGACTTGGCACTGGTTAAGGCCTAGCGAGGCCAGCATGCCCATCTCGGCAGACTCGATTCGAGTGCCAGCTGAGAACACTTGAGCACCTTGCGCGAGGTCTTCGCCAGCTTGGCGAACATTTTGCCCAGCTTTTATCTTGGCGTTAAACCGCACCTGATCATCGTGCGTTTGTGCTTGCTCACGCATCACCACGGTATCCGCACCTTGTGGTACAGGCGCACCAGTCATGATCTTGACCGCCTCACCCGTTTTCAACGGGAGATCATGGCTATAGCCCGCCATCACCTCAGCGACTACGCGGTAGCTCTCTTGCTCAAGGTCATCGCCGCGGATAGCAAAGCCATCCATCGCTGAATTCGTGTATTGAGGAACATCAATCGGCGAGTGGACGGCTTGGCTCAGTACTCGACCGTAGCTATGCTCAATGTGAATCGCCTCATCACCTGAGATCACGTCAATGGCGTCGAGGATTTTCTCGCGTCCCTCAGTCACTGAGAGAAAGGCAGGCGAGAGTGCATCACAGCTAACTACATTTGATGGCTTGTTTTGAGAGGAGTAGCTTTGTGAGGCGTTGCTTATGTAGTTTTGGACAAATTGACCGATCGCATCAAGGTCGTTGATATCGAGTTGCGGCAGGGGCGAATCTACCTTGGTATCGGCCGCAATGGCGATAATGTTGCTATCGCTTGGGTGTAGCCAGGGTTTGCCGAGCGTCTCGCGGTGAAGCTCGATCTTGGCAAAATCGACCTGTTTGAAGCCCTCGACCAAAATGACATCGAGTTTTTGCGGGTCAAAGCGGCTCAACAGATAGTCAAACTGCGCCTCGCACTCAGGCGTTTCAGTCATTAGGGCGTGGCGATTGCGCGAGGCGACGAGCATCTGTGTTGCCCCAGCCTTGCGCAGGCGATAGCTGTCTTTACCCGGTTTGTCGACATCAAACTCGTGGTGCGCGTGCTTGAGTAGGCCAATGCGCAGTCCTGCTTGGGTTAATTTGGGCAATAGCGCCTCGAGTAAGGTGGTTTTCCCGGTGCCCGAGTAAGCGGCAAACCCCAATATCGGTAGGTTAGGTCTCTGTGTTGTCATTATTTTATGATTCCAAATTGCGCCAATTCCTGTGGCGTATTGAGGTTAACAAAGCAGTTCGGTGAGTCGCTAAAATCGACCGTTTTGGTGTGACACTCTTGGTAGAGGAGGATGATTTTTCGATCGCCCCTTTCAAGAAAGGCCGTCAGTTTTGGCAGTACGCGGCGATGAAACATGGTAAAAACCGGCTGTTGGTGTTCACCGTCATGCGCGACTAAGATATCGCTATCTGGTTCAACGGCTTGGCAAAAGCGTGCAACTATATCGCGATTGATATCGGGGCTGTCACAAGGGACAAAGCCAACCCAATCGGTCTTACTGTTGGATAAACCGGCGTGAATACCGCCTAACGGGCCTGGATAATCAGGGAAGTGATCGCCGACCACCGGAGCAAGCGCAGCATAGCGCTGTTGATTGCGGTTGGCGTTGATGGTGATCCGCTCGGTTTGTGGTTTGAGGCGTTCGATAACAAAGTGAATCAAGGGCTTGCCGTTAAGCTCAATCAGTCCCTTGTCCGTCCCACCCATGCGGCTAGCCTGACCGCCAGCGAGTATTACCCAGCTAGTTTCCTTTGGCTGAAGCATATGTATGGTCCCTTTTTGATTGCTTAACGACTTGCAGTAATGGCGACTCGATTAGGGTGGTGTCCTTTATCCACCACTGTTTGCTGCATAACGCAGTTAGGGCATTGGTTTGGTGACTGGTGATCACCAGACTTGCCCCTCGTTGTAGCAGGTCTTGCGCCATGCTCACCAAGCGGTCGATAGACTCCTTATCCAGAGAGGCACTGGGTTCATCCATCAGTAGGATTGAGGGTTTGAGTATCCAAGCACGCGCCATTGCCACGCGCTGCTTTTCCCCTCCTGACAGCACTGAGATGTGCTCATCGGCGAGGGTTTCTAAACCAACCAGGCGCAGGGCGTGGATCACCTGAGCCCGCTTATCATGTGAGGGCATCGCGTGGAAGCGGATACCGTACACTACGTTTTGATAGACGCTGCCATCAAACAAGTACGGGGACTGGTGAAGGTAGATGATATCGTGAGTACCTGGGCGGCGGCGCAGGCGCTGATACCAACGACTATCACTGCCGTTGATGGTGCCTGTGGTTGGCTTTTGCAGCCCGGATAAGATCTTAAGCAGGGTTGTCTTGCCAACGCCGTTGGCACCTCTCAAATAGACCGCTTCATTGGGACCAATAGACAGCTCAGGAATATGAAACAAAACACGCTCTTTAAAGCGCATCTCGAGTTGCTGTGCAGTTATTTTTATCGTCATACAGCATCCTTAGGTGCGAAGATAGCCACGCCCGCTCATGCTTGAGAGCAGAAAGTTGAGGATTAAGGCGAGCGAGAGTAAAACAATGCCCAAAGCCACCCCTTGAGCAAAGGCGCCTTTGTGGCTCTCCATCGCAATTGCGGTGGGGATATTACGGGTTGAGCCCATAATATTACCCCCGACCATCATCGAGCAACCGACTTCGGTGACGATGCGAGAAAACGCCGCAATCGCAGCGGCAAGCAGTGGGAAGCGATGCTCCCAGACCATGGTGGATGCGATACGCATTGGCGATGCCCCCAGAGTTCTTGCTGTCTCAATAGCGCGTCGATCACTCGATTGCAGCGCGCCATACATCATCGATACCAGTACGGGAAAACAGATCAGCATCTGACCCAGTATCATCGCCTTTTGGGTAAACAGCATCTGCCAATCACCCAAGGGGCCGGCACGTGAAAGCATCATGTAAAGCAGCAAGCCGATCACCACAGTGGGGATCGACTGCATGGTATTAACAATGGACAGTAAAAACCACTTACCCCAAAAGTTGGTATAAGCCAGCACGAACGACAACAGGGTGGCTGGAATGATGACCAACAAGATCGCAGACAGAGAAACGCTGAACGAAACCGCAACAATCTCCCACAGCGGTTGGTCAAAACGGACCAACAGCGCCAGTGCGTCGAGTGTGGTTTGCCAAATATCCATGATCTAATACTAACTACTTTTCTTCTGTTGTCGCAGCGTTTGCCATAAACAGCTGCTGGCCATTAAGCTGGAATGAGTTGATTAACTGCTGACCTCTATCGTTGACCAACCAATCGCTAAAGGCTTTGGCTCCCGTATGGTTCAAATCTGGGTAGCGTTGTGGGTTGACCAAAATAACTTGATAGGGATTAAACAACAGTTTATCACCTTCTAGCACGATAGCTAGGTCAAGGTTGTTATGATACGCCAGCCAAGTGCCGCGATCAGTGAGGGTATAGGCTTGCATCTCAGATGACATGTTAAGGGTAGGTCCCATTCCCTGGCCAACAGAGCGATAGGCAGAAAACTCTGGGGTGACACCGGCAATTGACCAAAGCGTCAGCTCTTTTTTATGTGTGCCAGAGTCGTCACCACGCGAGACAAACAACTCATTACGCTCGGCAATCTGAGCAAAGGCGGTAGTGACCTGCTCGACCTTTTGCAGTTGTGCGGGATCGGTTTTTGGGCCAACGACCACAAAGTCATTGTACATTAGCGCTTTCGGCTCAATGCCATAACCGGCTTCCACGAATGCCTGCTCGGCTTGAGGCGCATGCGTCATCAAGATATCCACATCACCGTTTTCGCCCATTTTTAGCGCTTTGCCAGTCCCTGCTGCAATGACGTCAACATGATAGCCAGTCTCTTTTTTGAACTCTGGTATTAGGTAATCAAGTAGCCCGGAGTGATAGGTGCTGGTGGTAGTCGCAAGGCGAACTCGTGGCAGTTCATCGGCAAAAGTGCTTGGGGCCGTGACGAAAACCAGTGAGGTAACCACTAGCGAGAAAAGCGTGCTCTTCATTGAAATATCCTTTTTCTGCATGTTTTGATTGGTGGGGAAGAAAGTCAAACGGTTAACCGATGCATTCGGTATTGTTTTAACGTCAACAAACAGTTACATCATGATTTGTATGACAATTACTCCATTCTACCTAGGAATTCAAACAACTCAAATTTAAACCTAATTCCTAGTTAAAATTTGAAGTGGGACAAAATGTCGTAGCGCACACGTTAGCCTAAGCGCGTATCGCTGATACACTTTGTCTCATGAGTTAGAAAATACAGCATGGAAGTTATGCCACAATCATTTACGGTTGACTCAAACCCACCTCACAAGTTCGAAGCCTTTTCGGTTTTGGTGGTGGATGACGAGCAAGGAATGCAGGCCATACTGCGTAAAGCGTTGGGAAAATGGTTCTCTAAGGTCGATACTGCCTCCAGTGTCGAACAGGCAGAGGGCTTGCGTGGTGACAATCACTACGACCTTATCATTCTTGATATTAATCTGCCCGGCCGCTCAGGTATTGAGTGGGAAGAGGCGTTCAACGATGAAGGCAAGCGTGCCGATGTGATCTTTATGACCGGGTATGCCGACCTAGAGACCGCAATCTCAGCGCTTAAGTTAGGGGCGAGTGACTTTATCCTCAAGCCCTTTAATCTCAGTCAAATGCTCCAAGCGGTGCAACGTTGCATGGACAAGCGCCTAGAGGAGCGCTATCAATATGCACTCAAGCGTGACCTAGAGCGACGCATCACCTCAGATATCATTGGTCAATCGAGCAGTACTCAAGAGCTGAAACAGCGGATCAGCCAGTTTGCTCCTTCGCGTGCGTCGGTATTGATCGAGGGGGAGTCTGGGGTGGGCAAAGAGCTGGTGGCAAGAGGCATCCACGCTGCCAGTGAACGCGCTGGTCCTTTTGTTCCGGTCAATTGCGGTGCGATCGCCCCAGAGTTGCTAGAGAGTGAGCTGTTTGGGCATACCTCAGGCGCCTTTACCGGGGCCAAGAAAAACCGTGAGGGACTGTTTCGCGTCGCCAATAACGGCACACTATTTCTCGATGAAATTGGTGAAATGCCACTCAATATGCAGACTGCGTTGCTGAGAGTTCTCGAGCAACGCAGTATTCGACCCGTAGGTGGGGAAAAGGAGATTGGAGTTGATGTGCGTGTCGTTGCGGCAACCAATCGCGATCTCAAGCAGCGGGTTGATCAAGGCGAGTTTCGCGCCGACCTCTATTACCGGCTGAATGTGCTGAAGATAGATGTCACGCCACTGCGTGAACGTAAGCAAGACCTGGATGAACTTGTGCCTCACTTCGTCAAGCAATTAGCCAGCGAGCTGGGCGTTCGCGAGCCCAATTGGGCTCATGAGGATATGATGGCATTGCACGCTTATCATTGGCCGGGAAATGTGCGCGAGCTGAAAAATATTATCGAGCGCTGCCTGCTTCTGTCGATGCCTCCAGCGCACCATTGGGACGGGGAAGTGAGGCCGAGCAAACCCGATGAGAGTCGCGTTTGTGAGCAGCGCTCTGAGCCAGAGAACAGCGGGGTGGGCGGCTATCCTAACCAGTGGAGTCTCAAACAGGTCGAGCGGGCACATATTGAGCAGTTGGTTGCTTATCATGCCGGGAATAAGTCGGCGGCGGCACGCTCGCTTGGCGTGGCGCGAAAAACTCTTGAGAGAAAATTCAAAGAGTGGGATTTGGATCAGTATGATGACTAAGTCACCCGAGTCTCATCGTCAAAATCCCATGGCTAAGTGGCTTGCTAAGTGGCGCTTTCACTTTAAAACCATGGTGCGCTATCGGTTGCTGGTGCTGACCTCTGCGCCAATCATTCTTACCCTGATAGCCCTGATTGGTATCACCATCTATTGGTCGATTCACTACACCTGGAACAGTGCGCTGACCGATGTCTCTGAGCGGTTGGGCGCGGCGAGACAAAGCCTTCAGGTCCTGCAAAATGCGCAGAGTCAGCGCTTGGATGCCTTTACCCACTCCTATGCGTTTCAAACCAAGCTTCGTGAGTCTCAATCTCAGCAGCAACTGGCACAATGGGTGACAGAGCAACAGCGTGACTATCCACTTGATTATCTGCGCTACTATCCTGCGTTAAATGCCACTGGGTTGCACGCTCAGGCTGAGGCGCGCGATGACGGGGCATTTTTTGACCTGCTCTCAAGTGAGCAACTGACCGCCATCGATCCTCAACTTGCACTTAGGGCGAGGATAAAATCGATAGAGGGCGAGGTCATTGAAACGCGCGGCTTAGTCAGTCGTGTTGTTCAAACCGTGTATAGGCCGGGTAGTACTGAAGTGATTGGCGTGCTTGAGGCAGGTTTGCTGCTCAACAACAGCACCCAATTGGTTGATCAACTGCGCAGTGTTCTTTATCCGCTTCAATCTGAGCAGGGGCGTCCACTGGGTACTCTGACCCTGTTTCTTGAGGATCTTCGGGTTAGCACCAATGTGCCTTTGGATAGTGAGCGTCAAGTAGGGCGTGCGATTGGTACTGAGGTGTCTGAGCAGGTTAGGCAAGCGGTGCTGATCAATGGTGAAAGCTGGGTGGATCGCGCTTTTGTCTATGATGCATGGTATATCAGTGCCTATCAGCCTATTTTCGACCAAGATCGCCAAGTAGTCGGGATGCTCTATACCGGTTATCTGTTGTGGCCGTTTGTCAAAACCTATTTCACCACTCTGGTTGAGATAGGGCTTGTCACTCTGTTGCTACTGCTAGGTTCTGGCTTTTTAGTCTACCGTGGTTCGCGCGATCTATTTCGCCCTATCGAGCGCATCCATCGCGTGGTTAAGCTTGTTCAGTTGGGCAAGATTAAACGCATTGGTGAGTTGGGGTTAGACCCACGCCACGAACTGGCACAATTAGCCAAACAGTTCGATAACATGCTTGATTTGCTTGAAAAACGTCAGGCACAGATTGAGGCCGCGGCGCAGGGCTTAGAAGAGAAGGTGATGCAGCGCACCGCCAGTCTCAAAGAAAAAACCGAGCAGCTAGAATTTCATATCGCCCTGCTGAACCAAACTCGAGACAAGCTGGTGACCAGTGAAAAACTCGCTGCGCTCGGTGGACTGACGGCAGGGATCGCCCATGAGATCAATAATCCGACCGCGGTGATCCTCGGCAATGTGGAGCTGATCAAGTTTGAGTTGGGAGACGATGCTAAGCAGATAGATGAAGAGATCTCAGCGATCATGTTGCAGATAGATAGGATCCGCAACATCACCAAAAGTCTGCTGCAGTATAGTCGTCAGGGGGGTATCCAAGATGAGATAACCTGGCAGTACGTCAACCCAATCATCGATGAGAGTATCACCTTAGTCAAGGCGGGGGCTAAGCGCAAAGATATTGTGTTTGTGCGCCAACTGGAGGCACAGGCATCGGTGGAGGTGAATCGCCACCAGTTACTGCAGGTGCTGGTTAACTTGCAGGTCAATGCGATTCATGCGATGCAAGGCAAGGGGCAATTGACGATTCGCAGTCGCGATTGGCAAGAGGGTGGTCAAGCACTCGGTGCGATTATCGATATCGAGGATCAAGGCTGCGGGATCAAACCGGAGCAACTCAAGCGAATCTTTGACCCCTTTTACACCACCAAACGCGAGGGCACAGGGCTGGGCTTATCGGTTTCACAGAGTATTTTAAGCCAGACTGGGGGTGAGATCCGCGTCAGCTCAGAGTTTGGCGTGGGAAGCTGTTTTAGCGTCTATTTGCCAAAGAAATCCGGCGCGGAGCTCGCGGTTAACTTGCTTGAGTAAGCCAATTAATAAAGCGTATTTCTACGGTTTCTTGAGTAGTTGGCGTGGATTAAATCCAGTCACCATCATGGTTCCGGATAAGATTAGAATAGTACCGGCAATGGTGTTAAACCCAATAGGCTCGTCGAGAAATAGATAGCCCCATAAGATGCCGAAAATGGGGATCAAGAAGGTTACCGAGAGTGCTGAAGCCGGCCCCTCGTCACTGACCAAGCGGAAAAACAGCAGATACGCATAACCCGTGCAGATGATGCCAAGCAGAGTCACAGAGGTCCACTCGATTGGGCTTGGCGCTCCACGCATTGGCATAAACAGTAGCAGTGGCAGCATCCAAAAGGTGGCGGCCCACATGCTGCCATGCGCATTACTGAACGACTCAATCGTCGGGGCTTTCTTGGTATAGTTGGTGGCAAGTCCATAGCTAAAGGCAGCCATGACACCGGCCATAATCGGTATAATTGACTCTGAGCCAATCCGAGCGCCATCAACCCCGACTAAGATAGCCACCCCGCTGATACCAAGCAGTAAGCCAATCATACCTTGCTTATGAATTTTTGCCCCAAACCAGAAAAAGGCGATGATCGCCCCCCAAATGGCGGCGGTTGAGTTGAGAATTGACAGTGTCGAGGCATTAAGGGTCTGTGCAGCATAGGCAAACAGAGTAAACGGCAGGGCGGTATTTAATAGTCCCAAGGTGAAAAAGTGTCTGCGATGTTGCTTAAAGGCCAGTTGCTTTTTCAAGCAGCGCGCGGCAATGATCAGAAACAGCAGGCCAAAGCCAACCCGGAATTCGATGAGAAACGCCGGACCAAACGTATTGGCCGCAATACGCGTAAACAAAAACGAGCCACCCCAAATAGCCGCTAGTAACACCAACCTCAGAAAGCTATTGATTGACATAATAATCCCAACACTCTGATTAAAAAGACGAAATATACCCAAGTTCACTTTAAATGTCATTGAGTGAAATGGAGTGGCCTGAAACGAAAAAAGCACGCCAGTCGACTGGCGTGCTTTTGAGTTCAAGATTGAGCTAGTTCAATTACAGCTTCTTAGAGAACAACGCTGCAATGGCAATGATCACTAGGCCAACCACCATGATAGCACCTTTGCCATCATCGAAGCCGCTCATGACACCTGCAATCGCTACGATAGCAATCGCTACAGGGATAACGAACTTAACTAGATTGTACCACAGACCAAATAGTGGGAATGATACCTCACCGTCGTTAGTGATCTCTTTCTCTAGGTCTTCACGGTTTAGTCTCCAGCCCGCGAAGATACAGATGAACATACCGCCAACCGCTAGGAAGATCTTATCAGTCAGTAGGTCGAAGATGTCGAACGCACCCGTGTCGAATAGTGTTGGACCTACACCACCTAGTGATAGTGACGCGAACACACATAGGAACGCCATTACCGCTGACGCTGATACTACCGCTGTTGAGCGTTTTAGACCCTTCTCATCGATTAGGTAAGAAACCACAACCTCAAGTAGAGACACTGAAGAGGTCAGTGCAGCAACACTTAGGCCAACAAAGAACAGTAGCGCAAGCAATAGACCAACGATGCCACCCATTTCAGCAAATAGCTGAGGGACAACCACGAAGACTAGACCTGGGCCTGCAGCAGGCTCCATACCGAAGGCAAACATGGCAGGGAACATTGCAACACCTGCTAGGATAGCAACACCAGTATCCATCGCAGTAACCATTGCGGTGTTTTGTACTAGGTTTTCTTTCTTCTTCAGGTAAGAGCCGTAAGTGATCATCGCACCCATACCAAGGCTGAGTGAGAAGAACGCTTGGCCAAGCGCCGCTAGAACAACGTTGCTGTCAACTTTTGAGAAGTCAGGGTTGAATAGGAATTTCAGACCTTCACTTGAGCCTGGTAGTGTCAGACCTTTCACCGAAACGATGATCAATACGAAGAATAGCAGTGGCATCAGAACTTTACCTGCTTTCTCGATACCGCCAGAAATACCACGGATAACGATCAGAATGTTCAGGAATAGGTAAACAGCCATCCACATTAGTGGTTGAATTGGGTTTGAGATAAAGCCACCAAAGCTATCACCAATTGCCTCTGGTGCACTTAGTAGACCGCTCGCGATCTTATACACGTAAGCAATGGCCCAGCCGCCAACAACCGGGTAGAAACCCATGATCAATAGGCCGCTAAGCACACCCATGATACCGACGAAACTCCAACGACGGTCAGTCGACTTAAATGCGCCCACAGCCGAAAGACCCGTCTTACGACCGATCGCGAACTCAGTCAGCATCACACTGAAACCGATGACGATTACGAAGAATAGATAGATGGCAACAAATGCACCACCACCGCTTTCGCCGGCGGTGTAAGGAAACTTCCAGATGTTACCAAGACCAACAGCTGATCCTGCTGCTGCCATAATAAAGCCTAATCGTGAGCCCCAGGCGTCACGTGGCTTTGCGTTTGTATTGTTCACCACTAGTTCTCCAAAATTTAGTGTTCTTGCAATCAAAGAGCGCCTAAAAATAGTGTGTAATTTTGTGTACACAGCAAGAAAAAGAGTTATTCGCGCTTCTTATTGACTAAGTAAACCAGCTTGTGGCTTGTCAATAAACCTTTTTTTGACCTTTTTCGCACTTTTCTTTGTTTTTTGCTGTCAACTGCGGTTTTTTTAAACATAAAAAGTGTTTCTTAACGCATTTTTTACTTTTTAATTGAAAAAAATACACACAAAGAGGCCAGTGCTGGTCGAAATAAATTTACTCATTTTGACTCGACATAAATAGTTACACCTCAGGGAAAGAGGGAAAGTAAAGGCTAAAAAATAGGCATTTTTGGCGTGATTATCAGCCTCTGGATGTTACCCAGCATCAAATTTGGCAACAAAGTGTGCCTATCAAGCCTGAAAGGAAATGCTAGAAATTGCTGAGGCGACTGGTGTTTTTGTAGTGCCTAGTGCTGCGAATTGAATGTTTTGCAGTGATATGTGTTGGTTAAATCTCTTATTGCCAACTCATGCACTGCCTAATGTGTATTATGTAACTTATACTACTGATGCGATAAGCAAGGCCATCTATTACCACTAAAGTTGTACACATATATGTACACTTTTATTGACCTTTACGGTTCTCTCTGCTGCCCGACACTTTGGACTCAACTCTCCCCCTCAATTCAACGTGGTGAAGTTAGACGATAACTATTTAAATTCAACATCTACGCATGAATATTCCATCAGTGGCATTTTTGTACAACTTTCGCACAGTGATAAGTGTGAACATTAGCGTATTTTAATCATGCATTTGCGCTAAATGTTTATTCAGGATAACGTAATTGCAACATGTAGCTGAGTGATTACTTTATAAATGTTAATGTTATTATAAAAAATAACTTGATTTTTTTTTGAAATGTACTAAACAATAATAAAAGAGCAATGATTATATAAATCAATAACTTATAATGATAAATCTCATTGGTCTTACCTTCTGCGGTAAGCCTAAAAGTGTTTTGACTTGTAAATCGAATTGTATTCTAATTGTAACATTGCTTGGGTAACTTGAATTTGTAGTTTGTTATTGGTTTTTTGAAAGTGTGCTTGAATGATTATCCATCGGTTAGGCTGTACTTTGGACTACCAAGGAGTTGGGCAAGCACACACTTTGCTGTGTAGAAATGGAGTTCAATTATGACGAAAATCGCTTTGATCACCGGATCAAAAGGGGGCATCGGCTCAGCTATTTCAACCAAGTTGGTTGAGGATGGCTTCCGAGTTATCGCTGCATACTTTACGGGTAATCACGAATGTGCCCTTGAGTGGTTCAATGAGCGAGGCTTTACCGAGGAGCAAGTACGCTTGTTCGAGCTTGACGTAACAAACACCCAAGAGTGTTCTGAGCGTCTGGCTAAGCTTCTCGAAGAGGAAGGTACGATTGACGTCATCGTGAACAACGCAGGTATTACTCGTGATGGTCAATTCAAGAAAATGACGGCAGATGCTTGGTTCTCAGTTATTGAAACCAACCTCAACAGCTGTTTCAACGTCACTCAACCTCTGTTCGCCGCGATGTGCGAAAAAGGTGGTGGTCGCGTGGTCAACATCTCATCTGTGAATGGCCTTAAAGGTCAGTTCGGTCAAACTAACTACTCTGCAGCGAAAGCGGGCATGATTGGTTTCACTAAAGCTTTAGCATTTGAAGGTGCGCGCTCTGGCGTAACGGCAAACGTTGTCGCACCAGGCTACACTGGCACGCCAATGGTTGAGCAAATGAAACCTGAAGTACTCGACGCTATCAAATCAACGATTCCTATGCAGCGCCTAGCGACTCCTGAAGAGATCGCTGAGTCTGTGAGCTTCTTAGTCAGTGACGCTGGTGCCTATATCACAGGGGAAACACTCTCTGTGAACGGCGGCTTGTACATGAACTAAGGAGAAAGTAGTAATGGAAAAGGTATTTGTAGTTGCGGCAAAACGTACGCCGTTAGGTAGCTTCTGTGGTTCTCTTAAAGATCAATCAGCAGGCAAATTAGGTGCAGTAGCGATTAAAGGTGCGCTTGAGGCATCGGGTCTGGCTGGCGATCAGGTTGATGAAGTGATTGTCGGTAACGTTGTGGGCGCAGGTCAGGGAATGAGTGTTGGTCGTCAGGCTGCAGTGTTCGCCGGCGTCCCTGAGAGTGTACCTGCTTACACCCTCAACATGGTGTGTGGTAGTGGCATGAAAACAGTCATGGATGCAGTTTCTCACATCCGTGCTGGTGATGCTCGAGTTGTTATCGCTGCTGGCGTTGAAGTCATGTCGCAAATTCCTTTTGCACTTCCTGGTTCAATTCGTACCGGCGCAAGAATGGGTGATGTTGCGGCCAAGGATCTGCTAGTAAGCGATGGTCTAACGGATGTTTTCAACCAGTACCACATGGGCGTGACTGCTGAAAATGTTGCCAAAAAATACGAGTTAACTCGTGAGCAGCAAGACAGCTATGCATTGGCAAGCCAACAAAAAGCCGTTGCAGCAATCGAAGCGGGCAAATTCAGCGATGAGATTGTACCGGTCGAGGTTAAGCAGCGTCGCGAAACGGTGGTTTTCGATACGGATGAGTATCCAAAAGCGAACGCAACGCTTGAAGGCTTGGCGAAACTGCGTCCGGCATTTGATCGCGAAGGTACCGTCACTGCAGGTAATGCATCCGGCATCAACGATGGTGCGAGTGCCATTATCCTTGCCTCTGAAAGTGCGGTTGCAGAGTACGGTTTAACGCCGCTTGCTGAAGTTGCCTCATACGCGCAATCTGGTCTTGATCCAAAAATCATGGGTTTAGGTCCAGTTGAGTCTGTGACCAAGGCACTGGCTAAAGCTGAGCTGTCTATCGATGACGTTGATGTTTTCGAACTTAACGAAGCATTTGCAGCACAGGCACTTGGCGTTATTCACGGTCTGGCTGATGAGCACAAAGTGTCAGTTGACAGCATCAAAGATAAAGCGAATTTCAATGGCGGCGCAATTGCGCTCGGCCACCCGCTTGGTGCATCGGGTAACCGCATCTTAGTTACTTTGATCCACGAGCTTAAGAAACAGAACGGTCAATTTGGCGTGGCTTCTCTCTGCGTAGGCGGTGGAATGGGCACGGCTGTGATTGTAAAAGCAGTGTAGTAAAAAACGGATAAATCAAAACCTCGTAAAGGAGAATTACCATGTATACAGATCTATTTAAGACTTTCACAGATCAAACTGAAAAAACGCTAGAACCTTACTTCAAGTTCAACCAGCTAATGACTAAGAACGTTGAAGTAGTGACTGAGCTTCAGCTAAATGCAGTACGTGCATACAGCGATCTGGGTCTAGAGCAAATGAAAGCTGCAGCAAACGTGAAAGACGTTGCTTCTCTGACTGCATTCAGCAGCCAACAGCTTACAACGCTAACTAAGTTCTCTCAGCAACTGATGGATGACAGCGCTAAGCTGCAATCTATCGCGAAAGAATTTAAAGAAGACGTAGAAAAACTAACTTCTGAAAATCTTAAGACAGTAACGCCTGCTTAAGTTGTTCATCCTGTGCCGCCGTCCAGGCAGTGCTGGTTGTATTGACCATTAAGTTGCTTTCAGTTTATGAGAGCAGAGAGTGGGGGCAACCCCACTCTGAATCGTTTGTAACGACAGGTTAATGAGGTCACACAATCTATTGCATATGACTGTTTTGAGGCGGACTTTTATCCGAACATAGGAGTTATAACATGTTTCCACATCTCCTTTCGGACTACCTTGTGAAGCTTCAAGAAACCAATCAGCAGTGGTGGGAAGACTTTGAACAAAACAAGGCAGCCGTACAATCACCGCTAAATAAAGCGCTGCAACAAGTGAACTTCGAGGACTCGACTAAGCTCTTCGAACAAGCGGTTAATCAGCCAGCGTCAATGCTTCAGCTTCAGTCAGAGTGGTGGGAACAACAACTGCAGATCTGGCAAAATGTTGTTCTAGGGAATGGAACTGAAGTAGTCCAAGCTGAGAGAGGCGACAAGCGTTTCTCAGATCCTTCATGGCAAAACGAAGCCATGTTTAATTTCATCAAGCAGTCGTATCTACTGTTTAGCAAAACGTACCTTGATACCATCGAGTCGATTGAAGGCTTAGATGAAAAATCAAAAGAGCGTATTGCCTTTTTCTCACGCCAAGCGATCAACGCGCTATCACCCTCGAACTTCATTGCAACCAACCCAGAGCTGCTCAAGCTTACACTGGAATCAAATGGTGAAAACCTGATTTCTGGTATGAATCAGTTGCAAGAAGACCTCGAGTCCAGTGCCGACGTGTTGAAAGTACGCATGACCAATAACAACGCATTCCGTGTTGGTGAAGATGTTGCGGTTACCGAAGGCGATGTGGTGTTTAAAAATGAGTTGTTCGAACTGATCCAATACCGTCCGTTAACTGAGCAGGTTAACTCGACGCCGTTGCTGATCGTTCCTCCTTTCATCAACAAATACTACATTCTTGACCTAACAGCACGTAACTCTTTGGTTAAGTGGCTACTTGAGCAAGGGCATAGTGTGTTCTTGATGTCATGGCGCAACCCGGGTAAAGAGCAAGCTCAGGTTGAGTTTGGCGATTACGTCACGGAAGGTGTTGCCAAAGCGGTGACTGCAATTGAAGACATTACCGGTCAAGAGCAGATCAATGCTGCGGGCTATTGTATAGGTGGTACTGTACTGGCGACAACGATTGCGTACTACGCTGCTAAGCGTATGAAAAAGCGCATTAAGTCAGCAACATTCTTCACCACCTTACTCGACTTCTCACAACCTGGTGAAGTAGGTGCCTACATCAATGATCCGGTTGTCACGGCCGTTGAGGCTCAAAACAACGCCAGAGGATACATGGATGGTCGCTCAATCAGTGTGACGTTCAGCTTGCTACGTGAAAACAGCCTGTACTGGAATTACTACGTTGATAACTACCTCAAAGGTGGCGCTCCAGTCGACTTCGATTTGTTGTATTGGAACAGCGACAGTACCAACGTTTCTGCCGCGACACACAACTTCTTGTTGCGTGAGCTTTACCTAGAGAACAAGTTGGTGCAAGACAAGGGTGTCAAGGTTGGTGGTGTGTGGATCGATCTGAATAAGATTAAGATCCCGACTTACTTTATCTCGACTAAAGACGACCACATTGCTCTCTGGCAAGGGACTTACCGCGGTGCACTAAACACCGGTGGTAATAAGACCTTCGTTTTGGGTGAATCAGGTCACATCGCAGGTATCGTCAACCATCCGGCGAAGAACAAATACGGTTTCTACGTCAATGACAACCTCGATGATTCTGCCGATGAGTGGTTCAGTAATGCCGACCGTAAAGAGGGGTCATGGTGGCCTCACTGGGATAACTGGCTGAAGCAGTTCAACGCAGAAGAAAAAGTCGCTCCATTCAAAGTGGGCTCAGAGAACTTCCCAGTTCTAGGCAATGCACCTGGCGATTACGTCAAGCAAACCCTCCCGATCGTTGAGTAATGCGATTTAATTTACCGAAAGTGAAAAAGTGGCGAAAGCCACTTTTTTTTTTACGCGCTGATCTAGGTTCGAGGAGCTGGTTACACTTCGTTCCGAGGAGCGAGGAATTTGACGCGTGCGTTGACCTCCTCGAACCCCGAAGGGCAGCGCCCGTACCCGAGCCTCGTTACTGTGTTTAGGTTCGAGGAGCGGGTTTCACTTCGTTCCGAGGAGCGAGGAGTCAGCCGCGCGCGTTGAACTCCTCGGACCCCGGAGGGCAACGCCCGTACTCGCTCCTCGCAGGGCAAAGCCCGTCCTTAAATTTCTTTGTCTTTGCCCAGTGATAGTACCCAAAGTGAAACGGCTGCTACGCCGGCAAAGCCAGCCAGGATAATAAATGGCATTGCACTGTAGCCGAGGATATGCCAGATAACGGATTCAAGTGTACTCAAAGTTTGTCTCCTTATTGCCAGCCTTCAACCCCTTCCATATCTGGAAGGCGATGAGAGATGCCTTTGTGGCAGTCAACACAGGTTTTTTCACCTGAGGCCAGTGCGGTAGAGTGCTGTGAGGCACCGCGACTACCCTGCTCAGAAAAGTCCATAAAATCAAACTCATGGCAGTTACGGCACTCTAATGAGTCATTCTTTTGCAGTCGAGCCCATTCCCGCTCGGCCAGGTAACCGCGGCGAGCTTGGAACTTCTCAGGTGTGTCGATGGTCTTTAGCACAAAGTGGGCGTACAGCTCTTTAGAAGCCTGAACCTTACGCACAATTTTGTCCGTCCACTCATGGGGCACATGGCAGTCGGAGCAGATTGCGCGCACGCCTGAGCGGTTAGAGTAGTGAATGGTCTCTTGGATCTCTGCCACGATTGGGGCATGACAACCAGAACAAAACTCCTCGGTATTGGTTGCTTCCATGCCAGTATTGAACGCGCCCCAGAACAGAAGACCGCCAGCAAAACCAAGGAACAACACAACACCTGCTGCCGCCTTACTTGGGCTTGCTAACCTCTTCCAAAACGCTTTAAGTATTTTCATAATTTGCCTCTCTCGTTGTCGCTAGTCACGACTAACGTAGTGATTCCACTCGCTCGAAATCGTTGTCGACCAAAGGTTTGGCTTGAACCTGAGGTACATGACACTGCAAACAGAAATAGCGACGAGGTGACATATCTGCGAGCACCGCTTCTTGGCGATTCACGTAGTGGGTCACACTGATCTTGGTGGCGCCCATCGCTGGCGCATTTTTCCAGCTATGGCAAGATAGACATTTGTTTGCATTGAGTGAAACTTCATAGTTACGAATAGTATGAGGAACCAGTGGTGGCTGAAACACATAGTCACTCTCAAGTGCTTGCTCCTTTGGATAGTCCTTGAAACCGTCAGCCGGACGCGTTTCTTCAAGTCGCGTGTCACCACGCAATGAGCTGAGACCACCGACACCGCCAGGGTTGTCGAGTTCGGCGTACGCAATGCCAGTCGCCGCAGCACAAACAGAAAATAGTGCGATAATGAATTTTTTCATTTTTCTATCTCCGCCCGAAGGCTCATATGGTCGGCGCGCCACGAGAGCGTGACCGCCGAGCAGGGATGCACTAGGCTACCTTAGTCACTTTAACCGGACATTTTTTGTAGTCGGTTTGTTTCGACAGTGGATCGGTAGCATCGAGGATCAACTTGTTGATCAGAATGCGTGCATCAAAGAATGGGACAAACACCAAGCCTTGTGGTGGACGATTTCTTCCTCGCGTTTCGACTCGAACTCGAACCTCACCACGTGGGTTGGAGATCACCACCTCATCGCCGCGACGCAAATCCCTCGCTTTGGCATCGTCTGGGTGCATGTAGCAGACTGCATCTGCAACAGCGCGGTACAGTTCTGGTACGCGACGGGTCATGGTACCGGTATGCCAGTGCTCCAATACACGACCAGTACACAGCCACATATCGAACTCATCATTGGGCTCTTCTGGTGGCGCCTCGTAAGGGGCTGAGATAATACGTGCCTTGCCATCTTCATGGCCATAGAAATCCCAGCCTGAGCCCTCTTTAGCATAAGGGTCATAGCCTTCTTTAAAGCGCCATAATGTCTCTTCGCCATCAACGACTGGCCAGCGCAAACCACGTACTTGGTGGTAGACCTCATAGTCGGCCAAGTCGTGGGCTTTACCACGGCCGAACTGAGCGTACTCTTCGAAGATGCCTTTTTGCACGTAATAGCCAAAGTGGTGGGCGTCGTCGTTGAGCTCACGGGCTTGCTCTATCGGGAACGCATCAATCTGGCCATTTGCGAACAGCATGTCGTACATGGTTTTGTCGCGATATTCAGGAGCCTTGGCGAGTAACTCTTCCGGCCATACCTCCTCCATTTTGAAGCGTTTTGAGAACTCCATCAGTTGCCACAGGTCAGACTTAGCTTCACCCACTGTCTCTACTTGTTGATACCAGGCTTGAGTGCGGCGCTCTGCATTACCGTAGGCGCCTTCTTTCTCAATCCACATTGCGGTTGGCAGAATCAAGTCGGCCGCTTGCGCGGTGGCAGTCGGATAAGCATCCGACACAACAATAAAGTTTTCCGGATTACGATAGCCCGGAAGCCGCTCAGTATTGATGTTTGGTCCCGCTTGCATGTTGTTATTGCACTGCACCCAGTAGGCGTTGAGCTGGCCATCTTTGAGCATGCGGTCTTGCAGCACCGCGTGGAAGCCTGGTTTAGGCGGAATGGTGCCTTCAGGGAGCTTCCAGATCTTCTCGGCTTTCTCACGGTGTTTAGGGTTGGCGACCACCATATCGGCGGGAAGGCGGTGCGCAAAGGTTCCGACCTCACGAGCCGTACCACAGGCAGAGGGTTGTCCTGTGAGTGAGAACGGGCTGTTGCCTGGAGTAGAGATCTTACCGGTGAGAAGGTGGATATTGTAAATCAGGCTATTCATCCAAACCCCTCGGGTATGCTGATTCACCCCCATGGTCCAGAGGGACATCACCTTGGTATCTGGGTCGGCATATTGCTTGGCGAGTTCGACAAGCTTTTCTTTTTCTACCCCAGAGATCTCATGGGCGCGCTCGAGCGTATAGGGTGCTACCGACTCTTTATACTCCTCAAAGGAAATCATGCTGATATCACCCGAATTAGGATTCGCCGCCGCCTTTTGCAGAGGATCATCATCGCGGAGTCCATATCCAATATCAGTAGTTGCTTGGGTAAAATTGGTGTGTTTGTTGACAAAATCCCAATTAACCGCATCATTTTCAATGATGTAATTGGCAATATAGTTGGCGATGGCCAAATCCGATTGGGGTTTGAAAATATAGCCTGTGTCAGCCAGCTCGAAGGAGCGGTGATAATAGGTGGAGAGGACGTTAACACGTACATGAGGGTAGCTCAGGCGTCGGTCAGTGATGCGGGTCCATAAAACCGGGTGCATCTCGGCCATGTTTGAGCCCCAGAGGACGAAGGCGTCTGCGTGTTCGAAATCATCGTAACAGCCCATCGGCTCATCAATACCAAATGAACGCATAAAGCCCACTACGGCCGATGCCATGCAATGGCGAGCGTTCGGGTCGATGTTATTAGAGCGAAAGCCTGCCTTCATTAGCTTGGAGGCAGCATAACCCTCCATGACTGTCCATTGACCGGAGCCAAACATGCCCACACTGGTTGGCCCTTTGTTAGCGAGCGCGGCCTTCCACTTCTCGGCCATGGTATCGAGAGCCACATCCCAAGACACCTCGGTAAATTCTCCGTCTTTGTTATACTGACCGTCCTTCATGCGTAACAAGGGTTTGGTCAAACGGTCGGTACCGTACATAATTTTGGAGAGAAAGTAGCCTTTTACGCAGTTTAAGCCCTTGTTGACTGGGGACTCAGGGTCACCCTGAGTCGCGACCACCTTGCCATTTTGTGTGCCTACCAGAACTGAGCAGCCGGTACCACAAAAGCGGCAGGGTGCCTTGTCCCAAGTGATTTTAGTTTGTTCGGAGCTGGCAATCAGATTGGTCGCACTCGCCGGCAAGGTAATACCGGCAACGGCGGCGGCTGATGCAGCTGCGTTTGCCTTAACAAACGCACGTCGTGTCATTTTCATGCTTCACCCTCGATTTGGGAATGCTCGATTCCAGTGTCTTCGTTCGGCTGTTCTGCTCTGTCAGTGTCAATTTGGCCGTCAGCGTCAATTTGGTGATAGACCAACACTGTACTCAATACATTGGGTAGATGGCTGATGGTATCGATCGTCTCGGTGATAAAACCTTGGCTGTCGGTTTCTAGCACCACCACGATTTTGCCAGCAGGGCTGTCGCCGTAGACCTCAGCACCATCAAGCTCTTCAATCTGTGCCTTGACAACGGCCAAGTGAAGAGGCTCACAATGCACGACAAGGCTGGAGATATGCACTTCATTTAATTGCATGGATTCATCCATTTGTTGTTTTAATTGCTCACAGTTATCGCATTGCTCGGGCAGCTGGCAACACACGCACCACAGCCGTTACATTGCTCTAGATTGAGTATCGGTTGGGCGACACGACCAATCTGGGGCTTAAATTGAATCGCCATCGGCTCGCACATATCGCTGCAACTACGACACTCGATATTCTTTTTGGCCAAACATCCCTCATTAATCCTGGCCTTAATCTCCCATGGACTGTCATGTCGTGGTTTGAACAGTGTCTCCTCGCACGCCTCAGCGCAGTGGTAACAAAATACACATTCGCCCTTACTGAAGTCGACGCTGGGAAAGCCGCCATCGCCTTTGACGATGATCTGAGTTTCACAGGCGCTGATACACTGGCCACATTGCGTACAGTCTTTGTAGAGAGATTGCAGGGAGGTAAGCCAAGGAAGCTGGTGTGAGACGGAGGGAGAAGTCCGACTCCGCAATAAGGCCCGCTTGGATAAATCGACCACGCACATCTCCCGTTAGATTGTTGCATTAATGTTAAAAGTATAGTCAAGCTCCGCCAGAAGCATTCACAATTCAACACATAAAGTGTAGGTTTGGTCATGTTTGGTTAAATACCTACTAAGAGGTAATTGGTAATTGAGGTTGTTTTAGATCAATAATTGCTCAGGAGAGAGATCACAAATGAGTAAACTGAGTACCTAAATGAATGTTGTACAAGTAATAAAAGGACGCTTAAGGCAAATATCCGCCCAAGATAAATCGGTGACCAAGAACATCGTTTACGCGATGGTGGTGATTGTGCTGTTGTCGCTTGGAACAACGACGTTTGCGATCTATAACTTATCCTCTAGCCTCAATGACGCTGAGGCGGTTAACGTCTCTGGTTCAATGCGAATGCAGAGCTATCGGTTGGCGCATGATATACAGATAAACTCCACCGATTTTACTTTCCACATTGAGCAGTTTGAGCAGTCAATAAACTCCACCTCTATGCGGGCTCTGGATGATTGGCGGGTGCCGAAGCACATCTCGAACGACTATTTTCAGTTAGTAATGCGCTGGCAAGAGCTTAAGCAAGTCCTTGAGGGAGAGGCTCCCCAGCAATACTTGCCGTTAGTCGCGAGCTTTGTTGCCCAAATTGATGATTTTGTACTTAAGCTTCAACTTCACTCGGAGCGCAAATTGTCCAATCTTACGGTGATCGGCGGGCTAGGTCTGGGTGGGATCTTGCTATCCAGTATCTACGTGGTTGTGTACATTCGCCGCGAGGTCGTTTCCCCCCTAGCGGCGCTGGTCACGGCCAGTAAGCAGGTTCAAAATCGCAGCTTTGATGTGAAATTGGAGCAAAACCGCCGGACAGAGATCGGTGAGTTAAGCCGCACCTTCTCTAATATGGCGTTTGAGCTCGGCAAACTGTATCGTGGTTTGGAGCAGGTGGTCGATGAGAAAACGCATGAACTGCAAGGGGCCAACCACTCATTGCAGGTGTTGTACCGCTCATCGCAAGAGCTGGCCGGTGCGCGGATTAACATTGACAACTTTCAAGCCATTTTGCGCCATATCGTCAGCATCGAATCGATAGAGCAGGTTCAGCTCGATATTGATGATGTGGATGATAATCATATCTCGCTTGTCGAGGGATCTCAGGTGAATGGAGATAAAATTGCTCCTGAATCGGTGATTTATCGAGACCTAGTCATTGATGGCGAACATCTGGGAGCGCTGCATTTTTACTGTCAACAGACCCATCCGGAAGCGAGCTTGATCGATAACTTTACTCAGATCCTATCGCGTGCCATTTTCTATAATCGTGCTCAGCGTCAAGCGGAGCAATTGCTCCTTGCTGAAGAGCGAGCAACCATCGCCCGTGAACTACATGATTCGCTGGCACAATCTTTGTCTTACCTAAAAATACAGATGACACTACTCAAGCGGCATATGGCTGAGGACTCAAGCAACAAACCGCTTAGTATCACGATTTCAGAGTTAGATTCTGGCATTTCAGAGGCTTATACCCAACTTCGCGAGCTATTGACGACTTTTCGACTTACAATTAAACAGGGTGATTTTGGTGTGGCGTTACGCGAGATGTTAGCGCAGCTCAATGAGCAATCCGACACCGAGGTTACGCTGGAAAATGGTTTGTCTTCTGTTGAGTTGGATGCCCATCAGCAAGTGCACTTGCTACAGTTGATACGAGAGGCGACGATCAACGCCATGAAGCACGCTAGAGCCACTAAGATTGCGGTGCGCTGTATTGAAGATCATGGTGATGTGTGCGTCACGATCAATGACGATGGCATTGGGTTTGATAGCAGTGAAGATAAGCTCAATCATTATGGTATGAGTATCATGCGCGAGCGAGCTGACCGCCTGCATGGTCGCTTGACAGTGCAATCTCGACAAATGAGGGGCACTGAGGTGAGCTTGGTATTTTCTTTGGTATAGGGAGATGAAGGTGACAGTAAACAGAGTACTGCTGGTGGACGATCACCCTTTGATGCGCAGAGGGATCAATCAACTGCTTAGCTTCGAAAGTGATTTTGAGGTGGTGGCAGAGGCCAGTAATGGAGCGGATGCCGTTGCCCAGGCAAACCTAACCAGCCCAGATCTTATTCTACTCGACCTCAATATGAAGGGCATGTCGGGTTTAGATACCCTCAAGGCTTTGCGTGCGGATAATATTGATGCAACGGTGGTGATCCTAACCGTGTCAGACAGTCCCTCAGATATCGATTGGCTGGTAAAAGCGGGCGCGGACGGTTATCTACTCAAAGATACCGAGCCCGATGAGATGGTGCGATTGATCCGTGAGTCGCTCAATGGTCAGCCAGCGTACAGTGAGGTGGTGGCTGAATATCTGCGCAACCGTGGCCAGACTCAAGATAACTTTGATCAATTGACCGAACGAGAGATGCAGATTTTGCAGGAGGTCGCGCAAGGGTTTCGCAATAAACAGATTGCTGACCGGCTGTTTATCTCAGAGTCCACGGTGAAGGTGCACATGAAAAGCTTGCTCAAAAAGCTCCAAGTAGCCTCTCGAACGGCAGCGACGATTTTGTATCTTGAGCGCTATGGTGAGATTAAAAGCTAGCGCTCCCACTCAATGACCGCATAGAGCTGGACATATTTGCGCACTAATGCCTCACTATCCACGCGTTTGAGAGGGTGGGCTATCTTGAGGTAGTGGGGCGTCATTGCAAAGTGATGCTCGAAGGTTTGGCGCAACTGCGAGTCACACTCGTACAAGCTGATCCCCTGAGACTGATAGGCACCAATCTCATCAGGTAGCATCCCCATCCACCAGTGGATCAGTTCTCGACTACTTTGGCTGCGTGTCAGCCAGTGATCTGCCACCACCATTAACAAGTCATTGGGCTGGATAGCATAGCCAAACTCGCTACGCCACTGTACGATATCGTGGATCAGCTTATCGCGGTAGATACCACTGGCGTTGACCATATGTTGGGTGATCACCCAGACGCTGCCAAGCTCACAACTGACCCGGTAGTGGTGGGGTAGATCGCGCTTGGGCAACAATTCTAAGGGCACCACCTCGCTAACGTGGCCAAATTCGTTAAGCGTCCTTACTAAGCGACGGGTAAAGGCCAACCCCATATGGTGCTCCGTCATTCCTTTATTGTGGATCGCAGGGTAGTTGCGCTCACATAGCTTCAAACAGTCGTGCTGAAACTGATTAATACTTTGAACCAAAATATCCGATAGCAAGGCGTTGGGTGCTCCATGTTACACGAGACTGTTTCTATCTGGCCCTATTTCTGCGAGGCCCTTTCCTGAGAGAAGTTGTCGAGCTGAATATACAATTGCTTGGGTATCAAACCATAGCATAGGTATAGACCTAAATTTATGACATACAAATAGTTTTGCTCTGTTGTTCAAATATTTTGAATGATTTCATCAAATCTCGCTACTTTTCTAAACCCAGTTGATCACAAATACTGTTTGTATGGATTTTGCTCACATCCATCGATGACTATCGCTGGTTGGAGAGGTATTTACGGATTAGCTATGAAAGCAGTAACGCAATACAACCTAGTTTCTAGACTGTTGCACTGGGTCAGTGCGATCGTTTTTATCGGCATGTTCGCGGTCGGATTATGGATGGTGGACTTGAGTTATTACAGTGAGTGGTACCGCACAGCCCCTCATTGGCACAAGTCAATCGGTGTACTGATTGTCACCTTGACCCTGATTCGTTTTCTCTGGAACCGACTCCTACCGACGCCTGAAATTGACGGCAGTCCTTTGATCAAAACTGCAGCCCACCTTGGTCACCTTGCGCTCTATGGCCTAGTCTTGGTTATTGGCACCTCGGGGTATTTGATCTCTACAGAGGATGGCCGAGGCATAGAGGTATTTAATTGGTTTAAAGTCCCCGGTATTGGTAAGTTGTTCGAAGGGCAGGCTGACTTGGCTGGAGAGATCCATTTTTATGCGGCTTGGGCACTAATCATCATGGCGAGTGGTCATGCACTGGCTGCGATCAAACATCATGTGATAGATAAAGACAATACCTTACGCAAAATGATAGGAGGCGCAAAATGAATAAATTGGGAATCATTGCCGGATTGGCAGCAGCATTGGCGTTGCCAATGGCGGTGAGCGCGGCGGATTATGTCATTGATACCAAAGGTGCACATGCATCGGTTAACTTCAAGGTCAGCCATCTCGGTTATAGCTTTATTAAGGGCCGTTTTAACAGTTTTGAGGGTGACTTCTCTTATGACCCTGAGGATGTTGGCGCATCTAAAGTCAACGTAGTGGTAGATACACGCAGCCTCGATTCGAACCACGCCGAGCGTGATAAGCATATCCGCAGTGGCGATTTTATCGACGCCTCAAAATACTCAAGCGCCACCTTTACCAGCACAAGCGTCACTGACAAAGGCGATGGTATGCTGGACATCAGCGGTGATCTCACTTTACACGGTGTGACCAAACCTATCGTGATCAATGCCGAGTTTATCGGTGCAGGCACAGACCCGTGGGGCGGCGAACGCGCCGGTTTCCTAGGCACAACGCGACTCGAGCTGGAGGACTTTAATATCCCGGTCATGGGCACATCCAGCTACGTAGACATGGAGCTGCACGTCGAAGGCATCAAGAAGTAACCTTCGTCTTAAGTACCCATCGCCTCTCGCAGCAAAGCGATCTCGACTCTCGCCTCTTTCCCGTAGGGAAAAAAAAGGTGGCCATAAAGGCCACCTTTTGATCTTATTTCCCAAGAATAATCTTAAAAATGTTTCTCTCTAGCGCTAAAAGGCTCGGCTAGATAGTTGAGTTGCTTGGTACAAAGCTTGGCGTGCCTGAAAGAGGCATTGCCTGTGGCTTGTCCAAAGCACCCATTTTATAAATGCGACACAGCTCAGCCACAACGCGTTTTCTGGTTAAGATACCGATAAAGACCCCATTTTCCAGTACAGGCAGTGTGCTTGGCTTGCTCACATGCATGACTTGCGCACGCTGATACTCTGGCAAAGCGACAGTCGGTGCGGCAATATCCAAATCTTCGTTTGAATACAGCTGGGTTTTATCGACACACAGATACTCGATCACATCCACCAGGTGATCGCTTGCGTTGACCGCTACCACATTCCGACTCATTACGTCGGCGACTTTGGTGTCCTTACTTGGCAGGTAATCATGACACCAATAATCCACCATCACATCATGCAGTGACAGGAAACCCTCCAAGCGGCCATTAACATCACAAACTGGCGCACCTGGTACTTGGCTATCCAACATCATATCGACGGCTTCTGGCAAAAGCGTATCTGCATTCAATGTCAGTGGACTGGTTTCGGTAAGGCTTCTGACGACAACATCAGAGGGTTTGGTTGCCGTAGGCGCCGTCGCGATAGTTATTGTTCCCACGGAACTTGTATTTGCTTTTAACTGTGGTCGGCGATAGATAGACCAGTTAGCCAGTCCAACTAATACCGAACCACCAAAAATATTACCCAGCGTGACTGGCAGCAAGTTGGCCAACAAAAACGTCGAGACGGTTAAGTCACTGTATTGTTGCGGGTCAACGGCGACCATCTGCCAGAAGCTCTCAGGTGCGAAGCTATGAATTGCGATTCCAAGTGGAACCATAAACATATTCGCCACCGAGTGTTCGAATCCACTGGAAACAAACATTGCCACCGGCAGGATCATCAGCAGGGCTTTTGTTAAGGCATTGGCTGAGCTAAACGTCATCCAGATGGCTAGGCATACCAACAGATTACAAAGCACACCCAAAGCAAAAGCCTGAACTGGTGTATGGTGAATTTTATGCTGAGCGATATTCAGTGCGTTTAAGCCCCATTGACCATCGTGCAAAAGGAGCAGTCCTCCTGCAGAGATCATCAAGAGCATAAACATGGCTCCGACAAAATTACCGATGTATACCTTTGCCCACAGCGAGAGCATTTTCTTCAGAGTGATTTGTCGATTTGCCCAAGAGATACTGGACAGTACTGAACTGGTAAACAGCTCACCACCACACAAAACGATCAAAATCAGCCCCATGCTAAAGACTAAACCACCAGTCAGGCGACTGATGCCCCAACCTGCTGCGGCGCTTCCTGTTGTCACTGTAATATAGAAGACAAACGCAAGCCCGATAAACGCACCGGCCATCACCGCAAGGCTCAGCGTCATACTGCTGGTCTTTTTGGCTTTGCTCAGTGCAAACTTTTCGGCTTCCGCCATCATTTCTGCAGGTGAGAAAAGGAGATTGTTGCTGGAATCGTGATTATTCATAACTTACCCAAGCGATACATCTTTATTTAATCGGTAAACCGATGCTGTTTTTGGCCTCTTGCCACAACAACACCACAACTATATCAAGCCGCGCTATGATAAGTAAAATTGATTAAATTTAAAAGCTGTATCACATTTTCTTATATGTAATATTTGTTTCCACCTGACAGGACTAGAAGTCCGTCCACTTTAGTTGCGGTGAGGCAAGGCTAAGACGATGAAAAAAGAACTCTGATAAAGGTTATCAGTATTTTCGCAGATTTCATTTGCACCAAATGTGATTAATATCATGTGGTTATGACTTTGGTGACACTTGATGACCATTCTGGTTAACAGGTGTAATTGCACGGTTCAAAAAAGTTGATGGGTCACTTAAGGTACGTTGGCCGCCAATTTAGGACAGGTGTTGCTGTCAACATTCAGATGTTGTTAGTCCTGGGTATTATCTTTCGCGTCAAGTATTACCATTGGCCATCGTCACGACCCGTTTGAGTGTCCAACGTAGGAGGAGGGGGATACAGTCTGCACCGCGATGCTCGCAGTGACCGACGATCGCTAGGGCGAGATCGGGCTTAGCTTTCTTTTTGAGTACCTTGTGCACCACTTTTTTAGCCGGAATAGGATGGTCTGGCGGGATTTTTACCATCTCGCGGAAAAACGGCTCAAAGCCATTTTGATAAAGAAAGTGTTCGATATCTCGCTCTGGTAACTCGGTTAATCGGTGTCGCTCTTGCTCATCACCGAGCATGGCCCTGACGGCAGCGGCGTACTTCTTCCCGGCTTGGTCACCGTCGGTGACGACATGCCAGTCAATGTCGAGCGCCTTGGCAACTTTGATCAGAGATTTAAGGCCGGATTGAGCAAACTCAATAATCTGCACGCCCTCCGCTGCAAGGTTGTAGCCACAGATATTGGCGATTTCATTAAATAGCCAAACCTCCGTTTCCCCCTCGACCAACAGCCAGCAGCGCGCAAACATGGCACCGGAGCGATGAAAGCGAATATGAAAACCAATTCGCCGAAGTTCGTCTTGACTTAAGTGTCTATCCTTGACGCAGCGCGCGACGGTGCGATCAGATTGACGCACCAAGCGCCGGATTGAGAACAGCGAGACTTGGCGCAGTAGCTCAGCGCTGTTAGTGGTGAGGATTTTTTGCATTGGTAACAGCCGAAGTAGGCCCCATGCCCTAGCCAAATGGGTCGGATGCAGGCGGCCTTCTGGGTCTTCGATCAGCAAAATTGGGCGAGCGCAGCGTCTGAGGTTACTGGGCCCTTTCGCTTGCAGGTAAGCGTTAAGCAGGCCGAGCATTAAGAGGCGGGTTTGCTTACTGCTTGATTCACCGATACTTTGTGCCAAAGTCTGGTCATGCGTGGTGGCGTGGAACAGCCCATCACGTTTTTGACGCGGATTATGATTTGCCTTCGCCTTGAAAGAGAAGTAGTGTTCAACAAGTTCATTCATTGTGTTGAGACTGCTTTTTATCTCGCCTTTGTTGACATGCCCCGGGGTGGCAAGCAAGCGTCGATAGGTGTTTTGGATACGCTTTTCGGCTCGGGTATTGATATCCTGGCCATTGGCATAGTCGGTATAGCGGCGTGAGTCGCGCAGACGGATCACGGGATGCAGCGACATCAACTCTTGAGCGAGCTTTTCGCTGTGGTGCAGTTTCAGTGGCAGGCCATTCGCATCGAGAAAGGCGTAGTGAGTCGTGATATCATAGCCATTGCGTGTGGCACTGAGGCGATAATAGATGCGACGTTTACCGTCATCATCGAGTGTCCAAATCGGCTTTATTTTGCGATATCGCCCTGCACGCACTTCGAGTTCATCGCTAGCAATGAAAGATAAGATAATCTGCAGGTGCTGTGTTTGTGGATGCGCGATGGCGTAATCGACATGGAAATCGGTCATTTCGAACTCATACAACTCCCCTGACGTGGGCAACGCGATGCAAAGTGCATCCAAAAGGGATGACTTGCCCCAAGTATTTTCACCGATAAGGGTGGTGAGTTCATCAAACTGCAAGGAAAGGCGGCGAATACCGCGAAAACCAGAAATCTCAATCCTGTCTAGCTGCATCTTGTCTCCTTAGTGAGAGACTCTGTGTTTCTAGAGTATAGCAGGTAGAAAAAAATCACTGGCAGTTCCCTCACAAAAACAAAGACTTGTAAATAATTCGTTAAAACAAGCTATTGCGGTTAATTAATCTGTCATCTGCCTTGCGCTAGGATAACGATAAGTACAAACAAGAGAAAATTCTATGAGCGAGAAGCGCCATAAGGCCGTCAGAATGACGGTTGCCCACATTAATGATACCCACTCTTACTTTGAGCCCACCTCGTTGCAGTTGCACCTAACCGAGCTTGACCCCATTGTTGAGCCTTACGTCAGTGCAGGGGGCTTTGCTCGGGTCGCCACGCGTAGCAAGCAACTCCGTGCCCAAGCTGCACGTGATAATCGTGGCTTTGCTTTTTTACACGCTGGTGACTGTTTCCAAGGTACCCTGTATTTCTCCCTATTTAAGGGGCGAGCCAACGCCGCGATGCTTAACGCACTGGATTTAGATGCTATGGCTTTGGGAAATCACGAGCTCGACCTTGGTAACGAGCCCGTGGCAGATTTTGCCCAGCGAATCCAGTTTCCACTCCTAGCAGGCAACTGGGATCTGTCGAATGAGGCAGCGCACAAGCGTAACAAGATTAGCAGTAATCAAAATGTCTATGCCTACCACAATGAGCAGCAAGTGGCGCGCTGGGTGGTTCAGCAGGTCGATGGAGAGCCGGTGGCCATCTTTGGTCTGTCGCTAGACAAAATGACCGATATTGCCAACCCAGATCCAGATACCCCGTTTATAAACTCTCTCGACGTGGCGCTGCGCACGGTGAAGGCTATTCGCGCCAGTGGTGTGAACAAGATTATTTTGCTCAGCCATCTTGGCTATGAGCAAGACAAAGCGCTTGCTGAGCAGGTGGAAGGGATTGGCCTGATTGTCGGTGGTCACAGTCATCGCCTGCAAGGCGATTTTTCATCGCTGGGGTTTGCCGCTGATGAGAGTTATGGCCAGTTGGTTAATGGCTGTTATGTCGTGCAAGCGGGTTATCATGCGTTATCCATCGGCCATTGTCATATCGACTTTGATCGTGATGGCAAGGTGGTTCGATTTGAGGGTCAAAATGAGCTGCTGTTTGGCCGTCGAGTGTTTCTCGATGCCAGTCTAAATCAGCCGCGCAGTGATGCGCAGTATCAAGCGGCGTGTGAATGGATTCGCCAGCACCCAAATGTCGTGGTGTGTAAGAAAGATCCCGAGGTGCAGGGTTTACTGCGTGACAACTATATGCCTTGCGTTAAGCAACTCGCAGAGCAAGTCGTCACTGTCCTCGAAAGGCCACTTCGCCATGTTCGCATTCCTGACGAGCAGGGCGCTAGTGAGGTAGCGCCGCTTGTCACGGACTCGTTTTTGTTCGCAATGAGAAATCGAGGCCACGATATCCAGTTTGCACTGCATAATGCTGGTGGGGTGCGTAACTCACTCCATGCCGGTGAGATCTCGGTTGCCGATATTGCCGGAAAATTATTGCCATTTGCCGTGCCGATTGGTGTTTATCGTCTCTCGGGAGAGGCACTTCGCCTGACACTCGAAGGGGCAATCAATAATGCGCTCAATAATGGAGTCGAGGGCACGGGCTCAGGTTCATACCCTTACACCAGTCGTCTGCGCTTTGATTATCAGCCGGATAACCCACCGGGCGAGCGCATTGAACACCTGCAGGTCTGCGATGACCAGGGACTTTGGCAAGACGTTGATCCAGAGGCGATCTATTGTGGTACCTCATCGGCTTATACCATGAAGGGTAAAGAGGGTTATGACGCGATACTGAACCAGCTCCCAGGTTCAATAGTGACTACCGTCTCGATGGCCGATTGTTTCGTCGAATACCTGCAAGCGCGACCAGAAAGCCAAGCAATATCACAAAAAGCGGTCATTTGAACGAGATGTAATCATTTTGGCGTGTAATTTGCTAAACATTGTAACTAATTGACAACATTGGGGAAGGTTCCCCAATCACAGAGAATGAGGTTAACAATGTCGCGCAAAGGATGGTTCGATGCTGCTGTGGTGATGATATGGGTTGGGGCTTGGGGGGCTTTGGCTTATTGGCTCCCTTTGTAAAAAAGGTTCGAGGGGCGGGGAGCGAGTGCGGGCTTTGCCCTACGAGGGGAGAGCGCTTTTATGACGGGGCTCACCAGAAGCTGACTAAGTGGTGAAAGCTGAGCATTAATTGTTAGGCTTGACAGCCTATCAACCCATTGACACGATTTTGCTCGAACCTCGAACCTCGAACCTCGAACCTCGAACCTCGAACCTCGAACCTCGAACCTCGAACCTCGAACCTCGAACCTCGAACCTCGAACCTCGAACCTCGAACCTCGAACCTCGA